>NZ_JAAWWS010000145.1 GCF_012272825.1 Wenzhouxiangella sp. XN79A | reverse complement strand
CGACCGGCGTGGTCGCCGTGTCGCTGGTCGGGCCCGGCACCTGCGTGGTCGTCACCGTCGCGGTGTTGACCAGGTCGACGCCGGCATCGATGTCGGCCTGGGTGACCGTGTAGCTGATCGTGTAGGTCCAGGTCTCTCCGACCTCGAGCTGGCCGTCGGTCGTGATCGACTCGACCGGACCGCTCAGGGTGCCGTTCGTACCGTCCGGCAGCACGTCGGTCGTGCTGACGCCGGTCTGGGTCACGTTGCCGGTGTTGGCCACCACGATCGTGTAGTCGATCGT
This sequence comes from Wenzhouxiangella sp. XN79A, assembly GCF_012272825.1. Lineage (GTDB taxonomy): Bacteria > Pseudomonadota > Gammaproteobacteria > Xanthomonadales > Wenzhouxiangellaceae. Next base: position 278,993 of record NZ_JAAWWS010000145.1, on the reverse strand, counting down.
CTGGCCGGCCGCGGTCACCGGGCTGGGGCCGCCGGCCTGGGTCTTGTCGATCGACAAGGTGGGGCTGTTGCCGAAGGTGCGGACATCGTCATCGGTGTCCCCGACCGGGTCGCCAGTCGGGTCGAAACCGTTGGCGCTTGCCGTGTTGGTGAACGAGCCGTTGTCGATGTCGGCCTGGGTCAGCGTATAGCTGGCCGTGAAGGTGGTCGAATCGGTAACACCCGGTGCCAGGCTGGGAATCGGACCGCCGGAGACCGCCACCAGCGGGTCGTTCAGCGTGATGTTGGTCAGCGTGACGTTGCCGGTGTTGGTCACCGCGAAGCTGTAGCTAATCGTATCGCCGGCATCGACCACGCCGTCGCCGCCGTCATCGACCACGCCGGTCTTGAGGAGCGACAGCGACCCGAGCCGGGTCAGCGGCTGGGTGTCCGTATCGGAGTCCGAGACCGGTGTGCCGTTCGGATCGAACCCGTCGACCGTGGCGATGTTGGTGAATGTTCCGCTGTCGATATCGCCCTGGGTCAGGGTGTAGCTGGCCGAGAAGGTCGTCGAATCGGTCGCGCCCGGCGACAGGCTCGGAATCGGACCGCCGGCGACCGTCACCAGTGGATCGGTCAGCGTGATGTTGGTGATCGTGACGTTGCCGGTGTTGGTCACCGCGAAGGTGTAGCTGATCGTATCGCCGGCATCGGCAATACCATCGCCGCCGTCATTCAGCACGCCGGTCTTGACCAGCGCCAGGCCCGGTGACTGGATCGCCGTGGCCAGCGCGCTGCTCGGATTGGACGTGACGCCCCCGGCAATCGCCGTAGCGGTGTTCGGAATCGCGCCTGAGTCGAGATCGGCCTGGCCGACGAGCAGGCTGGCCGTACACACGATGATCTCGCCCGGATCGAACACGCCGTCGTTGTTGCCGACCGAACCGACCGCGGGACAGCTCTCGTTGGCGGTCACGCCATCGTCGATGACCACCGGCCCGGGCAGCGCCACGTTGCCGGTATTGGTGACCTCGAAGGAATACTGGATCACTCCGCCGACCGCCGAATACGGCGAGCCCGAGACGATCGACTTGACCAGGCTGAGCTCGGGCGCCTGCTGAACGACCGGCGTCGTGATCTCGTCGGTGTTGTTGGCCAGGTCCGGGTCGATGACCGTGGCCGGCGCTGTGACCGTGGCCTGGTTGGTGACCGATGTCTGGGCCAGCAGCGGCGAAGCCGGTGCGGCGATCAGGAACAGCAACCCGGTCGAGACGAGGGCCGAACGGACGATGCGAAGAGTCGGGTATCGGTTCATGGTCGCGCCCTCAGAGTCCGGTTGCCGTGACAACGGCATCCACCGTCAGCGTGATCGTGGACCCGGGAGGGAAATCCGGAATCTCGATTCCACCGCCGAGCAGATCGACCACGTCCAGCGGGCCGACCGGGCAGACCGCCCCACCGGAGGCCGAACAGCTGACGGTGGTCAGCGACAGGCCAGCCGACGGCGTATCGGTCACCCGTGCACCGTTGGCCGGCAGCGGACCATTGTTGGTCACGGTCAGCGTGTAGGTCGTCGCCTGGCCCGAAAGCAGCGGGCTCTCGGGGTTGGTCTTGATGATCGCCAGGTCCGCCCGGCAGGTCCGCCCGACGAACGCACCCGGACCGTCGCTGCCGGCGGAGACGACCGCCGCGATACCGTCCTGACCGGACTGTGCGCCGTGACTGGGGCCGCCCGGCGGCGAGTCGGTGGTGGTCGTGACGCCGGGCGAACCGCCGCTGATGTCGACCAGGTTCGGTGCTGCCGTGGTCAACACGAGACCGCCTCCGCCACCACCGCCCGAGCCATGGGCGGCCGTACCGGTCGCCCAGGCGTCGCCGCCACGACCGCCGGTTGCAACCACGTCGAGCGTGGCCGACCAATTGGTCGCGACCACCACGACGCTGCCACCGGCACCGCCGCCGCCTGCGCCATCGTTGGACGGGTTGTCGGTGGCCCGACCGCCGCGGGCCGAGATCGACCCCGTGCCGAGCAGCGTTTCGGCGCGCAGCATCACGATGCCGCCGCCGGCCGCGCCACTGGACTGGACCGCGAGGCTGTTGGAGTTGTTATCGCCTGCGCCACCACCGCCGCCGAGGAACACTCGCTGGATCGACCACGGCACGATGGAACCGCCGAAGCCCCATTTCTTCTCGGGCAGATTGCTGTAGTCGGCCAGGATGCCGCCGTATCCGGCGCTGCGCCAGCCGGCCGCGCCCTGACCGCCGGCGCCGGCGTTGCCGCCGCCGCCACCGCCACCGTTGTCGGAGCTGCCGCTCCAGAACGTGCCACCGCCGCCGGCGTTGGCCGGCGCGCCCCGAGCGAAGTCGCCGCTGCTGGCGGTCCCGGTCGGATAGCCACCCCAGCCGGTACCGAGATCGATCACCGCAGCGGTCGCGCCGTCGTCGGGCGTGCGCTTGGTGCTCAGGAAACGCGGCGTGCCGGCGATGCCCTCACCCTTGGCCCCATGGCGAGACGGGTCGTCCCAGCGGAATCGCTCGATCGGGTCGGCAGCCGAGGCGGTCAGGCCACCGCCACCCCGGAAACCGGCGCCGTCAACATCGATGGCCTGACCATTGAGGTCCAGTTCCAGCGCGACATCGAGCACGACCAGACCGCCCGTATCGCCGTCCCAGTCGACGGTGGTGACCGGGCCGCCCAACTGCGCGTTCAGGTACTGCGGTACGCGAATGACCTGGAAGGTGCGCCGACCGTTCGTCGCCGTCGCAGCGGCCTGCTCGTAGGACGCCACCAGCGGCGTCGTCGAAAGATCGAGGAAGGTGTTGTCGCTGGCCGGCCCGGCGGTGACGAATTCGTAGCCACCGGCACGACAGTTGGCCGGCGTGTCGAAGAAGCCGCTGGCCGGCTCGCCGGCCGTACCGTTGCCGTACGACAGGGTGTCGGAGAAGTCGAGATCGGCGCACTGCATCTGCATGACCAGTACGAGGTCGCCCTCGATCAACGGCAGCGGCTGCCCACGACGGTCGTTCAGTGCGATGCCGCCCGATGCCCCGTTGTAGATGCCGTCGCTGGGCCGCCAGAAGGTGTTCAGCACGCCGCTCAGACCGGTCGCGTTGCCGTCGGAGCCCGGCAGCGCACAGCTGCCGATGCCGAAGAACTGGGTATCGGTGTCGGTGTCGCCGGCCCCTTCGCTCGAGGTGGCGGTGGCGATGTTGGTCAACGAACCCGCGTCGATGTCGGCCTGGGTGATGATGTAGGTCGCGGTGAAGGTCGATGCATCGACCGCCCCGGGCGCCAGGCTGGAGATCGGGCCGCCGCTGACGGTCACGAGCGGGTCGCTGAGCGTGATGTTGTTCAGCGTGACGTTGCCGGTGTTGGTGACGCTGAAGCTGTAGTTGATCACATCGCCCGGATCGGCCAGACCATCACCGCCGTCATCGATCACGCCGTCCTTGACCAGGGTCAGGTCGGCCGTGGTCAGCGGAACGCTGACCGAATCGGGGAAGGAATCGAATCCGCCGACCGTGGCGAACGCGGTGTTGTCGACCGACCCGCTGGACACGTTGGCCGCCGTGGTCGTGAAACTGCCGGTACAGACCAGGCTCTCGCCCGGATCGAAGAAGTTGTCCAGGTCGCCGACCGTGGCGACGGCGGGGCAGCTCACCGCCCCGATCAGCGGATCGGTGACGACCACCGGTCCTTCGAGGCTGGCAAATCCGCTGTTGCTCACCGAGAAGGTGTAGTTGATGACCTCACCGGCGGCCGAAAACGTCGTCCGATCGGCCACCTTGTCGAATGCCAGGCCGACCGTGGCGATCGTGGCGTCGTCGATGTCCTGCACCGGACCGGAGCTGGACGTTGCAGAAGCGGTCGCGACGTTGACCGTCTCGGCCTGGGCATCGATGGTGATCGGCCCGACGATGCACTCGGCGATGTGGGCGGTCGGCGCGCTGAAATCGGCCACCGGCAGCGTAGCCGGCCAGGTGCAGCTGGAAATGTCCAGCGTCGGATCGCTGACCGAGATCGCGCTCAGCGGAATCTCGCCGATGTTCTCGACGGTGAGCTTGTAGTAGATGTCGGTCGGCAGCTGGACGTCCAGGTAGTCCTGCCAGGCACCGTCCGGGAGGTTGGTCAGACCGACCTGCTTCGACAGCGCAATGCCCGGAATCGGCAGATCGATGACCAGCTGTGCCGCGGCGTTGTTGCCCTCGAGCGTTACGCCGGCGACCTGGTGCGAAACATTGCTCGACACGTTGTCGTAGGTCCCGGCCGGACCGGTGACATCCACGCTGATCACGCACACGCCGCCGGCCGCCAGGTCGCCCCCGGTCATGGTGATGGTCGCAGCACCCGGCGGCGCGGTGATCGTCGGCAGACCGCAGCCGCTGCTGAGCACGTTGGGCGCGGCAGCGACCGTCAGACCAGGCGGAAGGTTGTCGGTGAACGCAACCCCGGCGATCGGGTCGACCGGGTTCGGGTTGGTGATGACGAACTCCAGCGCGGCGAGATCGCCCGGCGTCACGCCGAGCAGGACCAGCACCGGGTCGAAGGATTTTTCGATGGACGGCGGCGCCAGCACGGTCAGGTTCGCCGTCGCGAAGCCGGTCGACGTGTTGTTCTGGCCCGACTCGTCGGCAAAGATGAAGTCGGAGACATTGACGTGGGTCGCGACCGCGCTGGAGATCACATCGACGGCAACCGAACAGCTCGCTCCCGCAACGAGCGCGCCGTCGGCGAGCGCGATCAGGCCGCTCCCCGGGTCCGCGGTGACCGTACCGCCGCAGGACGTCACGACGTTGGGAACCGGCGCGACCGCAACGCCGACCGGCAGATTGTCGGTGAAGTCGATGCCGGTCAGATCGCCGGCCGGACTGGCCGGATTCGGGTTGGTCACGGTGAAGCTCAGGGTCGAGATTTCGCCGGCACCGATCGTGGCCGGCGAGAACACCTTGCCCAGCTCCGGTGGCGCCGGAAGCGTACCCGGCGCACCCGGACCGCAACCGACCAGGCTGACGTTGTCGAGGCGCAACGGCGCCGTCTCGCCGGCGGTATTGCCGGCCACGCCCGAGGCATTGATCCGGATCGTGGTCGTCGCCAGCCCCGGCGTGAAGTCGACGGTCCGGGTCTGCCAGGTCGACTTCGAGATGCTGTTGTCGTTCAGCACGGTCGTGAACGCCCCGCCATCGACGCTGACGTGGACATTGGTCGTGATATTGACGTTCGACGCCCAGGAACCACCGCCGTCGGGGTTGATGTCGAAGCTCAGCGTCAGCGGCTCGGCCGGGTTGGTCGAGAATTCCGAAGTGTCGAGCGTGAACTCGAAGTAGGAGGCCTCGTTCGGACCCGGCCCCAGCTGTGCCGGCGCCGTGGCCAGCGGCCAGCCGGTGCCTTCCCAGGCGTTCGCCGGCACGCCGTCGATGGTCGAGATGGTCTGTACGCCGGCCGGCAGCGCCCCGGCTGCGCGCCCGGCGAACGAGGCGACAGCGAAGGCGTTGTCGCCGTTGTAGACCGTCGTCGGCAGCGGCGACACGGTGGTGCCGGCCGCCGGCTCCATGGTCCAGGTCGAATGCGCTGTCCCCGGCAGGCAGGCCGGTGGCGGCGGCTGGTTCGCAACGACCAGCTGATCGGTGGCGACCAGGCCGGTGTCGACGGGTCCGATGAACAGCGGGTTCGAGACGTTGTCGTAGGTGCCTTCCGGCGCGGCGACGTCGACGATGATCGAACAGCTGCTGGACGGCCCGATCACATCGGCGCCGATATCGAAGGCCAGCGAGGTGTCCCCCGGAAGCGGATTCCAGATGCCGCCGCAGGTCGTCGATGCATTCGGCGCGGCAGCGACTTCGACGCCCGCCGGCAGGTTGTCGATGAAATTGTAGCCACCCAGCGCAACCGGGTTCGGGTTGGTGATGGTGAACACCAGTCGCGAGGTGGTGCCGATCGAGATGGTGTCGGGGAAGAAGCGCTTCGAGAAGCCCGATGCGCCCGGATCGTAGGTGACCAGGTCGCCCGGCGACTGGCTGAAATCGGTGTTGTAGTGAAAACTCGAACCCGACTTGTCGTAGATCAGCGCCTCGAGTCCGACGTTGTTGCCGCCGCCGGAGATGATGTCGATCCGGTAGGTCGTCACGATCGACCCGCCGGCCTTGCCGGCGTCCAGGCAGGACAGGTAGTTCGGGCTGTCGACATCGGCCTCCCACAGGCAGCCGTCGGCATAGAGCTTCGGATTCGGCGTCGGTACGCGGGAGGCCGGCGCAGTCAGCGTGCTGTAGGTGGTTTCGACGGCAATGACCTGGAAGATCGTGTTCGACAGCGTCAGGAAGGACTGGAGCTGCTCGTAGCCGGTCGAGGTCTCGGTTGTCAGTTCGATGAAGTAGGACTCACCGACCGCGAGGTTCAGCGCACCGCCGGCACCGAGGGTCTGCCAGTCGGACTGGTCGGCCTGCTGGCCCCAGCGGATGAGGTTGGTGGTGTTCCGGTTCTGCGACACCAGGGACTCGACGACGATCTGGCGAGTATCCGGCGTCTCGACCGTGAACGTGCCGTCGGTCGCGATGATCCGGTACGGCCGCGATTGCAGGAAAGCGGCCGCGGACCGGGTGACCTGGATTTCGAAATAGGCGTCCAGACACTGGCCCGGCGCGAGCGGATCGAAGTTCAGCGTGGTCAGCGAGCCGGGCCGATTGTCGATCCACGTAGCGTCGGGATCGTCCCAGACCATGGTCGCCGTCAGCGGGCCACTGGGGGCCACACCCGCGTTGCAGACCTCGGCGCCGACCGGGAACAGTTCCGGTCCCGACGTCAGCGGGCGATTGCTGTCGAGCCCGACCACGTCCCAGGTGATCGGGTCGATCGCCAGCTGGGCCGAGGCGGTCGATGCGACAACGGTCAGCGCCAGCACCGCCCCTGCACGAACCAACGCCCCGTGCAGCGCACGCGCGAACGGAATGGACCCGATACGGGCCACGGATCTGGACATCGACATTGGAATTCCCGGTGGTTGTTCGGTGCGGCACGGAGCCACGCCCGGAAGAAGGGTCTGCGGTCGTGAGGGGCCTGCATTCACGAAGCGCGAGCGAGCGGCGCGCAATCCGGCCGGGGGGACGGGCGCGCAGGGGCGCTGCGCAGAAGGGTCGTGCGACCGATACGGCATGGACTTGTTGGCTCCCCGCTCTTTATCGCGGCGACTACGGCCGCCGCCGCGTATCCAGTTCGAATGCATGATTCATGCCAGCATGGGCATGCACATTCGATTTCCTTTCGACGCGCTGCTGCACGTCGGCTGAAAGCCAACAAACTTCGGTACTTCCCCGGAACCCCTTTTCGTGACGCCGTGCACGGTTCGATTACGAAAATACGGAGAACATGCCGTTCAGCGTCAGCTGCGGAGTATATAGGAAGCCGCCGGGATTTCCACACTCCAGGTCCGATTTATCGAGCCGGACCTCGAACCGATCGCACGAACGCGAAGTGGATCACGCTCTTACGCAAGGAGCTGGGGAAGGCACCTGAAGTGTTCAAGGGCATCGGGGTTGGCCAGCGCCGAGGTGTTCTTGACCGGCCGGCCGTGGATCACGTCGCGCACGGCCAGCTCGGTGATCTTGCCCGAGACCGTGCGCGGCAGTTCGGGCACCGCGATGACCTTGGCCGGGACGTGGCGCGGGGTGGTGTTGGCCCGGATCTGGGTCCGGATCTTCTGGACCGGAACAGTGTCCAGCTCGGACCCATCACGTAGAACCACGCCAAGCGGTCGTCGCTTTTTTTCAGGTCCGGCCCAGACAGGTTGATTCCGGCCTTGCGCCGGACTGTTCGACCCGGCAGTCGAACGAAACGCCACGGATCCATAGGCTGCGTTCGCTTCGAACGGACGACCGGGCGCGGCGAGATAACTCACCGCATTCCGGCCGCTCGCACCCTGCTACGCGCGTCGCAACGGGCCTCCAACGACCAGGGCGACGGTCAGAAACGCGAACACGAGAACCAGCAGACTCCACCGACTCAGGGCCGGGATCGCAACCGGCGCGTTCAGCAAGGTCACCGTGCTGGAACCACTGCTGACTTCCGTACCATCGGATCCGGTACCGGTTGCCGTAGCGACATTTTCGACCTGGCCGAGAGAAAGCACCGCTGCGTCGATCTGCAACGAACCGGTGCAGACCAGCGTCTCGCCCGGCGCCAGCACGGCCGGCGCCGTCGGCACGCAATCGAGAGGCTCGATCAGCGGATCGGAGATCGTCACATCGACCAGGGTGACGTTGCCCGTATTGGTCGCCACGAGTTCGTACTCGATGGTTTCCCCCGCATCGCCCAGCTGGTTGCCGTTGAGATCGGTCAGCATGGCCGTCTTCAACAGGTCCAGCGCCGGATCGCGGTCGATGATCACGTTCGCGTCTCCGTCGACCGGCGGCGTCTGGTCGCTGTCGGCCGTTGCTTCGTTGAAGATGAAGCCGGCGTCGACATCGGTCTGGGTCACGGTGTAGCTGCCGGTGCAGACCAAGGCCTGCCCGGGCAGCAGGGTCGTCGGTTGCGGCGGCGTGCAGACCAGCGTCGGTAGCAGTGAATCGACGATCACGACATTGGTCAACGTGACATTACCGATGTTGGTCGCGGTCAGCGAATAGTCGATGACCTCGCCGACGTCGACCTGGTTGTTCCCGTTCGGATCGTTCGGGCTGGCGACCTTCACGAGGTCCAGCGCCGGATTCTGCGCGATCGGCACTTCGACCTGATCCACACCGGGCGGTGTCTGATCGGAGTCGCCCGTGGCAACGTTCAGAATGCTGCCGCTGTCGATGTCCGGCTGCGTGACGATGTATTCCCCGACCAGAGTACAGGTCGCACCCGGAGCCACCGAGGTACAGGGGGCCGTGCCGCCGGTTGGCGTGATCAGGCTGTCGACGATCGTCACGTTGGTCAGCGTCGCGTTGCCGGTGTTGGTCACGGTGACGGTGTAGACCAGCACGCTACCGAGTTCGATCGGGTCCGGCGCGGACGTCAGGACCTTGTCGACGTCCAGCGCGGGCGAGTTGTCCACCGGGGTGGTGTCGCCGTCGCTGTTGTCGCCCGGCGTCGGGTCCGGCCCGTTGCTGCCGTCGTCGCCGATCAAGACCGTGTTGTCGATCTGGTTGACGCTGGTCGGCAGCGGATCGTCGACGCGGACGGCGAACAGCGCGCTGCCGCCCGTTCCAGCCGGAACGGTGCCCAGGGCCAGTGTGCAGCTACTGCCCGCCGAGGCATCCGGGGTGCAGGACCAGCCCGCACTGCTCGAAGCGGCTTCGAAGGACGTATGGGTGGGCACGACCTCGGTCAGCACCACGCCGGTGGCGTCCTGATTGCCGACGTTGTCGAAGCTCAGCGTGTAAACGACCACCCCGTTCGGAACGGTCGTGACGCCACCGTCGTCCTTGACCACGGTCAGATCCGGCGCGGCCGTCAGCGGCGTGCTGTCGCTGCCGTCGTTGTTGGCCGGGGTCGGATCGGGGCCGTTGTTGCCGTCGTCGCCGATCGACGCGCTGTTGTCGATCTGGTCCAGTCCCGGGGGCGCCGGGTTGTCGACCTGGACCGCGAAGTCGAAGGATCCAGCAGCCCCGGCCGCGAGACTGGCCAGGGTCAGCGAACAGACACTGCCGGCCGATCCGTCCGGAGCGCAGGTCCAGCCCGGAGAACTGCCGGTCGGCGAGAAGCTGGTCCCGAAGGGCACCGTATCGCTGATCACGACGTTGGTCGCGGTCTGGTTGCCTACGTTGGCGTAGCTCAACGTATAGACCACGATGCCGCCTGGCGAGGTCGAAACACCGCCGTCATCCTTGGTCAGGGTGAGGTCGGGCTGGGCATTCACCGGCACGACGGTCGGGTCTTCGGGACCCGGCGCATCGGGGTCGTCGCTGGAGCCCGGCGGCAGCTGGTCGCTATCGAAGACGGCCTGGTTCACCAGCTGGGTGACCGCCGGCGCCAGCGGGTCGTCGACCAGCGTGTCGTAGGTGATCGTCACCGTCGCGGCGGCCGCCACACTGGCGATCTCGACCCGGACATCGCTGTCACCGGCCGTATTGCCGAGCATGACCGCGCCCTGCGTAGTCGTGACGCTGCCTGCCACCAGGGCCGTATTGGGATCGGGCGTGTCGTCGATCACGACATTGGTGGCCGGCGCCGCTCCGGAGTTCTCGAGGACGAGCGTGTAACGCAGCGTATCGCCCGGAGACACGTCACCCGAAACATCGGCGTCGATCAGCAGCGCGTCGGTCTTGCTGAGCTGCAGGCTCGGTACGCCGATCTGAGCCGTGTCGCTGGCGGGCGGCAGATCCCGTCCACTCGGGTCCGGGCCCGGCAGCGTGTCGCCACCGACCAGTTCGGCCGTATTTGGCAGCGGGTTGGGCACCGGCGGCAGCGCCGCCAGCGGAATGTCGAAGACCGCGCTGACGCTGGCGCCGACCGGCAGCGTGCCGTCCGGCGACACGGCCCCGGAAGCGGTCCGGAAACGCAGCGTCTGCTGACCGACCGCCGGCGTATCCGGCTGCAGGACCAACTCGAAGCCTGCCGGAACCGAAACGGAGGTGAAGCCGGTCAGGTCCCAGTTCGCTTCGTCGAACACGTCCGTGACTTCGAGATCGTAGGCCGGCGCCGTGCCGCTGTTGTTCAGCGTCAGGGTCAAACGAACAGTGCCGTCGAGCTCGAGCGTCATGGCCTTGCCCAGGCCGACGAGGGGCTCGACCACTTCGACATCGGCCGAGTCCTGCAGCAGATTGCCGGTGTAGCTGAACTCGCCGACATTGGTCAGCAGCGCACCATCGACGTTGGGCGCCACATCAGCGACCCGGGCAACGATTTCGACCACGATGCGGTCGGCCGCGCTGTCGATGCCGTCCGGGACGTTGGTGACGTTGCCGAACTCCAGGGTGACCGTATCGTCCAGTCCATCCGCAAGCTGCAGGTCGTCGAAGACCGGCGTTCCCGGCAGGGTCGTGGAAATGTTTCCGCCGACCGCGGTCACCGTCGCACCGATCGCTTCGAGCACCCCGCCCGGTCCGGCAGGCAACAGGTCGACGAGTCGCGCATCGGTGGTCAGCCCTTCCGGGAAGACCAGAGTCAGCTGATAGGTCACGGTCTCGCCGATGGTCAGGTCGAGCAGGGTCGGATCGCCCTGGCCCATGTCCGTATCCGGCTGGCTGGTGTCGACCGCGACCTTGACCAGCGTCGGCGCGATGACCGTGACTTCCGCGGTATCGGAATCCCTGTAGCTGCGCGTCTGACCGGACACCACGGTCGGCGTCGAGTCATAGGCCAGTTCCGCTGCGTTGATCAGGCTGCTGCCGGGCGTCACCGTTGCATCGACGACGAAGTCGTACTCGATGAAGCAGGTGTCCGTGGCCAGCTCGAGGGTCGGCACATCGAAGGTGATGATCGGCGCTGCCGAAGAATCGGTGATCAGACCGGCGCAGTCGGTGCTCACCGAAGCGTCACCGCCCCAGGACAGCCCCGCAGGCAAGGTGTCGACGATGTCCAGATTGAAGGCATCGGCGGTGCTGGCGGCGCGGTGACCGAGCACCAGGCGTGCGCGAACCACGTCACCGGCATCGACGAAGCCGTCGGCCGGATCGATGACGCTCTTGGCCAGGTCGACATCGGGTTCGACCAGGTCGATCGGCGCCGAACCACTGACGGTGGAGGTCGCCGTGGTCAGGGTCGCCCCGTTGAGCTGATCGACATCGCCGCTCTGGTTCGACGGCAGGTCGAGTACCACCGCGACGACCTCGAATTCGATCACGTCCGCGGCATTGTTGACGCCGTCGGCCGTATTCAGCACATCGCCGAGCAGCCAGGTCGACCGATCGGCCACCATGTCGGCATTGGTGTCCGAGGGCGTGCCGGCCGTACCCGCGGGCGGCAGGCCCGCGCCCGACAGGTTGGCCCCGATCGAGACGATGCGCGAAGACACCAGACCCAGCACCGATGCACCGGTCGGCAGCTGGTCGAAGACTTCGGCGGCCTCGCTCGTGCCTTCCGGGAACTGAACGGTGAAGCGATAGGTGACTTCCTCGCCGATCGTCAGGTCCTCCGGGGCGCCGAACTGGCCGCTGCCGGTACTCGGCTCGCTGGTCGCCACGACCTGCTTGTCGAGGCCGGGTTCGGTGACCATCACCTGGTGGTTGTCGTTGACGCTTCGGGTGCGCTCGTCGGCGCTCGGTCCTGCGATCGATGTCCAGCTGACGTCGGCGGTATTGGTCAACAGTTCACCGGGCGAAACGGTCGGGTCGAGGACGGCGGCGTACTGGATTTCGATGACTTCGCCACGCGGAATGTCGGTCCAGCCCAGCGCAACGGTGTTGCCGGCACTGGTATTGGTCACGAACACCGGCGTGCCGCCGGTCTGGGTGATGCTGCCGACGTTCAGCGTCAGGTCAGCGGGCAGGACGTCCTGCAGAACCACGTCCTGGGCATCGGCCGCCGAGGCACCGCTGTGCTGGATGGTCACGGTGTACAGAACGGCGTCACCGGCATCACCGGTGTTGATGCTGCCGGCCTTGTCGACCACCAGGATCGGCTCGACCACGTCGATGTCGGCGGTGGCCGACGCGTTCAGGCCGGGCCCGAACCGGACCAGCGCGGTATTGGTCAGCGGATCGCCGTTGGCGTTGTCCGCTTCGTCGACCAGCGTGGCCGTGATGCCGACCCGGATCCGGTCGTCGTCATTGACCACGCCGTCGGGGCTGTTGACGACCTGGCCGAAATCGAACGCCACGGAGTCGTCGATGCCATCGCCGAGCTGGGCATCGGTGACGATCGGCACGGGCGAGAACACGTCCGGTGACAGGTTGGCTCCGACCGACAGGACCGCCGCGGCGTCCACACGCATCACCCCGTTGGTGAACGGAAGGGTGTCGGTGATCACGACCTGCGGCGTCGTGCCTTCCGGAACCGTGACGACGATTTCGAAGGTCGCCGATTCGCCGATCGCCAGGTCCTCGATGCCGGACCGGAACTCGCCGTCGCCGGTTTCAGGCTCGGAGGTCGCGACCACGCTCTTGGCGATCCCGACGTCGGGGATGCCGACGGCTACAGGATCGGAATCGGCGTAATCGTTGACCCCGCCTGCACCGGTCCGTTCGCCGGTGACCGTTCCGGACGCGCCCGGCGTTGTCGATCCGGTCGGATTGGGCCCGGTTCCGGCACCCGGCAGCGACGTCCAGCTCGCGAACGCGGTGTTCGTCACGTCGGTTCCCGGCGCGACGCCCGGCGTCAGTGTGGCATCGAACTCGACGGAGATCGAGCATCCCGGAGCCATCACGCTGAAGAACAGGTCGAGGGCATCCCCGACCGTATTGTCCGTGGTGGTCAGTCCGGGGCAAGCGGTCGGGGTGACGCTCGACACGGTCAGGCCGACCAGCCCGGCCGGAAGCGTGTCGGTCAGCGCAACCTCGTAGGCCGGCGTGACGTTTCCACCCATGCCGTTGGCCAGGGTGAGGGTGAAGGCGATCACGTCACCGGCATCGCCCGACGTCGGCGTGGCGCTCTTGTCGAGCGAGACGGCCGGCTCGGCGATCCGGACCGTGACGCCGTTGGAGTTCGGCGTGATCTCGGTGCCGGCGCTGCGCAGGTCGAAGCGGTTGGTACGGTTGGTACCCTGCTGGTTGGTGCCCGCATTGAGCACCAGGGCATTGAACTCGACGACCAGGAATTCGTCATCGGCATCGTCGTCTCCGTTGACCACGTGGCCGAACGCGAAGGTCGGGTCGGTCCCGTCACCGAACGGGCCGCCGAGAATGGACCCCGGCGCGATCGGCGTCGACACCAGTGCGCTGGCCAGCGAGCCCGGGGCAGCCGCGCCGCCGGGCCGGTTGACCAGCGCCTGGGCCGTTGCGGTGCAGGCGCCGTCGCAGACGAACGCTGCAGAGGCCGTGCCGTCGTCGATGAACTGCAGCCCCGTCGGCAGAAGGTCGCGCACGGTCACGTTCGGTATCCGGCCTTCCGGAATCCGTGCGGCCAGTCGATAGCGGACGATCTCACCGATCGCCACGCGCGGCGGGCTGGCCGCATTCGACGTGGCCGGCTCGGAGCTGTCGATGAAGTATTTCTCGGCGGCCGCTTCAGCGCTGCTCGCCGAAGCCGTGTCGGAGACTGCGGGGAAATCGACCGCACCCCCCAGGCTGGCCCAGGTCGCAGTCGCCGTATTGTCCCAGTTCGTGCCGGGCTCGATGGTGCCGACGACCTCGCAGGTCAGCGTCACCAGCGCAGTATCGGCGCCGAACGGCGCGCCCGGCGTGCCGTCGTTGGCCGCCAGTGGATCGTCGAGGAGCAGGCCGGACTGGATGGTGCCTGTCGTTGACAGTGCAGCGCCGTTGCCGTCGGTCACCGAATCGACGGCACAACCCGTCAACTCGGCCGCGCCGGGGTCGGTGATGACCACGTCGAAGGCCTGCGCGCTGCCGACGTTCTCGACGGTAATGACATAGCTGATCGAATCGCCGGCATCGACGCCGGTGATGTTCCCGTCGACCGGAAGCGTGGACGCAGGTGGATCGATGGTGCCGTTCTGATCGGTCGCCGAGATCCCCTTGGTAATCTCCAGCACCGGCGCGCCGACGTTGAAACTCACCGGTCCGGTGGACACGGCGGTCTGACCCGGCGTGTTCTCCGAACTCGATTGAAGGATATTGGTCAGGGCCAGGCCGTCGGCAAACGGGTCGTCGGTCACGGTGACCGACAGATCGACCTGGATGGTGGCCGCCGACAGGGAATCCAGATCGGGCCAGTCGATGAACAGCGCATTCTGGGCCACATCGACGGTGATCGCATCCGGGACCAGCCCGGCCGTGTCGCCCGGGCCGTAGACGATATCGGTGCCGAAGGCCAGGTCGATGTCGCTGACGTCGAAAATCGGCAGCGGCAGGTAGTCCTCGAACCGGATCCCGCGGCTATCGCCAGCCGGCACGTCCTTGGTCAGGCGGAAGATGACGGTGTCGCCGGGCACATAGAACGGCTGCGGGTTGATGATCTCCTTGGTCAGCGCCACCGGCAGGATGTCGACCGTGGCGTCGCTGCCGTTGCTGCAGCCGGCCGCCCCCTGGACCAGATCGAAGTCGGCCACGACGCTGTTGGTCAGCGAATCCGAGGCCAGAACCGATTCTCCGGTCTGGTCGTAGGTCTGCTGGATCACGGCGCTGTAGGTCAGCGTGGCCGAGCTGCCGGCCGCCAGCGTCCCGGCCGCCGCGTCGATGTCGTAGACAACCGTCTCGGTGGAATCCGGGTTGGTGGTCACCGACAGCGGCGCGATCGCGACCGGCGCGCCATTGACGATCAGTGAACCGTGCGAATCGAAATCGAGTCCGTCGGGAAGGACGTCGGTGACCACCAGCGCATCGGCGTCGCCGAAGTCGGTGACCTGGAACTGCAGCGTGAAGGTCACGGTGTCCCCGGCAACGGCCTGGCCCGGCGCGGCGCCCTTCTGGACCACGACGTGTTCGGCCGAAATCGTGGTGCTGTCCGAAACCGGCGGCAATGGCTGCGCCGTGGCCGACGGGTCGACGTAGGTGGCCAGTACCGATGCGTCGTTGATCTGAGGCCGGATGTCGCAGGCGGCTTCGTTGAGCACATCGGTGATGTAGCCGGAGTATTCGACGACGACATCCGCGGCCGACGTGGTTCCCACCGTGCCTCCGGCGCAAGTCACTTCCAGCGCTCCTCCGGGGCTGACCAGCGACGGTGCTTGGGTCACGCTGCAGCCGACGCCGCCGGTGATCGAAATGCCGCCGACGAACTGCAGATCGGGGGGCAACTGGTCGCGGATTACCAGCGGTTCGATCGTCGCGGTGTTGGCGATATCGACCGTCAGCGTGTAGTCGTACGGCCAGCTGGGTCCAGGCGGGCGCTCGGATTCCGGCGCGCTGTCCTGCTTGTCGAACAGCAGGACCGTCGGCGTGACAGTCGGGGTCGACGCGGTACCGATGATCGGGCCGTTGGTGCCGGTGGCGGTGTCGCCGAATTCATAGACCGGGCTCAAGCCGATCGGCAGCGGAACACCCACTTGGGCCGACGGGTCGATGGTCAGGCAGATCTCGACCAGCAGCAGCGGGCCGCCGCTGATCACCGAACCGACAGGAAACTCGAGGATACGCAGCGAGTGACCTTCGATACCGCTGACCGGCTGGTCGATCAGCGGGTCGGTCAGTTGGTTGCCCGGTGCGGCGGGGAAGACGCCGACGTTGATGACCGAACCGCCGACGCCGAAGATCTCGGCGCTGTCGAAACTCAGCTCCGGCGGCAGATCCAGTCGAAGATAGGGACCGTACCCTGGTGCGCCGCTGTTGGAGAAATCGGCCTCGAAGCAGAACCCTTCGCCGAGAAAACTCTCGGGCGGGACGTTCTCGCTGACGACGGGGGTCTGGCCGATGGCCAGGGCGGGCACAAACAGGACTGACGCGCAGAACGCGCGTATGACGCGGAGCATGGACTCGTTCCCCTTTTTTTTAACGGCGGTAGGGTAGCAAGTTCTGCGCCAATCGGCCAGAAAATGTGCTGAATTTTCGATTGAAGCGACTCGATCGGGACCACCGTCACGCTTTCGCCGAGCGAGGCCTCACTCGGCAAGCACGGGCAGATCCCGAAAGTGTCGCAATGCATCGGGGTTGGCCAGCGCCGAGGTGTTCTTGACCGGCCGGCCGTGGATCACGTCGCGCACGGCCAGCTCGGTGATCTTGCCCGAGACCGTGCGCGGCAGTTCGGGCACCGCGATGACCTTGGCCGGGACGTGGCGCGGGGTGGTGTTGGCCCGGATCTGCGCGCGGATCCGGTCGATCAGCGCGTCGTCGAGTTCGATGCCGTCGCGCAGGACGACGAACAGCACGACGCGAACGTCGCCGTCCCAGTCCTGGCCGACGCACAGCGACTCGAGCACCTCGTCGAGCTTCTCGACCTGGCGGTAGATCTCGGCGGTACCGATCCGCACGCCGCCGGGGTTCAGGGTGGCGTCGGAGCGGCCGTAGATGATCACGCCGCCGCGCGGGGTCAGGCGGGCGTAGTCGCCGTGGGCCCAGATGCCCGGGAAGGTCTCGAAATAGGCCGCCTCGTAGCGGGCACCGTCGGGGTCGTTCCAGAAACGGACCGGCATGCAGGGAAAGGGCTTCGAACAGGTCAGCTCGCCGGTCTCGTCCGCGACCACTTCGCCGTTCTCGTTGCGGATCTCGACCTGCATGCCCAGGCCCCGGCACTGGAGTTCGCCCACGTACACCGGCAGCATCGGGTTGCCGAGCGCGAAGCACGACACGATATCGGTACCGCCGGAGATCGAACTCAACTGCACATCGGCCTTGACGTCGCGGTAGACGTATTCGAACGACTCGGGCAACAGCGGGGAGCCCGTCGACAGGATCGTCCGGAGCCTCTCGAGTCGATGCGTCTCGCGCGGTTTCACGCCCGCCTTGTCGCAGGCCGCGATCCACTTCGCGCTGGTGCCGAACACGGCGATGTCGAGCTCATCGGCCAGGTCCCAGAGCACGTTGCCGTCGGGGTGGAACGGCGAGCCGTCGTAGAGCACCAGCGTGGCGCCGACGGCCAGCCCCGAGGCCAGCCAGTTCCACATCATCCAGCCGCAGGTCGTGAAGTAGAAGAAGCGGTCGTCGCGCTTCAGGTCGGTGTGCAGCAGCAGTTCCTTGAGGTGCTGCAGCAGCGTGCCGCCGGCGCCATGCACGATGCATTTGGGCACACCGGTGGTGCCCGACGAATACAGGATGTACAGCGGGTGGTCGAAGGGCAACGGCTCGAAGACCGGCCGGTCGCCCGCCCCGACTGCCCCAGCGGCCGTGTAGTCGTCCCACAGCACGGCCGGCCGGCCGAGCGCGGACGGATCGGGGTCCGGGTCCGCATAAGGAACGACGACCACCTGTTCGACCGACGGCAGCTCCGGCAGCAGCTCGCACACCCGGGCCAGGCAGTCATGCGTCCTGCCGTTGTAGCGATAGGCCGCGGCCACGAACAGCACCCGGGGTTCGATCTGGCCGAAGCGGTCGAGCACGCCGCGCACGCCGAAGTCCGGCGAGCACGACGACCAGACCGCACCGACCGATGCCGCGCCGAGCATCGCGATGATCGTTTCGGGCAGGTTCGGCAGGTAACCGGCGACGCGGTCGCCGGGCCGGATGCCCTGCTCGCGCAGCCTGGCGGCGACCGCGGCGACCTGTCGATCGAGCTCGCGCCAGCTCAACGATCGGCGAATGCGGTCGTCCGGTCGCCCTTCGCTGGCGAACTCGATGGCGATGGCTTCGTCCGATCGCCGGAGCAGGTTCTCGGCGAAGTTCAGCCGCGCGTCCGGATACCAGCGCGTTCCGGGCATGGCCGGCCATCCTTCGGTCACCCGGTCGCCGCGCTTCGAGGCACGCACCTCGGCAAAGTCCCAGACGGCATTCCAGAAGGTCTCGGGCTGCTCGATCGAAAACCGGTAGAGGCTCGCCGAATCGTTCACCGACGGATCGTGCGCGCGCGCCACGGCCTCGATGAAGCGGCCCAGGTGGGCGGACTGGATGCGCGCCGGATCGGGGCGCCAGATCGGATCGGTCATGCCGGAGCTCGTCTACGGGTCGGAAAAGCAGCAGCTTAACGAACCGGGCCACCGAGCGTCACGTGTACGTTCGGGCAGTCCGGCCGCGAGCTCGGTCATTCGATCCGGATATCGGCGTGATCGAAACTTCGTATTGCAGGCCGAACGCGATTCAAGGATGATAATGATTCTCGTTACATCACAGGCAGGTGCCACGATGGCCAAGTACAAGACACTGACGTTCGCGATGGTCCACATGCTGGTCGCGTTCACCGTGGTCGGCCTGATGACCGGCTCCTGGACGCTGGGCGGCGTGGTGGCCCTGATCGAACCGGCGATCAACACGGTGGCCTATTTCATCCACGAGCGCGTCTGGGAACGGCGGACCCGCCCGGTCGGCACGCCCGAGCCGCTGACCGGCGCCTGATCGACCGAGTCGCGCCGCCTCAGTCCGAACCCGGATCCAACTGCCTGCAGAGGGCCGCAACCGAGTCGCTGTCCGACACGGCCAGGTCGTCCGCGACCTCGCGCCGTGCGCGCGCGGCGTCGAGCCGGATCAGCCTCGACTTGACCGCGGCCAGTTGACCGGGCGGCATGCTGAATTCGCGCACGCCGAGACCGAACAGCACCGGCACCATTCTCGGGTCGCCGGCCATCTCGCCGCAGACCTGGACCGGGCGCTGGTGAACCGCCGCGCCCCGGACCACCCGGCCGATCAACTCGATGACGGCGCGACAGGACGGGTCGAACAGGTGGCTGACTCGTTCGTCCTGGCGGTCGACGGCCAGCACGTACTGGACCAGGTCATTGGTCCCGATCGACAGGAAATCCAGCCGCGCAGCGAAACGCTCGGCCATCCAGGCCGCCGCCGGGGTCTCGATCATGCCGCCGATCTGGACGTCCGGATCGACCGATACGCCCTCTTCGCGCAGCGCCTCGGCGCATTCGGCGATCCGTTCCCGGGCCCGCTCCAGCTCGTCGAGTCGGGTCAGCATCGGCAACAGGATCCGCACCGGCCCATGCGCCGAGGCCCGCAGGATCGCGCGGAGTTGAACGTCGAACAGTTCGGGCAGCGCCAGCGAAAGGCGGATGCCGCGCAGGCCGAGCGCGGGGTTCGGACCATCGAAACGAGCCAGCGCCTCGGGCAGCTTGTCGCCGCCGGCGTCCAGCGTGCGCACCGTCAGCGGCCGCCCGTCGAGCGCGGCCTGGGCCGTGCGCAGGGCCTGGTACTGGGTCTCTTCGTCGGGCAGCAGGGTCTCGGTGAACAGGAACTCGGTCCGCATCAGGCCGATCCCGACAGCGCCGTGCTCCACGCAGCGCGTCAGCTCCGGTGCGTGCTCGGCATTGCCGAACAGCCGGAACCGTTCCCCGTCGAGCGTGCGATCGGGCACGGCCAGGGCGCGGGCCTGGCGGGCGCTGCGGCGGGCCAGCTGGCGCACCTTCTCGCCGTAGTGGCCGTGCAGGCCGTCGTCCTCGGTGGCCAGCACGGCACCGTAGTGACTGTCGAGAATGACCCACTCGCCCTCGCGCAGCACCCTGAGCGCGCGCTTTACCGCCATCACCGTCGGGATGCCGTAGGCCCGGGCCAGGATCGCGCTGTGCGACCAGGTCCCGCCGTGTTCGGTGATCACGCCGGCGACCCGGCGCTGGTGGAGGATCGCGACTTCGGCCGGGCTCAGCGAACGGGCCAGCACGACCGTGCCCTCGAGGCCGGCGGGGATGCGTTCGGCCAGGGCCGCCGCGCCGGACTGGGCCAGCTCGCGCTGCAGCAGCTGGACGATCTGGTCGAGGTCTTCACTGCGCAGCGCCAGGTAGGCGTCCTCGGAACGTTCCAGGGCCGAGCGCATCGATGCGGCCTGCCGGTCCAGCGCCCATTCGGCATTGATGCCGTCGGTCCGGACGCGGCGCACGCTCTCGCCGATCAGGGTGTCGTCGCGCAGCATCAATCGATGCACCTGCAGCATCTCGGCGGCCGCGCCCCTCGCCTCGTCCGGCAGCCCGGCCTCCATCGCCGCCAGCGCAGACTCGCAGGCAGCACTGGCCGCCTCCAGGCGCCGGACCTGGCGTTCGATCTCCTCGTCCTCGACGTGATATTCGGGCAGGTCGAGCTCGCGGTGCGAAAGCTTGTGCAGCCGGCCGAGCGCGACCCCGTCGGAGACCCCGGTGCCGCTCAGCGCCAGGATCACTGGTCTTCCCCGAATCGGTCGCGGACCAGCGCCTCGATGGCCTCGGCGGCCTCCTCCGCATCCGGCCCGTCGCACTCCAGCGTCAGTTCGCTGCCGAGCGGCGCGGCGAGCATCAGCACCCCCATGATCGACTTGGCGTTGACCCGGCGACCGTCGCGCTCCAGCCACACGGCGGACTCGAAACCGGCCGCGGTCCGAACCAGCCGACTGGCCGCCCGCGCGTGCAGCCCGAGCCGGTTGACCAGCTGCAGCGAACGGCGGGTCACGACGCGCCGACCCGCAGGATGGCGCGCCGGCCACCGACCCGGGCCCGCTCGGCCAGTTCGTCCGGCGGCTGATCGGCGTGATTCAGCGCGCGCAACAGCATGCCGAGATTGAGACCGGCGACCACCGGCACCGACGGCGACGCGGCGCCGACGGCCAGGTTGTGCGGGGTGGCGCCCGGCAGGTCGGTCAGCAGCACTACCGGGGCCTGGGTGCGATGGGCGTCGATCCAGCGCGCCAGCTCGCCGGCCAGGGCAACCGGATCGCCGTCCGGCGCCACGTCGAAGGCCGCCGCGTCGGGCTCGGCGCCGAGGATCGTGCGGGCCACGTCGAGCAGCGCCGGGGCCAGGCCCTGGTGGGCGACCAGCAGAATCCGGGTCACTGCTGCAGCTCGCGATGATGGGTGGTCACGTCCAGGCCGTCGCGGCGCCAGCGCGTGGCCAGCTCGTCGACCAGGTAGACCGAGCGATGCCGCCCGCCGGTGCAGCCGATGGCGACGGTCAGGTGACTGCGCTGCTCTTCGGCCCAGGCCGGCAACCAGCGGCGCACGAAGCTGTCGATATCGGCGAGAAACGCGCCGACCCGGGCCTCGCCCTCGAGGTATTCACGGACCGGCCGCTCCAGGCCGGTGGCGCTGCGCAGGCCCGGCTGCCAGTGCGGGTTGGGCAGGCAGCGCGCGTCGAACACCAGGTCGACGTCGCGCGGCACGCCGCGCTTGAAGGCGAAGGACTCCAGCACCAGGTGCGAGATTTCCGACGGCCGGCCGGCCCGGACCTGCTCCCAGATCCGCCGGCGCAGCTGGTGCAGGTTCAGCCCACTGGTGTCGATCACGTGATCGGCGCGGCTGGCCAGCGACTGCAGCATGCGTCGTTCTTCCGCGATCGCCTGGGCCAGGGTGCGTCCCTCACCGAGCGGGTGGCGGCGGCGGGTTTCCGAATAGCGCTGGATCAGCACATCGTCGTCGGCTTCGAGGAAGATCACCTCGACCGCGAACGGCAGCGTCTCGAGCACTTCCGGCAGCGCCGCGAGCGTTTCCAAACCGGCCCGCGCGTCGACGCCGATGGCCACCCGCCGGAACCGCTCCGGCGCGGCCTCGATCTGCTCGGCCAGCGACGGCAGCAGTGTGGCCGGCAGGTTGTCGACGCAATAGAACCCCTGGTCCTCCAGGGCATTCAGGGCCACCGACTTGCCGCCGCCGGACAGGCCGCTGATCAGGATCAGGCGGGGTGCCTCAGCGCTGCCGGTCATGACCCATCAGGCGCCCGTGGCGCTCGAGAAAGTCGCCGGTGGCGTCGAAGCCCTTGAGCTGGAGCATGAAATTGCGCACCGCCGCCTCGGCGATGACCGCCAGGTTGCGACCCGGCAGCACCGGCAGCAGGATGCGCGGTACGTCGAGGTCCAGCACGCGCGCATCGTCCGACCGCCCCGACAGGCGATCGAACGAGACCTCGTCGCCGGGCTGCGGAGGGTGCAGATGCAGGATCAGCCGGAGGAACTTGTTGCTCTTGACTGCCGCATCGCCGAACATCCGGCGCACGTTCAGTACGCCGAGACCGCGCACTTCGAGGCAGTCGCGCAGCGCCTCCGGGCAGCTGCCGTCGATGATATCGGGCGTCATCTGGGTGAACTCGGGGCTGTCGTCGGCGATCAGGCGGTGGCCGCGGGTGATCAATTCCAGCGCCAGTTCGCTCTTGCCGGCGCCCGGCTCGCCGGTGATCAGCACCCCGATGGTGAAGATTTCCATGAACACGCCGTGCACGACCTGCCGGTTGGCCAGCGCCCGGGTGACCTCGTACTGCAGGATCGAGACCAGCTCCCAGGCCGGCCGCGGGCTCTTGAGCAGCGGCGTCTGGTTGTCGGCCGCCTGTTCCTCGAGATCGTCGCCGACCTCGCCGCCGCCGGCGACGATCAGCGCGGCCGGCCGGCATGCGCAGACCTCTGCCAGCGTCTGCCAGCGCTGACGGGCATCGAGCTTGTCGAGCCAGTCCAGTTCCTCGTCGCCGAGCACCTGGACCTGGTTGGGATGGATCAGGTTCAGGAAGCCGACCAGCGATGGTCGAGCCCGGAACGATACCGCCGACAGGGTGCGGTGGCGAGCCTGGCGCTGGCCGCCGACCCAGTGAAGTTCCAGCCGCTCACCGAGGCGTTCCACCAGGTCGGCGACGGCCAGGGTCTGATTCACGGCTCGAAGTCGTTGAGGACTCGAATGACGTCGTCGGCGCCGTCGAGTCCGCGCAGGCGTTCGCGCTGGTCCGGGTCGGAAAACAGCTGGGCGATGCCGGCCAGCAGCTTGAGGTGACCCTCGCTGCAGGTCGACGGCACGACCAGCGCGAAGAACAGGTCGACGGGTTCGGCATCGGGACTGTCGAAATCGATCGGCCGCGTCAGCCGGATCAGCGCGCCGGAGGCCCCGGGCTGCTCGATGCGGCAGTGCGGAATGGCCACACCGTGGCCGAGCCCGGTCGAGCCGAGCCGTTCGCGCTGGCAAAGGCCGTGGAAGATATCGCGCCCGGCTGCGGCATCGGGTGCCGCGCCGAGCAACCCGGCCGCCGCCTCGAGCAGGGACTTCTTGCTCGAAACGGTCCGGTCCAGCGCGATCCGGTCCGGAGTCAGCAGGTCGGCGAGGCGCATGGCATCCGGCGGAACGTCATGGGGTCTGGAGGTGCGCTGCCCGGCTCAGCCGGCTTCGGCCCGGCGCTCGGCGCGGTGGTGGTCCTTGACCTTGCGCTTGTGCCGGCGGACCTGTCGATCGAGTTTGTCCATCAACAGGTCGATGGCCGCGTACATGTCTTCGGCATCGGCGTCGGCGTGAATCGGCTGGGTACGGCCACCGACATTGATGGTGCCTTCGGCGAAATGCTGGACCCGCTCCAGGCGCAGCACCACGTGGGCCGAGGTCAGGTGGTCGAAGTGGCGCTGGACGCGCTCCATCTTTTCGGACACGTAGGCCCGCAGGGCCTGAGTGACGTCCACGTTCTGTCCACTGATCTCGATCTGCATGGCATTGCTCCTCTGGCTGAGTCGAAGGGCCGGTCGGCAGGTTCCGCGAAGGGACCGCTCGGTCCGACCCGGAAGCCAATGGTATACCAATGCCCCGACCGCTTCAGTCCCGCGCAGCCCGCCCGGCGCGACTCACGGGCGACGCGCCTCGCGGCGCCGGCGAGCGGAGTTCGGGATCCCGAGCTGTTCGCGGTACTTCGCGACGGTCCGACGCGCCAGCAACAGCCCATCGGCGGCGAGCCGTTCGACCAGGGCCTGGTCCGACAGCGGCTTGCCGACCGGCTCGGTTGCGATCAATCGCTCGAGCCGGGCCTTGACCGCGGTGGCCGAGACCGACCGACCATCGCGGGTCGGGATCGCCCCGGAGAAGAAGTACTTCAGCTCGAAGGTCCCGCGCGGGGTGTGCATGAACTTGCCGGTGGTGGCACGCGAGACCGTGGATTCGTGGACGTCGACCCGCTCGGCGATCTCCTTCTGCAGCAGCGGCTGCATCCCGATGTCGCCGTGCTCGAGGAAACCGGCCTGGTGCCGGACGATCGCCTCGGCCACCGAACGCAGGGTGTGATTGCGCAGCTCGAGGCTGGAGATCAGCCACTGGGCTTCCTTGAGCCGCTCCTTCAGATAGCTCTTGTCCTCGCCCAGGGCCTTCTTGATCATCTTGACGTAGGCGTCGTTGAGGCGCAGCCGCGGATCGTTGTCGCGATTGAGTCGGACCTGCCAGCCATCGTCTCCGGGAAACACATACACGTCCGGGACCAGGTAGTTCTCGTCGTCGCGGCCGTAGCGCAGGCCGGGACGCGGATCCAGCCGCCGGATCACCGCCAGTGCACCGTCGATCTCCTCGGTGCCGAACCCGGTCCGTCGCGCCAGCGCGGCGGCCTCGAGACCGCCGACCTCGTCGAGGTAGTGTTCGATCAGATGCTCGGCCAGGCCACGCGACGGAGTCTCCGACGGCAGCGTTCGGACCTGGATCAGCAGGCATTCCCTGAGATTGCGCGCGGCCACGCCGACCGGCTCGAAGTGCTGCACCCGTCCGAGCACCGCAACGACTTCGTCGATCGAGACCAGGTATTCCGGCGCCAGCGACGCGCGCAGCGTGGCCAGATCGTCGGCCAGGTAGCCGTCTTCGCCCAGCGCGTAGATGATGGCGCGGGCGATCGCTTCGTCCTGCTCGGAGAAGTGTGCGAGGTTGGCCTGCCAGAGCAGGTGCTGGGCCAACGACTCCTGGGCGGGATCACTGATGAAACGATCGTAGTCGGGCGTCTCGGCGACCTCGGAGAAACCCTCGGGAAGGTCGTTCCAGCGTTCGTCGTGATACTCATCGCGATCGTCGGCACGGTATTCGTCGGCGAAGTCGTCGACGGGATCGGTGCCGTCCCGGGGTTCGACATCGGCCTCGGACACCGCCTCCGGCGCGTCGAGCTCCAGCAGTGGATTGGACTCCAGCGCCTGCTCGAGGTGCTCGCGCAGCTCCAGCCGGTTGAGCTGCAGCAGGGCAATGGCCTGCCGAAGCTGCGGTGCCAGCTTGAGTTTCTGCCCGAGCTTGAGCTTGAGTCCGGTCTGCAGAGCCATGCCGGCATTGTAGGTGATCGTCGGCCGAGCGCCGAGAGCCGGGATCCGATGCCCGATCGACGAGTGCCGACCTCAGAGCGCGGCCAGCACCCGGGCCCGGTGCGGCGCGAGCGGATCGTCGCGGATGAAGGCCATCACGCGATCGAGATAGTCCGGGTGAAGGCCGAGCAGGCGCTGCATCGCCGATTCGTCGGGTTTCAGGCCGAGCGGACCGAAGCTGGCCTGGCCCTGGTGGGCCACGAAGGCGTCGTCGCACAGCCGGTGCGTCCAGCCGGCCGCGGTGGCCCGCATGCACCAGTCGTTTTCCTCGCCGTAGCCCTTGCCGAAGGTCCGGGCATCGAAATCGCCCACCGCATCCAGGCAGGCCCGGCGCAGGAACATGCAGAAGCCGACCGCGGTCGGCAGGCTCGGATACGCCGGCCGGGTCGCGAGGCAGGCCCGGGCCCAACGCTCGACGTCTGCGGGCACGGGCGCGGCCCGGCACAACTCGGGCAGCGAGACGATCTCACCGTTGTTGGTCCACGGGGTAATCGATGCAGCGTCCGGACACACCTCGGCGCAGCGACGCATCGCGTTCAGCCAGTCGCCGGCCGGGACCGTGTCGGAATTGAGCAGGACGACGTCGGCAGGGCCGGCCAGCGCCATGCCGCGATTGACGGTGCCGACGAAACCCAGGTTCCGCGCCTGGCGCTCCCGGTGCCAGGCCGGATCGCAGGCCTCGGCCAGCAGAGCGGGAATCGCCGGATCGGTCGATGCATCGTCGATGACGATCACGTCGGCCTGGCCCGGCGCCAGCGTTCGGCGCAGCGCCGACAGGCAGCGCCGGGTCTCGTCCGGCGCGTTGAACACCGGCACCACGATGGTCGGCGCGATGCTCATCGGTCGGCGTCGTCGCCGGTGCACCAGCGATGCGGCAGCTCGACCAGGCCCAGCGCGCGGCTGCGCCCGGACACCGTGAACTCCGCCTCGACGGTGTCCTGAAGCCGCAGTCCTTCCGGGTCCATGGCATGCGCCCGCACGACGTAGCTGCCCGGCAGCAGCGGCAGGCCGTCGAACGCCAGATCGATCGCGAAGCGATGGTCGTCGATGCGCGCAGGCACGGCCTCGTCGTGATCGGTCGCCACGCCGTAGACCGGTGTACCGTCGGCGCGAACGATGCCGACCAGCGCTTGAGGCGCACGACCGTCCGGCGAATGCAGCGCCAGCTCGACGCGCAGCGGATCGCCGACATCGATCCGCAGCGGTCCATTGTCCGAGGCCGGATGCAGCGTCAACCGCTCGACCCGATAGCGCGCGCCGTCGAGCCGTGCCGCGCGCGCCCGTTCGCGCGAATCGGCATCGCGCCGCTCGTGCCAGGCGAGGTAGGACTGGGTCACCTCGAACACGTCACCCCAGGCCCGCACCCCGCCCTGCTCCAGCCACAGCGCATGGCGGCAGAGCTTCTGGACCTGGTACATGTTGTGCGAGACCATCAGCAGCGTACCGCCCTCGGACAGGTAGCGCTCGATCCAGCGAATGCAGCGCTTCTGGAACGACTCGTCGCCGACCGCGAGCACCTCGTCGGTGATCAGCAGGTCCGGACGGACCGAAGCGACCACGGCGAAACCGAGGCGCACGACCATGCCCGAGGAATAGTTCTTGATCGGTTCGTGAATCGCCTCACCGATGTCGGCAAAAGCCAGGATGTCGTCCAGGCGCGCCGCGACGTCGGCGCGGGACAGGCCGAGAAACGATGCGTTCATCCGCAGGTTCTCCAGCCCGGTCACATCCGGCTCGAAACCGGCGCCGAGTTCGAGCAGGGCCGCAACGCTGCCGCGGGTCTCGATCCGGCCTTCGCTCGGCGCCAGCACACCGGTGATCATCTTCAGCAGCGTCGACTTGCCGGCGCCGTTGGCGCCGATGATGCCGACCGACTCGCCGCGACGGACTTCGAAGTCGACGCCGCCGAGGACCCGCTTGACACCCTTCGAGCGGCCCGAAGCGAGGATGTCGAGAATCGCCCGCCAGCGCCCCCCGGCACCGGGGCCGGCCGGATAGGCCTTGCCGACCTCGTTCACGCGCAGCAACGGTTCGGTCACAGGTAGTCCTCGAAGTACGGCGCCAGGCGCCGGAAGAACGCGCGGCCGACCAGGAACACCAGCGCCGAAACCGGCACCATCCAGAGGGTGTGCGCGCCGGGCAGGACCTGCCCGTGCAGCAGCGCCGCGCGCAGGTCGTTCATCAAGCCGGCGACGGGATTGAACATCCACAGGGACTGCAGATGATCGGGCAGCATCTCCGGGGCATAGAGGATCGGCGTCAGGAAGAACGCGAACATCAGCAGCGTCGGCAGCAGTTGGTCCAGGTCCCGGTAGAAGACACGAAGCGCAGCGGCGAAGAAGCCGAGACCGGCGGCCAGGGCGAACAGGACGGCCAGCGTCAGCAGCGCCGCGGCCAGGCCTTGCGGCGCAATCGCGACACCGAACAGCGGCAATGCGACCAGCACGGCCACAAAGCCGGCCACCTGCAGCACGAACGCCGCGGTGGCGGCACTCAGGGCCAGCTGGTCCCGGGCCAGCGGCACCTTGCTGATCAGGTTGGCATGCTCCGGCATGCTCGCCGCGGCACGGAGGATCGCGTCCTGGAACGCCAGCCACGGCCACATCGCGATCGCCAGCCAGGCGACGAAGGGCAGATCCAGGCCGGCGGGGACGCGGGCCCGGAAGATCACGCCGAACACGAAGCCGTAGACTGCCAGCAGCAGCAGCGGGGTCAGCACGACCCACAGCCAGCCGGACCGGCTGCCGACGAACCGACCTCGGAGATCCCGGAGGAGCAGGTCGCGGAACATCGCCGGCCTCGCCCGAGGGTCAGTTCCCGGACTGGATCGCGTCGATCAGCTCCTGCGGCGGCGGGTAGCGTTCGAGGATCTCGGCCACGGCGCCGTCGACCAGTTCGAGCTCACCGTCCCAGGCCTGGCGCATCAAGCGGTCGAGCAATTGTTCGCGATGCCGTTCCCGGGCCTGCGCGATGAGCTGATCCTGGACTTCCTCGAACGACTGTCGCCCACCGGCTCGACGTTCTTCGACGATCACGACATGCCAACCGAAACCGGATTCGACCAGGCCCATCTCGCCTTCGTCGAGCTGGGCGATGCCTGCAGCGAACTGGTCTTCCAGCGTCGCGACGTCGATGGCCTCGAGCGTGCCCTTGTTCTGGACCACGCTCGGATCGTCGGAGTGGCTCCGGGCCAGCATGGCGAAATCCTCGCCCTGCTCCAGCCGCGCCATCAACTCGGCGGCGCGAGAACGAGGGTCGTCGCGGAAATCGCGAACCAGGACGTGCCTGAAGGTCACCGTGTCGGGCCGGGAGAACCGGTCGGGGTTGCTCAGATAGGTTTCCCGCGCCTGGTTCTCGTAGCTGTCGAGCTCACGCTCGGCGATCCAGTTCTCGCGGTACTTTTCGGCCAGGCGCACGATCATCATGTGGTGCAACTCGGCTTGGAAGTCCACCGTATCGGCCAGGCCCTGTTCGCGCCCGCGCTCGGCCAGGAAGTGAACGGTGAGAACGTCCTGGATGAGTTGCTCCAGCCGCTCCGGAGACGACACCACACCGGCACGGTCGCCCTCGGGGACGGCCATCATCCGGCCGTGGAGGTCGAGCATCGAAATTTCGGTATCGCCGCGGCTGGCGATCAAGGGACTTTCCAGTTCGATCTCGACGCTGCGTTCGATCGCCAGCGACGAAGTGCAGGACAGGATCAGAGCGAGAATTGCGATGGATCGCATGGCGGTGACTCCTTCGAGTTCCGGGGATTCAAGACGATCCCGCCCGGAAGGATCCGGGCGGGAGAAACCTGCGGTTTGATCGCGAAACGCAGGCCGGGTTCCCCGGCCCGCGCAAGGTCAGTTGACCAGCGAGTTGATGATATCGCCGCACTGGGTGGCCGTCGTCGGGTTCGACGCGCCTGTGCAGGCCCAGTCGTCGTACGGCGCGTCATCGTTGTCGGTATACAGGATGTTCAGGTAGTAGGTCGTGTTCGGCTGAAGGACGCAGTCGAAACCGCCACCGGAATTGATCGCCCAACGGACCGAACCCTGGCCGAGGAACCGCTTGCAGTTGTTGTCGTTCAGGTCGGTGAAATCACCCGGACACTGGCTCAGCGTGACGATCTTCTGGCCGCTCGGGACAAAGGTCTGCAGAACGTCGAAGGTCACGCGCCCGCTGACGCCGGTCGCAAGCCCGTCGGTGTCGAATTGCAGCGACGCGTAGCGATCACGCTGAATCGCCGTATCGCGACCGTTGCCCTGCGGGAAGTCCTGGCCGAACAGCTGTAGCCAGGTCTGCGTCACCGTTGAACTCCCGTCGATGATCGCCGTGTCCTGGGTCAGGCCTGCGGGCGGAACGCGGCCGTCATCGACGCAGAACGCAGGAACGCCGCCACCGCCACCTCCGCCGGGGATGACCGTCAGCGAAACGTCGGCCGTGTCGGTCACCGGACCGTTACTGCATTCGAGCGTCACGGTGTAGGTATCCGGGGACAGCGCCGCTGTCGACACGGCCTGGTTTCCGGCCGGCAGCTTCGTACCGTTCCAGGTCGTGGCCGGGAGGCCCGCGCCCTGGCATTCCCAGGCACCGCGCCCGTTCCAGCCGAAGTTCGTGGTCTGGCCCTGGGTCACCGTGGACGGCGAGACGTTGAACGAAGTAATCGACACCTGGACATCGGAACAGTCGGTCGTCGCCGAGCAGGCCGCCGGGTCCAGCGGCGTGGCAGTAATGTTTCCGGACAGCGGATCGAGCAGTACATCGGTGCCGTCGAGCAACTCGATCGTGGTCGGCGTCGGCGATGTGTCGAGGATGATGCTCTGGGACTGAGCGAACGCGGTGCCCGCGAGCACTGCCAGGACGAGCGCGGAAAGACAGCGAACCGGCTGCAGGCAACGCGCAACCCGTTCGTTCGATTCGGAATGATTCATGGATTGGAGACTCGGGAATTCGAAACGTACAGACCGACCGCTGCGGGCCGGGACCAGGGTTGCCAATGTAGGACAGACCCGGTTAAGAAAAGTTTAAAAAAGGGCCGCCCGAGGGCGGCCCTTTGTGTTTCGTGGTGACCGGCCGGAGGCCGACCGGTCGAATACACGAGACTTACGGCGCCGGCGGAGCGATCTGCAGGCGACGGCTACCGCGGTGCTTGAACGTACCACCGTAGTTCGCCAGAACGGTACCACCGCCCAGCTGACCGTTGGAGTACGTGTTCACCCAGAAACCGATGGTCGGCAGGCCCAGGTACTGGATGCCGGCAGCGGACGGACGGGTGAAGTGCACGGGCGGATCGTCCGGGTTGAACTCGAAGCGCAGCCAACCGCTGGTGAAGTCGCCCATCGGGATCGTCGCGAAACGCGGCTCCTTCAGGATTTCACTTTCGGTCGGAACCGCACCACCGGTCTGATCGAAGCGAATCACGTTCGTTTCGTAGCAGAGGGTGAACGGACCGGAACCCGGCGGGGTCGGCGGCGGCGGCGAGATGATCGGCGGCTGGATGACCGGGTTCGACGGAGCTTCTTCGCGATCCCAGAACTGGAAGGCCACCGGCTCGCAGGCGTCACCGGTCCACGCGACGGTGAACGGATCCACCGGCGGGGTGTCGATGGCGAACGCGCCGTCAACGTAGAAACGCTTGGTCGGGAAGTTGATCACCCACTCCGAACGCGAGTTGATGGCCGGATCGATCACGTACTCGTTCATGACCGTGTCGTACAGGACGTTGGCGGAAACGGCTTCGACGCCTTCCAGCCAGGTCTGCGTATCGACGACACCGTTGATGAACACGTTCGAGACGTTGTCGCCCGAGTTCAGGTTCGGGAAGATGTCACCCGGATCGGTGTGCAGGATCGCGGTCGAGAATGCATCGATGGCATCAGCGTTGTAGCTGAACATCGTGCCTTCGGCGACGTTGATGATGCTGCCGCCACCGAACAGGCCGCCGGACGGCATTTCGTGGTCGATCAGCTCGTCCTGGATCCAGTACCCACCGGTGCCACCGAAGACGGTCCATGCATCGACCAGCTGCTGGCAGTCGGCCGGACGCGGAACTTCGACGGTAGCGCCGCCCGGGCCCGGAACGTTGGTCAGCACGTGGGTTGCAGCCGCGGCCGAACCTTCGGTGATGTCGACCAGCGTGCCCATTTCGATGACTTCGATGTAACCGGAAGCCGTACGCTCGATGCCCTGCGGGCCGGAGTCGTCGTTCGGACCGGTGTAGGCGAAGTCGACGAAGTCGACGGAGCCGAAGCGCGCGGTTTCATCCGCGAACGTACCCTGACCGAAGAAGTACGGAACGGTGCAGGACGAATCCGGAATGATCAGGGAGCCGCCGCCGGCAGCATTGCCGGTGATCGCCGCCACCCACACGTCGTATTCCGACATGTAGAGGTTGAAGTCGAGAACTTCGCGAGAGTTCAGGGCTTCCAGGAAACGGACTTTGACAGACTTGGCATTGTCAGTGGTGTTGACAATGGAAATCAGCGTGTCATTGCCGCCGCGGGCGGAATAGTACGGGTACAGGAGGACCTGACCCAGGCCGTCCGGGTTCAGGTTAACAGCGTTGGAAACGCTGACCATCCCCGCAACGCCCGTCAGACCTGCGAGTACCGCAGTCGTCAAGGTCTTTCTTTTCATTACAACACTCCTAGGTTTTTACACAGGGCTCTGCATTGAGCAATTTCTGATCATCTTCGGGCAGCGATCACCCAGAATCAGATTTTGCAAGTCTATATTAACCAAGCCCGGACTGTAAAGCAACAGAATTCAGGCGGGGCGCACCACCTGTCGGCGCTCACGCTCCGGGCATGAACCACCAAGTGTCGTCGATGCGGATCCAGGTTTCCTCGATGGGTCGCCGGTTCCCCATGCCCGACATCTGGGCAGGCGCCGATGGTACCCGATATTCGAGGTCGATTTCCACCACGCAGCGATCGCCGTCGCAGCTGGACGAAAGCGCCTCGGCGGCCACCCACTGGACCGGGCGGCTGCGCATGTCGATCGTGAAGTCGACCAGCGGCATCTGCTCGCGGAAACCGGGCGTGTAGTAGCCGTAGGCGGTTTCGTGATCGCCGGAGATCAGCGCGTTCCAGCGCCCCTGGGCGCGCTGCAACACGGCCTCGTCAGTGCTCGGCGCCGCCTCGGCGGCCGGTTCGGAAGGCGGATCGGACGGCGAACAGCCGACCAGCGACAGGCCGGCGATCAGGATGAACAGGATGGAATAGCGCATACGTCCTCGTAGTCGATTCGATGGATGGGATTGAAACCGGGTCGGCGGATCAGTCGCGGATGCCCTGGAATCCGCCGGCGATGGGCTCGAGGCCCTTGAACTTCTTCTCGAACTCGCGGGAGATTTCCTCGAGCTCGGCGGTGTTCTGGATCACCGTGGGGGTGATCAGCACCAGTGTCTCTTCGCGGCTCTGGGTCCGCGCACGGCGCCCGAACAGGCCGCCGATGATCGGAATCCGGCTCAGCCCGGGCAGGCCGCTGGACGAAATGCCGTTGGTCTCGGCGATCAGGCCGCCGAGCACGATGGTCTGGCCCGACTGGACCGCCACTTCGGTGGTGACGTTGCGGGTATTGATCGCAACGTTCGGGTTGTCGGAGGTCGGGGGGTCGCCGGGCGAGGAGACTTCCTGGCTGACCGTCAGGTAGACCAGCCCGCCGGGATTGACGCGTGGCGTCACGTCGAGCACGGTTCCGGTGTTGATGTACTGCGTGGTGCCGAGCCGGCTGCCGGTGTCGGTCCCACCGATGAACGACTGCGACTGGACCGGGATCTGGGAGCCGACATTGATCGTGGCCTGCGCGTTGTTGCGCACCATCAGCGACGGCGCGGAGATGGTCCGCGTATCCGATACGCTGTCGAGCAGGTCGATGATCGCGCCCACGTAGTTCGACCCGATGCCACCGGCCGGCGTCAGCGAAGACTGGAAGCCGCCGAAACCGTTGCCGAACTGGCCGAAATTCAGGTCGTTGGAGCCGACGAACCCGTCCGGCAGGTCGGGCGAGGCCGAATTCTGCAGGAACCAGCTGACGCCGAACTCCAGCGCGTCGTTGAGCACCACCTGCAGCACCTGGGCTTCGATCAGGACCTGAAGCGGCTGCTCGTCGAGCCGCTCGATGGCGTTGAGGATCGAGTCGTACTCGCTCGGCGAGGCCTGGATCAACAGCGAGTTGGTTTCCAGCACAGCGGTGATCCGGATGCCGCCGTCCTCGCCCAGCGTGACCGTTCCACCACCACCGGTACGGCCACCGCCACCGCTGGCCGCTCGGGCCTGCGGGCCGGTCTCGGTCTGGAATTCGTTGACCGAACTGGCCTGGGCCCGCTCGAGCCCGGGCGCCAGCCCGCCCCGGTCCTGCCGCTGGGTGGCCTGGCTGCCGCCGCCTTCGCCGCCGAACACGTTGGCCAGGTAGCCGGCCAGCACGTCGGCGTCGAGGTTCTTGACCCGATAGACATACAGCCGCGCGCCGGCCTCGGGGCTGGAGCGATCGAGCCGGTCGATCCACTTCTCGATCTCGTCGAGGTAGCGCGCCTGCGGCGTGATCACCATGATCGAGTTCAGCCGCTCCATCGGCATGATCCGGAACATCCCGGCCAGCGGCGATCCACCCTCGCCTTCGCCTTCGCCGAGCAGGGACTGCAGCTCGGTGGCCAGGTCGGCGACCTCGACCCGGCTGATCTCGAAGATGCCGACCGACATGCCCGCCAGCCAGTCGACGTCGAAGGTGTCGATGACCTGGATGTAGTTGCGAAGCTCCGCCGGCGTGCCGGCCAGCATCAGCAGGCTGCGGGCGTTGTCGGCGTTGAGCACGGCGTCTTCGCGCGCGTAGGGTTCCAGGATGGTGACCATCTGGCTCGGCGCGATGTAGTCCAGCGGGACACCGACCACCTGGTAGCCGCGGCCGAGGGCTTCCGATCCGATCCGCGGCGTCAGGTTGCCGCGCACGGCCTCGGAGATCGGCAGCACGTGGTACCGGTCCTCGCGCCAGATCAGCGTGGCGCCGTTCCAGCGCAGCAGCATCTCGAGGATCGGCAGGATCTGGTCGCGCGTCACCGGCCGTGCGGTGGAAAACGTGACCTCGCCGGAAATCCCCGGTGCGATCACGTAGTTTTCCTGCAGCATGTGGCCGAGGATGGCGTGGATGACTTCCTGGATGCCCTGGCCTTCGAAGTTCAGCGTGACCTCGCCCTCGCCGTCCGGAGGCAGGACCGGGGCGTTGGCCGCGTCGCGGTTGATGAACACGCCGGTGCCCGGATAGGTCTCCGTGCCCTCGAACGCGGCGCCCTCCTCGCCCGACTCGGGACCGAGTTCGATCGGCCCCTGGACGGGCGCGGTCTCGGCGAAGCGGGCACCGGCCGGGCGGGTCGGATCGGTCACGTCATCGCGCCGGTCGGTCGCGGCGCAACCGGCCAGCAGCAGGACACCGATCAGGGCCAGCGTGGGGCGTGCTCGACGTCGATCTGTACGTTCGATAGGCATTCGATGTTCCATGTCTCGTAGTTACGGCGCGGCGCGAAGAAATCAGCGACCGTCGTTGTCTTGTTGTTCCCGTGCGCGGCGCTCGGCCTCGGCGCGCAGCTGGGCGCGGCGCTCGGCCACGCGCCGGCGTATCTCCTCGGCCCGGGCTCGCGCGGCGGCCTGGGCTTCGGTGTCGGAGGTCGGCGAATCGGCGCTGTCGGCCGTCTGCGGCAGCGGCTGCTCCCGCTGCGGCGGCCGCGACGGCGGCGCGCCGGCGGCCAGGGCATCGGTCTCGACCTGGAGCTCCAGGTCGGCACTGCGTCCGCCGTCGGTCGCGAATCGTACGCTGCGTGGACGGATTTCGGTCAGTTTCCAGGCCGAAAGTTCCCCTTCCAGTGCCATGCCTTCGCGCAGCACCAGGGTTTCACGGCCCCGCGCATCGGCAATCATCGCCAGCTTCAGCTCGGGGGTGATGATGATGCCGGCCACGCTGGCCTCGAGCTCCGGGATCTCCGTGACCACCGGCGCCTCCTCCGTGGCATCTTCGTCGACCAGGGCCTCGTCTTCGATGACCGGCAGCTGGCGGTCCTCGAAGAACACCGGGCGATCGGTGATGACTGCGAAGCGCTCGAGCTCGCCGAGCTCCTGGGTCGGCGCGCCGGCCTCGCCGGTGTCGGGCAGACCGGCCGCTGCGGGCGGAATCGACGCCGCATCGCCGTGACCGAGCAGCAGGAAATTCAGGCCCCCGAGCAGCGCCAGCAGGCCGATCGCCGAAAGCAGCAGCACCGACAACAGGTTGTTGCGCGCATCGACCCGGATCATTCGAAACCCTCCCCCGGCTGATCGAGATAACCGAACATCTCGAACCGGACATCGAGCTGGCCATAGGCCTCGCCGCCGCGCCGCGAGGCCTGGCTGAGCATCGCACGCTGATTGATCATCAGGTTGTCGATGAAGATCAACGGCACCGAGCGCTCCAGTTCGTAGAGCACGCGGATGAAGTCCGGCAGCGGACACTGCATGCGCACGCTGACCTTGACGGCCTGGAACCGCTCGGGCTCGCGCGGTCGCTGCGGGGTGGTGTTGGTGACCTGGCACAGGCTGGCATCGTCGGCCCGCCGCTCGACCTCCTCGCGCAGTCGCCGGATCAGCTCGGCCGCCGCGACGTTGAAATCGCCGCCTTCCAGGAACAGCGCGCTGTCCAGGCGCTGGCGCTGGAGCTGCTGCAGCCGTTCCTGCAGTGCATCGCGCTGGCCGGCGGTGGCCTTGAAACGGGCGATCTGGCGCTCCAGCTGGTCGATCTCGCTGCCCAGCGCGGCCTGGCGCACCACGAACCAGTGGAAGCCGGCCAGGTAGACCAGGATCAGGGCGATGACCAGCAGGCCGATCGCCAGCGGGCGACCCTGTTCGCGATCGGGAAGCAGCTGCATCAGGCGCCTCCCTCGTCTTCGACCTGCGCGGCATCGGGTCCGTCGGCGCGGACCACCTGCGAGGTGGTGGTGAACCGCTCCTTGCCGGAGCGCGGATCCATGGTGATGTTGCCGCGGATCTCGGTATCGCGCAGCAGCTCGGATTCGTTCAGCAGGTTGATGACGCGCTGCGATCCGTTGGTCAGGCCCTGCACGGTCATCTCCTGGCCCTGCAGCTGGAAGCGCTGCAGCCAGATGTCGTCGGGCAGCAGCCGGGTGGTCTCGGCCAGCAGTTCGATCGCCGGCGGCTGGGCGGCGCGCTTCTCGGCCAGGAAATTGGCCGCCAGCAGCGATTCCTCGAGGCGCTGCTGCAGCGCCATGACCTGGCGCGCTTCGGTCCGCAGCCGATCGGCGTCCTCGGTCAATCGATTGACCGTCCGCTCGCGCAGGATCAGCGACTGGGCCATGATCAGCCCGGCCAGCAGCACCAGCAGGCCGGCGAGCACCAGGTTGAATCGGGCCCGGGCATGCACGTAGTGGGGCCTGCGCTCGTCGGGCAGCAGGTTGAAGCCCTCCGGTTCGGCCTCGTCGCCGGGCCGGAGCGTATCGACGCGGTGGATGACCACGCCGACCGCGCGCAGCCGCTCGAGCAGGCCGTCGACCGTCTCGCGCGGCACCATGCGCAACTCGACCTGCAGCCGGCCGTGTTCGTGGTCGTGCGCGGCCACCCGGTGGTCGAAATAGACCTGGTCCGGGCTGAACGGCGAGACCTGGTCGATCTGGAACTTCAGCGCCTGGGCCAGGTTGCTCTCGATCGCTGCCGGCAGTTCGATCGGCAGCGCCAGCACATCGTCCTCGTGCAGGCACAGCCGGACCTCCGGGCGACCGTCCTCGAAGCCGGCCTGCAGGTCACGCCAGCGGTCGCGCAGCAGGTCGAGGTCTTCGCCGGCGCCGAACACGTCGGCTACCGCGGGTGAATCGCCGACCCGAAGGATGCGCAGGTCGCCCCCGCCGGTCTCGGCCGGCACGATCCACAGCTGCGGCTTCGGCGGCATCCAGCGTCGCCGCAGCGTCGCCGGCACCAGCGGCGCCAGCTCACCGCCCCACCAGGCGAAGAACGCCGGCAGCGGCGTCGCCCGGTAGCGGCGGCGGACGGCGTCCTGCAGGTTGTCGGCAAGGTTCTGGATCATCGTGTGTCCTGGGTCCGGCTCAGGTCTGCGGCGGCGTCGCTGCGGCCGGCTCGGTCTCGTTTTCCGACCAGCGCACCACGCGGAAGGGCCGGCCTCGGCTGTCGGTGCCGAGCCGGATCGTGGCCGTGATCCGACTCCAGGTGCCCCCCTCGAGGGTCGCCCGGGATTCGACCGTGTGCGTGAGTCCGCCGCCGCGCTGGTTGACCGGCGTTCCGTCCGGCAGCATCAGCTGCATGGCATCGCCGGGATGATACTGCGAGCGTTCCTCGATAAACAACTGCGCCGTCTCCGTGTCCATGTCGGGCAGCGTCCGCAGAACGCTCAGCGGAGCAAAGGCCGGGTTGAAGTTCGCGCGGCCCGAGTGAATGGTAAGACTGGCCTCGACGGCGCGGAAAAGTTCCCAACTCATGCCGATGACCTGCTGCAGTTCGTCGACCGAGGCGAACGGTGCGTTGGCCGGCCCGTAGGGATAGCCGGCCGATCGGTATTCGTCGAGCTCGGCGCCGAGCGGGCGGCTCAGGTCATCGGGGTCGACCCAGTCCTGGATCGCGTCGGTCAGCATCTGCGCCGACTGCGCCTCGACGCCGACCGACTCGAACAGGTTCAGCAGCAACTCCGGCTGGGCCTGGGCCGCGGCGTTGACGTCGATCAGGCCGGTCTCGTCGGTGATCTTCACTTCCACCTCGGCCCCGCCGAAATCGAAGACGTAGGCACGGCCGTCGGCCACCCAGCGGGTCTCCAGGTCCGGATTGCGCAGCTCGACGACGGCGCGATGGATGCCGGCCTCGGCCGCGTAGCGCGCATCGGTGGTGTCGAACAGGAACCGCGACTGCAGGCTCTCGGTCCGGGCCAGCACCGAGAAGGTCCCGATGACCACGGTCAGCAGCACCAGCATCCACAGCACCACGATCAGCGCGATGCCGCGGTTCGAGCGGACCGGATACGGGCCCCGGCTCATTGCCGATCCTGGGTGCGCTGGAGGTGGCGGTTGACCGGCGACAGGATGCTGTCCGAACCCTGCAGCCGCGGCTGGGCGATGCTGGCGCTGTCGACTTTCAGCGGGGTGTTGAGCGGCGGAAAGCGCAGGCCGTTGTCGCGCTCCATGTCCAGCGCCAGCGCGATCGCCAGCGGCATGCGATCGGGCTCCTGCCAGGCCGAGTCCCAGTACACGTTCTCGCCGTTATCCTCGAAGCCGAGGTACTCCAGGTTCAGGCGCCCGACGTTCTCGAGCAGCGTGACCGGCGGTTCGGCGTCGAGATCACCGGGCTCGTAGCCGTTGAGCATCGCGTAGGCGAACACCAGATCCACGCCCTCGCGGCCGCGCTCGACGCGGAATTCCTGCACGTACGGCCCGCCGTAGCTCAGATAGCCCGGCAGCGGCGCGACGAAGCGGACCCGGTCCGGATCGCCCTCGAAGCGGATCGCCTCGCCGTCGACGTCCTCGATGATCAGCGGCTGGGCCAGCGCCAGCCGGGTGCGCAGGAACTCGTGCACGACCCGCAGTCGGTTCGACTCCTCGATCAGCTGCTCGCCCGAGTGGGTCGCGCGCACGCCGGCGCGGAAGCCGCCGTAGGCCATCGCCATGATCAGGGCGATCAGGGCCGTGGCCAGCAGCAGCTCGATCAGCGTGAAGCCGCGACTGCGGTCGGGCAGGGGCAGACCGGTCACGGCATCATCTCCTGACGCTCGGCGAAGAAGCGATCGACCGCGCGCAGGGTCTCGAAGCGCGCCGAGCGCTCACCGCGGCCCGAGCCCCAGGAGACGGTCAGCACGATGTGGTAGAGGTCGATCGGCAGTTCCTCGTAGTTCACCGCTCGCTCGTCCTGGATCAGGTAGGGCTCGATCTCCATTTCCCAGGAATAGCGATCGTCGTAGTCGCCGCCGTAGCGGCCCGGTTCGGGCAGCGCTTCGATGCCGATCATGTCCAGCTGGCTCTGGGCCAGCAGGGCGGCCTGGGTGAAGTCGCTCGAGCGCCGGGTGTTGCTCATCGACGTCGACAGGATCTGCAGCATCACGCCGAACAGCACGGCGAAGATGGCGAACGCGGCCATCACCTCGATCAGGGTGAAGCCGCCGCTGCGGCGGATCGACGGCGCGAATGAACGACGGCGAGGATTCATGTGTCCTCCGGCGGGTCCTGGCTGATCTCGCCGGTCAGCCAGCCGACCGTGATGTACCACTTGCGGTCCTCGACGCTCAGCAGCACGCTGCCGCCGGTCGAGGCGCCGTCGGGATAGAAGCGGATGCCGCCGGCGTTTTCGCCGGTCAGCTCGGAGCGCGCCGTGGTCAGCGTGATGTCCAGCCCTTCGGGCAGGGCTTCGGGCTCACGGCCGGCCGCCTGCCAGGTGCGCGCATCGGCGTCGACCCGGAACACCGCCTCGGTGCGCTGGACGATCGCCTGACCGCGGGTCCGGCGCATGCCGGCGATGATCTCGCGGGCTTCGTTGCGCAGCTCGGCGCCCTTCAGGGAGCGGCTGATCGAGGTTCCGACCAGCCCGAACAGCGCCACCACCAGCATCATCACCACCATCAGTTCGATGAGGCTGAAACCGGCCGCACGCACGCGCATCGAGGTCGCCCTCTCGAACGGGTTCGAGTTGCGGCGACCCCGGCTGCTCACTGTTCCCAGTTGGCCACGTCCTTCGCCGCGCCCTCGCCGCCCGGCGAGCCATCGGCGCCGTAGGAGAACAGGTCGAAGTCCCGGTGCTCGCCCGGATACCGGTACTGATACGCATTCTGCCAG
This sequence comes from Wenzhouxiangella sp. XN79A, assembly GCF_012272825.1. Taxonomy (GTDB): domain Bacteria; phylum Pseudomonadota; class Gammaproteobacteria; order Xanthomonadales; family Wenzhouxiangellaceae. Next base: position 238,642 of record NZ_JAAWWS010000145.1, on the reverse strand, counting down.
GGGTCGTTCAGATTGGAATTGTTCACGTACGGGCCGTTCCAGTTCGACACGCCGCTGGGCTCCTCGACCAGTTCGCGCAGCTCGCGCGGCGCGCGACCGGTATCGAGGTAGAACTCGTCGACGGCCATCGACAGCCGCTGGATTTCGGCCACCGCCGTGCGGGCCTTGGCGTCTTCGCTGCGGCCCATGATGTTCGGCACGACCAGGCCCGCGATCATGCCGAGAATGACCAGGACGACCAGCAGTTCGATCAGCGAGAAGCCGCCGACGCTCTTCGGTTGGATGGTGTTCATCATCATTCGCTCCTTATCCGATTCGATTCGACCGCACGGGGACGTGAAGATTCCCGCACGAAAGGTACTGCCCGCCCCGGCTCGCCGCCGGCGCGATGAGAACAGGGTCAGCCGACCAGTTCGTTGATGCTCAGGATCGCCATGAGCACCGACATGACGATGAAGCCGATCACCGCGGCCAGGCCCAGGGTCAGGGCCGGCACCAGCAGCGCCATCAGCCGGTCGATCGTGGTCTTGACCTCGCGGTCGTAGGTATCGGCGACCTTCAGCAACATCTCGTCGAGTTGACCGGTTTCCTCGCCGACGTTGATCATCTGCAGCGCCAGGCGCGGAAAATTGCCGCTCTCGTTCAGCGCGCGGGCCAGCGGGGCACCGGTCTTGACCTTCTTGGCCGCCACGCCGACGTCCTCGCGCAGCACGGTATTGCCCATGACGTTACGCGCGATCGAGATCGCCGACAGCAGCGGTACGCCGTTGATCAGCAGCGTGCCGGTGGTCCGGGCCAGCCGGGCCATCTCGATCCTGGCGATCACGTCGCCGATCCACTTCATCTTCAGGAAGCGGGCGTCCCAGCGCAGCCGCGAAGCGGGCCGCGCCATCTGGCCGCGGAACCACAGCACGACCAGCGCGAAACCGCCGGCCAGCGCCCACCAGTAGCCACGAAGCAGTTCGCCGATGGCCACGACGACCTTGGTCATCAGCGGCAGGTCGGCGCCGAAGTCCTCGAACATCGGCGTGAACTGCGGGATCACGTAGATCATCAGCAGCATCAGCGAGGCGATCGCCAGGATCACCAGCAACGCCGGGTAGATCAGCGCCGAGACCACGCCGTCCTTGAGTTCCTTGGCCCGCTCGAGGTATTCCGACATCCGCGCCAGGGTCTGGTCCAGCGCACCGCCCAGCTCGCCGGCCCGGACCATGTTGATGTAGAAGCGCGAGAACACGCCGTGGCGTTCTTCCAGCGCCTCGGACAACGAGATCCCCTCGCGGACCCGGTCGCGGATCTTCGACAGCATCCGCTCGACCCGCTCGTTCTCGGCCAGCTCGACCAGGATGCCGAGCGAGCGGTCCAGCGGCAGGCCGGCGCCGAGCAGCGTGGCCAGCTGGCCGGTCAGGTCGCCGATTTCGCGCTGGGTCAGGCCCTGGCGGCCGCGGAACAGGGTCTCGAGCCGGAAGCCGGCGCCGACTTCCTTGGCCTGGACCGGAATGTTGCCGGTTTCCTGAATGTGCGCCACGACCAGGTCGGCGGTGGGCGCTTCCATCTCGCCGGTCAGGGTTTCGCCGGCGGGCGTGACGGCCTTGTATTCGAAGATCGGCACGGTGCGCTCAGGCTTCCTGGGTGACGCGCAGGACTTCCTCGACGCTGGTCGTGCCGTTCAGCGCCTTGAGCATGCCGTCGGCGTACATCGTGCGCATGCCCTCGGCCACGGCCTGCCGTTCGATCTCGCCGGCGGTAGCCTGCTTCATGACCATGCGACGGATCTCGTCGGACATCTGGAGCAGCTCGATGATGCTGGAGCGGCCCTTGTAGCCGGTCGGATTGACCTCGGAGCTGCCGGGGCGATACAGGGTGATCGGGTCGGCGTCGGTCAGCGCGCGCAGGCCCAGTTCTTCGACCATCTCCGGCAGCACTTCGAACGGCTCGCGGGTCGCGGGATCGAGCCGGCGGACCAGGCGCTGGGCCATGATCGCGTTGACCGTGGAGGTCAGCAGGTAGTCCTCCACGCCCATGTCGAGCATCCGGGTGACGCCGCCGGCGGCATCGTTGGTGTGCAGCGTCGACAGCACCAGGTGCCCGGTCAAGGCCGACTGGATCGCGATCTTGGCGGTTTCCAGGTCGCGCATCTCGCCGATCATGATCACGTCCGGGTCCTGGCGGACGATCGCGCGGAGCGCCGCGGCGAAATTCAGGCCGATCGACGACTTGGCCTGGATCTGGTTGACGCCCTCGAGCTGGTACTCGACCGGGTCTTCGACGGTGATGATCTTGCGCGACGGCGCGTTGAGCTGGCTGAGCGCCGTGTACAAGGTGGTGGTCTTGCCCGAGCCGGTCGGTCCCGTCACCAGGATGATGCCGTGCGGCATCTCGAGCTGGCGGATGAACCGGTCGCGGGTGTCCTCGGCGAAGCCCAGCGCACCGAAATCCAGCGTCACCGCCTCGCGGTCGAGAATTCGCATGACCACGCTCTCGCCGTGCGAGGTCGGCACGGTCGAGACGCGCAGATCCAGCTCCTTGCCCGAGACGCGGTGCATGATGCGGCCGTCCTGCGGCAGGCGACGCTCGGCGATGTTGAGCTTGGCCATGATCTTGACGCGCGAGATCACCGCCGCGGTCGAACGCGCCGGCGGCGCTTCGACTTCCTGAAGCACGCCGTCGATGCGGTAGCGGACCTTGAGCCGGTTCTCGAACGGCTCGATGTGGATGTCGGAGGCCCGCGCTTCGACCGCCCGGCCCAGGATCAGGTTGACCAGCCGGATGACCGGCGCTTCGGAGGCCAGGTCGCGAAGGTGCTCGACGTTTTCCTCGTCGTCGCTCTCGACGTCCGAACCGAGCCCCTCGGCGATCTGGCCCATCGCGCTGCGTCCGCCACCGAAGTAGCGTTCGATCGCGTTGTCGATTTCCGAGGTGATGCCGACGCTGGGCTCGACCGTCAGCCCGGTCGCCATGCGCAGCGCCTTGAGCATGGCCGGGTTCTGCGGATCGGCCATGACCACCTGCAGCGTGCCGTCGTCGACCCGGATCGGCACCAGGTGTTGCTGCTTCATGAACCGGACCGAGATCGACTCGATCTCCGGTGCCTGTTCCGGGTAGTCCTTCTCGGAAACCAGCGGGACCCCGAGCAGATCGGACTGGGCCGAGGCCAGGTCGCGCTCCGAGACCAGGCCCAGCCGGACCAGCAGGGTCAGCAGGTTGCCGCCGTGCTGTTCGCGGTAGGCGCGGGCGCGGGCCAGGTCCTCCGACCGCAGGCGACCCTGTTCGATCAGAAGCGAGCACAGTTCGGCTGCGCGATCCTCGAGATGATCGCCGACCTGGGGCAGCAGGTCGGTTTCGCCGGTTGCGGTCAGAGCGTGTTCCATGGCGGGATTATACGGATACCCTTCAGCGGTCGCCTGCAATGGACAGCCGCCGTGTCGGCGGGTTCCCCGGGCCGGGGCTCAGCGCTTGCGGGTGAACACGACGTCTTCGAGGAACGGCCGGTTCATCAGGATCCAGGTGGCCAGCGGAACGACGGCCGGCAGCATCAGGTAGCCGAGCTGGTAGAACAGCGCGATCATCGTCGGCGACACCGCCGTCTGGGCGATCGCGGCCACACCTTCGGGCTGGACCTTGAACGCCACTTCCTTCATCGCGTCCCAGAACGCACCCCAGGCGGTCACGAAGGAGACCACCACGTAGCCGATCCCGAGTTGGGCCAGCCGCCGCTTGATCGACATCGGCGTGGCCATGATCAGCCCGAACAGCAGCGCCATGCCCCAGGCGTAGATCATGATTTCGCGATCGGCCAGCGCGATCCGCCCCTCCGGGCGAACGAACTGCAGCTGGATCTCGAGCCGGTAGCCGAACTGCACGACGTCGCGGAAGATCTCCGGGAACAGACCGGTCAGCGCCCAGTCGGTCAGCCGGGCCGGGAACCACATCAGCGCCGAGGCCAGGTAGAACCACAGGAAGAAGCCCAGCGGCAGGTACAGGATCGCCAGCAGGAACATCTCCTTGATCGGGTTGTCGCTGATCGAGATCTCGTCGTCGTTCGACGGCTCGTTCGATTCCGGTCGCTGCGGTTCGCTCATCGGATCATCACTGGAAGTCGGGCTCGGGGCACACTAGTCTACCCATCGGCGCGCGTTTTCGAACATCCGCATCCACGGCGACCACTCGCCCCACTCGGTCGGGGCCCAGGAATAGTTGACCGCGCGCAGCAGCCGTTCCGGGTGCGGCATCAGAATGGTCGCGCGGCCGTCGTCGCTGGTCAGGCCGGTGATCCCGGCGGGCGAGCCGTTCGGATTGTCGGGATAGCGCTCGGCCGGACGGCCGTAGCCATCGACGTAGCGCACCGCGACGCGCGCCGAGGAGCGGGCCCGGTCATCGGCGAACACGGCGCGGCCTTCACCGTGGGCCGTGGCCACCGGCAGGCGGCTACCGGCCATCCCGGCCAGCAGGATCGACGGCGATTCGACGATTTCGACCAGGCTCAGGCGAGCCTCGAACTGGCGCGAGCGGTTGTGGACGAATTGCGGCCAGTGGGCCGCGCCCGGAATCATCGAAGCCAGCGCAGACAGCATCTGGCACCCGTTGCAGACGCCGAGCGTGAAGGTGTCGGGCCGGTCGAAGAAGGACCGGAACTGGTCACCGAGACGGCGGCTGAAGCGGATCGATCGCGCCCAGCCGTTGCCGGCGCCGAGCACGTCGCCGAACGAGAACCCGCCGCACACGGCCAGCCCGTGAAAGCCGTCGAGCACCTGGCGACCGTGCTCGAGGTCGCTCATGTGCACGTCGACGGCCTCGAACCCCGCGACGTGGAAGGCCCGCGCCATTTCGCGCTGGCCGTTGACGCCCTGCTCGCGCAGGATCGCCACCCGCGGACGCGCCGTTCCGACGACCGGCGGCGGAGCGGCGTCGAAGGTGACGACCGGCGCAAGCCCCGGCCGCGACCAGTCGGCCAGCTGCCCGAATTCCTCGTCGGCGCAGTCGGGATGGTCGCGCAACCGCTGGACGCGCCAGCTGGTCGATGCCCAGGCCCTGTGCAGCTCGGCCAGCGGACGGTCGATGCAGGTCGCACCGGCCCGTGCAACGCGCAGCCGATCGTCGCCGGTCACCCGGCCGAGCACGGTCAGCGCATGGGCCAGCCCGGCATCGGCCAGTCGCTGCTCGATCGCGGTCCGGTCGGCGGCCCGCGCCTGGACGACCAGGCCGATCTCCTCGTTGAACAGCGCAGCGATCGGATCGACGTCGTCGGACAGGTCCAGGGCCACCCCGGCGTGCCCGGCAAGTGCCATTTCGAGCACGCTGACCAGCAGGCCACCGTCGGAGCGATCGTGCAGGGCCAGGATCCGGCCTTCGGCCAGCAGCTGCTGGACGGCGTCGAACAGCGCGGCGAAGTCGTCGACCGAATCGACGTCCGGCACCGCGCCCAACGCACGGCCGGTGGCCTGGGCCAGCGCCGATCCGCCGAGCCGCATGCCGGGCAGGGCCAGCAGCAACAGTTCGCTCGGCCCGGCGTCGAGCTGGAGTTCGGGCGTGACCGCGCGGCGGACATCGTCGACCGGCGCGAAGGCCGAGACGATCAGCGAGACCGGCGCGATCATCACCTGATCGCCGTCGGCATCGCGCCAGCGGGTCTGCATCGACAGCGAGTCCTTGCCGACCGGGATGGCCAGTTCCAGCGACCGGCAGAATGCCAACGCGACGGCCTCGACGGTTTCGCGCAGCGCGGCGTCCTGGCCCGGTGCACCGCTGGCCGCCATCCAGTTGGCCGACAGCTTGATCGAACGGCGACCGCTCAGTGCAACGCCGGCCAGGTTGGTCAAGGCCTCGGCCACCGCCATCCGGCCCGAGGCCGGGGCATCCCAGACCGCCAGCGGGCTGCGTTCGCCCATGGCCATCGCGGTGCCGGTGTAGTGTGCATAGTCGGTCAGGGTCAGCGCGCAGTCGGCGACCGGCACTTGCCACGGCCCGATCATCTGGTCGCGGGCGCTCAGGCCGCCGACCGTCCGGTCGCCGATGGTGATCAGGAACTGCTTGCTGGCCACGGCGGGCACGGCGAGCACGGCGTCGAGCGCTGCATCGGGCTCCAGGCCCTCGGTACCCCGGTCGTCGACCGGAACGGCAGCACGCGAGACGTCCATGGTCAGCGCGGGGGTCTTGCCGAGCAGGACATCGAGATCCAGGTCGACCGGGGCGTCGCCGTGCTCGGCGTCGGCCACATGCAGCCGATGACCGGCCGTCGCCGGCCCGAGGTCGGCGAACGGGCAGCGCTCGCGCTCGCAGATCGCGCGGAAGCGGTCCAGGTCGTCCTCGGCCACGGCCAGCACGTAGCGCTCCTGCGATTCGTTGCACCAGATGGCCATCGGCGACAGCGAACGATCGGCGGCCGGAATCGCGCGCAGCTGCAGCTCGGCGCCGACCCCGCCGTCGTCCAGCAGCTCGGGAATGGCGTTGGACAGGCCGCCGGCACCGACGTCGTGGATCGACGCGATCGGATTGTCGGCGCCCAGCGACCAGCAGCGGTCGATGACTTCCTGGCAGCGGCGCTCCATCTCGGGGTTGGCGCGCTGGACCGAGGCGAAATCCAGCGCCTCGCTGGACTGGCCGGAATGGACACTGGAGGCCGCGCCGCCGCCGAGCCCGATCAGCATCGCCGGACCGCCGAGCACGATCACCCGGTAGCCCTCGTCCAGCGGCTTCTTCCCGGTCTGGCCCTCGGCAATGGTGCCGGAGCCGCCGGCGATCATGATCGGCTTGTGGTAGCCCCACAGCCGACCGTCGATCTCGGCGGAAAACGTGCGGAAATAGCCGCCGAGGTTCGGTCGGCCGAATTCGTTGTTGTAGCGGGCCGCGCCGATCGGCGCCTCGATCATGATTTCCAGCGCCGTGGCCAGCCTCGACGGCGGCGGCGGCGCGGTCTCCCAGGGCCTGAGCGCGTCCGGAATCCGCAGGTCGGACACGCTGAAACCGGTCAGGCCCGCGACCGGCCGACCGCCGCGACCGGTCGCGGCCTCGTCGCGGATTTCGCCGCCGGACCCGGTTGCGGCACCCGGCTCGGGCGAGATCGCGGTCGGATGGTTATGCGTCTCGACCTTGATCTGAATATGCAGCGGCAGCGCCTCGACCCGCCAGACCGGATCATCGATGCCGGGGCTGAACAGCTCGCCGTCGAAACCACGCAGGACGGCCGCATTGTCGTCATAGGCGACCAGCACGCCGTCGGGCGTTTCGCGGTGGGTGGTGCGGATCATGCCGAACAGCGAATCGCCGAGCGGCTCGCCATCGACGACCCAGTCGGCGTTGAAGATCTTGTGCCGGCAGTGCTCGGAATTGGCCTGCGCGAACATCATCAGCTCGGCATCGGTCGGATCGCGGCCGAGTGCCGCATAGGCCTCGACCAGGTAATCGATCTCGTCGGCGTTCAGCGCCAGGCCCATCTCGTCGTTGGCCCGCGCCAGGGCGGCGGCGGGATCGTCGCCGAGCGCCAGCCGACCCAGCGGCTCGGGCGCCAGCGGCTCGAACCAGTCCGCCAGCGCGGAAAGATCATCGACCGCCGCCTCGGTCATCCGATCGTAGAAGAGCTGCCGGGTTTCCTCGTCGAGTTCATCGGGCTCGATTCCCTCGATCTGCAGCCAGGTCCCGCGCTCGACTCTTCGGACGCCGTCGACGTGGCAGCGGGTGAGGATGTCGCCGGCCTTGCTGGCCCAGGGGCTGACCACACCGCGGCGCGGCACCACGAACAGGTGGGTCGCGTCCGGCATCCCGGAAGGCATCGGCTCGGCATCGAGCACCTGGAGAAGGGCCTCGGACCGTTCGGCCCATGCAGCCGGCTCCAGATCGAGCATCAGGAACTCGCGGCTGTCGATCCGGACGGGGCGCCCGATTCGGCGAACGAGTTGATCGGAAAGTGCGGCGGTCTTGAACCGGGGAAGACCACCCCGGCCGAGCAGAAACTTCATCGCGGCGGCCCGCTGACTGGACGGCCCGCATTATACGGACCCGGCCTGGCCGAACGGGCGGCGTGAAGGCGGTCGCTGTCCTTCATCGGTCGGTCGGAACGCGACAGCACTACGCCCGACCGATGGCCGGTCGGACGTGGAATCCGGATGGATCGGACCTTCAGTCGGCGCTGTGCTGCGCGGCCAGCTGTTCCAGTCGGCCGCGCAGATCGTCGGCCGGAACGTAGCCGGGGATCAGGTCGCCGTCCATGGTCAGCAGCGCCGGCGTGCCGGTCACGCCCAGCGCCTGGCCCAGGCGGTACTGCTCGGCCACCGGCGACTGGCAGGCCTCGGCGGTCGGACTGCCGCCGGCCTTGGCCTCGTCCATCGCCGCATGCTGGTCATCACTGCACCAGACGGCATCCATCTTGCGGAAGGTTTCCGATCCGGCCCCGGCCCGCGGAAACGCCAGATAGTTGATCCGGATGCCGGCTTCGGTGTACTCGCTGATCTGCTGATGCAGCCGGCGGCAATAGCCGCAGTCGACGTCGGTGAAGACCAGCAGTTCATATTCGGGGTTGTCCGGGCCGAACCGGATCAGTTGCTCGGTGTCGATGGCCTGGACCAGGTCCTTGCGGATCTCGGTCTTGGCGGCATTGGTCAGGTCGGTCCGCGACTCCAGGTCGAGCAGACGACCCTGCATCAGATACCGCCCGTCTTCGCTCATGTAGACGATATCGCCGCCCAGCCGAACCTGGAGCACGCCCGGGATCGCCGACTCGGCAATGGTGATTTCGGTCTCGGGCCCGGTCAGGCTTTCCAGTCGGTCGCGCACGACCTGATAGTCCTGGGCATCAGCCGGCATCGTGGTCAGCACAAGCGCGCCGACGGCCAGCAGGGTCGAAAGGGGTCGGATGTTCACGGCAGTCCTCGGTCGTGGTTTCTTGAATGCACCGGAACGCTTCGGAACCGGCGGGAACGGTCGCTTGGAACGGAAGATCGACTGGAAGTTCCGGCCCGAAACGGAATCGGCGTAGTCTACGGAATCTCACCGCAGGTCTGCGTGGATCGCGCTTCGGCCGTGGAAGACGGGGCCACCCGGTGCGGCCCGCTCGCGGCGATGCACGGCAGTGAACGCATCGTGACCGGGACCGCTAACCGCGCGGGTGGTGCCGATGATGCAGGTCCTTGAGTCGAGCCTGGGCCACGTGGGTGTAGATCTGGGTCGTCGCCAGGTCGGCGTGACCGAGCAGCATCTGGACCACTCGCAGGTCGGCGCCGTGATCGAGCATGTGGGTGGCGAACGAATGGCGCAGCTTGTGGGGGGTCAATCGCGAGCCGAAGCCCAGCGCCAGGGCCTGACCACGGATGCGCTGCCAGATGCCCTGCCTCGACAAGCGACGACCGCGCCGGGATACGAACACAGCATCGTCCGAGTCGTCGGCCCAGTCCCTGCGCGGCCCGTCCATCCAGCGAGTCAACCATTCACAGGCCGAATCGCCCAGCGGAACGAGCCGATCCTTGCCGCCCTTTCCGGTCACCCGGACCACGCCCTGTCGCAGGTTCACGTTGGCCCGCTCCAGACCGGCCAGCTCGCTGACGCGCAGCCCGCTGGCGTAGAGCACCTCGAGCATCGCTCGGTCGCGCAGCCCCAGTGCTGTATCCACGTCCGGCGAGCGCATCAGGGCAACCACTTCGTTCTCGCTGAGCACACCGGGCAATCGCATCGGAGAACGCGGCGGCTCGAAATGGGCCAGCGGATCGTCGTTCATTCGCCCCTCACGCCGCAGCCAGGCGCAGAAGCGCCGCAGCGCGCTGAGCTGTCGGCGCAGGCTGCTGACCTGCGTGCCGCCACGCAATCGCTGCGCGAACAGGTCCATCAGCGTGCGTCGTTCGACGACGATCAAGCGCCCGGCGCTCACGAAAAGACCCGACCGGGCAAACCCGGTCAGGTCGTTTCGATAGGCGTCGAGGGATTTCGGCGCCAGGCCGTCTTCGGCCCAGGCGGCGTCGATGAAGCGGTCGATCAGCTCACCCGGATCATCCATCGCCGGCGGCCCGTGCAATGAGCTACTTGCCGGTGATCCGGGCAATGCCCTTCTCGGCCATTTCCTCGAGGTCGACGAGTTTCGACCGCGTTGCGCCGACAATGTCATCCAGCGCTCGGCGGCTGGCAGCCGCTTCCTGCGCGGCGATCTGGCTTGCCGCGTCCCGGATCATTTCAGCCGCCTCGGCCAGCCGGGCCCACGGATCAGCGCTCAGCGCTTTTTTTTTCCGGCCTTTTTTCTGGTCGCCTTCTTTTTGGAGGCCTTTTTCTTGGAGGCCTTTTTCTTGGAGGCCTTTTTCTTGGAGGCCTTTTTCTTGGAGGCCTTCTTCTTGGAGGCCTTCTTCTTGGAGGCCTTCTTCTTGGAGGCCTTCTTCTTGGAGGCCTTCTTCTTGGAGGCCTTCTTCTTGGAGGCCTTCTTCTTGGAGGCCTTCTTCTTGGAGGCCTTCTTCTTGGAGGCCTTCTTCTTGGAGGCCTTCTTCTTGGAGGCCTTCTTCTTGGAGGCCTTCTTCCTGGAAGCCTTCTTCTTGGAGGCCTTCTTCTTGGAGGCCTTCTTCTTGGAGGCCTTCTTCTTGGAGGCCTTCTTCTTGGAGGCCTTCTTCTTGGAGGCCTTCTTCTTGGAGGCCTTCTTCTTGGAGGCCTTCTTCTTGGAGGCCTTCTTCTTGGAGGCCTTCTTCTTGGAGGCCTTCTTCTTGGACGCCTTCTTCTTGGAGGCCTTCTTCTTGGACGCCTTCTTCTTGGAGGCCTTCTTCTTGGAAGCCTTCTTCTTGGACGCCTTCTTCCTGGAAGTCTTCTTCTCTGGAGCGGGCTCGGGCGGAGAAACAGTGCCTGCCGATCCAGCGTCGTCGCCGACCTGTTGGTCCAAGGTGCTCTCGGTATTGTTCTGCATCGTCTTCCTCCCCGGTCAGCGATGTCGAAGGTCAGTTAGTGCGTTCATCGGACGTTGTCGTTCCGGCGTTTCGATGATCCGCATCCTGTTAACGGCTTGCTATCCGCTGGCGTGTCTGGTTGATGTGGTTGATCCACTCCTGCGCCGCTGCTCGGAGTCTGCCATAGTCCGACGCACGATTAAAGGCCTGTTCGGCCTCATCGTAATCGCCGAGATTGAAATGCGACATGCCCACGAGGATGTGTGCATTGCCTGCTTGCGAGTCGGTCAGGTCGCCTTTTTCCAGCGCCCGGTTCGCAGCGGCCAGCGCTTCATCCCAGTCTTCACGGTTGACCAGGATCGAGGCGCGCTGGAAGTCGATCTTCCCGCTATCGGAAAGCTCGCCGGCGCGGTCGTAGGCCGCCAGCGCCTGGTCCATCTCGCGCGCTTCGTACCAGGCGCCCGCGGTCATTTCCCAGTTCTGCGTGGTCGCATCGACAATGCCGCGTTCCAGCCCGTCCTGGAGCACCGAGGCCGCTTGACGCGGCGAGTCCAGCTCCTGCAGCAGGCCAGCCAACTGAATGAATTCACTACCCTTGTCGAGCAGACCCTTGCGCCAGGCCAGGCGCAGGGCGGCCATGGCCTCCTCTTCGTTATCGAGCTCGATCTGGATACCCGACAGCTGAATCCAGTAGGCCTTTCGGTCCGGGTTCATCGCGATCAGGATCTTCAGCACGTCGACGGCCGGCGGCCATTCCTCGAGCTCCATGTGCATGCCGAGCTTGACGCGGTACCAGCTCTCCGGCGGATCCTCGCGAAGCTCGATCGCCGTGTCGATGGATTCCAGCGCCTGCCGGAACTCGTCACGCTGCATGTGCAGGTTGGCCTTCAGAAGCCAGACGTCGGCCTGCTTCTTGGCATCCTCGGTGGACACGCAGAACCAGAGATCGAGCTGCTCCAGGGCCTCGTCGTACTGCTCGATGGCGTTGTAGAGCTGGGCGACCTGCAGGATCATCTCGAAGTGCTGGTCGTTCGGCATCGAATTGATCCGGATCGCTTCATTGAAATGCCGGATCGCGCGCTGGTAATCCTCCTGCTGCGCGGCTGCAAAGCCCATGGCCTGCTCGACCGATGCCTTTTCGTAATCGGACAGCCGACGCTCGCGCATTTCGGCCAGGTCGTTGTAGGCCTCGGCGAACAGGTCCTCGCCGAATTTCTCGAAGATGTCGTTGAGCCGCCGATAGACCGGCTCGGACAACAGCCCCGGATCGACCTCGCGTTCGACTCCGCAGGTCACCGTTCCTTCGGCCTGGGCGAACACTGCGGTCGGCGCTGCCAGACTGGCCGCAAACGCCGCAGTCAGCGCCGCGGCAAGGGTCAGAGAAGAGTTCGTGCGAATCATGATCCGTCCAGATTGAAATCGATCTGCTGGGTTGCGGAGCGTGACACGGCCACGCCGTCGACGATCCTCGGCTTGAATTTCCAGCGCAGGATGGCGCGAAGCGCGGCCCGGTCGAACACGCGCGGTGGCTCGGCGTCGATCACGCGCGGGTTGGTCACGGTTCCGGTCTCGGTGATCGTGAACTGGACGCGAACCCAGCCTTCGATCTGGTTCATCGCCGCATCCCGGGGATATTGCGGCTGGATCCGAACCAGCGGCACCACGTCACCCTCGGCGTTCCGGTTGGTGTTGAAACTGTTGAGCACGGGGTTTCCGCCGGTCGGCGAGAAGTTCAGATCCGGCATCTCGAGCTCGGGCATGTTCACGGCCTGCTGCTCGACCTGGGCGATCTCGAGATCGGGCGGCGGCGGCGGCTCATCCGGCGGCGGCGGCGGCTCGGGTCGCCGGCGCTCTTCCTTGGTCAGGTTCTCCTCGATCTCGACGGGCCCGAAGCGAATGCCCGGCGGCGGCTCGATTTCCTCGCGCTGCCCACCGGCGCCCGAAATCAATCGATGCATCATGTAGAACGCCGCCAGCGTGACGATCACGGCCAACAGCACGGAGATGACGTAACGAAATCCTGTACCCATGTTCCTACCCCCCGCCGGTCTGTTCGGCGGAAATTGCCATGCGGGAAACGCCGGCGGCCTGGACCTGGTCCATGATGTCGACCAGGGTCCCGGTGCGAGCACCCTTGTCTGAAATCAGGATGACCGAGCCCTCCGGGTTCTCGTCTCGTGCGCGGGACACCAGGGTGCGCACGTCGCTCAACTCGATCTGACTGCCGTTCATCCAGATCTGGTCATTGCTGTCGATTCCGATCAGGACATTACCCTGCGGTCGTGCTTCCGAGGTGATGGCCGTCGGCTTCTCGACCTCGACGCCGGTCTCGCGGACGAAGGTGGTGGTAACGATGAAGAAGATCAGCATGATGAACACGATGTCCAGCATCGGCGTGATGTTGATCTCCGGCTCGTCCTTTGCAGCGTGTCTGCGTGCCATTGAAGATGGGTCCTCGATTCAGTCTCAGTCGTGCTGCAGGATGTCTTCGAGCTTTTCGGCCTCGATGTCGGCCTTGCGGTCGAGATGCGAAGCGAAATAGACCCCGGACAGGGCGGCCACCATTCCGGCCATCGTCGGGATGGTCGCCTTCGACACACCGGCGGCCATGGCCCGGGCGTTGCCTGTGCCGAAGAACGCCATGACGTCGAAGACCGCGACCATGCCGGTCACCGTGCCCAGCAGCCCGAGCAGCGGGCAGATCGCGACCAGGGTCTGGATCGTGCGCACGTTCTTCTCGAGCTGACCCCGCAACTGACTGATCATCTCTTCCTTGACGCGATGGGCATGCCAGGAGCGATGGTCGCTCCTGGCCTGCCAGCGGTCGATGAGCTCACGACGCTCGGCCGGCAGCACCCGGAAGAGGTACCAGTAGCGCTCGATGATCAGCGTCCACATCACCAGCAGAACGGCCATGATCGCCCACAGGACGTTCCCGCCGATCTCGATGAAGCCGCGGATCGATTCGAGAAGGTTATACAGAGTGACCATGGCGCTCTTCCGCGGTCCGCGCGATGATGCCGGCGGCCTGTTCTTCGAGAATCTGGATCAGCTGCCGTGCGCGCGACTGCAGGACGCTGTGGATCAGGGTCAGCGGAATCGCCACGACCAGGCCGAGCACGGTGGTGATCAGTGCCATCGAAATACCGCTGGCCATCATCCTCGGATCGCCGGTACCGAACAGCGTGATCTGCTGGAAGGTCACGATCATGCCGACCACGGTACCGAGCAGACCGACCAGCGGCGCGACGACGTACAGCACCTTGATCAGCGGCAGCCCCGATTCCAGCGGCGCGGTTTCGCGCAGGATGGCTTCGTCGAGCTTGAGTTCCAGGGTTTCGACATCGGCGTCCGGGTTGTCTTCGTAGACGGCCAGCACCCGGCCCAGGGCATTGCCCTTGTCGGCGCTGGAGCGCTTGGCCTGGCGCTTGATCGCATTCCCGCGGAGGAACAGCATGGTGCCCTTCCACAGCGCGAACAGCACACCGAAGACACCCATCACGATGATGACCATGCCGACGGTGCCACCCTGACGTACGCGTTCACGAAGGTTCGGCGCACGAACCACCGAGGCCAGGATGGTACCGCGGGTGAAGTCGACGGCCATTTCCTCGACCGTGCCGGGCGCGGCGTTCTGGAAGTCCGCGGCCATCGCCTGGAAGCGACCGGCCGGCTGGCGCGGCAGCTCGATCAGCGCCTCGCGGGTCGAATCCCAGCGCAGGAACCTGCCGTTCGACACCGCGTTGAACACGCCGAGACGAGCCACCGAGCGGCCCGATTCCAGGTCGCCGTCGGCGTTGACGACATCGGCCGTGAACTCGACGGTCTGTCCGGAGTTGCGGATTTCGCGAGCGATCGCAAGCCACATCTCGCGCAACTCCTCGACCCGCGGCAGGCGATCGCGCTGCGCGAGGTCGGACAGGAACTGCGAGCGGCCCGGGTACTGGGCCGAGGTCATCGAGTCGTCCAGTGTCGAGGCGAAATCGCCGGCGACCTGCCGGACCACGCCGAACAGCTCGCCGAGGTTGCCCTGACGTTCGGCCAGCGTGGTTTCGAGATCGGCCAGCTCACGTTCGTTGTCGTCGAACTCCGCGTTCAGCCGATCCGAACGCTGCTGCTGGGCACGCAGTTCGGCGCGCGCTTCTTCCAGCAGCTGCTGCTGGCGATTCCGCTCCGAGCGGAATTCCTGCAGGCGCTGCTGATCGATTCGGGCTTCCTGCGAAGCCGCCTGTTCGACCTCGCGCAGCAGGTCGTCGAGGGTTTCCTGCGCGAATCCGCTACCCGGAACCAGCAGCCAGGCGCTGGCGATAACAAGGATCAGACGATTCATCATTCACTCTCCGGTGCGGGCACGGGCAGACGCACCAGATCCGGTGCAACCTGGTTCTGCGCGATCGCCAGGCCGTCGCTGACGGGCAGGCGGTACTGGTCGCCGAGCTGTTCGAACTCGCGGCTGTTCGGATTCCACCAGCCGGTCAGGGTCCCGTCGAGCGACTGGTAGAACAACAGCGTTCGACCGACGCGCAGGAAGTTGACTTCCTGGCCGCTCGGCAGCTGGCCACTGTAGCCTTCGGTTGTCCGACCCAGCTCGATTTCGTCGAGATAGGCCTCGAGGATGCGGCGATACTTCTCCGAGGTGGTCACGTCGGCAAGATCCAGCGCATCGACCAGGAACTCGGCACGCCCGAGGCGCTCATCGAGCCGGAACGGCACATCGGCCTGGATCAGGCGCGGCAGCGTTTCGGCCATTTCGATCATCAACGGCACGACGTCGCGGTTGGTCGCCTCGAGGTTGGCCAGGTCGTCGTTGATCTGGACGATCTCCTCTTCCTGGTTGTTGACGACCCGTTGCAGCTGATCGTTGTAGATCCGCAGGCTCTCGATCTCGTTGAGCAGGCCGCGGTACTCGGCAACGATATCGTCGGTCTGGTCGGCCACCTGATTGATCTGGGCCTGCACCTGAGCCGCGTTGCGAGTGATCTGGTTCTCGGTATCGATGCTGCGTTCGAGCACCTGGGCGTTGGCCGTCAGACCCAGCGTCAGCGCGACGCCGCCGGCCAGCGCCGCGGGCAGCGCGCGACGGAGAAGTTGATGTTTCGACATAGTGGATTTTCCGCTTTTCATGGTTCGGATTCGTCGGAGGGCGGCGCGCATCATGCCCCGCCTCGGGTCATGGTTTCAACACGACCCCTTCGTTTTCGTGTCGGGACCCGCGCCCTCCGGGGCTCGAGCCGACCCTTGTCTGCAGCGAGAGCCGTTGCCGGTTCAAGCGCCTCGGGTTCAAGAATACCGTGCCGCCGGCGCTTTGCAAAGCCGACGCTGTGATTCGACCCGGGTTCGGGATGACCTGTCATGACAGGCCAATCGTCTACTATGCCACAATCGATTGGTTGTTCCAAACCGCATGCCGATCGTCATGTCCGAGTTCGACCCCCGACCCTGTCCACTGTCACGACGCCTGTTCGCGTTGATCTACGACGGCCTCATCCTGGCCGGACTGTGGATGATCGCAGCCGCCCTGGTGGTGATTCCGACCGGTGACGCGGTCGATAGCGGGCAGCTCGGCTTCCAGCTCTTCCTGGTGCTGGTGGCCTTCGCCTACTTCGGCGGATGCTGGCGCATGGGCCGCCAGACCGTCGGCATGCGGGCGTGGAAGATCCGTCTCGACGCGCCGACCTCACCGCCGGCGTTCGCTGCGCTGGCAACGCGCTTCGCGGTCGGCATGGTGTCCATCGCCGCGCTCGGCGCCGGTTTCTGGAGCGCGCTGTTTCGCGCCGATGGCGCCACCTGGCACGATCGCGCCAGCGGCACCCGGCTGGTGTTGATCACCGATCAACCGCGCCGCAGCAGCGCGTAAGCCGCACCGCCGAACAGCAGCGCCGGCAGGGCGTGCGTCACACCGAGCGGAACCGGCAGCACCGGTGCCAGTCCGAGGCTGATCCGCTGAACGACGACGAACCCGACCCCCAGCGCAACGCCGACGAACACGTTGACCGCGGTCGAGGCCTGGCGGCCCGGTCGGAACAGCAGCGGCAAGCCGATCAGCACCATTGCAAGCAGGTTGATCGGGTAGAGCACGCGCCGCCAGAACGCTTCTTCATAGGCGCCGGCGTCGAGCGCATTGGCCTCAAGGTAGCTGCGGATGCGAAGGATGTCGTCGATCGGCAGCAGTCGCGGGCGGGTCGCCAGTGCGTCGAACACGTCGGGATTCAGCGCCGATGGCAACACAGTCTGCTCGAACGGCTCGACCCGGCCCGTATCCAGGTCCAGCCGGGTACCGCGCTCCAGCCGCCACGAGCGACCGTCGTGGGTGCCGCCCTCGGCCCGGACCAGCGTGACCGGACGACCGTCGGCCGCGGCGATGTAGACGTTCAGGTCGGCGAAATCGGCGCGGGCCTCCGGCGTCCAGAGCAGCAGGCCGACGTGGATCATCCGTGAACCGTCCCGCAGCCAGAGCCCGGCGCCTTCGGTGCTGCCGACACTGCCGGTGCGGGCCTGCTCCCGGTCGATCCGCGCCACCGCATCGAGCCTGGGCACCATGAATTCGGCCATTGCCATCACCGCCAGCGCCAGCGCCAGGGCCGCGCCGGCGGCGCGCAGCGCGATGCCGGCCCGGTCCATGCCGGCCGCGCGCATCGCCACCAGCTCGCGCTGCGCCGCCAGTTGACCGAGCCCGACCAGCACGCCGATCAGCGCCGCGAACGGGAAGATGTCGTAGACCCGCGTCGGAAGAGTCCGCGCGACGAACACCAGCATTTCCGGCACGTCGTAATCGCGCTGCAGATCGCCGGCCTCGCGGACCACGTCGATGCCGGCGTACAAGCCGACCAGCAACAGCGAAACGCCGAGCACGCCGAGCACGGTTCGGGCCAGCAGGTAGCGCGTCAGCCGGCCCGGCATCACCAGCGCCTCTGCCAGGCGATCAGGGCCAGCACGGCCGGCAATGCGACCAGGCCATGGACCACCCAGGCGCCGGCCGGATCGAGGTCGTCGCGACCGAGCACCAGGTTCAATCCATTGGTGTAGACGAGGTAGACCACCAGCGCCGGCACGATCACGCCGAAGCGCCCGCCGCGTGGTGATGCCAACGCGGCCGGCAGCACCAGCAGGGTCAGCAGCAGGCCGGCCAGCGCCGGGGCGGCGCGCCAGTGCAGTTCGCGACGTTCCTCGATCGAGCCGCCGCGCAGCAGGGCCGCCGACTCGCGCGAACGAACCGGATCGGTCGCGTCGGGGTCCACCGGCACCGGCACGTCGAATTCGTTGCGCGCGAAGCGGACCACCCGCAGCGGCAGGCCGGCGCCGTCGTCGGCATGGCTGATGTGGACGCCGTCGAACAGCGTCAGCAGGCGCAACCCGCGTTCCGGGTCCACGCTCAACGCGCCGCGCGGCGCGCGCAGGATCTCGGTTCGCTCATCGTCGCTGCGCTGGATGAAGACATCACGCAGCGTTGCCGTTTCGCTGTCGATCTCGCCGACGAATACGTTCAATGCACCACCACCGAGCCGCTGGAACTGGCCCGGACGCAGCCCCGACAGCAGGATGTCCTCGGCCAGGCGGGCATCGAGCGCGGCACTTTCGCGCGCCGTCCACGGCGCAATCCAGCCGCTCACCGCAAGCACCGCCGCCGACCACAGCACGGCCAGACCGAGCAGCGGCAGGGCCAGCCGCAGCGGCGCGAGCCCGGCCGCGCGCATCACGCTCAGCTCGCCGCCCGAGGCCAGCTGGCCCAGCGTCATCAGCACGCCGAGCATCAGCGCCAGCGGCGCGACCAGATGAACGGCCTCCGGAACCCGAAGCGCCAGCAGCAGGAACACCGAACGCGACGCGGCCCGGCCATCGGCCACCTCGCCGAGCAGTTCGGCCAGGAACAGCGCCAGCGTCACGCCGAGCAGCACCAGCAGCGTGGCCAGCGCCGCGCCGGCCGTCTGCCGGACGAGATACCGGGTCAGCACCGCGCCGTTCATGGGACCGCGTCCGGCCGCTGCGCGGCGCCAGCAGGATTGGAAAACCTCGGAGACATCGGATGCGGCCTCGGCGACCGGCTGCGGAATGCAGCCTCAAGGGTACAATGCACCGATGCCCGATCGCGCGACACCGGTACAGACCGATGCCGGACCGCGGCCCCATGCCGGCCGGCCCGCCCGCGCGCCCCTGACGCCACAAGGAAGTTCTGTATGACTCAGTCCCGTATTTCGCTTTCCCCGATCGATGCCGATCCGGTTTCCGTCGACACCGACTGCCTGGTGATCGGCCTGATGCACGCCGCGGCGCTGCCCGGCTGGGCCGGTTCCCTGAACGAGGCCACCGGCGGGCTGCTCGAACGCCTGCGCGAAGCCGGCGAGCTGCCGACCTCCGCCGGCCGCAGCCTGATGCTGCACGAACCGGACGGGCTGCGCGCACGGCGCCTGCTGATCGTCGGCCTCGGCAAGCCCGGCAAGTGGACGGAGCATGTCTATGCCGCGATCACCCGTGCGGCCGGTCAGGCGGTCCGGGCCAGTCGGGCGCGCAGCGCCCACTGCCTGCTGCCGCTGCTCGAGGTGCCCGGCCGCGACGATGCCTGGAAGACCTTCCAGGCCGCGATCGGCATGGACCACGGCGATTACGTCTATACCGCGACCCGGACCCCGCGCGACGACGACGCACCGCCGACCGAATCGGTGACCCTGCCGGCCATCGACGGCATCGATGCCCTGCTGACCCGGGCCGACGCGGTCAACGCCGGCGTCCGGACCGCGCGCGACCTGGCCGACCTGCCGCCGAACATCTGCACTCCGGCCTACCTGGCCGAGCGCGCCACGCAGCTGGCCGAGGAGATCGACGGGCTCGAGGTCGAAGTGCTCGAAGAAGACGCGATGATCGAGCTGGGCATGAACGCATTGATGGCCGTCGGCAAGGGCAGCGTCAACCGGCCGCGGCTGATCCGGCTGCGCTGGACCGGCGGCAGCGGCGCGCCGTATGCGCTGGTCGGCAAGGGCGTGACCTTCGACACCGGCGGCATCTCGCTGAAGCCGCGCGAGCTGATGGAACAGATGAAGTTCGACATGGGCGGCGCGGCGGCCACGATCGGCGCGCTCGAGGCCGTGGCCCGGATGAAGCTGCCGCTGAACGTCGACGGCGTGGTCGCGGCGGTCGAGAACATGCCCGATGCCGGCGCCTATCGTCCCGGCGACGTGATCACCTCGATGGCGGGCAAGACCATCGAAGTCCACAACACCGACGCCGAGGGCCGGATGATCCTGGCCGACGCGCTGACCTGGACCGAGCGCAACAGCAAGCCGGCAGCGATGGTCGACATCGCGACTCTGACCGGCGCCTGCGTGGTCGCGCTGGGCCATCACGCCAGCGGCATCATGACCCGGGACGACGAACTGGCCGAAGAATTGCTCACCGCCGGCCTCGAGGCCTCGGACCGCGGCTGGCGCCTGCCGCTGTGGGACGAGTACCAGAAGCAGATCGAAACACCGTTCGCCGACATGAAGAACATCGGCGGCATGCCGGCCGGCTCGATCACTGCCGGCTGTTTCCTGTCGCGCTTCGTCGAGGACACCCGCTGGGCGCACATCGACATCGCCGGCTCGGCCTGGCAATGGGGCAAGCCGGAAAGCGCGACCGGCCGCCCGGTCGGACTGCTGGTTCGCTGGCTGATCGACCGCGCCGGCTGATCGGCACGGCGGCTCGATGCGCGTCGACTTCTACGAGCTGGCCGGCCGCTTCCAGGACCCGCTGGAGGTGGCCGCTGTCCTGGTCGGCAAGGCCTGGCCGACACTGACCGACATCGTGCTGGTCGCGCCCCGCGGCGCGCTGGCCGAACTCGACGACCGGCTCTGGCGCAAGCCGGCCGGTCGTTTCCTGCCGCACGGCATCGACGACCGGGCCGCGCCGATCCGGCTGGTCGAACGCGCCCCCGATGCCGCCGCGCTGCTGATCAACCTCGATCCGACCGCCCCGCTGCCGCAGGGCCGCTACGACCGGGTGCTCGAACTGGTCCCGGCCGACGAGGACGCGCGCCCGCGCCTGCGCCAGCGCTGGAAGGACTGGAAGGCCGCCGGCGCCGACCTGCACCACCATGTCCTGAGCTGATCTCGATCGACATCGGCCCGACGGCCCGACGGACGGCCGCTCGCAGTACCATTGTGGTTCTCCCGCTACCGAACCGGACAGGCCGCGCGCGCGACCCACCCTACGCCATGGACAAGACCTACGACCCCGACCGCATCGAATCCCGCTGGTATCCCGCCTGGGAGGACGCCGATTGTTTCCGGCCCGCAGGCAAGGGCACGCCCTACACCATCCTGCTGCCGCCACCGAACGTCACCGGCACGCTGCACATGGGGCATGCGTTCCAGCACACCCTGATGGACTGCCTGGTCCGCGCCCACCGGATGAAGGGCTTCGACACGCTGTGGCAGGTCGGCGTCGACCACGCCGGCATCGCGACCGAAATGGTCGTCACTCGCCAGATCGAAGCCGAAGGCGGCAAACGCGACGACTACACCCGGCAGCAGTTCATCGACCGGGTCTGGCAATGGAAGCAGGAATCGGGCTCGACGATCACCCGCCAGATGCGCCGGCTCGGCGCGTCGGCCGACTGGTCGCGCGAGCGCTTCACGATGGACGACGACCTGTCCGAAGCGGTCGTCGAGACCTTCGTTCGGCTGCACGATGAAGGCCTGATCTACCGCGGCCCGCGGCTGGTCAACTGGGACCCGGTGCTCAGGACCGCGATCTCCGACCTCGAGGTCGTCAACAGCGACGAACAGGGCCGACTGTGGTCGATCCGCTATCCGCGCAGCGACGGCAACGGCGACGTGGTGGTCGCGACCACCCGGCCCGAGACGCTGCTCGGCGACGTCTGCGTGGCGGTCCACCCCGACGACGAGCGCTACACCGACCTGGTCGGCAGGACGGTCAGGCTGCCGCTGACCGACCGCGAGATCCCGGTCGTGGCCGACGACTACGTCGACCCCGAGTTCGGCACCGGCTGCGTCAAGATCACGCCGGCCCACGACTTCAACGACTGGGAGGTCGGCGCCCGGCACGGCTTCGAGCCGATCAACATCTTCACGCCCGAGGCCCGGATCAACGACAACGCGCCGGAGGCCTATCGCGGCCTGGATCGCTTTGCCGCGCGCAAGCGCATCGTCGACGATCTCAAGACCGACGGCCTGCTGGTCGAAGAGAAACCCCACGCGATGGTCGTGCCGCGCGGCGATCGCTCCGGCCAGGTCATCGAGCCCTACCTGACCGACCAGTGGTTCGTGAAGATGGATTCGCTGGGCAAGCTCGGGCTCGAGACCGTCGAGAACGGCGACGTCGAGTTCGTGCCCGGCAACTGGATCAACACCTACCGGCACTGGATGGAGAACCTGCAGGACTGGTGCATCAGCCGCCAGCTGTGGTGGGGCCACCGGATTCCGGCCTGGCACGACGAAGCCGGCAACGTCTACGTCGGCCGCAGCGAAACGGAGGTCCGCGAAAAGCACGGCATCGCCGACGGCACGCCGCTGCAGCAGGATCCGGACGTGCTCGAGACCTGGTTCTCCTCGGCGCTGTGGGCACACTCCACGCTGGGCTGGCCGGACACCGAGCGGATGAAGTCGGAAGGCTACGACCGCTATCTGCCGAGCTCGGTCCTGGTCACCGGCTTCGACATCATCTTCTTCTGGGTCGCCCGGATGATCATGATGACCGGCCATTTCACCGGCAAGGTGCCGTTCGAGCAGGTCTACATCACCGGCCTGATCCGCGATCGCGACGGCCAGAAGATGTCGAAGTCCAGGGGCAACGTGCTCGACCCGATCGACCTGATCGACGGCATCGCGCTCGACGACCTGGTGGCCAAGCGCACCGCCGCACTGATGCAGCCGCAGATGAAGGCCGCGATCGAGAAACACACCCGCGAGGAGTTTCCGGACGGCATCCCGGCCTTCGGCGCCGATGCCCTGCGGTTCACCTTCACCGCGCTGGCCGGCCACGGCCGCGACATCAAGTTCGATCTGTCCAGGTGCGAGGGCTACCGCAACTTCATCAACAAGCTCTGGAACGCCTCGCGCTTCGTGTTCATGAACATCGGCGAGGAGACGCTGCACCAGGCGCCGGCCGACGACGTGATTTCACGCTGGATCCGCTCGTCGCTGGCGCGCACGATCGAGGCCGTCGATCGGGCGCTGGCCGACTACCGCTTCGACCTGGCCGCCCAGGCCCTGTACGAATTCACCTGGCACCAGTTCTGCGACTGGTACCTGGAGTTGGCCAAGCCGGCGCTGGCCGGGGACGCCGACCCGGCCGTCGCCGCCGGCACCCGGCGGACGCTGGCCGAAGTGCTCGACGCCCTGCTCCGGCTGCTGCACCCCTTCGTGCCGTTCGTCACCGAGGAAATCTGGCAGAAGCTCAAGCAGCCGCTGGCGATCGACACGCCGTTCCTGGTCGGCGCCGCCTGGCCCGAACCCGGCCCGACCGACGCCGCCGCCGAAGCCGACGCCGAGTGGCTCAAGCAGGTCGTGTCCGGGATTCGCTCGGCGCGGACCGAACTGGGCCTGGCGCCGGGCAAGCCGATGCCGCTGATGGTCCAGAACGCGACCGATGCCGACCTCGAACGACTGGACCGCTTCGACGGCCTGATCCGGCGGCTGGCCCGGCTCGAGTCGATCGAGCGCGTGGCCGCCGAGCGCGATACCGCCGACTGCGCGGTGCAGCTGGCCGGCGAAATGCGGCTGCTGATCCCGCTGGCCGGCCTGGTCGATCTCGGCGAGGAAATCGCCCGGCTGGAAAAACAGCTCGAGCGCGAGCGCAACGGCCGGCAGGTCGCCGAGAAGAAGCTGGCCAATCCGCGTTTCGTCGACAACGCACCGGCCGAGGTGGTCGACAAGGAACGCCAGCGGCTGGCCGAGCATTCGGCGAACGCCGCCGAGCTGGAGGCCCAGGTGGAGAAACTGCGCGCCCTGGTCTGATCGTCCGAGCACACGACCGATTCTTCGGAGAGCGTCCCGAATGGCCTTGACCGAAGCGACATGGCGCGAAGCGGCCGAGTGGTTCGACCGCCTCGCCGAGCGGCCCGCCGCCGAGCGGGCACGGATCCTGGACGGCGAGCAGCTCAGCCCGGAGGCCGGCCGCCTGCTCGATCGGTTGCTGCGCGCGCACGACGCGCCGGAACCCTCGTTCATCGACCGCACCGTGGGCCATATGCTGGCCGGCGAACTGCTTGCCGACGATGCCACGCCGCCACCGGCCGACTGGACCGGGATCCGGATCGGTCACTGGCGCGTGACCCGCGAACTTCAGCGCGGCGGCATGGCCACCGTGGTGCTCGCCGAACGCAACGACGGCCAGTACCAGCGCCGGGTCGCACTGAAGGTGCTCCATGCGGCCCTCGGCACTGCCGAGTCGGGCCGCAGAAACCGCCGGTCGCTGGAACACGAGCTGCGCCTGCTGGCCGGCCTGGCCCATCCGGGAATCGTGCACCTGCTCGACGGCGGGGTCAGCGACGAAGGCTGGCCCTACCTGGTCATGGAGTACGTCGATGGTGAGCCGATCGATGTCTGGTGCGACCGCAACGCCGCCTCGCTCGAGCTGCGCATCGAGCTGCTGCGCCAGGTCGCCGCCGCCGTCGCCCATGCCCACGCCCGGCTGATCGTCCATGCCGACCTGAAGCCAAGCAACGTCCTGGTCGATACCGACGGCCGGGCGCGGCTGGTCGACTTCGGCATCGCCCGACTGCTCGATCGCGACGAGGCCGACCGCACCCGCGCCCGCCTGCACTGTTCGCCGGGCTGGGCCGCGCCGGAACAGCTGGCCGGCGTGTCGCCGTCCGTGGCCACCGACATCCACGGTCTCGGCATGCTGATGTACCGACTGCTGACCGGCCGGCCGCCGCGCTCGGCCAGCGCCGCGACCCGAGCCCTGCTCGGCCAGCCGCTCGAGCCGTCACCGGGCCGACCCTCGGAGCACCCCGACCGGCACTGCCCGGCACGCCGTCTGCGCGGCGACCTCGACGCGATCTGCATCACCGCCACTGCCGAAGATCCCGAGCAGCGCTATCACTCGGCCGAAGCCTTCGAGCGCGACCTCGACGCCTGGCAGGCCCAGCGCCCGGTCCGCGCACGGCCGGCCGGAACCGCCGACCGCGTCGCCAAGTGGCTGCGTCGCAATCGCGGGCTGGCGCTGGCCGGCGGGCTGGCGATCGTGTCGCTGACCGCCGGCGCAACGATCGCGACCTGGCAGGCAGTTCGCGCGCAGCACGAGGCCGCCGCCGCTATCCGTGAGGCGGACCGGGCCGAAACCATCAAGGAGTTCCTGCTGACGATGCTGGTGGCCGCCGATCCCTGGCAGGCCGGCGGCAACGAACTGGACATGCGTGACGTGCTGCGCCAGGGCAGCCTGCAGGCCGAGACCGACCAGGCGCTGGACCCGGCGACCCGCGCGGAGCTGTTGATCACGCTGGGCGATGTCCAGGTCGCGCTCGGCTGGCACGACGACGCCGCCGCCGAGTTCGACCGCGCCGAGGCGCTGATCGACGCGCACCCGGACCTGTCTCCGCTGCTGCGGGCACGGCTGTGGCTGGAGCGTGCGGTGCTGGAAGGCACCCGCAAGGACTACCGCGCCCAGGCCGCCGCGCTGGACCGGATGCGCGAGCTGCTGCCACCGCCGGACCGCCCCGAAGCTCGGGCCCTCCACCTGCGGCTGTGGTCGGGCTATGCCAGCGTCCATGCCAACCTGAACCGGCCCGAGGCCATGGACGATGCGATCCGACGCGCCGAAGCGCTGCTGGCCGACATGCCCGACCCGCCCCTCGATGCACAGCGCGAACTGCAGGGCGCCCGGGTGATCCTGGGCTTCAACCAGGGCGATCTCGAAGCCGCATACGCCGCCGCGCTGGCAAGCCTCGAGATCCAGCGCCGGATGGGCAATGAAGAAGCCGCCAACATGGTCAACACCCTGTCGAACCTGGCCGCGGTCGCTGCCCAGCTCGGTCGGCTCGACGAAGCCCTGGAGCACGATCGCAGCGCGCTGGAGCTGGCGCTCGAGACCTACCCCGAAGGCCATCCCGCGATTGCCCGGACCCGCTATTCGCTGGGCGACACGCTGCGTCAGCGCGGTCGCTTCGACGAAGCACTGGCGCTGCTCGACGAGGCCGCCGCGGCCCAGCAGCGCCCGGGCCTCGAAATCGAACAGGCCCTGACCAACCTGACCCGGGCGCGCACGCTGCTGGCCCTCGGTCGCGGCGCGCGGGCGGCCGAAACGGCCGTCCTCGCCCGCGAAGTCCTCGAGCAGGCCTGGGGCGCGACCACGCCGGCGGCCATCCAGATGTTCGACGTCGAACTCGCCGGCCTTGCGCTCGCCGGGGCCGACGATGCCGCACTGGACGCGGCGACCGCGCTTGCCGCCGAACGGCTCGACCGCATGGAATCCCCGGCGCGCTGGCAGTCGCTGCCCCAGGCCCTGCGCTGGCGAATCGCCAGGATCGCCTTCGAGCGCGGCGATCGGGTCACGGCCGCGGCGTGGATGGACGAATCTGCCCGGGCCCCGGCCGAGGTCGTCGGTCACCCATCGACCACCCTGCGCTTGCTCGGCCTGCAACTCCGGCTGGCCGACCACGATGCGACCGGTTCGGCCCTGATCGAGCGCATCGAAGAAGCGCTGGCCGAGCCGGCCGCCGCCGATGATGCACGCGCTTATGCACTTTGCAGTATCGCGAGCCGTTTCACGGGCCGGGAAAGCGCCACCGCGGCGCGGCAGCGGCTGGATGCGCTGATCCGCACCGCGACGCTGTCGCAGGAAGGACAGCGCGACGCGGCCTGTCGGTCGGTCGCCGAAGACCCGGGTCGAAACGGCGGGCCGGCTTCGACCGGAACGTCGCCGCCGTGATCACCGGACGGGTCGCGAAGGGTTCCCGATAGTTCGAGGCACCGACGTTCGAGGCACCCATCGCGAGCCGCGGTCGATCGGTCGGACGCCATGCGGCCTTCGAGCGGCGGCAGCACGCGATATCCGACGGAACCTCGATCAACCGCCGGACAGTCGCCGGCAGGCACGGGCCGGCCGGCAAGGCAACGACGGCGAGCGACCGGGGCCGGTGCCGTGCTTACTCGTCCTCGAACCGGCCCAGCCGCTGGCGGCGACGATCGACGTGCAGTTCGAACACGTCGGGCCGGGAGTAATGGCCGGCCGGATCGAAGGTCTGGCGAGCGCGGCGCACGGCCGCGGCGTCGATCTCGGCGACGAACAGCCCGGCTTCGTCGAGGACCGGCTCGATCACCCATTCACCGTCGGGCCCGGCAAGACACGACCCGCCGCGCGCCCACGGAAGGTCGGCGGCCGCCGACCGCAGCGCGTCGGCCTGCGGCAACCGGTCGATCACCTCCTCGGTCAGGTCCTCGGGCCGCAGCAGGCCCGATACCGAGAGCACGTAGCTTCGCCCTTCGCGCGCCATGTGCCGGGTGATATCGAGCGTGTTGCGCGGATTGCCGGGCCAGATCGCCACGTGCAGGTCCTCGCCCTGGGCCTGCAGGCTGGCGCGGGCCAGCGGCATCCAGTTCTCCCAGCAGTTCAGGGCGCCGACGGTGAAGTCGTCCAGCGGCCAGGTGCGCAGGCCGTGTCCGTCGCCGGTGGCCCAGACCAGCCGTTCCTCGTAGGTCGGCATCAGCTTGCGGTGGGCAGCCCGCAGCGCGCCCCGGGAGTCGATCGAAACGGCCGTGGCGTAGACGCTCTCGCCGCGCTCGGCCGGTCGTTCGAGCACCCCGAGCACCACCCCGATCCGGCCGCGTCGGGCGGCCTCGAAGACCGGCTCGAGCTGGCCGGCGTCGAGGTCGACCGCCTGGTCGACGTAGTGCGCCCACAGCTCGGTCTGCACCGGCGATTCGAACCGGGCGCCGTCGGTGCGGTCGACCCAGAACGGGTAGCCGGGCACCAGGCACTCGCCGAAGGCCACCAGGCCAGCGCCCAGCCCGGCAGCCTCGTCGATCGCCTCGACGACACGGGCCAGCGTGGCCTCGCGGTCCAGCCAGACCGGCGCGATCTGCGCCGCGGCCACGCGCAGCGGGCCACTCATCGGGCAGGCGCGCCGGACCGGGCGGCGTCGAGGTGCCGGACCATGACCAGCGCGTCCTCGCGGCCGCCCTCGGCCGGGTAGTAACCGGGCCGCTTGCCGATGGTGCGGAACCCGTTCCTGCGGTAGAGCTCCACGGCGCGGGCGTTCGACGGCCGGACTTCGAGAAACAGCCGCCCGGTGCGCAGCAGCCGCGCCTCGACCAGCGCACCGTCGAGCAGCACCCGGGCGATGCCGGCGCCGCGCATGGCCGGGGCCACGCACAGGTTCAACAGGTGGGCCTCACCGGCACCGGCCGAGAGAATCATGTAGCCGGCCAGATCGCCATCGACCGCGGCCACCCGGCAGCAGTAGCCCATCCTCAGGCAGTCGGCGAACACCCCGCGCGTCCAGGGGAACGGGTAGGACGCCGCCTCGACTTCGTGGACCGCGTCCAGGTCGTCGCGCCGCATCGGGCGAAGTTCCACCCGGGGCTGCAGCACGGCCACCATCAGTCCGTCTCCAGCAGCGGCCGGAGCGCCTGCCAGAGGCGCTTGCGCGCCTCGGCCGACGCGGTCAGTTCGTCGAGCCGGGGCAGGTTCAGCACCGCCGGGTGGGCCGCACCGGGCCCGCCGAAGTCCAGCACCCATTCGATGCCCCGCTCGGCCCAGTCCTCGGCCGCGACGCCGGATTCGGGCGAGTCGGACCACTGGCCGAAGCGGCATGCCTCGGCGCCGAGCAGGCCGCGCAGGTCGTCGAGCAGCGCGCGGCAGTCGGGCCGCTCGGTGCCCTCGCCGAGCAGCAGCCAACGACCGCGGCCGGGCGCAAGCCGGATCCGCGGCACGTCGGCGGCGGCCCGATGCGACTCGTCCTCGGCCGGCAGCGCTGCGTCCGGAGCCGGCCGGTCGCGCCGCAGCCAGACCTCCACGCCCAGCGCGCGCAGGCGGCGCAGACGCTCCGCGTCGGTCCGCGCCGCGCTCATCGGCGCAGCCTCCGCTTGCGCTGCTGGTAGCGTCCGTGCAGCGTCAGCGCCACGCCGGACGCCACATACAGCACGCCGATGGTGAACAGCACCGCCGGTACGTCGATCGCCAGCAGCACGATCAGCACCAGCAGCAGGAAGATCCAGGCGATCGGCACCCGCTTCTCGCGCGTCCCGCCGCCCTTGAAGCTGGCGTAGCGCACCCGCGAGACCATCAGGGTGCCGAGCATCACGGTCAGCACGAGCATCGGCCAGGCCACCGCGTCGGCCGCCACGCCGCGGCTTTCCAGGAACCAGATCGTCGAGACCAGCGTGCCGGCCGCGGCCGGACTGGCCAGGCCCTGGAAGAACCGCTTGTCGGCGACCCCGGCCTGGCTGTTGAACCGGGCCAGCCGCAGCGCGCCGCAGGCGGTGTAGAAGAACGCCACCAGCCAGCCGAGCTTCTCGCCCAGCGGACCCGACAGCTGCAGCGTGCTCAGCGACCAGCTCCAGACCAGCAGCGACGGCGCCAGTCCGAACGAGACCAGGTCGGACAGACTGTCGTACTGGACCCCGAAGTCCGACTGGGTGCCGGTCAGCCTCGCGACCCGGCCATCGAGCCCGTCGAGCACGCCGGCGATGACCACCGCGACGCAGGCCGGCACGATCTGGCCCTGGATGCCGGCGATGATCGCGTAGAAGCCCGCCATCAGCGCAGCCGTGGTCAGTGCGTTGGGCAGCAGGTAGGCGCCGCGGGCCAGGGGGCCGGGCGCGCCGGGCGGGTCGTCGGTCGGGGGTGGAGTCACGCCTGAGTCTGGCCTCGCGTCGATGCTTCGAAGGACGCGGAGCTCGCGTCCCGGACGGGTATCCTAAACCGACCCGCCGCGGCTTGCATCCGCTGCCGCAACCTCGCTACTCTGTCGACTCATATCCTGACCAACCTTGGGCGGTACGAGATGAACATCCTGAAGATTGCCGGCCTGGCCCTGCTGCTGGCCGCAGCGACGTCTGGATGGGGGCAGACCTACTACAAGTGGACCGACGATGAGGGCACGACGCATTTCACCGCCAGTCCGCCGCCGGACCGCCCGTACGAGACGGTCGACACCTCGATCAGCGTGATCACCCCGTCGTCCGCTCCCGCGGCCGACGCCGATGCCGACGCGCGGAGCGAAGCCGAGGACGCCGGCGACGAGGCCGGCGACGAGGCGCAGATGCCTCGGCGCGCCGAGCCCGATCCCGAAGTCGTTGCGGCGCGCTGCACCCAGGCCCGGGAGAACCTGTTCTGGCTCGAGAACCGACGCCGGATCGAGGTCGAGCGCGCCGACGGCACGGTCGAAGTGGTCGAGGGCGAAGCCCGCGAGGCCCAGATCGCCGAAACCCGCGCCTTCCTCGAGGAGTGGTGCGAAGACAACGGCTGAGGCCGCACCGGGCCGCTCGAACCGCTGCGGCTAACTGGTAGACTTGCGCGCTTGTCCGTGCCGTTGAACCGTACCCATGAAGACCAGCGCGTTCCACCTCGCCACGCTGCGCGAAGTTCCCGCCGACGCCGAAGTCGTCAGTCACCAGCTGATGCTCCGGACCGGCATGATCCGCAAGCTGACTTCAGGAATCTACACCTGGACCCCGCTGGGCCTGAAGGTGCTGCGCCGGGTCGAGCAGGTGGTCCGCGAGGAAATGGATGCCTCGGGCTGCCTCGAGCTGCTGATGCCTTCGGTCCAGCCCTCGGAGCTGTGGAAGGAGACCGACCGCTGGGACACCTTCGGGCCGCTTCTGCTGAAGATGACCGACCGGGCCGGCCGCGAGTACGCCTTCGGCCCGACCCATGAAGAGGTGATCACCGAGTTCGCGCGCGCCGAGCTGCGCTCGTACAAGCAGCTGCCGATCTGCTTCTACCAGGTCCAGACCAAGTTCCGCGACGAGATCCGCCCGCGCTTCGGCGTGATGCGCGCGCGCGAGTTCCTGATGAAGGACGGCTATTCCTTCCACATGGACGAAGCCGATCTCGACGCGTTCTACCAGGTCATGTACAGGACCTACTCCCGGATCTTCGAACGGCTCGGCCTGACCTTCAAGGCAGTCACGGCCGACTCGGGCAACATCGGCGGGGCGACCAGCCACGAGTTCCACGTGCTGGCCGATTCGGGCGAGGACGTCATCGCCCATGTCGAAGGCGGCGCCTACGCGGCCAACGTCGAACGGGCCGAAGCGTTGTGCGACGACCAGCGCGCCGCGCCGAGCGAAGAGCTGCGCATCGTCGATACGCCGAACGCGCGCACCATCGACGACCTGGTCGAGCAGTTCGAGGTCCCGATCGAGAAGACCGTCAAGACCCTGGTCGTCGAAGCCGCCGAAGACCAGGACTTCGACCTCGTCGCCCTGCTGGTGCGCGGCGATCATGAACTGAACGCGGTCAAGGCCGAAAAACTGCCGCAGGTCGCCAGCCCGCTGGTCATGGCCGATGAAGCCGCGATCCGCTCGGCCATCGGCGCCGGCCCCGGCAGCCTGGGTCCGGTCGGCCTGCCGATTCCGGTGGTCGCCGATCGCACGGTCGCCGCGATGAGCGATTTCTCGGCCGGCGCCAACGAAGACGGCAAGCACCACTTCGGCATCAACTGGCAGCGCGACGTCGCACTGCCCGACGTCGCCGACCTGCGCAACGTCCGGGCCGGCGACCCGGCGCCCGACGGCTCGGGCACGCTGTCGCTGATCCGCGGCATCGAGGTCGGCCACATCTTCCAGCTCGGCACGAAGTACTCCGAGGCCATGAACGCCGTGGTCATGGACGAGAACGGCCGCGGCCAGCACCCATGGATGGGCTGCTACGGCATCGGCGTCTCGCGCATCGTCGCCGCCGCGATCGAACAGAACCACGACGACCGCGGGATCATCTGGCCCGAGCCGCTGGCGCCGTTCACCGTCGCGATCCTGCCGCTGAACCACCAGAAGTCAGCCCGGGTGAAGGAGTTCGCCGACGCGCTGTACCAGGCGCTGACCTCCGCCGGCGTCGAGGTCCTGATGGACGACCGCCCGCTGCGTCCCGGGGTGATGTTCGGCGACGTCGAGCTCCTCGGCATTCCGCATACGCTGGTCATCGGCGACAAGGGACTGGACGCCGGCATCGTCGAATACCGCCGGCGCGGCGGCGAAGGCGGCGAGGTGAAGCTGGACGAGGTCGAGGCCTTCGCGCTGAAGCTCGCCGGCAAGGGATAAGCGGCGAACGGCCTTTTACCGCAGATGACGCAGATGACGCAGATGACGCTGATCGAAAGAGCGAGCTTGACCGCGGATCCGAGTTGCGAGTCAGCCTCCGCGTCACTCGGGAAGATCGCGAACAACCCCCGGCCGACCGCCGGCGAGCGCCAAGGGCCTCATATCGGCAACTCGAGTCAGGCCATCGCCGCGTAGCGACCCCTCTTCTTCGAACGTCATCTGCGTCGATCCGCGTACTCCGCGGTTCCTGACTTTCCTTGGTCGACCGCGACCTCAGGCGTCGTCGGCCGAGCGCATCCACACGTCGCGCTGCGGGAACGGGATCTCGATGCCGGCCTTGTTCAGTTCCTTGTAGATCTTCATGTACAGCTGGTGGCTGACCAGGCCGCGAAGCGCCGGTTGCTTGACCCAGCACAGCAGTTCGAAGTCCAGCGAGGAATCGCCGAAGCCGCGCATCCGGACCCGGGGTTTCGGCTCCTGGACGACGGTATCGTGTTCGAACGCGATCTTCTCGAGCAGCTCGACGACCTCGTCGACATCCGACCCGTAGGCCACGCCGACCTTGATCCGGATCCGGAAGCGCTCCCAGCGACCACCGGACTCGTTGACGACCTTGGCGTTGGCCATGGCCGAGTTCGGCATGATGATCTCGACGTCGTCGCGGGTCAGGATGCGAGTGGAGCGCATGCCGACCTTGGTCACCTCGCCGCGCTCGCCGGTGTCGAACACGATGTAATCGCCGACCTTGTAGGGGGTGTCGGCGATGATGAAGAAGCCGGCGAACAGGTTGGCCAGCGTCTCGCGCGCGGCGAACCCGACCGCGATACCGATCACCCCGGCCGAGGCCAGCCAGGCGGTCGGGTCGATGTTCCAGACCATCAACAGCGCGTAGGCCGCCGCGCCGATGACCAGCACGTTGGCCAGCAGGTCGAACAGCGGCATGGTGCGCTCTTCGACGATCTGGTAGCGATCCCGGAGCGCGGCCAGCACCTTCAGCCCGATGTGCGCCGCCCGCATGCCGCTGCGCATCAGGTGCAGGATCAGCAGCGTGACGAGAATCCGGGTCACGATCGCTTCGATCCGCTCGGGCAGGCCGAGCACCTGGATCGCGGCGACCAGCGCCAGGTAGCCGATCAGGAATGCACCGACGTTGGCGATGACGCGCAGCATCCGTTCGGCCAGCTCCCCCGGCAGCGGACGGACCAGGCGACCGACGCTGTGCAGCAGGATCAGCCGGACGACGACCGCGACGGTGATCCCGACCAGGGCGATGACCGCGGCCAGCGCCAGCGGATAGGCGGCCAGGAACTCCCAGCCCGGGTGCAGCTGGGCCGGGACCCAGCCCGGAATGTCGATCGCGGCCAGCGCGCCCGACTCGTCGTTCATGGCTGGGCGTCCGGCCCGAGATGGGAAGCGCCGCGCTCGGCGGCCAGTGCGACCTGGCGGGCGCGTTCACGCAGGCTGGCCAGCCGGGCGGCGTCGAAGCCATCGCCGCAGGCGGCGCACCGGCCGTTCTCGATCGGCGGCAGGCCGACCGGGTCCAGGCCTTCGGCCGGCCGCCTGCAGCCGATGCAGACGATGCGGCCGGTCGGCTTCATTTCGGCATCGACGCTGACCCGGTCGTCGAACACGAAACACTCGCCGCGCCAGCGCGACTGGTCGGCCGGCACCTTCGCCAGGTAGCCCAGGATGCCGCCGTGCAGCTGGAACACCTGGTCGAACCCCTCCCGGGCCATCCACAGGCTGGCCTTCTCGCAGCGGATGCCGCCGGTGCAGAACATCGCCACCGGTCGCGCGCGGTCGAGGTGTTCGCGCGCCCAGTCCTTGAACTCGGTGAAGCTGGCCGTGCCCGGATCGATGGCACCGTCGAAGCTGCCGATCGCGTACTCGTAATGATTGCGGGTGTCGACCAGCTGGACATCGTCACGCGCCAGCAGCTCGTTGAAGGCGAGCGGATCCAGGGCCCGGCCGCGGGCCTCGAGCGTCGGCCGGGTGGCGGGATCGAAGGTGACGATCTCGGGTTTGACCCGCACCTTGAGCCGGCGAAACGGGCGCGCGTCCACCGCCTGCCGGTTGACCAGCGGCGCATCGACGCCCAGGCGCCCGGCCAGCCAGCCCAGCCAGCGATCCAGCGCCGCCGGTGAACCCGACAGGCTGAAGTTGATGCCCTCGGGGGCCAGCAGCACGGTGCCGAGCAGGTCGAATCGCTGGCAGGCCTTGCGGACCCGCTCGCGCGTCAGCTGGAGCTTGTCCAGCGGACGGAACTCATAGCCGGCGATCAACTGCAGCGCCGGTTCACGCTGTGATTCCGCGGGGTCGATGGGCGATGCGATCATGGAAGAGATTGTACTCGTACAACCGAACGTACCCGCAAACCGCCCGGGCCGGGGCCCGGACGGTCCGATGGCAGCGATGCCGCTCGCGATCAGCGGTAGGTCTTGAGGCGCCCGGCCTTGTAGTCGTCCCAGTAGACCTTCAGCTCGCGTTTGACCACCGGTGCCAGCAGGTAGACCCCGATCAGGTTCGGCAGCGCCATGGCCAGGATCATCGCGTCGGCGAAGTTCATCACCGAGGCGAGGTTGATCGACGAACCGACGACCACCGCCCCGAGCACGATGAGCTTGAAGACCACTTCCTTGCTCTGGCCTTCGCCGAACAGGTAGGTGAACGACTTCAGCCCGTAGTACGACCACGAGATCGTGGTCGAGAACGCGAACATCAGCACCGCCACCAGCAGCACGATCGGGAACCAGTCGAAGGCCTCGGCGAAGGCGCGCGAGGTCAGCGCCACGCCCTCGATGTTGCTGCCCTCGGCCAGCGAGCCGGTGATGATGATCACCAGTGCGGTGATGGTGCAGACCACGACGGTGTCGATGAACGGCTCGTACAGCGCGACCAGGCCTTCGGTGACCGGCTTGTCGGTGCGCACGGCCGAGTGAGCGATCGCCGCGGAACCGACCCCGGCCTCGTTGGAAAAGGCCGCGCGCCGAAAGCCGAGGATCAGTACGCCGATGAAGCCGCCGTAGATGCCTTCGGGGTCGAACGCGCCGTGGATGATGGCCGCGAAGGCCGCCGGCAGCTGCTCGACGTTCATGCCGATGATCAGCAGGCCGGAGGACACGTACAGGACCGCCATCAACGGCACGACCTTCTCGGTGACCCGGGCGATCGACTTGATGCCGCCGATGATCACCAGGCCGACCAGCACCGCGATGACCAACCCGAACAGCCAGCCGAAACCGTTCAGTACGCTGTTCTCGCCACCGGTGACATTGACCAGCTGACTGAACGCCTGGTTGGTCTGGAACATCGCACCGGCACCGAGTGCGCCGCCGATGCAGAACACCGCGAAGATCACGGCCAGCACCCTGCCGAAGACCTTCAGACGGGGGTACTCGGCGGCCAGGCCCTTGCTGAGGTAGTACATCGGGCCGCCGGAAACCGTGCCGTCGGCGTATTCGTTGCGGTACTTCACGCCCAGGGTGCACTCGACGAACTTGGTGCTCATGCTGAACAGCCCGGCCAGGACCATCCAGAACGTCGCGCCGGGGCCACCGATCGACACGGCCAGCGCCACGCCGGCGATGTTGCCGAGCCCGACCGTGCCGGACAGCGCGGTCGCCAGGGCCTGGAAATGGGTGACCTCACCGGCGGCGTCGGGCGGCGTGTAGTCGCCGCGCACCAGCCGGAATGCGTGCTTCATCGCACGCAGGTTGATGAAGCCGAAGTAGAACGTGAACACCAGCGCGGCGACGACCAGCCAGGCGACGATGAACGGAATGCCCTGCTCGACGCCCGGCAGCGGGATTTCCCAGAAGATCATGGCCGAGAGGCCGTCGGACAGCGGCGTGACGATGCGATCGATGAGGCTGTCGACGCCCTCCTGGGCGAATGCAGGCATCGAGGCCAGCAACGCGAACAGCGCGAGGCTGCAGCGAAATGGATTCATGATCGGGTTCCTTGCAGGACGGGACGGGACGGAGCGGAGATCGAGCCGGTGCGGCTCACGGCACCACCAGCACCGGGCACGGTGCCGACTGGACCAGCGCCGCGGCGGTGCCGCCGAAGATCCGCGTCTTCATCGGCGTATCGCCGGCCCGGCCGATCACGATCATGCTGGCATCGTGCTCTTCGGCCAGCTGCACCAGCGTGCGCGCCGGGTGTCCGTGTCGGGCCACGCCCTCGGCGCGGATTCCTTCGTCGATCAGCGACTTCACGCGCGGCTCGAGCAGCTTCGTGCGCGCCACGGACAGTTCTTCTTCCCGACGACGGTGCCGTTCGGCGTTCTCCTGCGGCGTGGAGAAGGTGAACGGGGACCAGTTGATCACGTAGCAGACCAGCAGTTCGGCACCGGCAGCACGGGCGTGCTCGCGCGCGATATCCAGCGCTCGCTCACCACAGTCGCTGCCGTCGATTCCGACGAGGAAACGGCTCATGGTTCTTCCTTGGGAAACGGGACGCAAGCCGCCAAAACTAACCGCGCCTTCCGCGATTTGCAACTCGAATGTCCGTCACTTGAACGCAGGTATTGCCACACCGCCTCGCAAAATCGGCGTAAACGATTGATTTTTACAATCGATCGAGCGCAATATAGGCGACGCACCGGGGAGCGGATCGACCAAACTTCCGCCGGGTTCGGCGGTCCTACACCAGATGATGGGACGTCCACCGCACAGATCGACCACGCTTCGCTGCGCCGCAGTCGCGCTGCTGCTGGCCGTGACGGTCGTTTCGCCGCTGGCCGCGCATTCGACCGGGCCGTTCACCGTTCCCGGCGCCGAGGCCCGGCCGCTTGCGGCGGCAGCGGGTGGCGAATCGGCGGCCTTCGATCCCGTCGTTGCCCGGGACCCGCGGCCCCGCCTCAGCGTCATGCTGGCCAACCCGGCCGACGACGCTGCGCTGGCAGCAACCGAGCCGGGCCCGGCATTCTCGTGGTCGCTGAACGCGTGGGAACTGAACACCGCCAGCCTCGCCCACGTCCGCTGCAGCCGGGCGACCCGACGACTGGAATCGTTCCTTGTCGAGGACTGCCGGATCATCGACCAGCCGCTGCCGGCCGATGCCGGGAGCCTGGTGCAGTTGCGCGGGCAGTGGGTGGCCGCGCCGGGCCTGCAGATCGGCGCCGGCGCCTTCGCCGGACGCGACCTGCCGGGCCAGGGGTTCCAGCCGCTGGCAATCGACGCGGTCGAGGCCGCGCTCGACCCCCGGATTCCGGTCAGCGAGACCGTCGAGGGCGTCAACATGAACATCAGCTTCGGGCTGCAGACCCGCCGCATCGGCGACCTGCTGCTCGACCTGCAGCTGGAGCGCTATCGCCGCTCCCAGGCCGACTACACTGCCGGTCTGGGCTTCACGCCGCTGATCGATGGCCAACTGCCCGCCAGCGGTCTGGACAGCGACGTCGAAACCGCCGGCCGCCTCGGCATCGGCTGGCAGCTCAATCGCTTCCGCGCCGACCTGACCGGCCAGTATCGCGAACTGCCGTACTGGCTCGGCGAGCAGGTCCGCGGCGAAGGCTTCTCCTCGTTCGACATCGAACTGTCGTGGCGCGCGCCGGCCAACGCATCGATCAGTGTCGGCGTCACCAACCTGCTCGACCAGCGGCCCGACGCCGCCGACGGCAGCGACACCGCGCTGGATGCATCGATCGATCGCATCTACGGCCGAATTCCCTACGTCCGGTACAAGCACGACCTGTAGAATGCCGGTTCGTCGCAGGCATCGAGAGTCCGGAATCCCATCGTGAAACGCTTCTTTCCCCTCGCAAAGATCGCAGCACTGGTCGCGTCGCTGGCTTCCGTCCCGGTCGTGGCCCAGGACAACATCGGGTTCTCCTCGCTGGAAGAGCGGATGACCGCCGCGGAGTTCCGCGCAACCGGTCTGGACAAGCTCTCCGACCAGGAGCTGGCGGCGCTCAACGAGTGGATCCGGATGCGCTCGCTGGCCGAACAGGAAGCGCTGGCGCTGGCCGAGCAGCAGCAACAGCGCAGCGGACCGGTGCCGATCGAGGACATGCCGGAAGAGCCGTTCGAGGCCAACCTCGTCGGACCGTTCGACGGCTGGAGCGGCAAGACCGAGTTCGTGCTCGACAACGGCATGGTCTGGCAGCAGACCGGCAACGACCGCTACCCCATGGCGCCGATGGAAAGTCCCAAGGTACTGATCCGGCCGGGCCTGTTCGGCGGCTGGACGTTGCAGATCGAGGGCTACAACAAGCGGACCAACGTCGAACGGATCCGCTGAGCAACCACCCGTCCGGACCCGGCCGATGCACGGCCGGGCCGCGCCTCAGGCACCGCCGCCCGATTCCGGGCGGCCGAAGAACTTCAGCCAGACCAGCCAGGCCCAGGACGCCAGGTAGGCGACCAGGCCGACACCGAGCAGCAGCGCCGCCGGCAGCGGCGCAGGCAGCCCCAGGCCCTGGGGCGCGGCGAACCACCACCACAGCATGCCGGCGACCACCAGCGTCATCGCGAGATAGGTGAAATTGCGCGCCCGGTAGGCGCGCGCGCGCCAGCGGCGAATCGCCAGCCGATCGCGCTCCTCGACGGTCAGCTCGCCGACCGCGGCGTGGCACGCGGGACAGGCCCTGGCCTTGGAGGACATGCGTGCCGAGCAGGCGGGGCAACGAATGATGGCCATGCAACGTCCGTAGTGGGAATCGGCGAACGATCATACCCGACCGGCCGGGTCCTCCGCGTCGCGCTCCATCGCATCGAGATCCGGATAGAAGGCCACCTCGACGATCAGGCCGGACCGATCCTCGCGATTCCGGAATTCGATCGTCCAGTCGTACAGGTCGCAGAGTCGCTTGACGATCGACAACCCCAGCCCGGAGCCCTTGCCACCGGCGCCGCTGCCGCGGAAGTGGCGATCGAAGACGTGCGGGAGCTCCTCGTCGGGAATGCCCGGACCGGTATCGACGATCCGGACCAGCCCCGCGGCGACCCGGATCTCGACCCGCCCTTCGTGCGTATAGCGAAGCGCATTCCCGAGCAGGTTGCCGAGCACGACCGCCAGCACGGCCTCGGGGGCAATCACGCTGAGCCGGGTCTCGTGCACGGCCTCGAGTTCGACCGGGCGACCTTCGATCAGCGGCCGGTAGTTCTCGACGAGCTGGTCGGCCACTTCGCCGACATCCTGCTTGGTTGCCTCGTCGCCCGAGCCGCGCTCGGCCCGGACCAGGTGCAGCAGCGCAGTGGTGATATCGGTCGACTGGCGGGCAGCGCGGGCGATCCGCAGCAGGCGCTGGCGGGTTCGTTCCGGGAGGTCCGGCTGGCCGAGCAACAGCTCGGTGGCCCCTGAGATCACGGCCAGCGGCGTGCGCAGCTCGTGCGACACGTCGGCGTTGAAGGCCTTGTCGCGCTCGACCAGGTCGTGCAGCTTCAGCGCGTACTCGTCGACCACGGCGGCCAGCTGACCCACCTCGTCGTCCGGGAAGTGCCGGGCCAGGTCGAGCGCGCCCTCGGTGCCCTCGAGCGCCTCGAGCCGACGGGCCAGGTTCGACACCGGCGCCATCACCCGCCCGGCCGACCACATGCCGAGCGCGAGCGACAGCAGCGAGAACAGCACCACCGCCCCACCCAGTGCCCACAGCAGGCGGCGGGCCAGCTCGCGATTCTCGGACACGTCGTAGGTCAGGAAGGCCCAGACGTCCGGATCCTTGCGAACGGCCGCCTTGTACACCTGTCCTTCGTCGCGCACGTCATGGACGCCGGTCGGCAGGTCGCGGAACGCCCCGGGCACGATCTCGGCTCGCCCGGGACGGGTGACGTAGCCCTGGATGCGCGAATAGAACGGCTCGACCAGGGACGGGTCCTCGCGGAATTCGGTGAGGTACTGGTCCAGCTCCTGCTCCAGGGTGCGCGCGATCAGCGCGTCCTCGAGCTGGCTCTGCATCAGCAGCACGGCGGCGGCGAACAGCACGCTGAGCAGCGTGCCGAACAGCACGAACGACGTGATGATCCGGCTCTTGAGCCTATGCCGGTAGTTCATCCGGGTCGACGAGGCTGTATCCGATGCCGTGCCGGGTGCGAATCATCGGCTTGTCGAACGGCTTGTCGATGGCCGCGCGCAGACCGTGGATGTGCACGCGCAGGCTGTCGCTGTCCGGCAGCTCCTCGCCCCAGACATGATGCTCGAGCTCCCGCCGGGTGACCACGGCCGGCGAGGCGGTCATCAACTTCTCCAGCAGCTTCAGGCCGATCGGGTTCAGGTCGATGCCGACGCCGGCGCGCGACACCGTGAGGGTCTGCAGGTCGAAATGCAGGTCGCCGACATCGAGTTCGCGCGGCGCGATCCGCTGGCCGCGCCGGGCCAGCACCTCGAGCCGGGCCTCGACCTCGCGCAGCTCGAACGGCTTGACCAGGTAATCGTCGGCGCCCGACTCGAACCCGGCCAGCTTGTCGTCGAGCTGATCTCGTGCGGTCAGCATCAGCACCGGGGTTTCCTTGCGGCCTTCCTCGCGCAGGCGACGACACAACTCGATGCCGTCCATGCCCGGAAGCTGCAGGTCGAGCACCATGGCGTCGAATTCATGGGACAGCGCCAGCCGGAGCCCGGTGACGCCGTCGAAGGCGTAATCGACTTCGTGACCGCGATCGCTGAGGTAATCGCCGAGGTTGGCGGCGATATCGCGATTGTCCTCGATGATCAGAATCCGCATGGCAGGCGCTCCTGGAGACGCACGGGTCGTGCCCGCATAAAAAAGCCCGGGCAGACAGCCCGGGCCGAAGAATGCCCCGTTTCCGTAATCACTAGCAGCGTCAGACCCGTCGTGCGACAGGAATGCTTCGACGACTACAGCGGAAGAATAGGCCAGGCCCGGTTAAGCCGTCGTTAAGGAACCGGCGCCCGTTTTCCGCCCCGTCAATCATGGTCGAGCAGGTCCACGTCGCGCAGGCGATGGGACAGCGACTCGGCATCGCCACCCTCGCTGAGCTTGACGGCCAACCGCACTTCATTGGCCGAATCGGCATGGCGCACCGCCTCGTCGTAGGAGATCAGGCCTTCCTGGTACAGGCTCAGCAGGCTCTGGTCGAAGGTCACCATGCCGTGGTGCGTGGAATCCTTCATCAGTTGCTTGAGTTCGTCGATCTTGCCCTTGCGGATCTTTTCCTGGACCAGCGGGCTGTTGAGCAGGATCTCCAGCGCGACGTGGCGGCGACTGCCGTCGATCGACGGAATCAGCTGCTGCGCGATGACCGCCTTGAGGTTGAAGCTCAGGTCGAGCAACACCTGCTGGTGGCGATCTTCCGGGAAGAAGTGCAGGATGCGATCCATCGCCTGGTTGGCGTTGTTGGCATGCAGCGTGGTCAGGCAGAGATGGCCCGTCTCGGCGAAGGTGATGGCGTGCTCCATCGCCTCGCGGGTCCGGACCTCGCCGATCAGGATCACGTCCGGTGCCTGGCGCAGGGTGTTGCGCAGCGCCACCTCGAACGAGTCGGTATCGATGCCCACCTCGCGCTGGGTCACGATACAGCGCCGGTGGCGATGGACGTACTCGATCGGATCCTCGATCGAGATGATGTGACCGCTGGAGTTCTCGTTGCGATGACCGATCATCGCCGCCAGCGTGGTCGACTTGCCGGTCCCGGTCGCGCCGACCATGACGATGATGCCGCGCTTGGTCATGGCCACGTCAGCCAGGCTGGGCGGCAGGTCCAGTTCCTCGAAGCTGGGGATGCGGGTCTCGATCCGGCGGCAGACCACGCCGATCGATCCGCGCTGGTAGAACGCGCTCATCCGGAACCGCGCGAAGCCTTCGATCGAGATCGCGTACTGCAGCTCTCGCTCGCGCTTGAACTCCTCGACCTGGTCTTCGTTCATCGTGCCGAGCACGATGCTGGTGGCCGCTTCCTTGCTCAAGGGCTCGCGGGTGACCGGTTTGATCTTGCCGTGCACCTTGATGCACGGCGGGGCACCCACGGTGACGAAGAGGTCGGACCCCTTTTCCTCGTGGAGCGTCTTCAGCCAGGTGTCGATCACGCTCATGGTGAACTCCGTCGTTGGGGGCGGCGCCGCCGCTCAGGCGAACGCCTGCTTGTCGACCGCCTTGCGGCGTGCCTCGGGCTTGGCCACCAGGCCGCGCTGGACCAGTTCGGTGAGGCTCTGGTCGAGCGTGGCCATGCCGACGTTCTGGCCGGTCTGGATGGCCGAATACATCTGGGCGACCTTGTCTTCGCGGATCAGGTTGCGGATGGCCGGCGTGGCGATCATGATCTCGTGCGCGGCCACCCGGCCGCCGCCGACCCGCTTGAGCAGGGTCTGCGAAATCACCGCGCGCAGCGATTCCGACAGCATCGAGCGCACCATCTCCTTTTCATCGCCGGGGAACACGTCGATGATGCGGTCGATGGTCTTGGCCGCCGACGAGGTATGCAGGGTGCCGAAGACCAGGTGGCCGGTCTCGGCGGCGGTCAGCGCCAGGCGGACGGTTTCGGTGTCGCGCAACTCGCCGACGAGGATGATGTCGGGATCCTCACGCAGCGCCGATCGAAGGGCCTGGTTGAAGCCCTTGGTGTCCTTGTGCACTTCGCGCTGGTTGATCAGGCACTTCTTCGAGGAATGGACGAATTCGATCGGGTCCTCGATGGTCAGGATGTGGCCGGCCACGTTCTTGTTCAGGTGATCGACCATTGCCGCCAGCGTGGTCGACTTGCCCGACCCGGTCGGGCCGGTGACCAGGATCAGCCCGCGCGGAACGTCGATGATGTCGCGGAACGACGACGGCGCCTGCAGGTCTTCCAGCGTCCAGATCTCGTTGGGGATCACGCGGAAGGCCGCGCCGGTGCCGCGGTCCTGGTGGTAGGCGTTGACGCGGAAACGCGCCAGGCCCGGCACCTTGTAGGAAAAGTCGACTTCCAGCTCGGCTTCGAAATCGCGCCGCTGATGATCGTTCATGACCGAATAGATCAGGTCGGCCATTTCCTTGGCCTCGATCGCCGGAACGTTGATCCGGTGGATATCGCCGTCGACCCGGATCATCGGCGGCAGGCCGGCCGAAAGGTGCAGGTCGGAGGCGTTGTTCTTGACGGTGAAAGCGAGCAGTTCGGTAATATCCATGACAAGCCCCGGGTTGTCGTTGGCCGGTGGGCCGCTGCCCGTCCGGTGGTACACGATTGCACAGGCTCCCGATCATACCCCAGCCTTACGCCACGACCAAATGCCCGAACATTCCCTCATCCAGACCCGATACGACGCGCTCCGCGAACGCCTGGCGTCGGCCTGCGCGACGGCCGGACGCGACCCCGGCGAGGTCGCCCTGCTGGCGGTCAGCAAGACCCGCGGCGCCGACGAGGTCGCCGCGCTGCACGCGCTGGGCCAGCGCGCCTTCGGCGAGAACTACGTCGATGAAGCCTGCGCCAAACAGGCTGCGCTGGCCGCGCTCGAGCCGGCCCCGGCGTGGCATTTCATCGGCCCGATCCAGTCGAACAAGACCCGTCGGATCGCCGAACGCTTCGACTGGGTGCACAGCATCGACCGGGCGAAGATCGCTCGCCGGCTGGCCGACCAGCGCCCGTCCGAGCGCGGCCCGCTGAACGTGCTGATCCAGGTCAATGTCGACGCAGAGGCGCAGAAAGCCGGCTGCCGCCCCGACGAGCTGGACGCGCTGGCCGACCGGGTGGCCGGACACGATGCGCTGGTGCTGCGCGGACTGATGGCGATTCCCGCGCCGCGCGACGATGCCGAGGCCATGCGGCCGGCCTTTGCCTGCTTGCGCGAGTGCTTCGAGGCGTTGGCCCGGCACCATCCTCGCCTCGACACCCTGTCGATGGGCATGTCGGACGATCTGGAGGCGGCGATCGCCGAGGGCGCCACACTGGTCCGGGTCGGCACCGCGCTGTTCGGTCCG
Source organism: Wenzhouxiangella sp. XN79A (assembly GCF_012272825.1). Taxonomy (GTDB): domain Bacteria; phylum Pseudomonadota; class Gammaproteobacteria; order Xanthomonadales; family Wenzhouxiangellaceae. Next base: position 194,744 of record NZ_JAAWWS010000145.1, on the reverse strand, counting down.
CGCCCACCACGGCCCGCTGCCGACGGTGCCGTAGAATCGACGTCATGACCGCGCGCGCTTCCTCCGGACCCCACCCCGTCATCGCATTCATCGGCGCCGGCAACATGGCCCGGGCGCTGATCGGCGGCCTGCTCGACGGCGGGCACCCGGCCGAACGCCTGCGCGCGGCCGACCCCGGCCACGAGGCCCGCGACCGGGTGCGCTCGCTGGGCCCGCTCGAGGTGGCCGAAGACAATGCCGACGTGGTGGCCGGCGCCGACGTGGTGGTGCTCGCGGTCAAGCCGCAGGTCATCGATCCGGTGCTGCGCGAGCTGGCCGGCCTGCTGGCCGATCACGCGCTGGTCGTCAGCGTCGCCGCCGGCATCCCGACGGCACGCCTGCAGCGTGAACTGGGCGCGCCCCGTCCGGTGGTCCGGGCGATGCCGAACACGCCGGCGCTGCTCGGTCGCGGTGCCACCGGGCTGTACGCGGTGCCGGCCTGCAGCGACGCCCAGCGCGCGACGGGCCGATCGATCTTCGAGGCGGTCGGTGTGGTCGTCGAGGTCGAGGACGAAGCGCTGATGGACGTCGTCACCGCCGTTTCGGGCTCGGGACCGGCCTATTTCTTCGCGCTGGCCGAGGCGCTGGCCGAGGCTGGCGAAGCGGCCGGGCTTCCGCGCCGTGCGGCCCGGACGCTGGCCGACCACACGGCCGCCGGGGCCGGTGCGATGATGGCAACGGGCACCGACGATGCCGCGACGCTGCGCGAACGGGTCACCTCACCGGGCGGAACCACCGCCGCGGCGCTGGACCGGTTCGCCGCCGACGGGCTGGACCGGCTGGTCTTCAATGCGGTCGATGCGGCCATCCGGCGCGGCCGGGAACTCGGAAAGGACTCCTGATGGGCGGTTCGGTCAACAATGCCTTCGCGTTTCTCGTCGAGACGCTGTTCAGCCTGTACCTGGCTGCCCTGCTGCTGCGCGTGCTGCTCGAGGCGGTCGGTGCCGACTACTACAATCCGATCAGCCAGGTCCTGCTGAAGGTCACCGAGCCGCTGGTCGGGCCGCTGAGCCGCGTGGTTCCACGCTTCGGCCGCTTCAACACCGCCGCGGTGATCTGGATGCTGGTCCTGCAGGCCCTGGCGGTCTTCCTGGTGCTGACCCTGAACGGCTATTCGCTGCCGGTTCCCGAGCTGCTGGTCGTCTCGGTCCTGCGGCTGATCCGGCTGCTGCTGACCATGTACCTGGTGCTGATCCTGGCCGAGGTCATCCTGTCCTGGGTCGGCGGCGGCCTGCGTCACCCGATCATTCCGCTGATCTACCAGCTGACCCGCCCGGTTCTCGCGCCGATCCGCCGGGTGCTGCCGTCGCTGGGCGGCCTGGACCTGTCGCCGCTGGTCGCGCTGATCGGCATCCAGTTCCTGATGATCCTGATCGGCCTGCGCTGAACCGCCTTGCTTCGCGGCCGGCCCGGGGAGTAGCATCGAACGACGCCCGGCGCCGCGTCGGACCGACCCCGGCCGGTGCGCCGCGACGCCCACGACCGGTTTCACATTCGAGGAGTCCGTCATGCACAGCCTGTACGTTCCACGAGCCCCCGTCCGCGCACTGCTGCGGGCCGTCGCCGCGGCATTGCTGCTGGCCGCCGGTGCCGCACCGGCCCAGCAGGCCGAGCGCTTCGGCCCCTACGAAGTCCACTACAACGCGCTGAACACCAACCTGCTGACCCCGGAGGTCGCCCGGGCCTACGGCATCCAGCGTGCGGGCACCCGGGCGATGCTCAACGTCACGGTCCTGCACACCGAGGACAACCGGGCCGTGCCGGCCACGGTCACCGCCAGCGCGACCAACCTGACCAATCAGCGCCGCAGCATCGAGCTGCGCGAAGTCCGCGACCAGGAGGCGATCTACTACCTCGGCACCTTCCGGGTGACCGACGAGGAATGGATGAATTTCTCGATCGAGGTCCAGCCCGAGGGCCGGGTCGGCCCGCCGTTCACCTTCTCGTTCCGGCAGCAGTTCTACACCGACTGAAACCGCCGCGCCGCGCTCACTCCGGCGACGCGGCGTGCTTGCGCCGGATGAACTCGCGGTGCGGCACGCCGAGCAGGTCGGCCAGTCTCCGCACCAGGTGCTCCTCGTGATGGCCGAGCCGACCGTCGGCAAAGGCCACCCGCCACAGCCATTCGACCAGGTCGGCGCGCCGCTCGGCGTCCAGCGCCGCGCGCAGCTGATGGGTGAACTCGTGCAGCGAGACCGCGTCGTCGCGCAGCCGCTCGGCCTCGGCGATCAGGTCGGTCAGTTCGCCGTCGGGCAATTCGAAATGCTTGGCGATCGCGCGTTCGATGATCGCGCGCTCTGCGGCGTCGCCACCCTCGTCGGTCACCGCCATCTCCAGCAGCAGCACTGCCGCGGCGCGCGGCAGCGCCTGGGGGGCATCGTCCGGCTCCCGGCTGTGCAGGATATCGCGCAGGGTCTGGAGAAAATCGGCCATGGTCGAGGTCCGTTCGAGGCAGCAACGAGGACGGGCAAACCCGGCAAGGGCCCGTGGATCACCCGACAAGGCTACCATTCGGGCATGACGCCTGAACGAAGACAACGCATCGAGGCCACCGCCTGCAGCCGCCAGCACGACCTGACGGTGTTCATGGAGCGGGTCCACAAGCCGCACAATCTCGCCGCGGTGCTCCGGACCTGCGACGCGGTCGGCATCCAGCGTGCCCATGCCGTGCCCGGCAGCCACGGCCTGCCGTCGATCAATACCACCAGCCAGGGCGCCCAGCGCTGGATCGACCTCGAGCGCCACCCGGACACGGCGACCGCACTGGGCGCGCTCAAGGCCGCGGGATTCGCCTGCTACGCGGCCCACTTCTCCGAGCGCGCGGTGGACTTCCGGTCGGTCGACTACACCCGGCCCACGGCGCTGGTCCTCGGCACCGAGAAGTTCGGCGTCAGCGACGAGGCGCTGGCCCTGTGCGACGGCGAGGTCATCGTCCCGATGGCCGGCATGACGCAGTCGCTGAACGTCTCGGTGGCCGCCGCCGTCATCCTCTACGAAGCCCAGCGCCAGCGCGAAGTCGCCGGCCTGTACGCCCCGCGCGACCCGAAGGCCTCCCCGCAGAAGGAGCTGATCGAACGCTGGGTCGTCCGCGACCTCGCCCGCCGCAAGACGCCGGTCGAAGGCGAGGAATCAGGGACGAGGGACTAGGACGAGGCCACTCGAGCCGGCGCGGTCGGGGCACGAACACACTCGCCCCTCGCCCCTATCCCCTCGCGCCTAGGGATACAGCAACGTCTCCCGCCATTCGCCGTCGGTGGCGGTGAAGCAGATGCGCTCGTGCAGGCGGTATTCGCGGCCGTACCAGAATTCGACGCGGTGGGGATCGACGCGGAAGCCCGACCAGTGCGGCGGGCGAGGGATATCGTGCCCTTCGTATTCGGCCTCGATCGCGGCGACGCGGTCGAGCAGCTGCTGGCGCGATTCGAGTTCGCTGGACTGGAGCGAGGCCCAGGCGCCGATCCGGCTGCCGCGCGGGCGCGAGGCGAAGTAGTCGTCGGCCTCGGCGTCGGACACCGGGTGGGCGACGCCGTCGATCAGGACCTGCTCTTCGTGTTCGCGCCACCAGATCACCAGGCTGACGTTCGGGTTCTCGGCCAGCATCCGGCCCTTGCGGCTGCCGCGGTTGGTGTAGAACACGAAGCCGTCCTGGTCATGACCTTTGAGCAGTACCGTGCGCGCGGCCGGCCGGCCCTCGGCATCGGCCGTGGCCAGGGTCATCGCATTCGGTTCGAGCAGGCCGGCCTCGCGGGCGCGGCCGAAGCCGTCATCGAAGCGCTTCAGGATCCGGTCATTCAGTCGCATGCCAACAGGGCCTCGTAGCCGGCGCGGAAGTCCGGGTACTGTACCGCAAAGCCCGTCGCCTTCAGGCGCGCGGCCGAGACGCGCTTGCCCTGCCCGCCCGGCGCGCCGGGATCGGAAGACGGATCGGAAGACGGATCGGAAGACGGATCGGAAGCCGGATCGGAAGACGGATCGGGCGTCGGCCCCGGCGCGCCCAGTCGCTCGGCCAGCCAGCTCAGCACGTCCCAGCGCGGCGTCGGCGCGTCGTCGCTGGCCAGGTAGACCGGGTCGGGCTGGGCTAGGTGCAACAGGTGATCGAGCGCAGCCGCGCAGTCGTCGGCGTGGATCCGGTTGGTCCAGATCGGTGGTTCGCGGCGGCAGGCCACCCGCCCGGAGCGAACCCGCCGGATCAGCGCATCGCGCCCCGGTCCGTAGATGCCGGAAAACCGCAGCACGCAGCCGCCGGCCGCGCGGGCCAGCGATTCGGCCTGGAGCAGCACCTGCCCGTTGAATCGTTGCGGCGCGGTCTCGGCGTCCTCGTCGACCCACTCGCCGCCATCCTGGCCGTAGACCGCGGTACTGGAGACGAAGATGAGCCGGTCGGCGCGTACGTGATCGACCAGGTGACGGAAGCCATCGAGGTAGGTCCGGCGGTAGGCCGCCTCGTCCCGCGCACCGGGCGTGGCGGTGTAGATCACCGCGTTCCAGTCGCGCGGCAGCCGGTCCAGCGTGGCCGGCTCGGCAAGGTCGGCCGCGAACGGCACCAGCGTGCCGGGCAGCCGATCGACCGACCGGCGCAGGCCGGTGACCTGCCAGCCCGCGCCGAGCCGGCCGGCCAGCCGGACCCCGAGATCGCCGCAACCGGCGATCAGCAGGCGACCGCCCACGTCAGGCCGTGGCGGGGTCGGCGTCGGGTCCGTCCTTCGCCGACGGCGGCCCGCCCTTGTCCGGCGGCGGCAGCATGCGCAGCCAGATCAGCCAGACCACCAGCGCATCGAGGATGATCAGCGCCTGCCAGAGGTAGAGGTGGAACCAGTTGAACCAGGTCATGTTCCACTGGCCCATGTAGAACAGGCTGATGATGCGGACCAGGTTCAGCCCCTGGATGGCGACGAAACCGATCGCGAACCCGATCAGCTTGTTCTTCAGCGGCGCCGGAAACGCGAAGATCGCGGCGAACAGGATGATCAGCGCCTCGACGCCGTTGCAGCCCGGCTCGATGCTGACCGCGAAGCCGGTCTCGAGGTCGCGGATGACCTTGCCCATCGAGGCCACGCCGGAGTCGAACAGTTCGATCAGGTTGACCGAAATCCAGGCCAGGCCTGCGGTGAACGGCAGGATCACGTGTTCCTGGACGGGCTGCAGGACCTCGATGGTGAACAGCGAGACCAGCAGCACGATGAACAGGATGAAGAAGCGGACCATGAGCGGCCTTCCGGTCGAAAACGGGACCGATATGGTACCCGCAACCGCGTGCCCGTGCCGACGTCCTCAGCCCGCCCCCAGCACCGGCCGCAGCGCCTCGTCCCAGGCGCTGCGCTTGGCCGCCAGCGACACCGAGGCGTGGGCCGGCGAGGTCGACGGCAGGCGGAATCGCGGCAGCGCGCGCGCCGCCGCGTCCAGCGTCGGCAGCACCCGGCGCTGGTAGTCCTGCGCGGCGCGCCCGCCGTTGAGCAGCACCCGCTCGATCCGCGGGCAGGCAAGCAACAGGCCGGCCAGGTCGTTGGCTTCGATCGAAGCCGGGTCGATCCGGCTGTCGAGGCTGCCGGAGCGACGACAGCGGCCGATCACGTCCCACAGCGCGATACCGTGAGCGCGCAGCGCGTCGATCCGTTCGGCATAGGCCGCCTCCGGCGCAACGCCGGTCCATGCGCCGAGGATCGTCCAGAACGCGTTGCGCGGATGGGCGTAGTAGCGGGCCTCGTCCAGCGACCGGACGCCGGGCATGCTGCCGAGGATCAGCACACGCGCGTCGGGGCCGGCCACCGGGGCCAGGCCCTGCAGCAGGTCATCGGCGAGCGTCGGCGTGCCGGGCATCGAAGTACTGTAGCATTCCGATCATCCGGCCCATTCCTTTTCCTTACCCGTCCCATGCCCGACAACATCTTCCTGATCGGTCCGATGGGCTCGGGCAAGACAACGCTGGGCCGGCGCCTGGCGGCCGCGCTCGACCGCGAGTTCATCGATCTCGACGAGGAACTCGAACGGCGCTGCGGCGTCGAGGTGGCCATGATCTTCGAGATCGAAGGCGAAGCCGGCTTCCGCGAGCGCGAGCACGCGCTGCTGGCCGAGGTGGCCGAAGGCCGCGGTCGGGTCGTGGCCACCGGCGGCGGTTCGGTGCTGCGCGAGGACAACCGGAAACTGCTGCGCGCCCACGGGCTCGTGGTCTGGCTCGATGCCAGCGTGGCCCAGCAGATCAAGCGGCTGGAACGCGATCGCCGGCGACCGCTGCTGGCCACGCCGGACCGCCGCGAGCGCCTGGAGCGAATGGCCGAACAGCGCAACCCGATCTACGCCGGGCTGGCCGATGTCGTGTTCGAATCGCGCAACCTGCCGCTGCCACGCATGGCCAAGGCACTGGAACAGACCCTGAAGGACCACTGGGCGGAAAACGATGTCCACTCTTGAACTCGACCACGCCGGCGGCACCTGCACCATCGAATGCCGGCCCGGCCTGCTGGACGATCGCGAGGCCTTCGCCGGCGCGGTCGGCGGCGAGGTACTGATCGTCACCGATCGACACGTCGCGGCGCACTACCTCGAACGCGTCGAACGCACGCTGGCCGCCCACCGCCCCGGCACACTGATCCTGCCGCCGGGCGAGCCGGCCAAGACGCTGGCGAACTGGCAGCGGGTGATCGACGCGCTGGTCGAACGCGGCGCCCAGCGCGACGCGACCGTGATCGCGCTCGGCGGCGGGGTGATCGGTGACCTGGCCGGCTTTGCCGCGGCCAGCTACATGCGCGGCATCCGGGTCGTCCAGGTACCGACCACGCTGCTGGCCCAGGTCGACGCCTCGATCGGCGGCAAGACCGGGGTCAACCTGCCGGCCGGCAAGAACCTGGTCGGCGCCTTCCACCAGCCGGCGCGGGTGCTGATCGATCCGACCACGCTGGCCACGCTCGACGGCCGCGAATTCCGCGCCGGGCTGGCCGAGGTGGTCAAGTACGGCGCGATCCGCGATGCCGACTTCCTCGATGCGCTCGAGGCCGAAGCACCGGCACTGCTCGATCGCCAGGCCGAGCCGCTGACCCGGGCGATCCTGCGCGCGGCCCGGCACAAGGTCGAGGTCGTGGCCGCCGACGAACGCGAGGCCGGCCAGCGCGCGCTGCTGAACTTCGGCCACACCTTCGGCCATGCGCTGGAGGCCGAAACCGGCTACACCCGCTTCCTGCACGGCGAGGCGGTGGCCGTCGGCATGGCCCAGGCGGTCCGCCTCGGCGCCCGGCTCGGCGATCTCGCCGAAGCCGATGCCGAGCGACTGATTGCGCTGCTCCAGCGGTTGGAGCTCCCGACCCGGCGCCCCGACGACGTCGCGCCCGAGGCGCTGGCGGCCCGGATGCGGCTGGACAAGAAGAACCGCGACGGCCGGGTGCGCCTGGTCCTGCTCGACGCGCTCGGCCAGGCCCGGGTGCGCGACGACGTTGCCCCCGAACGGATCCTGGAGGTCCTTCACGCATGACCGAATCGACCCACTCGCCCCGCCACGACAGCCGGTTCCTGAAGGCCCTGCGCCGCGAACCGGTCGACCGCACCCCGATCTGGCTGATGCGCCAGGCCGGGCGCTACCTGCCCGAGTACCGCGCCGTGCGCGCCAGGGCCGGCGACTTCCTGACCCTGGCCGGCACCCCGGAGCTGGCCTGCGAAGTCACCCTGCAGCCGATCCGCCGCTACGATTTCGATGCCGCGATCCTGTTTTCCGACATTCTGATCCTGCCGCACGAAATGGGCCTGGGGCTGCACTTCGTCACCGGCGAAGGGCCGCGCTTCCACCGGCCGCTGGACTCGGTGGCCGCGATCGACAAGCTGCCGCGCCCGGACCCGAACGACGCCACCGGCTACGTCATGGACGCGGTCCGGATGATCCGTCGCGAACTGCCGGCCAGCACGCCGCTGATCGGCTTCGCCGGCAGCCCGTGGACCGTGGCCACCTACATGATCGAGGGCGGCAGCAGCAAGACCTTTTCCCGGGCCAAGCGGCTGCTGCTGCAGCACCCGGAGGCCGCCGAGCGACTGATGACCCACCTGGCCGAATCCACCGCCGACTACCTGGTCGCCCAGGTCGCCGCCGGCGCCGATGCCTTGATGGTGTTCGACAGCTGGGGCGGCGCGCTGTCGCCGGAGCTGTTCCGGCGCTTCTCGCTGAACAGCATGGCGCGGATCGTCGAGCGGGTTCGGGCCGAGTGCCCGGCCACGCCGATCATCCTGTTCGCCAAGGGCTGCGGCAGCCAGCTCGAAGCGCTGGCCGACACCGGCTGCACCGCCCTGGGCGTGGACTGGACGACCTCGCTGGCCGACGCCCGGGCGCGGGTCGGCGACCGGGTCGCGCTCCAGGGCAATCTCGACCCCACCGTGCTGACCACCCGGCCCGACGTGATCGCCGCGGAGACCGAGAAGGTGCTGGCCGACTTCGGCGACGGCCCCGGCCACGTGTTCAACCTGGGCCACGGCATCACGCCGGACGTCGATCCGGAGCATGTGCAGGTGCTGGTCGACACGGTGCGTCGGGCAAGCGAACGCCCGACCGCCTGAAGCGCAACGCGAGCAGCGCGCCGATCAGGCGCGACTCGTTCAGCGGCGCACGCAGCCACGCCTCCTCGGCCTCGGGCTCGGCCGACAGGCACAGTCGCGCGCATCCGGCCCGGCGGGCCGCGGCGATCGGCGCCGGATCGGCCACTCCGGCCGGCCCGTGGATCAGAACATCGATACAGCGCCAGTCGGGCGGCGAGTCCGGCAGGTCGACCAGGCAGAAGCCCCAGCAACGCGCCAACCAGCCCAGCACACGAAGCTCGGGCGCCGGCAGATCGGCGGCCACCCGCAGACCGGCCAGTGCGGCAATCCCGGTGCGCGGCTCGGCGCGCGGCGGCAGAACGGGCCATTCGACGATGAAGCGCGTCCCGCCGAAGCGGCGGGTCTCGACGCGCAGCTCACCGCCGGTCACCGCCACCAGGCGCCGGCAGATCGCAAGCCCCAGACCGGCGCCGCCGACCCGGCGGGTCAGCGCCGACTCGAGTTGTTCGAACGGGCGGAACAACCGGTCGCGCTCCTCGAGCGGAATGCCGGGCCCGGTATCGGACACCGAGCAGACCAGCCAGCCGTCCCGGCCGCGCCGGGCCTCGAGGTCGATCCCGCCGGAGTCGGTGAACTTGATCGCATTGCTCAGCAGGTTGCCCAGCACCTGGGCCATCCGGCCCTCGTCGCCGACGCCAGCGGCGGGGAGTTCCGGATGCAGGCGCAGCCGCAGCGCGACGCCCTTGGAATGCGCATTCGGCGCGTGCAGGTCGACGACCCGCTCGAGCATCGGCACCAGCTCGAACGGCACCTGCTCGGGGCTCAACGCACCCGCCTCGATCCGGGACAGGTCCAGTGAGTCGTCGAGCAGTTGCCGCAGCTGGTCGGTCGATCGCGTCAGGGTCTGGACGATCTCGGCCTGCTCGGGCGCCAGGTCGGTTTCCCGAAGCAGCGAGAGCATGCCGCCGAGGGCGTGCAGGGGCGTGCGGATCTCGTGGCTGACGGTGGCGATGAACTCCGACTTGGCGGCGCTGGCATCGGCCGCCTCCTCGGCCAGTTGACGGCCCTGGACCAGCAGCATGGAGTGTTCGAGCAGCTGGCCGGCCGTGGCGCGGAGCAGCCCCAGCCGGGCCCGGACGTTCGGCGGCATCGGTGGATCGGGCTCGACGAGCCGGAGCTCGGCCAGTTCACCGGCGTCGCCGCACAGCAAAGCGACCCGCGCCGGTCCGGCGTCGGGCATGCCGTGCACGACCGGCGGCAGCCCGGCCAGCGTCGGATGGCGAAACCTCAGTTCGACCCAGCGCGCGCGGGTCAGCTGAGCGACCAGGTCGACCACGGCTTCGCCCAGCGCGCGCGGCTCCAGGCTTCGCGTCAGGCGACCGAGCGCGCGACGCTGGGCATCGACGAGTTCACGCTGGTTGCGCGATCGCTCTCGAAGCTGCAGACGCTCCCGGCGACGGCGAACGCCGGCCAGGCCGATCGCGAACAGGCCCAGCGCGGCAACGGCATAGCCGAGCCAGGCCATGCGACTGCGCCACGGCGGCGGCGCGATCACCACGTCCACGGCATCGCCGGTGCCGTTCCAGAGACCGGCTGCGTTGGCCGCCTGGATCTCGAAGCGGTATCGTCCGGGCGCCAGGTTGCCGTAATAGCGCCGATCGGTGGCTTCGACCTCGGACCATTCCGGATCCCATCCGTGCAGCCGCATCCGGACGCGGTTGCGCGCCGGGTTGAGAAACGACAGCGTGGCAAAGCCGAATTCGATCGAGGTTTCGGTCCAGTCCAGCTCGATCCGATGCGGCTGCTCGGGGCGAAGCTGCCACCGACGATCGCCGGCGCGCACGGTAGTCAGATGCACCGGAGGCGGCCGCAGCGCACGGTCGATGCGCGAAGGATCGACGATCAGCACTCCGTCCTGGCTGGCCGCCGCGAAACGCCCACCGGCCAGCGGCGCGGCCGCATCCGACACGAAGCGCATGGCCGGAAGGCCCTCGCGCTCGGAAAACACCCGAAACGCCCCGGCATGCGGATCCAGTCGCGCCAGACCCGTGGTGATCAACAGCCAGATCGATTCGTCGCCGGGCAGCAGACGCTGGATCCGGCCGGGCGGTAGACCGTTGCCCGCCACGAAGCGCTGCCCGACCTCCGGTGCCTCGCCCCGCAGCACGAAGCGCTGCAGTTCCGAGTCGCTGGCCAGCCAGAGTTCGCCGGCGTGGAACAGCCAGCTGTGGTTCGAAGCCCGGTCGCGAACCTGAATGAACTCGAAATCCCCCGAAGCTGCCAGCCGGGCGATCGTCCGCGTCCCCAGCCACCACCAGCGACCGTCCGGACCACGCTGTACGTCGAGCAGCCGTGATTCAAGGGCCCGCGCTTCGACGATGCCGTCAATCCCGTCGGAGCGCCGGCCCGAACCGACCGCCCAGCGCTGGCGAACCCGGCCGTCGGCATCGATACGAAGCAGTTCGTCCTGGGTGCCCAACCAGTACTGCCCCTCCCCCGCCGGCCGAATGAACCGGAACATCGCGCTGCGCTGTGGCGGAGGCACGATCTGCTGACGCTCGACCCGGCCAAGGTCGGGTTCATAGCGCAGCAGCTCGTAGTCGGTCAGAACACGCAGTCCGTCCGGTCCGACAACGACATCGCGCAGATCCCCTTCGTCGGTGAGGTCGTTGCGTGCATGCAGCTGCCCGAGGCTGCCGTCTTCGGCCAGCCTGCGCAGGCCGCGCTTCGGGTCGAGCAGCCAGAGCCCACCGGCGCCGTCCGGCTCGATGGCGCTGAGGTGCAGCAGACGGTCCTCGCCGGTGCCGAGCGGGAGGTTGCGGAAGCCGCGCCAGCCCGGCGAGAGGCGGGCGATTCCCCGGCCGTTGGTGCCGATCCAGACGCCGCCTTCGGAATCCACGCGGAGCGCAGGCACCATCAGGCCGCGGATGAAATCGCCCCGGACCGACTCGCTCCGCGCATGCAGCACGACGTCCGGCGCCGGCGCGTCCGGCGCCCAGCGCGAAATGCGGTCGGCCTCGGCCAGCCACTGGCTGCCGTCTTCGGCGACCGCCAGCGCGGTAACCGTCTTGCGGGTCTCGGCCCATGCGGTCGGCATCCAGCCCTGCGGGCCGCGCTCGAAGCGATGCACCCCGTGGATGCCGGCCGTCACCAGCCCGCTGTCGCCGAGCCAGTCGAAGGCCAGCGCCGGGCGCGGCGGCACGGGCGAGCCGTCGGCCGCGGTGACCGGCTCGAAGCGCATGGCCGAATCCGGCTCGGCCCGGTAGAGCGACCCGACCGTCAGCAACCAGAGTCCGCAGCCGGGACCGACGCGAATCTCGAGGTTGAATTCGTCATCGGGGATGCCGGCCCGTCCGGCCGGAAACGACTCGACCGCGCCGCTCCCCGGGTCGACCCGGGCCACACCGCCGCGCGCGAAGGCCAGCCAGATCGCGCCGTCGCAGCCTTGAGCGATCGACCAGATGTACCGGCCCTCGAGCGGCCCGCCGGCCGCGCTCGTGGCCCAGTGTCGGGTCACTTCGAGATCATCGATCCGGACCAGGCCCTGGTCCGAAATGCCGGCCCAGAGGCTGCCGTCGTCGGCCGCGAGCAGGCTCATGATGTTGTTGCCCGGCAGCGAGTCCGGCTGCTCGGGATCGTGCCGGAATACCCGCAGGCGCTGTCCCTCGTGTCGAACCAGCCCACCGCGGGTTCCGATCCACAGATACCCGTAGCGGTCCTGGACGATCGCCTCGACCGACTCGCTCGGCAGACCGTCGGCCGCGTTCAGAAACGACACCGCCGGTTGCGCGACGACGGCCTCGGCGCCATCGGTATCAAGCGCGTGCACCGACGAGACGCAGCCGACCAGCGCGGCGGCCACAAGCCAGACGCGTATACTTCGCATGGTTCCCATTCCCAACGCCTGTGTCCGAGGATACCCAAACGCCAGCGCGCATTCCAGAGAGCGGCCGTCACCCGACCATGTCCGAGCACGATCTTCCCGAATTCCAGATTGCCCCCGCCTTCGCCGTCCCGCTGGTGTTCTGCCACCTGAAGGACCACCAGGCGATGCACGACGAGCTCAAGGCGTTGTTCGCGCGGGTCGAGGCCGAAGGCGACCGGTTCCGCAACCCGGATCCGTTCGTCGCCCGCAACGAGGCGCTGTACGAAAGCAATTTCACACTGTTCGAATGGCAACAGCCCTGCGTGCAGCAGCTGCGGCAGTTCTGTCTGCAGAACCTGTACCGGGCGATCGGCGAGCTGAACGGCTACGACACCGCGATGCTGCAGCGGATGCACATCGCGACCGAATCATGGTTCCACACCACGCGCCAGGGCGGTTTCTTCGGCGCGCACAACCACCCGATGCACTCCTGGTCGGGCGTGTACTGCGTCCAGCACGACGGCGACGACCCGGAAAGCAACAGCGGCCGACTGACCTTCATCAACCCGCTGGCCACGGCGACGACCTTCATCGACACCGCGATCGCCAAGCTCAAGCCGCCCTACAGCTACGGCATGCGGCGCTATCGCCTGGTGCCGGGCCAGCTGGTGCTGTTCCCGTCCTGGCTGCTGCACGAAGTCATGCCCTACGAGGGCAACACGCAGCGGATCACCGTGGCCTTCAATGCCCGCTTCAAGCTGGCCGGCGCCCAGCCGGCGCAGGTGCCGCACGCCTGAGGTCCCGACCCGGCCACCCTTCGCCTGCAAGCAGCCTCCAACAGGCCCTCGTTCGAGCACCGCGTGAGAATCGCGTGTTGGAGGGCGCTTGCGCGCGAATCGGTCGTGGATCAATCGCGACCGGGGTCGTCGGGCTTCGAGAACAGCAGCCGATGCCCGACGGCGTGGGTACCGCGATAGGTCAGCGGGCCGTGTTCGTCGAGCGCCAGGCCGGCCTGCTCGAAGTGTCCGGCAAAGCGCTCCGGTGATTCGAGCAGGCGGTGCACGCCGAGCATCTGATCGAGCCGGGAGCGGCCGTCCTCGAGCTGCACTACGGCGTCGATGACTGCAGCGCGCTGGGCCTGGAGCCGGGCAGCCTGCCAGCGAGCGACCTGGCCGGTCAGGCCCAGAACGTAGCCGAACAGGGGCGAGCCCGAAGCGTCCGGACGGCCACGAATCACGGCGTCGATCCGGGCCAGGGCCCGGACGAAGCCTTCGGCACCCAGAGAGCCGGACCGCCATTCGCGAGCGCGCTGGAACAGGCCGCTGTCGGCCAGCACTTCGTACTGCTCCAGCTCCTGCTGCATGGTCGCCCGCATCGCGCTGTCGGTGGCGTGGGTCACCAACGCCATTCGCCCGCCGGGCTTCAGCAGCCGCGCGCACTGCCGGGCCGCCGGCTCGGGCTCGCAGTATTCGATGCCGTACTGGCTGACGATCAGGTCCTGGCTGGCATCATCCAGCGCAACGGCCTCGAACGGCTGATTGCCGACGAAACCAATCGTGTCGATGTACTTGGCCAGGGCGGGAAAGCGCTGTCGGATCCGCTGCGGCTGGATGTCGGCCAGATCGACGGCCGTGATCGTCGCGGTCTGCCCCATGGCCGCCAGGCCTTCGGCCACCAGCAGCGCCACCGCCCCATTACCGGTGCACACATCGAGCACCCGCCCTCCATCGGGAACGTCTGCACAGCGGCCATGCCAGAACGATCGGATCTCCCCATCGTAGTTGGCACGGAAATCCTCCGGCAGCGACGTCAGCGCGCCGCTGGCCCAGTACCGGCTCCAGCTGCGGCGGCGAAAATCGTCGTCGGGGGCGTGCATGGAATCGGTGTCATCGTCAAGAGCGGGCGGTTGGTGAGGATAGCAAGGTGGGGCGAGGGGAGGTCCAGTTTTCGGTTTTTTAGTTCACGGGTGCGGCGTTTCAGGCGTCCGTGCTCGGCGTTCGGCGGCCAGGGTCGAGGGCTGCAGATGGAGTGCGGTTCTTCTCCCTCGGGTCTGCAGGGGTTGACCTTCATCCGCGTTTGTCTGTGAACGAAAGAGGTTTCGGGTTGAAGGTTTCAGGTTTCAGGTTTCAGGTTTCAGGTTTCAGTTGTTGGTTGTTGGTTGTTGGTTGCTGTTCACTGTTCACTGTTCACCGTTCACCGTTCACCGCTCCCCTTTTCCTGCTTTTCTCGGCGATGGGTTCGACTGTGGGAGGGCGGATTCCGCGCGAACCGGGCGGGCCGCCCTTGGCCTGCACGCTGCCTCCAACAGGCCATCGATCGAGCGTAGTGGGCTGAGGATCTGCGAGAAACGCTTTTCCGGTTGCCGGTTTCGGGATCGGGACTTCACCCGCCCCTGTCCCCTCTTCCCTCGCCCTTGTCCAGAAAAAGAAACGGCCCGGAAGGCCGGGCCGTTTCATGGTGCTGCTTCAAGCCGTGTCAAACGGCCAAGCGGGGCTTAGAAGCTCTGCTTGTACCGCACGTACGGGATACGGCCGTAGCCGTCGTACAGGCTGAAGTTGAAGCCGCGGCCTTCACCCGGATCCAGGACCGGATCCTTGTTGGCGACGTTGTCGACACCAACGGTGATCTGACCGTTCCACGGCGTGTACCAGTTGGCCTGGAGGTCGTGCGTGGTCCAGCTCGGCAGACCGTCCAGGTTCGGATCCAGCGCGTCGTTCTGGTCATCGATGTAGTTCATGACCCAGGCGAACGCGAAGTCACCGATCCGGTACTCGGTGTTCAGGGCTGCACGCCAGCGCGGCAGACCGGCATCACCGGCGACGTTGGCACCGCTGTCGACTTCGAACGTGGCCGTGTAGGTACCCTGAGCATCGACGCGCAGGCTGCCCAGCTCGCCGAAGTTCCAGTTACCACGCAGGTTCACGTCGAAACCTTCGGTGTCGATCGTACCCAGCGACGCGAAACCGCGCTGCAGGTAGACGATCTGGCCGGTGTCCGGGTTACGCGCGACACCCAGGCCCTGGCCGACGGTTTCGTTCGGCGGCGACAGGCTCGGATCCAGGTTGGACAGGCCCGGCGGGCAGTTCTGCGACGTGCCGTTCAGGCAGTTGATGATCTGCTGGGCACCGATGGCCGCAACGCGGTTGGTGACCTCGATCTTCCACCAGTCCACGGAACCGGACAGCCAGTCGAACGGCTCGAAGGCCGCACCGATGTTGAACTGCTCGGAGTCTTCGGCGTCCAGATTCGGGTTCGAGATGACGAACGCGGTGATCTGGGTTTCGCAACCCGGCTGCTGGCCGAAGGCCACACAGGTCGGATCGTCGATGACCGAATCAGCGGAGAACGACGGACGGGCCGACAGGATGTCCAGGGTCGGGGCACGGAAGCCCTCACCCCACGACGCGCGCAGCGTCAGGATGTCCAGCGGCTGGTAGCGCAGGGCCAGTTTCGGGGACGTGGCATCGCCGAAGTCGCTGTAATCGTCGTAACGCAGCGCACCGGACAGCTCCAGGTTGTCCAGGATCGGCACCAGGACCTCGGCGAAGACCGCCGTCAGGTCACGACCGCCGGAGGCGGAGTTACCGGCCGAACCGGTGATGTTGCCGTTGGCCTGCAGGTCGTCGTAGATGTCGCGGTAGTCTTCTTCGCGATACTCGGCACCGAACGCGAGGCCGACCGTGCCGGCCGGCACGTCGAACAGGTCGGTGGCGGCGTTCGCGTAGAACTCCTTGGCCAGGTAGTTCGCGTCACGACCGATGGTCGAGGTGAACGACTGCAGAATGTCCTGCGGAACGTTGAACGGGTCGTAGATGTTGTAGTTACCGTTCGTGATCTGCGGCTGCGCCAGCGCGGACACGATGTAGTTCCGGCCGATTTCGGTGTACTGCGACTCGGTGCGGCGCATGCCGAACTCGACGTCGAAGTTGCCGATACGGCCCTGGGCACCCAGGTCGACGTCATACAGCTGTGCGTCGGTCGACGTGTCGCGCGGACCGTTGGCCGCGAAGCGGTGGGTCAGCAGGACGATGTCGTCGGCCACACCCTGGTAGGTGTCGAAGAACGGGTTCAGACCGCCAGCGCTCGGCGGGGTGGCCGGATGGTTCGGCGTGCCCGGCTCGAGAACGATGGCACCGAAGCCACCGACCAGCCACGGCGAGGACGGCACCGGCGC
Organism: Wenzhouxiangella sp. XN79A; assembly: GCF_012272825.1. Taxonomy (GTDB): domain Bacteria; phylum Pseudomonadota; class Gammaproteobacteria; order Xanthomonadales; family Wenzhouxiangellaceae. Next base: position 178,155 of record NZ_JAAWWS010000145.1, on the reverse strand, counting down.
ATAACGGCCGAAGGTCTTCACGCGGTTGACCTGAGCGTTCATGAACACGCTCCAGTCGGCGTTGATGTCGTAGCGCGAACGGGTGAACAGCGACTCGTTGCGGGTCGCGGCTTCGTCGGCGGACTGCAGCGTGAAGTCGTAGAAGCAGAAGCCACCGTCGAGCACGAAGCCCGGACCGTTACAGCCGGCAACGTTGCCCGGACCGCCGTTCGGTCCCTGGCCGCCGAGGAAGCTGAAGCCCGAGGTCAGGAAGTTGTTCGAGAAGATCGACGCGCCGCCCTGCGACCAGGGCCTGTCGCGAGCGAACACGATGTCGCGTTCGTCGTAGGAGACACCGACCATGATCTGGCCGCGGTCGCCGGACACGCCGAAGATGGCCGAGGCTTCTTCGCGGTCACCGCCCGGACGCTTCGGATCCGAAGTGCCCCAGGTCAGCTCGACGCCGGTGAAGTCCTTGCGGGTGATGATGTTGATCACACCACCGATGGCGTCGGAACCGTAGATGGCCGATGCACCGTCGGACAGGATTTCGATGCGCTCGACGGCGGCCAGCGGGATGGAGTTCAGGTCCTGGCCTGCGCCGACGTTCGGCGCGACCGGTGCGCGCTTGCCGTCGATCAGGACCAGCGTACGACCCGAGCCCAGGGCACGCAGCGAAACGCCGGCGAACGACTGAGCGGACGAGCCGGACTGCGGACGGAACGAACCGGCGCTGTTGAACGGGGTGTCACGAAGCAGGTCGGCGACCGAGGTCTTGCCCGAGAACTCGATCTGCTCGCGGTCGATGACCGTGACCGGCAGCGCGCCTTCGATGTCGGTGCGCTTGATGCGCGAACCCGTCACCTCAACGCGATCGAGGTCTGCTGCTTCTTCGTCCTGGGCGAAAGCCGGGGCGGCCGTCACTGCCAGGCCGGCAACCACGCCCGCGCCGAGCGCGTAGTGGATTGCCGCAGCAAGTGGATTACGAATGTCTTTCATCTAAGACTCTCCATTTTGTCTTGATTTATCGCTTTCGATACTAGTATCGACGGCATGTCGATGGACTGCACTACGGCCGCCCCCGACCCCGGCGGATCAGGACGGCTGCAGATCGTCCAGTCGCGAGCATAGCACCGTTGTTTTGGAATGAAAAGGTTTCGTTAAGAATCGGTGAATGCTCGGATTTCGCCACACGCCCGGGAACCCAGACGGCTGACGGGAAAGGGTTTTTTCGAACCCCGGGACGGCGGACCTCGGGGTCAGTCGGCCCCGATCACGGCCCGGATCTCCCGCGCGACCCGCTCGGCGGTCAGATCGAAGTGCCGGAACAGTTCCCCGGCCGGGGCCGAGGCGCCGAAGGTGTCGATGCCGACCACGCGACCGCGATCCCCGACCAGGCCGCGCCAGTAGGCGCTGACCCCGGCCTCGACCGCGACCCGCGCGCGCAGCGAGCCGGGCAAAACACGCTCGCGCCAGTCGGCGGGCTGTTCGGCAAAGCGTTCGGGGTTGGGCATCGAGACCACGCGCACCGCGATCCCCTCGCCGGCGAGCATCCCGGCCGCCGCCACCGCGAGCGCCACCTCCGATCCGGTGGCCAGGATCGCCGCCTGCGGTGCTTCGCCGCCGTCGCGCAGCACGTAGCCGCCGCGGGCGATCGCCTCGAGCTGCTCGTCGCTGCGCGGCTGGTGCTCCAGCCCCTGGCGGGTCAGCACCAGCGCGGTCGGCGCGTGGCGCCGCTTCAGCGCCTCGCGCCAGGCCACCGCGGTCTCGGCCTTGTCGCAGGGCCGCCAGACCTCGAGATTCGGGATCATCCTCAGGCTGGCGACGTGTTCGACCGGCTGGTGGGTCGGGCCGTCCTCGCCCAGACCGATCGAATCGTGGGTGTAGACGTGGACCGCGCCGGTCGGGACCAGGGCCGACATCCGCACCGCGTTGCGGGCATAGTCGGAAAACACCAGGAACGTGCCTGTATAAGGAATGAACCCGCCGTGCAGGTGCAGGCCGTTGGCGATCGCGGTCATGCCGAACTCGCGCACACCGTAGTAGATGTAGTTGCCTTCGGCCGGGCGCTCCATGATGTCGACGCTGCCCGACCAGTTCGTATTGTTGGAGCCGGTCAGGTCGGCCGAGCCGCCGAGCAGCTCCGGCAGCAGCGGGCCGAAAGCCTCGAGGCTCATTCCCGAGGCCTTCCGGGTGGCGACCTTGCCGTCGTCGGCCTGCATCCGGGCGACGATCTCGGCGGCCCGGGCGTCGAAGTCCTCCGGAAGTTCGCCGCGCATCCGGCGCTCGAACTCGGCAGCGGCGTCCGGGTGGGCTTCGCGGTAGCGGTCGAGCAGCGCGTTCCACTCGGCTTCCAGCGCCGCGCCCCGCTCGCGCGCGTCCCAGGCCGCGCGCACCTCGTCGGGAATCTCGAACGGGGCGTGGTTCCAGCCCAGCGCCTCGCGGGTGGCCGCGATCTCCTCGTCGCCCAGGGGCGCGCCGTGGGTGTCGGCGGTGCCCTGCTTGTTCGGTGCGCCGAAGCCGATCGTGGTGCGGCAGCAGATCAGGGTGGGTCGGTCGAGATCAGCACGCGCCTCGTCGATCGCGGCCCGGACCGCCTCGGCATCGTGGCCATCGACCGCCTCGATCACCTGCCAGCCGTAGGCACGGAAGCGCTCCGGCGTGTTGTCGGTGAACCAGCCGCGGGTCTCGCCGTCGATCGAGATGCCGTTGTCATCGTAGAACACCACCAGCTTGCCCAGCTGCCAGGTGCCGGCCAGCGAGCAGACTTCGTGCGAGATCCCTTCCATCAGGCAGCCGTCGCCGGCGAACACCCAGGTGAAATGGTCGACCAGGTCGAAATCGTCACGGTTGAACCGCGCGGCCAGCAGCTTCTCGGCCAGCGCCATGCCGACCGCGTTGGCCAGGCCCTGGCCCAGCGGTCCGGTGGTCGTTTCCACGCCCGGCGCCTCGCCGTACTCCGGATGGCCCGGCGTCGGCGAGTGCAGCTGCCGGAAGTTCTTCAGGTCTTCGAGGCTCAGGCCGTAGCCGCTCAGGTGCAGCACCGAGTACAACAGCATCGAGCCGTGCCCGTTGGAGACCACGAAGCGATCGCGATCCCACCAGCCCGGGTTGGCCGGGTTGTGCCGGAGCGTGTCGTTGTAGAGCGCCTCGGCGATATCGGCCATGCCCATCGGCATGCCGGGGTGGCCGGATTCGGCGCGCTGGACGGCGTCCATGGCAAGGGCGCGGATGGCGTTGGCAAGGGTGCGACGCGAGGGACGGGCTGCAGTCATCGATCTTCCTGGCTGAAGTGGGGCGGTGCGGACGGGCGCCGCATCCTGCGCATTCTAGCCCGCATTATTGGTGAATGAGCTCGCGCCCTTGCTTGGTCCTCGTCCGCACAGCGAATCTTCACTCGCTCGGAAATACAGCATGGTATTCCGCCCGGTCGGAAAATCCCCTGTGCGAACAATTCCCGGCGCAATCATCGCGGCGATTCATGAACACTGCGGGCGAGTGTACTCCGCCACTCGCGGACGCCACCGTCCGGCGAACCGGAAACCCCGACCGATCTTGTCCGAGGCACGAGGAACAGGTTATACTTGACCGGATCAGTCGAGCGGCCCTGGCCTGCTCGGCCGGTCGAAGTTCCAAGGAAAATCAACCGGAGGGACGTCGGTCCTGCCGGAAAACGACACACGCATTCCGTCACATCCGGCGGGGTTGCCGGTTCGGCACGTCGCTCGTCAGGAGCGCCCCGACCGGTCGCCGGATGGGGGGTGCGGAGGCCCAAACCGAACGGACGCGACCTTCGCCGCACGCACCGACGTGCCCGGCCGTCCGGACAACGAGGAAAACGACATGCCCAACGTCACCATGCGCCAGATGCTCGAAGCCGGCGTGCATTTCGGTCACCAGACCCGCTACTGGAACCCGAAGATGGAACCCTACATCTTCGGCGCCCGGGGCAAGATCCACATCATCAACCTCGAGCGCACGCTGCCGATGCTCAAGGAGTCGCTGGACTTCCTGAGCCGGATGGCCAGCAAGCGCGGCACGATCCTGTTCGTCGGCACCAAGCGCGCCGCCGGCCAGGCCGTCGCCGAGGAAGCCGCCCGCTGCGGCATGCCCTATGTCTCGCACCGCTGGCTCGGCGGCATGCTGACCAACTTCCGCACGATCCGCCAATCCATCAACCGCCTGAAGGAACTCGAGGCGATGGAAACCGACGGCAGCTTCGACAAGCTGGTCAAGAAGGAAGTGCTGGAGCTGACCCGCGAGCGCGATCGGCTCGAGCAGAGCCTCGGCGGCATCAAGAACATGAACGCCCTGCCCGATGCGATGTTCGTCATCGATATCGGCCACGAGGACATCGCCATCGCCGAGGCCCGCAAGCTCGGCATTCCGGTCGTCGCCGTGGTCGATACCAACCACAACCCGGAACTGGTCGACTACGTGATTCCGGGCAACGACGACGCGATCCGCTCGGTCCGCCTGTATGCCCAGCTGGCCGCCGACGCCGTGCTCGAAGGCAAGGCCTCGGTGCCGCAGGTGGGCGGTAACGACGACGAGTTCGTCGAGCTCGACGCCGAAGGCAACCCGGTCGAGTCGGCCGCCCCGGCCAGGAAGACCGCCAAGAAGAAGACCGCCAAGAAGACGGCCAGGAAGGTCGCGAAGAAGGCCGCCGCGAAGACCGAAGCCAGCGCCGACGACGCGCCGGAAGCCACCGCAGCGGTCGAAGAGAAGGCAGCCGATGACGCTGCCGGCAACGAAACGGAAAGCAAGGACGAGTCATGAGCATTACTGCATCCCTGGTCAAGGAACTCCGCGAGCGCACCGGCGCGGGCATGATGGAGTGCAAGAAGGCCCTGGTCGAAACCGACGGCGACCTGGAAGCGGCCATCGAGCACCTGCGCAAGAGCGGGCTGGCGAAGGCCGACAAGAAGGCCGGCCGGGTCGCGGCAGAAGGCGTGGTCATCGCGGCCGGCAACGAAGGCAACGCGGTGCTGGTCGAAATCAACTGCGAAACGGACTTCGTGGCCAAGGACGACAACTTCCTCGGCTTCGCCCACCGCGTCGCGGAGCTGGCCCTGGAAAGCGGCCATGACAGCGTCGAGTCGCTGAGCGGCACCGAGTTCGGCGACGGCGACACGGTCGAGGACCGCCGTCAGCAGCTGGTCGCCAAGCTCGGCGAGAACATCCAGGTCCGCCGGATCGCGCACATGCGCATCGACGGCGGCACCATCGGCCACTACATCCACGGCGGCCGGATCGGCGTGCTGGTCGGTCTGACCGGCGGCGAGCAGGACCTGGCCCGCGACATCGCCATGCACGTGGCGGCCCTGAACCCGCAATACATCGACGAGAACGCCGTTCCGGCCGATGTGCTGGAGCAGGAAAAGAACATTCTCAAGGCCCAGGCCGAGGATTCCGGCAAGCCGGCCGAGATCATCGAGAAGATGATCGTGGGCCGCCTGCGCAAGCACCTGGCCGAGATCACGCTGGTCGGCCAGCCGTTCGTCAAGGACGGCGACCAGACCGTCGGCCAGCTGCTCAAGAGCGCCGGCGCCGAAGTGGTCGGCATGGTTCGTGTCGAGGTCGGCGAAGGCATCGAGAAGGAAGAGTCCGACTTCGCGGCCGAAGTCATGGAACAGGCGCGCGGCGGCTGATCCGACGATGGCCGACCCCGCTCGATACGGCAGGATCCTGCTCAAGCTCAGCGGTGAGGCGCTGCTGGGTTCGCAGGACTACGGCATCGACCCCGAGGTCAGTTCGCGGATCGCCCGCGAAGTGGCTGAAGTGGCCAACGACGGTGTCCAGGTGGGCATCGTCGTGGGCGGCGGCAACATCTTCCGCGGCGCCGGCCTCGCCTCGGCCGGCATGGACCGGATCACCGGCGATCACATGGGCATGCTGGCCACGGTCATGAACAGTCTCGCGCTGCAGGACGCGCTGGAGCGTGCCGGCGTGACCACCCGGGTGATGTCGGCGATCTCGATCCGCGAGGTCTGCGAGGACTACATCCGCCGGCGGGCCGTGCGCCACCTGGAAAAGGGCCGCGCGGTGATCTTCGCTGCCGGCACCGGCAACCCGTTCTTCACCACCGACACCGCGGCCAGCCTGCGGGCCATCGAGATCGGCGCCGACCTGATGATCAAGGCGACCAAGGTCGACGGCGTCTACACCGCCGACCCGATGACCCACCCCGATGCAACGCGCTACGACCGGATCACCTACGACGAGGTCATCGAGCACAAGCTCAACGTCATGGACACCAACGCCATGGTGCTGTGCCGCGACCAGTCGATGCCGATCCGGGTCATCGACCTCAACGTCCCCGGAGCGCTCGCCGACCTGCTCGACGGCAAGGACGTCGGCACCCTGGTCGACTGATCACCGCCGGCGCTCACCGCCGACCCCCGCACTGCCCGATTCACGCCACATTCATGCCCGATCCGGTGCGATCGAGGCTGCTAGAATGGCCGCTTCCGCACAACCACCTCCCGAGTGAGACGCACATGCTTGCCGACATCAAGAAGGATGCCGCTACCCGCATGGACAAGAGCCTCGATTCGCTGAAGGCCGAATTGTCCAAGATCCGAACCGGGCGCGCCCACCCCAGCCTGCTCGAGCACGTCACGGTCGAATACTACGGCTCGGACGTACCGATCAGCCAGGCGGCCAACGTCACCGTCGAGGATTCACGCACCCTGGCCGTGACCGCGTGGGACAAGGGCATGGTCTCGAAGATCGAGAAGGCCATCATGACCTCCGACCTGGGCCTGAACCCGGCCACCGCCGGCACCGTGATCCGGGTGCCGCTGCCGCCGCTGACCGAAGAACGACGCGCGGACCTGACCAAGATCGTCCACGCCGAGGGCGAGCAGGCGAAGGTGGCGATCCGCAACATCCGGCGCGACGCCAACAGCCACATCAAGGACCTGGTCAAGGACAAGCAGATTTCCGAGGACGACCAGCGCCGCGGCGAGACCGAGATCCAGCAACTCACCGACCAGCACGTAGCCCGCGTCGACGAGATGGTCGCGGTCAAGGAAAACGAGCTGATGGAGATCTGAGCGGTGGGCCATCCTGCGCCCCCCCGCCACCTGGCGATCATCATGGACGGAAACGGCCGCTGGGCCGCCCGTCGCGGCAAACCGCGCACCTACGGTCACCAGGCCGGCACCGAAGCGGCCCGCCGGATCGTCCGCGCGGTGGCCGAACGCGGGATCCCGGTCCTGACCGTCTACGCCTTTTCCAGCGAGAACTGGTCGCGTCCCCGGCACGAGGTCACTCGACTGATGTCGCTGTTCCGGCACGCGCTCGACCGCGAGGTGCGCAAGCTGCACGACAACGGCGTCCGGCTGAGCTTCATCGGCCGACGTGAGGCCTTCGCCCCATCGCTGCAGCGCGGCATGACCCGAGCCGAGGAACTGACCCGCAACAATCAGCGGCTGCAGCTCAACGTGGCGGCCAACTACGGCGGTCGCGCCGACCTGGCCGACGCCGCGCGCGGTCTGGCCGAGCGGGTCCAGCGCGGCGAACTGCGGCCCGAGGAGGTCAACGAGGACCGGCTCGCCGAACAGGTCGCGCTGGCCGGCCAGCCGCCCCCCGATCTGTTCATACGGACCGGCGGCGAGCAGCGCCTGTCGAACTTCCTGCCCTGGGACCTGGCCTATACCGAGCTGTACTTCTGCGATACGCTCTGGCCGGATTTCTCCGAGGCCGATCTCGATCGCGCCCTTGAGGACTTCGCTCGGCGCGAGCGCCGGTTCGGCGGGCTGGGCGAACCGGCCCTGAAACATGCTTAGATCGCGCGTACTGACCTCGCTGGTCCTCGCTGCTGTCCTGCTCGGCGCGATCTTCGGACTCTCGACGGTTCCGCTGACCCTGCTGCTGGCGCTGCTGGTGCTGGTGCTCGGCGGCTGGGAGGGCGCCGGCCTGGCCGGCCTGCAGGGTCCAGTGGCCCGGGTGGCCTGGATCCTGGTGCTGCTGGCCGGCGGCGCCGGCCTGGTGCTGCTGACCCATGAGCGCGCGGCCAGCGGCGCGCTGTTCGCGCTCGGCACGCTGTTCTGGGTGGCGCTGTGCGGCTGGCTGGCGGTGCCCGAACGCGGCCGACCGCACGGCGATGAACTGCAGCCGACCAAGCTGGCGGCGATCGGCGCGATCCTGCTGTTCGCGTTCATCGCCTTCGCCTGGCTGCACGTGGTCAACCCCTGGCTGCTGCTGGCGCTGCTGCTGATCATCGCGGCGGCCGACATCGGCGCCTACTTCACCGGCCACGCGATCGGCGGGACCAGGCTCGCACCCCGGATCAGTCCCGGCAAGACCCGTTCCGGCGCGCTCGGCGGGATTGCCGCGGCCGGGCTCGCCGGGCTGGGCGGCAGCCTGCTGCCGGACGCACCCTACGGACCGGCGGTCGGTGTTCTGGCCGGCCTCGCGCTGGCCCTGCTGTCGATCGGCGGCGACCTGACGATCAGCCTGATGAAGCGCCACCGGGGCCTGAAGGACACCTCCCGCCTGCTGCCGGGCCACGGCGGCATCCTCGATCGCATCGACAGCCTCGGGGCTGCCGCGCCGGCCTACGCGCTGCTGGTCTGGCTGTCCACCGCCGGGGCGGGATGAAACTCGCCGCGGCCGCCCCCATACCCGTACCCCGACCTTCGGCGATGTGGAGCAGGACATCATGATCGACGTGCTTTCGGCGATCTTCTGGCTGGTGGTGGCGCTCGGACTGCTGGTGACCTTCCACGAATACGGCCATTACTGGGTGGCCCGGCGCTGCGGCGTTCGCGTGCTGCGCTTCTCGATCGGCTTCGGCCGTCCGCTGCTGCGCTGGCGCAACAAGGAGGACACCGAATTCGTCGTTGCCGCCGTGCCGCTCGGCGGCTACGTGAAGATGCTCGACGACCGCGAGACGCCGGTGCCGACCGCCGAACGCGATCAGGCCTTCAATCACAAGTCGCTCGGCCAGCGTTCGGCAATCGTCGCGGCCGGGCCGGTATTCAACCTGATCTTCGCGGTGGCCGCGTTCTGGCTGATGTTCATGATCGGCATCGCCGATTCCCGCCCGCTGCTGGGACCGACCACCGGACTGGCCGCCGAAGCCGGCCTCGAGGAGCAGGACCTGATCGTCCGGATCGACGAGGCGAAGGTCCAGACCTGGACCCATGCACTGCTGGCCCTGATTCCGCCGGCGCTGGACCGCCGCGCAGTCACCGTCGAGGTCGAGGACGCCGGTGGCTTCCGGCAGACGACCGAGCTGGCGCTGGACCGGCTGGGTCCCGACTTCCGCGAGGACCGGACGCTCGAATCGATCGGCCTGTCGATCTGGCGCCCCGACCTGCCCCCGGTGATCGATGGAGTCACCGACGACGGCCCGGCCGCGCGGGCCGGTCTGTCCGCCGGCGACCGCGTGCTTGCGGTGGGTGACACGACCATCGACGGCTGGAACGCGCTGAGCGCAGCCATCCCGGCCGCCGCCGGAACCGGCGCGCCGATCGAGCTGCGGATCGAGCGCGACGGCCGCGAACTCGAGGTCCAGCTGCAGCCGACGATGCAGGACGGGCGGCCGATCATCGGCATCACCCCGCCGCCACCCGACGCCGCGCTGCAGGCCGACATGGAGCGTGCGTTCGCGATCCTGCGCTTCGGTCCGCTGGAAGGCCTGGGCCGGGCCTTCAACGAGACCTGGCGGCTGACCGCCGGGACGCTCGGCATCCTCGGTCGGATGATCACCGGCCAGGCCTCGCTGGCCAACCTTTCCGGTCCGATCACGATCGCACAGATGGCCCAGGACTCGGCCCGGCTCGGAATTTCCCGATTCCTGTTCTTCCTCGGCCTGATCAGTCTGTCGCTGGCAATCATCAACCTGCTTCCGATCCCGGTGCTCGACGGCGGCCACCTGCTCTACAACCTGATCGAGGCGATCAAGGGCAGCCCGGTCTCGGAGCGCGGCCAGGTGATCGGCCAGACCCTCGGCCTGGTCGCCGTGGTCGGACTCATGAGCCTGGCCGTATTTAACGATATAGTACGGTTCTTCCAGTAAACTCGGCTCGGCGCCAGCGGCGCTGACATCCACCGTGGACCTCTTCGTTTCATGAGAAAACTCATTCTTCTGCTGGCGCTGTTCGCGTGCGCCCCGGTGTACGCCCAGAACTTCGTTGTCGAGGAGATCCGGGTCGACGGCCTGCAGCGGATTTCCGAGGGCACGGTGTTCAGTTTCCTGCCGCTGGAAGTCGGCGACCGGCTGACACCGGCCGCGGCCCGCGCGAGCATCCGCGACCTGTACCGCAGCGGCTTCTTCGAGAATGTCGAACTGGCCCGCGAAGGCAACATCCTGATCATCGAGGTCAGCGAGCGCCCGGCCATCTCGACGGTCATCATCACCGGCAACAAGAAGATCCCCGACGAGGCCTTGATGCCCGCGCTGGAGGACATCGGCATCGTCGAAGGCGAGGTGTTCGACCGGCTGGCGCTGGACCAGGTCTCCCAGGAGCTCATCCGCCAGTACTACGCACAGGGCCACTACAACGTCGAAGTCGATACCCGGCTGACCCGACTCGACCGCAACCGCGTCGACATCGGCATCGTGATCGAGGAAGGCAAGGTCGCCCGGATTCGCCACATCAACCTGGTCGGCAACGAAAGCTTCGACGAGGACGAACTGCGCGAGGACTTCGAATCGGACACGAAGAACGCCTGGGGCGGCCTGTTCTTCTGGCAGGGCCGACCGAACTACACCCGCGAGAAGCTGTCCGGCGATCTCGAACGCCTGCGCGCCTTCTATCTCGACCGGGGCTATGTGGATTTCGCGATCGAGTCGACCCAGGTCTCGGTCAGCCCCGACCGCACCGGCATCTACATCACCGCCAATGTCCGCGAGGGCGAGGTCTACAGCGTCTCCGACGTGCAGCTGACCGGTGACCTGGTGTTCGAACAGGAAACGCTGGAGAATTTCGTCGCGCTGGAGCCCGGCGCGACCTTCTCGCGCGAAAAGGTCGAGCAGACGGTCGACAACATCACCGCGCTGCTGGCCAACTTCGGCTATGCCTTCGCCAACGTCAACCCCGTGCCGCGGATCGACCGGGAATCCAAGAGCGTCGATCTGACCTTCTTCGTCGATCCGGGCAAGCGGGTCTACGTGCGCCGCGTCGAGTTCCGGGGCAACACCGTCAGCAAGGACGAAGTGCTGCGCCGCGAGATGCGCCAGTTCGAGGGGGCCTGGTTCTCGCAGGCCGCCGTGGACCGCTCGCGCCAGCGCCTGCGGCGGATCGGCTACTTCGAGGACGTCAACGTCGAGACCCCGGCCGTCGAGGGATCGGACGACCAGGTCGACATCATCGTCAGCGTCGAGGAACGCTCGACCGGCAGCTTCCAGGTCGGCCTCGGCTTTTCGCAGCTCCAGGGCCTGATCGCGTCGATCTCGGTGCAGCAGGAGAACTTCCTCGGCTCCGGTCGCACGGTCGGCTTCGCGGTCAGCCGCAGCCGGATCAACCGGCAGGTCAACCTGTCCTACACCAATCCGTACTGGACCGACGACGGCATATCGCGCGGGTTCTTCCTGAACTACTCGGAATTCAACCAGGCGCGCGCGAACATTTCGGCGTTCTCGACCAGCCAGGCGGCGGCCGGCGTCAACTTCGGCTTCCCGCTGACCGAGGTCGACTTCGTCCGGCTCGGCGCCAGCTACCAGGCCCTGGACATCAACATCGGCAGCTTCGTGACGGTACCGGTCGACCCCGACGACCCGGACGGCCCATCGACCATCGAACTGTCCGCCACGCGTCCGCTGGCCATCACGCTGGATCGCAACGGCGACGGGTTCCTGTCCGGCGACGAGCGCGACGTGGAGACCTTCGTGCTCAACGGCAGCTGGGGCCGCGACACGCGCAACCACTTCCTGACCCCGACCCGCGGCTCGCTGAACCGGCTGTCGCTGAGCCTGGCCACGCCGGGCAGCACGCGCGAGTACTACACCGTCGCCTATCGCGGTCGGAAGTACTGGCCTCTGGGCGAGAACCTGGCCTTCGCCGTGCGCGCCGACGTGTCCTACGGCGACGTCTACGACGACGAGGAACTCGACATCGAGCAGATCGAGCCGGAACGCCTGGCCGGAAACTGCCAGCTCGACGAGATCGTGACCGCCGATTTCGGTCTGCCGTTCTGGGAACATTTCTTCGCCGGCGGTGTATCCGACGTGCGCGGTTTCGACGACAACTCGCTGGGTCCGAAGGACCAGTTCTGCCGCTCGGTCGGCGGCGACTTCAAGGTGACCGGTGGGGTCGAGATCGCGTTTCCGCTGCCGTTCGCCGAGATCAGCGGCACCCGGATGGCCTGGTTCGTCGACGTCGGCAACGTGTTCGAGGGCGTCGACACCTTCGACCAGAACCTGCTGCGCGCCTCGACCGGACTGTCGCTGACCTGGGAAGCCCCGGTCGGTCCGATCATCATCAACCTCTCCACGCCGCTGAAGGATCGTCCCGGCGACGATGTGCAGGAGATCCAGTTCTCGTTCGGCGCCCAGTTCTGACGCGGGCGGCGATCCGACCGCCGGCGGGGGAGGAAATTTCGCGCGTGAAGGCCTATACTCGGGTACCTGAGCGTTCGGAGAAGACGCCGCCCATGGCCCGTGCCCTGACATTGCTGCTTGCGTTGATGCTGGCCGGCCCCGCCTGGGGACAGGCCGACGTGCGCATCGGGTACGTCGACATGAAGCGCCTGCTGGACAATGCGCCCCAGGTGCTTGCCGGCCGCGCCGAACTGGACATCGAGTTCCGACCCCGCAACGAGGCCCTGCTGGCCGACGAGCAACGGCTGGTCGACATGGAGCAGGCGCTGGCCGATTCCAGCGGACTCAGCAACGAACAGCTGCTGGCCCGCGAGCGCGAGATCCGCAACCTGCGCCGCTCGATCGACCGCCGCCGCGAAGACCTGGCCGACGAACTGAACTTCCGCCGCAACGCCGAAATCAAGTCGCTGGGCGAAGAAATCGAACTGGCCGTCCAGACCGTGGCCCGGCGCGAGGGCTACGACCTGGTGCTGTCCAGTCCGGTCGCCTTCGCCTCCGACCGGATCGACATCACCGACCAGGTGCTCGAGTTCCTCGAAGTCGACTTCGAACTGCGGAGCCGGCGCGAGCGGCAATGACCGCGACCTCGCCCCCCGGGCCGGCCCGGCAGACTCCGGATTCCGGAATGCCCCGTACACCGCTCTGCGCTGAAGCGCTCGCGCGCCACCTCGATGCCCGGCTGGTCGGCGACGGCGGTGTCGAACTGAATCATCCGGCCACGCTGGCCGCGGCCGGCCCCGGCGCGCTCGGTTTTCTGGCCAATTCCGCGTACCGCTCCCAGCTGCGCACGACCGGCGCATCGGCGGTAATCGTTTCCGACGACGCCGTTGCCGACTGCCCGTGCACCGCGCTGGTCGTCGACGACCCTTACCTGGCCTGGAGCCTCGCGCTGGATCGTTTCGCGCCGAGCCCACGGGCGCGGCCCGGCATTCATCCGCGCGCGTTCGTCGATCCGGCCGCCGACGTCGATCCCGGGGCCGAGATCGGGCCGATGGCGGTCGTCGAGGCCGAGGCCGTGATCGCGGCCGGCGCCGTGGTCGGGCCCGGCTGCGTGGTCGGTGCCGGTGCGCAGCTGGCCGAGGACGTCCGGCTGGTTGCCAACGTGACGCTCGGACCGGCGGTCGTGCTGGGCCGGCGCACGCTGGTCCACCCGGGCGTGGTGATCGGGGCCGACGGCTTCGGGCTGGCGATGGACAAGCGACGAGGCCACTGGCGCAAGGTCGCCCAGCTCGGCTCGGTGCGAATCGGGGCCGACTGCGAAATCGGCGCGAACACCACCATCGACCGCGGCGCGATCGACGACACCGTGCTCGGCGACGACGTGCGGCTGGACAACCAGGTGCAGGTGGCCCACAACGTGGTGATCGGCGACCACAGCGCGATCGCCGGCTGCGTCGGTATCGCCGGCTCGACCCGGATCGGCCGCTACTGCATGATCGCCGGCGCCTCCGGCATCGGCGGCCACCTCGAAATCTGCGATCATGTCGTGATCACCGCGATGAGCACGGTGCTGGACTCGATCGACCGGCCCGGCGCCTACGGCTCGGGCATTCCGGCGCGACCGATGCGCGCCTGGCAGCGCATCCTGGTGCGCCTGGGTCAGCTCGACCGGCTGTTGCGCCGTCGCGGCACGAACTGACCGCCCCCTGCTTTCCAAAACCACGACACGAGACCCCGGCATGACCGACTCCCGACCCGTCGACATCGAACGCATCCTGTCGCTGCTGCCCCACCGCTACCCGTTCCTGCTCGTCGATCGGGTGCTGGAGTGGGAGCTCGGCGACGCGCCGCGCATCCATGCGCTGAAGAACGTGACCATCAACGAACCGTTCTTCCAGGGCCACTTCCCGGGCCACCCGGTCATGCCCGGCGTGCTGATCCTCGAGGCCATGGCGCAGGCCGCCGGCTGCCTGGCCCACCTGGCACGCGAGGAGCAGGGGGCCGAGGACCAGCTGTTCTATCTGGTCAAGATCGACAAGGCCCGATTCAGCAAGACCGTGGTCCCCGGCGACCAGCTGCACTTCCACGTCACCCAGAAGCGGATGGTCCGAGGCATGGGCCTGTACGAGGCCGAAACCCACGTCGACGGCAAGCGGGTTGCCGGCTGCGAAATGCTCTGCGCTGCGCGCCCCGAAGGCAAGTGAGCTCACCCGACGCCACCATCCACCCGACTGCCATCGTCGAGGACGGCGCGAGGATCGGGGCCGGCTGCGAGATCGGCCCGTATGCAATCGTCGGCGCCCGGGTCGAACTCGGCCTCGGCTGCCGGGTCGGTCCGCACGCGGTGATCACCGGCCGGACCCGGATCGGCGACGGCACCCGGATCTTCCAGTTCGCCTCGATCGGCGAGGAGCCGCAGGACAAGAAGTTCGGCGGCGAGGACTCTGCGCTGGTCATCGGCCGCGACAACACGATTCGCGAGTACGTGACCATCAATCGCGGCACCGCCGACGGCGGCGGCGTGACCGAGCTCGGCGACCGCAACTGGCTGATGGCCTACAGCCACATCGCCCACGACTGCCGGGTCGGCTCCGACTGCGTGTTCGCCAACGGCGCCACGCTGGCCGGCCACGTCACGGTCGGCGACTTCGTGACCTTCGCCGGCTTCTCCGGCGCTCACCAGTTCGTGACCATCGGAAGCCACGCCTTCCTCGGCATGTACGGCGGCGTCGGCCAGGACGTGCCCGCCTACGTCATGGTCTCCGGCCGTCCGCCGCGCCCGCGGGGCATCAACGCCGAGGGCCTGAAGCGACGCGGCTTCGATGCCGACACCATCCGCGCCATCCGCGAGGCCTACCGGACCGTGTACCGGCTGGGCCGGCCGCTCGAGGACGCGCTCGCCGAACTGCGCCAGCAGAGCGCGAAGGTGCCGGAACTGGCCGAGTTCGTCGCCAGCATCGAGGCCGGCCAGCGGGGCCTGCTGCGCTGATGCAGCTGGTGCTCGGCGCCGGCGAAACCTCCGGCGACCAGCTCGGGGCGGCGCTGGCGCGGTCCCTGCGCGGCCTCGATCCGACGATCGGACTGGCCGGGGTGACCGGACCGGCGATGCGCTCGGCCGGCGTCGACGCCCTGGCCGGCATCGACCGCCTCGACGTCATGGGCCTGTTCGAAGTGCTCGGCCACCTGCCCCGGCTGATTCGATTCCGGCGCATGCTGAAACGGACCATCCTCGATCGCGCGCCGAGCGCCTTCGTCGGCATCGATGCGCCCGACTTCAACCTCGGGCTGGCCCGACAGCTGCGGCGCGCCGGCCTGCCGACGGCCCAGTTCGTCTGCCCCTCGGTCTGGGCCTGGCGCGGCTACCGGATTCCGAAGATCGCGCGCTCGCTGGACCTGATGCTGACGCTGTTCCCGTTCGAACCGGACTGCTTCGCCGGGACCGGCCTGGACTGCCGCTTCGTCGGCCACCCGCTGGCCGATGCGCTGCCTCGCTCGCCCGACCGCGCGGCGGCGCGGCGGGCGCTCGACCTGCCCGCCGATCGGCCGATCGTCGCCCTGCTGCCGGGCAGCCGCGGCGGCGAGATCGCCCGCCACGCCGCGCTGCTGGCGGCGACCGCGGCCCGCATCGGCCGCGACCGGCCCGACGTCGAACGGGTCGTGCTGCTGGCCCGCGACGACCAGCGCGCGGCCTTCCTCGCCGCCGCCGGCGAGGGCGACCTCGACGGTCTTCGGATCGTCGCCGACCACACCCGGACCGGCCTGACCGCCGCCGACGTGGCGCTGGCCGCCTCGGGCACGGTCACGCTGGAAGCCCTGCTGACCCGCACGCCGATGGTCGTCTACTACCGGCTGCCGGCGATGACCTATGCCACCGCCCGCGCCCTGCGCCTGGTCCGCACCGCGCACGTCGGCCTGCCGAACGTCCTGGCCGGACGCGCGCTGGTGCCGGAGCGGATCCAGGCCGAGGCCACGCCCGGGCGGCTGGCCCGCGACATCGCCGACTGGCTCGACGACGACCAGCGGCGCGACGCCTTCCACGCCACCGCCGACGAACTCCATGCCACGCTGGCGCGCGGCGCGGCCGACCGGGCCGCCGAAGCGCTGATCGAGCGGTTCGGAGCGCAGCGGTGAGTCTGTCCGTCACCGTCCGCCGGATCGCCGGGGTCGACGAAGCCGGCCGCGGCCCGCTGGCCGGGCCGGTCGTCGCCGCCGCCGTCATCCTCCACCCCGACCGCGCGATCGACGGCCTGGACGATTCGAAGAAGCTGACCGCCGAGCGCCGCGACGTCCTGTTCGACCTGATCCGCGAACGCGCCGCCGGCTTCGCCATCGTCGAGGTCGGTCCGGAGGACATCGACCGGCTCAACATCCTGCAGGCCACGATGACCGCCATGGCCCGCGCGGTCGGCCAACTGGACCCGGCGCCGGACCACGTGCGCATCGACGGCAATCGGCTACCCGACCTCGGCGGCCTGTCCTGCGAGGCGCTGATCGGCGGCGACGGCCTGTGCACGGCGATCGGCGCGGCCAGCATCCTGGCCAAGGTCCACCGCGACCGCCTGATGCTCGCCTGCCACGAACGCTGGCCCGACTACGGCTTCGACCGCCACAAGGGCTACCCCACCCCCGCCCACCTCGCCGCCCTCGACCGCCTCGGCCCCTGCCCGATCCACCGCAGGAGCTTCCGCCCGATCCGGCAGCACGAGCTGTTCGGTTGCTGAGGGGCCAGGCAAGAGGGGACAGGGACAAGCATCGTGCGCGTCCTGACGGCTCCCCGGGCGCCGCTGCTCCGCGGCTTCGATCCGCAGAGGATGGACGAAAAAAACGCAAAGCGGCAAAGACCGCAATGAACAACCGAGAACTGGAAACCGAGAACTGAGAACTGACAACTGACAACTGACAACTGAGAACTGAGAACTGAGAACTGACAACTGACAACTGACAACTGAAAACCTCAACCCTGAAACCGCCCCCCTCCCCCGCCGACCCCCGCCGACCCCAGTCACCCGACTCGCCCCTCGCCCCTTTTCCCCTGACCCTCAAACACCCGTTTGAATCCCGGCGCCCGGCCGCCTATACTGCAAACGCTGTCACGGGTAGACGGCCGGGATGGGGCGATCGGCACATCGATCCATGGGAGCCCATCCCGTTCCACAAGAAAAGAGAGGAGACACCATGAGATTCAGGATCGCCCTTCTGGGCGCCGCGCTGTTGTTCTGGAGCAGCGCCGCGCTCGCGGCCACCGGCGTGGCCTTCGTCCACGGCACCGGCAAGCAGACCGACGCGCTGAACGACTACTGGACCACCGACATGGTCGACTCGGTCCGCCAGGGCCTCGCCAACAGCGCCAACTACACGGTCATCAACTGCGACTTCGAGCAATACATGTGGGACAGCCGCGCGGCCGGTTGCCTGGCCGACCAGCTGACCACGTTCATCAACGCCCGCGGCATCACCGACCTGGTCGTGCTGACCCATTCCAACGGCGGCAACGTGATGCGCTGGATCCTGTCGAACCCGACCTGGGACAGCCGCTATCCGACGATCATCCAGCGTACGCGCTGGGTCAACGCGCTGGCCGCGTCCTCGACCGGCACGCCGCTGGCCGAGGCAGTGATGCAGGGCAACGTGTTCGAGGCCGCGCTGGGCTGGCTGCTGGGCTACCAGAACAACGCGGTGCGCATGCAGCAGCCGAGCTGGATGGCCTTCTACAACTCGGCCTGGCTGCTCGGCACCCCGGGCCGCCCGAGCCTGCCGAAGGGCTTCTGGAACGTGGTCGGCACCGACGTGCGCTCGGCGTTCTGGGACGGTGCGGCCTACTGCGGCGGGTACTTCAACCAGGTCGGCCTGGAGATCACCCAGAACTGGCTGGACAGCTGTTCCGACGGCTTCCTCGACTGCTCGAGCCAGAACGGCGCCGGCAGCCTGTGGTTCTATGACCATCAGGTCTCCAGCGACCGTCTCTCGCACGCCCAGAGCCGCCGTGATTGCCACGGCCTGGACGTCATCCTGCGCAACGACCTGTGAGGAGCCCCGGAATGAAGACTCGTATTCTGACCATCGCCGCCGTACTGGCGGCCGGGCCCCTCGCGGTCCAGACCCTGAACGCCCAGGACGTCGAGCCCGGTCTCGGCATCGCAGACTTCGGCACCGCCTACGTGCTCGACGCGACCTGGCTCGACGCCGGCCCGGGCGATTTCGGCGCGGCCAAGCTCACGGCCGACCCGGCCGCGGTGCCGGCCAGCCGCCACCAGGAGTCGGCCCCGGTGCAGTTCGCCTGGCCGCTGACCGAGGCACCGGCGGCTTCGCTGGACATTCCGCGCGTCGACAGCCGCCAGTACTGGGTCGACGCCACCGGCGCCGAGCTGGCCAAGGGCATCGAGCTGCCGCTGACCGCGCCGGGCGCGGTGATCCGCGTCTCGCCGCTGGAACCGGACGCCAAGGTCCGCATCGACCCTGCGAACATCGCGCTGGCGCTGGACGGCGCCGCGCTGGGCGCCTCGGCCATCGCCCGCCTCGCCGACGGAGTGTCGCTGAAGGCGGCCGGGCTGGACGTACCCGAGTCTTCGCTGGCGTTCGAGCTCGGCCCCGATGTCCGGGCCGGCCAGCTGAAGCTCGGCGTGACCGAGCTGCCGCCCGAGCGGCACATGGTCGTCCACGTGTTCGAACCCGAAAGCGCCTGGGTCGGGCAGCTGACGCTGCCGCAGCACACGCTGTTCACCGGTGAGGCCATCTCGCTGGGCGTCGGCGTCGGCAACGGCAAGTCGCAGCTGCCACTCGGCACGGTGCGCGCGCTGATCACCGATCCGAGCGCCGGCGAGCAGTTCGACCTGAGCCTCGATCCGGCCACCGGCGTGCTGCGCGGCACGCTGCCGAAGGCGGTGCGCGTCACCGGTCAGGACGGCCTGTTCGAAGCCCATGCCTGGGTCGAGACCAGCACGCCCGAAGGCCTGACCGTTCGCCGCGACCTGAAGATTCCGTTCGCGGTCACGCCGCCGCTGGCGCGCTTCGACGGCACCGCGCGGGCCCGCCTGGACAAGGGCCTGGCCATCGACATCGGCGTCGACACCGCGGTGGCCGGACGATTCCAGGTCAACGCCCAGGTCTTCGGCACCGCTCCGGACGGTGAACTCCGCCCGCTGGCCATGACCCAGGGCGCGGCCACCCTTCCGGTCGGCGGCGGCATGCTGCAGCTGACGGTGGGTGCCGACCTTGTGGCCGGAAGCGGCCTCGGCGCGCCGTTCGAGGTGCGCGGGCTGGAGCTGTTCGACCAGGGTCGGATGTTCCAGCAGCAGCGCCAGCAGCAGGCCCTGCGACTCGTCCGCTGAGTTCGGCGAATCCGAAGCACCTCGGCCCGAGCACCCCACGCTCGACTCCGAAAACGGCTCGCCCCCGGCGGGCCGTTTTTCTTGGCGGGCGCAGGAGGAAGGCGAAAAGCGCAAGGCGATTTTCTTGTCCGCAGCCAAACGCTCTCCGGCTCGCTATACGTTACACAATGAGTGGCGGGGATCCGGGGGTTCCATGTCCCGTGGTTTCCGCGATCATGGCGCTCGCCTGACCCGCAAACTGCAATCGCGCCGGGGCGTATTTCCGCCGCCAGGGCCCGATCGCGACGCACCGCTCGTTCTTCCGTCTTCCTGTTCATCTGCGGTCAGCATCCGCCTCTGCCTTTTGTCCGCGTTCATCGGCGTTCATCTGCGGACGAGAACGCCTTTCCACATCCAACGCGAACCTTCCCCGCGTTCTGCACGGTCAGCCGGTAGTGAAGTCGGCGGGAGGATTCTGATCCGCAGCAGAAACCGCTTCGCGATCGACGCGGTCGACGCGCGCGGTCGGCGAGCCGCGCTGCAGCCAGTCGTGGAGATCGTCCAGTGCGTCGGCCGCGCCGCAGGCCAGCACCTCGACACTGCCGTCATCGAGGTTGATCGCATGGCCGGTCAGGCCGAGACGCTTGGCCACGCGCTGGGTCGAGGCGCGGAAGAACACGCCCTGGACGCGGCCGGTGACGCGAAAGCGCGCGCAGCTCACGAGGTCGGCTCGGTCTCGCGGTCGACGCGCTCGCGCACGGTATCGCCGGTGATCGGCCCGATCCAGGTCTCGGCCAGCCGGCCGTCGGGCGCGATCAGGTAGGTGGTCGGCAGCGCGCGCGGGGCACCGAAGGCCTCCGGCGGCGCGTAGACGTCGACCCGCAGGATCGGGTAGCTGGCCGGGTAGTCCTGCAGAAAGGTCCGGAACGTGGCCACGTCGGTATCCTCGAAGGCCAGGCCCAGCACCGTGATGTCGTCGCGCTCGTCGTGAAGCTCCGACAGATCGGGGATCTCCTTGCGGCACGGAGCGCACCAGGTCGCCCAGTAGTTGACGACCACCCAGTCGCCCCGCCAGTCGCTGAGCCGGTGCCGAACGCCGTCGAGGTCGGGCAGTTCGAACTCCGGGTAGCTGGCCGACGAGGCAGCGCTATCGGCGCGGATCGGCGCCGGTGCGGCGAGCAGCAGGGCCGGCAGGGCAAGGGACAACAGGAATCGATACATGGGTCAGGATCCGTTGTGGGTCGATGAACGGTCGCCGAGCAGGGACTTCAGCGAGCGGTCGAGAACGGGACCGGAGGCGGCGGCGATTTCATTCAGCGCATCGCGCAGCCGACGATCGCCGGCCGTTCGCTCCGGCAGGTCCTCCGATTCTGCCACGGGCAGCACCAGCGGCACGTCGCGATAGAGATCGCCCAGCGTCACGTCGGCCAGGTCGGCGGTCAGGAACCAGTCGCCGCTTTCGTCGCGCTGGATCCAGCCGGCCCGGTCGAGGCGATCGAACAGGGCCTGCAGTTCGTCGTCGGTCATGGCCTCTTCCAGAGCCAGCAGTTCGGCCGACGACCGTCCGCGCCCCTCGCGCTGGGCCGCGGCGAGGTGGTCGATCAAGCGCATGACCAGCAGCAGGTGGTGGCGCGGGTTCCAGCGCCAGTCGGCACGGCGATAGTTGAACGTGGTCAGCGATGCCGACACGCTGGCGCCGAGCAGGATCACCACCCAGGTCACGAAGATCCAGACCAGGAAGATCGGGATGGTCGCCAGCGCACCGTAGAGTTTCTCGTAGGTCGGAACGTTCGACAGGTACACCACGAAAGCGTGCTTCGAGACTTCGAAGGCGACCGCAGAGAAGGTCGCGCCGGCCAGGGCGTGCCGCAGCCTGACCCGTCGGTTCGGCACGACGCTGAACAGCAGCGTGAACGCCAGCAGCGCGACCACGAACGGGGTCAGCGCCAGCAGCGCCGATTGCACCCAGCCGCGGACGAACTCCGGCGCAAACGCCTGCAGCGTGGCCAGGTACGAGGTGATGCCGACCGAGGCCCCGATCAGCAACGGACCCAGCGTGAGCACGGCCCAGTAGACCATCAGGCGGCTGGCCGGGCTGCGCGGTCGATCGACCCGCCAGATCCGGTTCAGACTCTTCTCGATCGTGCCCATCAGCAGCAGCGCGGCCACGACCAGGAACAGGCTGCCGGCGCCGGTCAGGCCGGCCGAGCGTTCGATGAACTGGTCGATGTACTGCTGCACGACATCGCCGGCGGCCGGCACGAAATTCTTGAAGATGAAGTCCTGCAGCTGCTCGACCCGGGCATCGAACACCGGAAAGGCCGAGATCACGCCGATCACCACTGCGAGCAGCGGCACCAGCGCCAGCAGCGTGGTGTAGCTGAGCGCACCGGCGGTTTCGAAGCTGCGGTCGTGACGGAAATGCGACACGAGGTGACGACCGAAGGCCTTCAGCCAGCGAGGATCGGTCAGCGCCTGCAGCGCGGTCGGGATTGGCCGTTTTGACGCGGATCGGTCAGAATCGACGATCGACGGTTTCGAATTGGAGTCTGAATCTGCCATGCAGGTCACTGTGTACCACAATCCCCGTTGCTCAAAAAGCAGGGCCACTCTGAAGCTGCTCGCCGAGCGAGGCCTCGAGCCGACGATCGTCGACTACCTCAGGACGCCGCCGAACAGCGCCACGCTGGAGAAACTCGCCGAAGCGCTGGACCGGCCGGCGCGCGATCTGGTGCGGACCGGTCAGGCGGAGTGGGCACGAACCGGGCTGGACATCGACGCGGCCGATGATGCCGAGCTGTTCGACGCCATCGCCGCCGAACCCATCCTGCTCCAGCGGCCGATCGTGGTGGTCGACGACGGCGCGCTCACCCGCGCCCGGATCGGCCGCCCGCCCGAAGACGTCGAGGCCATCCTGCCGTGAGCGAGATCCTGATCCTGGTCCACTCGGTCCACGGCAACACCCTGAAACTGGCCCGCGAGATCGCGCGCGGCGTGGAATCGGTCGACGGCGCCGCGGCGCGGCTGCGCGGTGTCGCGCCGATCACCTCGGCCCTGGACCCGAAGCCGGTCGAATGGCCCGACGACGGGCCCGCGCTGGCCGAGAATCGCGACCTCGCCGAGTGCGACGGATTGATCCTCGGCAGTCCGACCCGTTTCGGCAACATGGCCTCGGCGCTCAAGTTCTTCCTCGACGGCACCGGCAGTGAATGGTTCTCCGGCACGCTGGCCGGCAAACCGGCCGGCGTGTTCACTTCGACCTCGAGCCTGCACGGCGGGCAGGAGAGCACGCTGCTGTCGATGATGATCCCGCTGCTCCATCACGGCATGCTGATCGTCGGCCTGCCCTACACCGAGAAGGCGCTCGGCCAGACGGCCGCCGGCGGCACCCCGTACGGGGCCAGCCACTGGTCGGGCCCCGACAGCGACCGCACCGCCGATTCGCACGAGATCGCCCTGGCCCGGGCGCTGGGACGGCGGGTGGCGTCGCTGGCGGTGAAATTGTGACCGGGCTGCTGCTGCCGGTCGCGGTCGCGCGCTGGACCTGGCTGGCGCTGATCGTCCTGCAGCTGGTCTGGTTCGGCTGGCTGTATCCCGCCGCCATCCTCGGCTACTGGCCGGCCCTGGTCATCGCCACCGTTCCGCTGCTGCTTCCCGCGCCCTGGGTGCTGGCGCTGAAACCGAACGGCCTGGTGATCGGCGGCACGGTGCTGTTGCTGCACTTCAGCTTTGCCGTCGGCGAGGCCTGGGCCAACCCGACGGTGCGCGTGATCGCCTGGGTGCAGATCGTACTGGTGGTGCTGTATTTTCTCGCCCTGCCGCGTCCCGGGCGTCGTCGCAAGACGTCGGACGGGGCACAGTAGACTGGGACGCTCTCCCTCGATCCGGTCGACGATGAGTGCACACGAACCGCTTTCCACGCTGCAGACGCCGCCCGAGCCCGGTGACGGCTGGGACCATCCGGGCAACTGGCTGCTCCGGGCCTGGCTGGCCCGCAGCGTACCCGAGGACCTGCTGGCGCAGCATCGCCCGGTGCTGGCCGAACTCGGCAGGCTGTCCGGCGGGGATTGGTATCGCATGCAGCTGGAGGACCGCCTGAACGAACCGCGGCTGACCTCCTGGAGCGCCTGGGGCGAGCGGATCGACGAGATCGAGCTGACCCCGCTGTGGCGACGGGCCCACCGCTGGGCCGCCGAATACGGCCTGGTCGCGACCGGCTACGACGCCTCGCTGGGCCGGCATGCCCGACTGCTGCAGTTCGCACGGGCCTGGATGTACATCCCCTCGACCGACTTCTACGGCTGCCCGCTGGCGATGACCGACGGCGCGGCCCGGATCCTGTCCGATGCCGGCAACGACGAACTGGCCGGGCGCGCCCTGCCGCATCTGCTGAGCACCGACCCCGGCGCGTTCTGGACCTCGGGCCAGTGGATGACCGAAACGGTCGGCGGCTCCGACGTCGGTCGCACCGAAACCATCGCCCGACGGGATGAGCACGGTCGCTGGCGGCTGACCGGCCGCAAGTGGTTCACCTCGGCGGCGACCTCGGAGATCGCGCTGACCCTGGCCCGACCGGACGGCAATCCGGACGGATCACGCGGCCTGGCCCTGTTCTACCTCGAGCCGCGCGACGAGGCCGGCCGATTGCAGAACATCGAGGTCCTCCGCCTGAAGGACAAACTGGGCACCCGCAAACTGCCCACCGCCGAGCTGTGGCTGGACGGCGCACCGGCCACCCCGGTAAACGGCCTGGAGCGCGGCGTGGCGGCGATCGCCCCGATGCTCAACATCACCCGGACCTGGAATGCGGTCACCGCCTGCGCCCTGATGCAGCGCGCGCTGGCCCTGGCCGGCGACTACGCGCGCAAGCGCATCGCCTTCGGCCGCCCGCTGGCCGAGCTGCCGCTGCACCGTGAAACGCTGGCCGACCTCGAAGCCGACCATGCCGCGGCCTCGTCGGCGCTGCTGGCCACCGTCGACCTGCTCGGCACGGTCGAACAGGGCGAACCCGACGATGCCGATACCGCCGCGCTGCGGCTGCTGACACCGCTGATCAAGCTCGGCACGGCACGCGACGCGGTGGCCGGCGTGTCGGAGGCGCTGGAGGCCTTCGGCGGCGCCGGCTACATCGAGGACACCGGCATTCCCCAGCTGCTGCGCGACGTGCAGGTGCTGTCGATCTGGGAAGGCACGACCAACGTGCTGTCGCTCGACACGCTGCGCGCGCTGGCCGCGGTCGGCATCGAGCCGTGGCTGGCACGCATGAACGGCCGCCTGGACGGCTGCCGTCAGCCGGCGCTGAACGCCCGCGTAAAGCAGGCGCGCGAGCAGCTCGGTGCCGTCCCGCACTGGCTGGCCGGCGACCCGCAGGCGCTGGAGCCGCAGGCCCGACGACTGGCCCTGAACCTGTACCGACTGACCGGCCTGGTCGAGCTGCTGGCACTGGCCGATCACTGGCTGGGCAGGGGCGACGATCGACCGCTGGCCGTGGCCCGCCACTACCAGGACCTCCGCTTCCGGCTCGAGCCGCTGCGCGGCGGCTGAACGCCGCTCAGAACGTCGACAGGCCGGTGAACTCCATCACCCGGTAGCGCCAGTAGCGCAATCGGCTGTCCTCGGCGAACTCGTCATAGGGCAGCGAATGAAGGCGCCCTGCCCGGTTGCTCCAGCGCTGCTCGAACCAGGCCGCGGCCTCGCTCAGGGCCGGATGCCCGGCCGGCCCGGCCAGGCGCGCGTTGGTTTCCAGGTTCAGATCATCGAGATTGCGCCGGGTGAAATTGGCCGAGCCGCCGATCCATTCCGACGAGCCATCGGCCCGGATGACCTGCAGCGACTTGCTGTGACACTGCTCGCCGGAGGTCGCGCACCAGCGCACCGTAACGCCGGCATCGACCAGTTCGCGACCGACCGGCCGATTGGGGATGCCGTCCTTCTCGGCCCCGAAGGCATCGCGGTTGGGATCCATCAGCACGCGCACCGTCGCCCCACGCGCCGCCGCCCGCTTCAGCGCGACGATCACGCCGCGGTGCGACAGGTAGAAGATCGCCAGGTCGACCCGGTCGCCGAGGCCGGCCGCATCGATCGCGTCGATTGCCGCGTCGCGGATCGCCGATTCGGTCAGGACCTGCAGCACAGCACCGTTCACCGGCCGGGCCGGCGGCGGCGCCGGCAGCCCGTCCAGCGGCGCGCCCGAGAAGGCCGCCACGGCCGCCTCGGTGGCCAGCAGGTCCAGCGCCGCCGGCCCGCGGAACTCCAGCGCCACGTTGCCGTGCGCGCTGGAGGCATCGTGTGGATTGGCCGAGGTGACCAGGCCGATCCAGCCCTCGGGCGAATCGACCACCAGCGTCTTGCGGTGGTTGGCCTTGAAATTGACCAGCCGCAGCCAGGTGCGCAGGGTCACCTCGCCCGGACCGACCGGATTGGGCAACCAGCCACCGTCGTCGTCGTTGCCGGCCCACCGGCAGCACAATCGCCACAGGCCCGACCAGGCCGGATTGGAATCGCGCAGGCGCGGCAGCGCGGTGACCACCACGTCGATCCCGGCCGCGCGCAGCCGGTCGAGCCGGTCGGATTCGACACCGCCGTAGAGACCGTTGATCGGATCGGTGATCAGCACGGCGCGCAGGCCCGGCACCGCGCGCTTGCGGGCGACCAGCGCCTGCTCGAGCTGGTCCGACAACGGCCGCATGCCGTCGCCGTCGGCGCTGCCGGCGAAGTCATTGAACAGGAACATGTCCAGCACGACCAGGCGACGTGCCTGCCCGATCCGGGCCAGTGCGCGCTCGAAGATGCGGTGATCGAGCCGGCGCGCCCCACGCTCGTCGATCCAGGTCAGGTCGGCCAGGAAGACCACCGCTTCGGCCGACCGGGCGGGCATCGCGACGCTGATCCCGGGCGGCAGCGGCTTGTAGCGATGCACGGTCGCCGTGCCGATCCAGGCGACCAGCAGCGCAAGCAGGGCCAGGCGAAGCGCCCGGCGCCCGCGTGCACGACGATTCGGATGTGCTGTGGCGATTTCGTTCATCGCCCGAGTGTAGTGCGCGCCGCGGGGCTGGTCATGCGATCGGCGCCGGCGTAGAGTGGTTCACGAACCCTCCGGGAGCCTTGCCGATGACACTCCGTCCTGTCCGTTTCCTGCCGATTTTCCTGCTGGCCGCCGTGCTGACCGGCTGCGCCGACGACGACAGCGGCGACGCGCCGCCCGAGGGCGCCGGGGTACTCGAGCCGCAGCGCCAGGCCATCGAGCGCGCACGCGGGGTCGAGGACGACCTCGCCGAGGCCGTCGAACGCCAGCGCGAGCGGATCGAGGACGACGAGGGCTGAGCCGCCCGCGGGGTCCCGATCGGGGCGCGGCGATCGGATCGCTGTCCAGGTCCAGCGCCGTTTCGCGTATTCTGGTCGGACACGGTAGACCACCGTACTCGCTGCGCCGGGCCGAGTCCGGCGCGACTCGATCGCCCAGGCGACTCGATCGCCCAAGGAGACCTCCAATGATCAAGCACTGCCTGACCGCCCTGGCCATCGCCGGCCTGTCGACCACCGCACTCGCCGACGACCCGAACATCGAGCCGGGGATGTGGGAGACCACCAGCACGGTCACGCTGGATTCGCCCCAGTTCTCGCTGCCGCCGCAGACCCAGTCCAGCTCGGACTGCGTCACGGCCGAAGACGTCGCCCAGGGCGATGCCTTTCTCGATGACAACGAGGAATGCGAAATCACCAACAAGGACATCCGCAACGACGGCATGAACTACTCGATGCGCTGCAGCAACCCGGACGGCAGCACCATGACCATGGACGCCGAAATGTCGTTCGACGGCGAGTCCATGTCGGGCACCGTCGATGGCCAGATGCAATCGGCCATGGGCGAGATGACCATGAAGGTCGAAATCTCCGGCAAGCGCACCGGCGACTGCTGATCCTGCGCCGGGCCACGCGCTGAACGGCGCGGCCCGGAGCACGTTCCCGTCGGAGGATCCGCGGATCGCGCGGTGCCACTCGCGCGCGATGCGGATTCTCCGGCGTTCGTTCCGGCACGCCCTGGCCGTCGTCATCACCCTCGCGTTCGGGTCGCGGGCCCCGAACGCCCGTGGGCCGGCAAGCGGGTGACGATCCGTGCCCGGGCAGGGCCCGGACTCGTCCGACGGCCCCAGCGGCGATCGATCGACAACGCAATCGCCCGGGGTTACCCGGTCGTCCGCCTGCCCCCCTGGACCCGGCCGCTCGCGTCGAGCCGCCGAAGCCGCTCCAGCCATTCACCGTCCTCGCTCGCCGGCCGGATCGGCGGGACCACCAGCGTGCTGTGCTCGCGGTAGGTCGCCCGCGGCAATGCGTCCAGCCGCAAGCGCTCGACCCGAGCGCGCTCGATCGGTAGCTGCGCGGCTTCGTAGAGCACCACCTCGGTGTCGGCCGGATACCAGCGCCGGAGTTTCTCGACCAGCAGCGCCAGCGGCTCGGGCTCGGCATGGAACCGGTCCAGCGCCAGGTCGCCGGTCAGCGCGACCTGCCACAGGATCAGCAGTGCCGTCGGATCGGGGCAGCGACGTTCGATCAGGAACTGGGTCGCTTCCCAGGACTGGACCCCGCTGCGGCCCGGGTCCAGTCCGAGATCGGCATACAGGCAGGCCTCGGCGGAAATGCCCGGTTCCATCCGCGCCGGAAGGCCCAGCGCCCGGACCGCGGCAATCGCGCCGTGCGGCACGTCGGCGAACACGCCGGGGTGACCGTAGAACACCGCGCAGACGGCCTGTCCTGCGCGCACCGCGTCGACCAGCTCGGCCTCCATTGCCCGATAGGTCTCGCGCCGATCCCGCCCTGCGCGGTAATGCCGGGACAGCCGAGTGCTGTCGGGCCGGACCGATTCCACCCAGTCGACGGCGAAGGCATCGGCCAGCACGAAGACGCGATCGGCAGCGCGCAGTTCGGACTCCGCGCGCCGGGTCAGGTCGCGGCCGAGCTGGATGCCGCTGCCGACCACGACCAGCGACCCGCCCGAGGCATTCACTCCGGCGCCTCCCCGAACAGTTCCGAGGCGTCGATCAACTGGTCGCGCCCGGATCGCTTGGCCCGATACAACGCATCGTCGGCACGCAATCGCAAGCGCTCCAGGCGGCCCTCGCGGCGAGCCTCGGCGATGCCGAAACTCAGCGTGATCCGGATACGCTCGGCGCCGACGACGACCGGCTCGAGCCGTCCGCGCAGGGTTTCGACCCGCTGGCGGGCCTGCAGGCGATTCTCGCCGGGCAGGAACACCGCGAACTCCTCGCCGCCGACCCGACCGACGATGCACGGCGGCGAGAACACGTCGGTCAGCAACTCGCCGAGGTAGCGCAGGACCGCGTCGCCGGCCTGGTGGCCGTGTCGGTCGTTGACCTGCTTGAACAAATCGACATCGGCCGCGACCAGGGTGCACGGCCGGCCCGCCCGCCGCGCGTCCTGGAGCGCGAGATCGGCGCGCCGATGGAAGCGACTGTGATTGAGCAGTCCGGTCAGCCCGTCGCGTTCGGAAAGCCGCCGGAAGCGACGACGATCGGCCCGGAAGCGGATCAGCAGGCCGATCAGCAGCAGCGCGATCAGCCCGGCCATGGCCGTGGCCACGGTCCGCGCGAACTGCCGCGACGATTGGGCTTCACGCTCGAGCTCGTAGAGCTGGTTGCGCTGACGCAGCAGCGCCAGTTCCTGCTGCTGGCGCTGATTCTCGAACTCGGCCTGCTGGTAGGCCACCCGCAGGCTGCGCTGGACATCGTTGAAGCGCGCATCGGCGCTGAGCAGCGCGCGCAGCTGGGCCAGCGCACGCTCGTGATCGCCGCGGTCCTCGAAGGCCTCGGCCAGCTCTGCATGGAGGTCGATCAGCGTCTGCCAGCCTTCGCGTTGCTCGAAATGCTCGACCGAGTCGAGCAGCAGTGGAATTCCGCGTTGCGCGTCGCCACCGCGCAGCAGCGCCTGGCCCAGGTAGTAGCGCGATTCGGCCACGCCGATCGCGAAGCCGTTTTCGCCGTGCTGGGCAATTGCCCGTTCCAGCCACCCCGCGGCTTCGGAATAGCGACCGGCGTTGAGCAGCGCCGCGCCCATCGTCATCATCCCGGTCCCGTTCAGCACCGGATCGGCGCGCTGCTGGCAGGTGGTCCACATTGCATCGGCGGTCTGCAGCGCCAGTCCGTCCAGCCCGGCCCGGAACTGCAGGAAGACCAGGTCCTGCTCGGCGTTGCAGCGCGTGCGCACGTCATCGCCATCGCGCGCCGCGTCGAGCGCCTCGGAGATGTATTTCATCGCCAGCGCCTGCTCGCCGGCCATGGCGTGGAACCGCGACGCCAGCACCAGCAGATCGGCACGACGAGCGACGTTGCGCGACTGCGGCAGCAGCTTCAGGCCTTCGTAGAGGTAGCTGAAGGCCGGCGCGTAGTCCTGCTCGATGCCCGACAGGTTGGCCGCCAGCTCCAGCGCACGCAACCGCCGGTCGATCGAGATCGGGCGAGCCAGCACCTGTTCGAGCTGGTCGAGCGCCGCCTCGTGGCGACCGTCGATGATCCGGTTACGCGCCTCGACCAGGTCCAGCCGGCTGCGCTGATCGAGCGTGGCCGCCCGGAATTCAGGTGCCTGTCGCAGGGCCTCCAGAGCGCCCTGCGACACCGGCCACGGCTGCTCGGCGTTCAGTCGTACGATCGCGTCGATGCGATCGTCGAGGGTGGGCTCGGCCGTCTCGTCGGCCATGCCCGCGGCCGGCAGGACCGCGAGGACCAGGCCCAGCCACCCTGCCCGGAGCCGAAGCACGAGGGCGCGGTCCGCCCGGATCAGCGATAGGCCTTGATCGTGCTCTTGGTCAGGTGCAGCTCGTCGAGCCCGCTGAACCGACGCAGGGCATCGAGATCTCCGGCCTTGATCGCCTCGGCGGCCTTTTCGTCGATCGAGTACTTCGCCAGGACCGCATCGGGATCCGTTTCGAAGTTCCTGGCCAGTTCGGCATCGGCGCCCAGGTCGAACAGGAGGTTCTTGAGCTTGCCCATCGATTGACTCCCGGATTGACGGTGAACGTCCGGCGACGCCGGACCCGGTTCGGGTCCGCATCCCTGGCTTCGAACACCCTCGATCTCGATGCATTCAGGACTCCGGACGGATTTGCCCCCCACGGCAGACAGGCGAAGGCATCGACATTTTACGTCAAGCCGCTCGCGCACCGCAGGCGGATCCGTCCGGAGCCCCTGCAGGACCTGCCTCTCGGCCGCCGTCGACGGTGTTGTCGGCGCGTGCTGCAGGCCCGGCTGCACCGGCTTCGCGCCACCCCCTCGCAGGAAGGGTCGAGAGAGCGACCGAGCCGGGGGCGGGCACGACGCACTGCCCTTTCGGGCGCTGTCCGGATCACGGCACGCCGCGCTCAAGCGGCGCCGCGGCGGCGCGCGCGGTGCCAGGCAGCGTGCAGCAGGACATGCGGCACGGTCAGCGCAGCCAGGCCCCAGAACAGAACGCGCACGGCGTCGGCACCGGGCGGCGCGGCGTCGGGCTGCAGCAGCCCGAGCACCCCGGCGCCGAGCACACCGAACAGGATCGCGCCCAGCGTCGCCGGCCACAGCCGACGAGCCCACTGGCCGAGCGTCCAGCGCGTCCAGGGTCCATCGCGTGCGGTGGCCATGTCGAGCAGGTGGCCGACGCTGTGCAGCAGACAGAAGTAGACCGCAAAGGCCACCAGTGGCGGGAGCCGAGTGACCACCAGTGCGATCACCGCCACTGCCAGCGCCAGTCGACGGGCCCGTCGCCGACCGCGCTCCAGCGCCACTCGACCGACGACCATCCCGATGCCGATCAGCCAGAGGCAGACCAACGGCGCCAGCACCGCCTGCAGCCAGGACTCGAGCGAATCGGCCGATGTCCCCGTGAGCCATCCGAACAGCGTCGCCACATCGCCGGAATGCCCGACCGCGGGCCCCAGAACCGGCAGGCTGCCCAGCACCATGACGTCCAACGGCCGCGTCGGCAGGCCGAAGGTGGTGGCGTCCTGGTCGCCGAAATGAACGATCGAGATCAGCAGGAACACCGTCAGTGTGGTCAGCGGAAACCACCACCAGGCCAGCAGCACCGTGGCCATCAGGGCGATGTAGGTCGCGTAGAACGAAGCGCGCGGGCGCGGCACACCCAGTGCCCGGGTCAGCGCCCGCCCGACCCAGGGATCGGCACCGCCGTGCAGAATGCCGAGCAGCGCGATCGGAACCAGCACCAGGTAGAGCTGGTCGACGATCGACGCCGCGGCAAGCGGCTCGGCAAGCGGCAGCATGGCGGCCATCAGGATCAGTGCGATCCGACCGTGCAGCCGTTGCCAGCTGCGCCGACCGGACGACAGCGACGGATCGACGGCGAGCGAAGCGGTCGTGCGACTCATGGTTCCATCGGGCGCTCGACCCGGGCCGGCCCGGGTCGATGGTCGATCGGGGCCGGCCGGATCAGGCCGCCTGCCCGGCCTCGGCGTCCGACTTGCGGACCGCGATCGTGTAGATCAGCAGACCGAACACGGCCTTGGCCACGATGTCGGCGATCGAATAGCCGACCTGCACGGCCGTTTCGGCCCCGGCACCGTCCAGCCCGATCATCGGGAAGATGAACACCACCGGGTAGAACAGCCAGGCGGCGATGGTCAGGTACCGGGCCATGCTGACCAGGCCGCGCGCGCTCTCCGGCTGCCGCGCGATGGCGTCGCCGAGACCGATGAACAGCTGGTACAGGATGATCAGGAACGGGATCATCGACAGGCTCCACCACAGCCAGCGCGTACCGGGGTCGTCGGAGATCTCGCCCGGGTAGCCGAGCAGCACCATCAGCGCCGCGAGGCCGCCGAGCAGCCAGCCCTTGCTGACGGTTTCACCGCGCGACAGGCGCATGACCAGCAGCAGCTCGATCAACAGCAACGGCACGGTAAGCAGCCAGTCGACGTAGCGATAGGCGTCGTTGAACGGGGTGCCCGAGGAGACGTAGGCGCCGTCGACCAGCGTGAATGCAGCTTTCCAGTCGAACAGGATCTGCAGATAGTGGTATGCGGCGATGAAGGTGACCAGCCCTGTGATCGTCAGCGCGGTACGGTACTCGGGCGCAACCCGCCCGCGCTGCATCCAGAAGAAGATCGTTGCGGCCAGGAACGTGGCCAGCGTCAGCGAAAAGACATTGAAGACCAGGCTGTACTGGCCCATGGTGAGCGTTGGCAGATCCATATTCGAACCCTCGTTTCGAGTCAGTGTGGGATTCCGCCGTGAGTCGGTCACGGGGCAGAGACGGCAGGCTACGCTCCCCCAATGAACGGGCTGTTGAACAAGATCAACAGCGTCTTGACCGACGTGAATTCACCCAGGTAGGAACCGCGTGAAGCCATGGCGCACCGGGCGGGCCGGTAGAATCCGGTCATGGCCCGACGCATCATGAACCTGCGCAACGTACCGGCTGACGAGGCCGATGCCGTTCGTGCATTGCTCGCAGAGCTCGACGTTGCCTGGTACGAGACGCCGCCGACCGCGTTCGGCCTCAGCGCCGGCGGGATCTGGATCCGCAACGACGCCGACTACGCACGGGTGCGCGAGGCCTACGATCGGTTCCAGGCCGAGTGGACCGAACGGGCCCGGCGGTCGACCGAACCGCGCCCGCCGCTGGCCACGCTTCAGCTGCTCGGTGCGCTGCTGGCGGCCGGTGCGATCCTGGCCGTGATGGCCTGGCCGATCATCCAGCTGATGCGTTGAGCGCCTGCAGACGCTCGAGGAACTTCTCGCCGTACTTGTCCAGCTTGTGCCGGCCCACGCCGTGCAGGTCGCCGAGCGCGGCCAGCGTCTGCGGCCGGGCTTCGGCCATCGCGGCAAGCGTGGCGTCGTGGAAGACCACGTAGGGCGGCACGCCTTCGGCCCGGGCCAGCTCGAGCCGCAGCGCGCGCAGCTGATCGAACACCGGCGCGTGCTCCGGCGCCACCGGTGCACCGGACCGCGACGAGGTTCGCGCGCGGCCGGTCTTCGGCACTCGCGCCGGCTCGCGCATCTTCCAGCGCAGCTCGCCGCGCAGCAGCGCACGCGCCGATGGGTCGAGCCGGAGTCCGCCGTGACCGTCCGGATCGGTGGCCAGCAGGCCACCGGCCAGCAGCTGGCGCAGCAGCGCCTGCCAATAGCCGCGTGCGTGTTCTTCGCCGATGCCGAAGGTGCTCAGGCGGTCGTGGCCGAGCCGCTCGACCCGCTCGGTGCGCCGTCCGACCAGCACATCGATGACGTGGCCGGCGCCGAAGCGCTGGCCGGTGCGATAGACGCAGGACAGGGCCATCCGGGCCGGTTCGGTCGCATCGCCGAGCTTCGGCGGCGACTGGCAGTTGTCGCAGTGGCCGCAGTCGCCCGGGTGCGCCTCGCCGAAGTAGCCGAGCAGCGGCGGACGCCGACAGCCGACCTGCTCGCAGTAGCCGAGCAGCGCCTCCAGCCGCTGACGCTCGATCCGCTGGCGGTCGTCGGACAGTTCGGACTCGGCCAGCATCTGGCGCAGCCGGTAGACGTCGTCGAGGCCGTAGACCATCCAGGCATTCGACGGCAGGCCATCGCGACCGGCGCGGCCGGTTTCCTGGTAGTAGGCCTCGATCGAGCGCGGCAGGTCGAGGTGAGCGACGAAGCGCACGTCGGGCTTGTCGATGCCCATGCCGAAGGCGATCGTGGCGACCACGATCACGCCCTCCTCGCGAATGAATCGATCCTGTGCGCGCCGGCGGGCCTCCGGTTCGAGCCCGGCATGGTACGGCAGCGCGTCCAGGCCTTCTTCGACCAGCCAGCCGGCCACCTGCTCGCAACGCCTGCGGCTGAGACAGTAGACGATGCCGGCGTCGCCGGCGTGCTCGCGACCGATGAAATCGACCAGCTGGCGGCGGGCGTTGGTCCGGGGCGCGACCTGGTAGTGGATGTTCGGGCGGTCGAAGCTGGCGGTGAAGCGGCGGCAGCCATCGGCGAACAGCGCGCGCTCGATCTCGTCTCGTGTGCGCAGGTCGGCGGTGGCCGTCAGGGCGATGCGGGGCACGCCGGGAAAGCGCTCGGCCAGCGCGCCCAGGGCCAGGTATTCGGGCCGGAAGTCGTGGCCCCACTGCGACACGCAGTGCGCCTCGTCGATCGCCAGCAACGCGATCGGGACGGACGCAAGCCGATCGAGCATGTGTGGCTGCATCAGGCCCTCGGGGGCGACGTAGAGCAGGTCCAGCGCACCGTCGTGCAGATCGCGCAGGACCCGCATGCGCTCGTCCGGCGCCAGGCTGGAGTTCAGCACCTCGGCGCGCACGCCGAGGTTCTTGAGCGCCTCGACCTGGTCGTGCATCAGTGCGATCAGCGGCGAGACGATCAGCGCCGTGCCGTCCCGCACCAGCGCCGGGACCTGGTAGCACAGCGACTTGCCGCCGCCGGTCGGCATCAGCACCAGCGCGTTGCCGCCGTCGATGACGGTATCGATGACCCCGGCCTGTTCGCCACGGAACTGTTCGAAGCCGAAGACCTCGCGCAGGACGCGGCGGGCCGCATCGCTCCGACCGGCAGACCGGATCGGCTCGGACGACATCGTCAGTCCGGCAGGCCGAGTCGGGCCGCCGCGGCGTCGGCGCGCTTGACCCGCTCGGCCAGCTGGGCCTCGTCGGGACCGTCGCCGCCGCCGAACTCCGGCCAGCCCTGGCCGTGGCGCCAGCACAGCTCGGCCAGCACCCGGGCGTGGTCGGGCTCGGCATTCAGGGCCGGGATGTACTCCAGCGTCTCGCCACCGGCTTCCTCGAATTCTTCGCGGTTCTCCAGACCGATCTCGTCGATCGTCTCCAGGCAGTCCACCGCGAAGCCGGGGCAGACCACCTGGACATGCTTGATGCCGTCGCGCGCCAGGCCCTGCAGGGTCTGGTCGGTGTAGGGCTTCAGCCATTCGGCCTTGCCGAGCCGCGACTGGAAGGTCACCAGCCAGTCGTCGGGCTCGAGCTTGAGCCGGGCCGCGATCCGTCGCGCCGAGGACTGGCACTCGCAATAGTACGGATCGCCGTCGAGCAGGTAGGTCTTCGGAATGCCGTGGAACGAGAACACCAGCTTCTCCGGCCGGCCGAAGGCATCCTGGTGGGCGCGGATCCGGTCGGCGACCGCCTCGACCCACGCCTCGTCGTAGTGATAGTGGGTGATCAGGCGCAGCTCGGGGATCCAGCGCACGCGCTCGAGGGCCCTGGCCAGGCCGTCGAACACGCTGGCCGTGGTCGTCGCCGAGTACTGGGGGTACATCGGTAGCACGATCAGCCGCTGGACGTTGTCCTCGCGCATCTTCTCCAGCGCCTCGGCGATCGAGGGCCTGCCGTAGCGCATCGCCGGGTAGACCCTGACCGCGGGATGGTTGCGCTCGAACTCCCGTTCCATCGCCTCGGCCAGGTCGCGGGTGTGATACAGCAGCGGCGAGCCGCGCTCGGTCCAGACCCGGCGATACGCCTCGGCCGATTTCGGCGCCCGGAACGGCACGATGACGAAATTCAGGATCATCCACCAGATCGGCCGCGGCACTTCGACCACGCGCGGGTCCCACAGGAACTCGCGCAGGTAGCGGCGCAACGCCTTGGCGTCGGGCCGATCCGGCGTGCCCAGATTGGCCAGCAGCACGCCGGCCCGCGGCGGCTCGGCGTGTGCGTTGATCTTGCGGACGCGGGCCCGTCCGTCGATGCGATCCCTGGCCATGCTGGGTCTCCGTTGTTTTCTTCGATGCAGGGCCGGAGTGTACCGTCCGCGGCAGGCGCGTCGCGTCGGCAAACAACCCGGATTCCTGTAGGAGTTTGTCCAACATCCACTTTCTGCTATGCTCTTGCCGACCTGTGTTCGCATCTTGAAGAGAGTCCGCCGACGCCATGAACTCCGCATTCCGCAGCGCTGTGCACGGCCTGCTGCTGGCCCTTCTGGCCGGCCACGGCGTGCTGCATGCGGAACCGTTCGCCTGGGGCGTGAATTCGCGCGGCAACCTGCCCGACGACCAGCAGGTCCACGCGCTCTGGCGCATCGACCTGGCCACGGGCGAGTCCGACTACGTGGGCTGGACCTCGTTCCTCGATATGGAAGGCCTCGCGCTGGACGCGGAGGGAACGCTCTACGGCGCCGACGACGAAAGCAAGACGCTGGTCACCGTCAGCACCGAATCCGGGCTGGCGGTGGCGATCGCCAACCAGCGCGCCAACTTCGGTGTGCCGATCGCCGAGGTGCTCGACCTGGGCATGACGTTTACCTGCGACGGTGAATTGCTGGTCAGCTCCGACCAGCGGGAAACCCTGTTCACCGCCGACCCGACCGACGGCATGCTGACCCGGATCGGCGACGAGGGCGGTCTGGGTGCGCCGATCACCGATATCGCGGCCTGGGGCGAGGCCGTCTACGGCATCGGCCAGGGCCTGGACGGCAGCGGCAACAGCGACAGTCCGTTCCTGTACGCGATCGACGCCGAGGCAGGCACCGCCGAGGTGATCGGCCCCCTGGGCAGCGCGGTCGCACCGTACGCCAACGCCGGACTGGCCTTCGACGCCGATGGCGTGCTCTGGGCGCTGACCGACCGGCGCGACAACGGCAGCCCCGACCTGCCGTCGGAAATCCTCCGGATCGACCTCGACACCGGCGCGGCCACCAAGGTTGCCGACGCCGACGTGGTCGGCTTCGAATCGCTGGCCATCGCGCCGCCCGGCGGCTGCGATCGCGGCGCCCCCCCGGCCGTGGTCGTGCCCACCCTCGACCGGACGGGGCTGGGGGTACTGGCCCTGCTGCTGCTGGCGATCGGCTGGACGCTGCTGACGCAGCGGCGGTAGACTAGCGGTCCTTTCCGCCCTGCCCCCGGAGCGAACCGCCCATGGCCAACATCAGCCCCTGGCAGTTGCTGATCATCCTGCTGATCGTCCTGCTGATCTTCGGCACCAAGAAGCTGCGCAACATCGGTGGCGACCTCGGTGGTGCGATGAAGGATTTCCGCAAGGGACTCAGCGACGGCGATGCCGACGGCGAGAGCGACAAGGACACGTCCTCGAAGAAGACCTCCTCCGACGACAGCGATTCCGGCTCGACCCGGCACTGACCGTGGGCGGCGTCGGCTTCACCGAGCTGCTGCTGCTGGCGGTCGTCGCGCTGATCGTGCTCGGGCCGGAGCGGCTGCCGCCCATGGCCCGCACCGCCGGCCGACTGACCCGCCAGGCCCGCCGCGCGTGGCAGAGCCTGCAGTCGGAGCTTCAGTCCGAACTCGACGCCGACCACAACCGCAGGATCATGGAAGCGACGGCCGGCCGCGACGTCGAGCCCGGGCCGGAGGAGACTGGCGCGCGCGAGTCCGACGCGGCCTCCGATCGGTCCGACGCATCGGGCGACTCCGAAACCGCCCCGCCCGGCAAGCAACCCGGCAAGCAACCCGGCTCCGCACCGGCTACGCGATCGGATATGCGATCGGACGAGCTTCCATCAGCGGCCGGATCGGACGATGCCGCGTCCGACGACCCAGTGACCGACCGCGAACGCGGACCGAAACGCGATGACGACGCCGGCTGACGACACCGACCAGGAACTGAGCCTGATCGACCACCTGCTGGAACTGCGCACTCGACTGATTCGCGCGGTGCTGGCGGTCGTGGTCTGCATGCTGGCGCTGGTGCCGTTCGCGCGCACGCTGTACTCGGCGGTCTCCGAGCCGCTGGTCTCGCGCCTGCCGGAAGGCGCCAGCATGATCGCGATCGACGTCGCCTCGCCGGTCTTCGCGCCGTTCAAGCTGGTCATGGTGCTGGCCCTGCTGCTGGCCATGCCCTACATCATCTACCAGCTCTGGGCCTTCGTCGCGCCGGGGCTGTACCAGCACGAAAAGCGCATCGCCCGGCCGCTGCTGTTCGCGGCCACCGCACTGTTCTACATCGGCTGCCTGTTCGCCTATTTCCTGGTCCTGCCGCTGATCTTCGCCTTCATCACCAAGATCGCACCCGAGGGCGTGGCGGTGATGACCGACATCACCCGCTACCTCGACTTCGTCATGGTGCTGTTCCTGGCCTTCGGCTTCGCCTTCGAAGTGCCGGTGGTCACCGTGGTCCTGGTCGCGATCGGCCTGGTGACGCCGGAGCAGCTCGCGAAGGCCCGCGGCTACGTGGTGGTCGGCGTGTTCTTCGTGGCCATGCTGATCACGCCGCCGGACGTGATCTCGCAGACCCTGCTGGCGATCCCGGTCTGGATGCTCTACGAGCTGGGGATCGTGTTCTCGCGGATGGTGGTTCGCGACCGGGACGCTCGCGAAGACGCGGAGGCGTCGGACGACTGAGCCGCAGCGCGGTCGGCGTGGGCTTCGAGGTGGCCCTTGCCCGAGCGTGGTCGTCCGGCCGGCCTTACGGGCGGATTCCGGATCCACATCCGGGATCGAAAGCGTTTCTCCGCTTGCCTCGCGGACTGATGCAGCCGACGGTCTCGAGGATTCGGGTTCAACTTCAAAGGCGTTCCTGATTACGCATGAATCTCGGCCACGGTCGGGTAGCGTCCCGCCATCGGAGCGTCGCGGCAGGCGATACAGGCGAGCCGTTGGATCGTCCGATCGGATTCGAAGGACGGGTTTCCATCCCAAGCGAGATTCCAGCCCGACGCCGGACTGGCAGAAAGACCGCCTGGTGGAGGGCGCTTGCGCGCGAACGACTTCGGAAGCGGCCACCCTTCGCGCGCAAGCGCCCTCCAACAGGCAAAGCCGGGCAAAAAAGCGCTTTCGAAGGGTCCTTGCTTGCTGTTCTCGAGTTTCCTGCACGCCTCCGGAGGGCTGTACTACCGGCTGAGCAACGTGCGTAATCAGGAAGCACGTTTGCCTACTTCTATTTGCGACAAAAGCAGGTCGCATCAGCCTGCGAAGCAGGCGGCGAAACGCCTTTGAAGTCGAATTCGAAGTCGAAGCGGAAACTGCAGCACCAACCGCAACAGAAAACAACACCCCCCGAGGGCCGAACGCTCGACCCCCGGAACGCCGGTACGACCATCACCCCTGCCGAATCGCCATCCGGATCGCATCCACACACACCGCCCCGAGCTTGACCGCCCGCCCGGGCGACCAGCCGAGCTCCGGCAGCGGATGGTTGGCGGCATCCTTGAACGGCATTTCCAGGGTCATCGCCAGGCAGCCGAAGGTCTCGGCGATGTAGTCGGTGCACTTGCGCAGGTCGGCCGAACCCGGTGGGTCGACGGCGTAGCCGAACTCGGTCTGGAAGTCCGGCGTCAGGTCGGCCAGCAGCCGTTTGAAGGCGTCCAGCTCGGCCTGCATCGCGTCGTTCCAGCGCGGCACACCCTCGCCGCCGGCGATGAAGTTGTACGGCAGCCCCTCGTCGCCGTGCACGTCGAGCGCGAAACCGACACCGGTCTCGTGCATCCTTGCGCGGACGTGATACACCTCGGGCGAATCGGTCTCGTCCGGATCGCGCCAGGCCCGGTTCAGGTTCACGCCCCGCGCATTGACCCGCAAATGACCGCGCACGCTGCCGTCCGGGTTCATGTTCGGCACCAGGTAGATCACCGCCCGATCGAGCAACTCGCGCGCCGCGCCGTCCTCGACGTCGAGCAGGCGGTCGAGAAAGCCCTCGACCCACCACTCGGCCATCGTCTCGCCGGGGTGCTGGCGGGCGGTGATCCACACCGGCACCCTGGCCGAACCATCCGCGGCCGGCGACCCGGGATCGCCGATGGTCAGCAGCGTCAGCGCGTGTCCGTCAGGCGTCAGGCACAGCACCTCGTCGGCGACCTGCGGCGACTCTGCGGCGGTGGCGATCAGCCACTGGTGACGCTCGTAGCTGTAGGGCGCGAAATAGGCGAAGAACAGCTGGTTGGATTCCGGGGTGTGTTCGATGACCAGCTGCTCGCCGTCGAAACTCGTCGGCACGCGAAACCAGGTCGTGCCGTCGGAGGAGGCGACCGCCTGGTAGCCCTCGAACCCGTCGGGATAGGACATCTCGCCGGCGTTCTCGATGACCATCCGGCAGGCACGGCCGCGGGCGTTGCCGAGCTGGAAGTAGAACCACTGGGCGTGTCGACCGCCGACATCGCGGCGGATCTTCAGGCGCAGGTCAGCGGGATCGGTGGCATCGACCACCTCGATGTTACCGCCGTCGAAGCGGCTGGAAATCGTGATCATGGTGTCCTCGCGAGGCCTCGTGAATGCGCCTCAGGGTAGCGGATCGGCGCTCGATGCGCGGGGCGAATCACCGCCCGGTGCCGGCGTCGGCCCGGCGGCCGTCGCGGCAGCGCGGAGGTGGCGCAGCACGCTCTTGAGCGCCAGCGGGCGGATCGGCTTGTGCAGCAGCGCGCAACCGGCCGCACGGGCCGCGCCGCGCAGCTCGGCGGCGTGATCGGCGCTGACCAGCACCGCCGGTGCGTGGCAACCGGCCGCGCGCAATGATCGCAGCAGTTCCAGCCCGGTCCGACCGCCGTCGAGATGATAGTCGAGCAGCAGCAGGTCGAAGGAGCCATCGACCTCGAGCGCGGCCAGGGCCGCGGCCTCGTCGGACCGTGCGACCACCGCCAGCCCCCAGTCGCCGAGCAGCGCGGCCAGTGAATCGAGCATGGCCGGTTCGTTATCGACCACCAGGACCCGCGCCGGTTCGTCGTCCGTCGTTGCGGTCCGCGCAACGCCCTGGATGCCGTCGGCCGACCGGCTCGCGTCCACCTCGACCACCGGCAGCTCGACGCCGAACAGCGTTCCATGCCGTTCGCGGGAGTCGAGCAGCAGACGGTGGTCCAGCAGCCGGGCCATCCGCTCGGCGATCGCCAGCCCCAGGCCCAGGCCGGGCGCAGCGTCTTCCGGATCGAGCCGGCGGAACTCCTCGAACACCACCGAGCGAGCGGCGTCCGGGATGCCGGGCCCGGTATCCCAGACGCCGGCCAGCACGCGGTGGCCACGCCGCCGGGCGGCCAGCAGGATGCCGCCCTTCCGGGTATAGCGCACGGCGTTGGACAGGAAGTTCTGCAGGATCCGGCGCAGCAGCTGCGGATCGGTCTCGACCCACGCGCC
The DNA here is from genome assembly GCF_012272825.1 of Wenzhouxiangella sp. XN79A. Taxonomy (GTDB): domain Bacteria; phylum Pseudomonadota; class Gammaproteobacteria; order Xanthomonadales; family Wenzhouxiangellaceae. The sequence goes on along the minus strand of NZ_JAAWWS010000145.1, from coordinate 136,392 downwards.
GCTGCGTCGCCAGCGCAGTTGAAGCCCGCGCGCCTCGGCCAGCATCGCGAACTCGCCGGACAGCTGCTCGAACAACTCGTCGAGCGCGAACCGGGTCACCCGCGGCTCCAGCCCGCCGGCGTCGAGACGCGAGATGTCGAGCAGCGCCTCGAGCAGGTCCTCGGTCGCGCCGAGCGCGCCGCTGATCTGCTTCAGCGAGCGCTGCGCGGCAGGCGTTTCGATCCGCGCGGCCAGCGAGTGGGTCATCAGCTGGGCCGCGTTCAGCGGCTGGACCAGATCGTGGCTGACCGCGGCCAGGAACCGGCTCTTGGCCGCGCTGGCCCGCTCGGCCTCGATCTTGGCCTGCTCGAGCTCGACGGTGCGCGCCGCCACGCGCTGTTCCAGCGTCTCGTTGCTGCGCTTGAGTTCCTGTTCGGCGCGGCGAAACGCGGTGACGTCGCTGAACGTGGCAACGAAACCGCCGCCCGGCATCGGGTTGCCGCGGATCTCGATGATCCGGCCGTCCGGCCAGCTTCGCTCGATGCGATGCGGTGAACCGGCCCGCTTGTGGTCGAGCCGGCGCTGGACGGCGGCCTCGACATCGGCGGCCTCGACCAGCCCCCGGACGGCGTTGTGGCGAAGCAGGTCGGCGACCGGTCGGCCGACCCGGATCAGCGACGGCGGGTAATCGAACAGGTCGAGATAGGGCCGATTCCAGGCCACCAGCCTGAGTTCGGCATCGACCACGCAGACGCCCTGGCTCATGTTCTCCAGCGCGCCGGACAGCACCGCCTGGCTGAACTGCGCCTGCTCGGCCGCCTGGCCGACCAGCTCGGCCACGGTGTCCAGCGGGGCCGGTGCGCGCCGGCGCGCGGCATCGAGCAGCAGCCGCGCCGACGCGGCTCCGACCACGGCGGCCAGCTCGTGCTCCAGGGCACGTTCACGCTCGAGGGCATCGGACGAACCGAGCACCGCCGAGCGACGGTCCGGCGGCAGGAAGCGCTCGGCCAGTCGGTGCAGCACCGCATCGGGCAGCGGACTGCCTTCCGGATCGCCGCTCGGCACGCCGCCACGGCGCGCGCTGCCCAGCGCGGTCAGCACGATCGCCAGGCCGTTGGCCAGCAGGCTGGCGGCCACCGCACGCGGCAGCGCGTCGATGCCGCCGAGGCCGAACAGTCCGTCGGGACTGAGCCAGACCGGCAGCGCGACCCGCCCATCGAACGCGACGACCAGCGGCAGCAGCAGCACGTAGGCCCAGACCGCGACCCCCGCCAGCAGCCCGGCCAGGATCGCGCGCGCCGGAAGGTTCGGCCGGTAGACCGCCAGCACGACTGCCGGGGCCAGCTGGGCCAGTCCCGAGAACGACAGTGCGCCGATGTCGGCCAGCGCCTCGGCGGTGCCGGCCAGGCGGCCGTAGGCATAGGCCAGCAGCAGCACCAGCACGATGCCGACGCGCCGCTGGACCCGCACCGGCACAGCCAGCTCGCGGCCCGGCGACCAGCGACGCTGGAGCAGCAGCGGCGTGATCCAGTGATTGCCGAGCATGATCGACAAGGTCAGGCTGGCCAGGATCACCATGCCGGTCGCCGCGCTCAGGCCGCCGAGGAACGCGAACAGCGCCAGGCCGGACTGCTCGTGGGCCAGCGGCAGCATCAGCACGTAGAGGTCGGGCGCGACCCCGGCCTCGCCGAGCAGCGCCACGCCGGCCCGGGCCAGCGGCAGCACCGGCAGCGCGATCAGCAGCAGGAACAGCGGGAACAGCCAGCGCGCGGTGGCCAGGTGGCGTTCGTCGCGGCACTCGACCACGCCGATGTGGAACTGGTGCGGCAGGGTGAACATGGCCAGCGCGCCGAGCAGCGCCAGGGTGACGAACGAGGCGGGTTCGCGGAACTCCAGCGACGGGGTCCGCGCCTGGAGATCGGCGGGGCCGGCGTAGAGTCCGAACACCACGAAGGCGCCGAGCGCCAGCATCGCGACCAGCTTGAACAGGCTCTCGAAGCCCATCGCCAGCACCAGCCCGCGGTTGTGCTCGGTGGCCGCCGCGCGCCGCGTCCCGAACAGCACCGCGAACAGCGCCATGAAGATCGCCACGTAGAAGGCCAGGTCCTGCCAGGTGGCCGGGCCGTCGGCCCGATCGGGCAGCCCGGCCACCGCGCCGAAGCTCATCGCCACGGCTTTGAGCTGCAGCGCGATGTACGGCACCATCCCGAGCACCGCCACGGCCGTCACCACGGCCGCCAGCGCCGAGGACTTGCCGAACCGGCTGGCGATGAAATCGGCGATGCTGGTGGTGTTGTGCTGCTTGGCCAAGCGGACCAGCCGGACCAGGAACGGCGTGAACAGCACGAACAGCACGATGGTGCCGATGAAGGTCGGCGGCACTGCCCAGCCCGAGCGCACCGCCTGGGTGGTCACGCCGTAGAACGTCCAGGCGGTGCAGTAGACGGCCAGCGACAGCGCATAGACCACCGGCCAGGCGCGTCGCGGACGCGCTTTGGCTTTCTCGCCCCACAGCGCCACGGCGAACAGCAGGCCCAGCCAGGCCAGTCCGGCCAGGACGAGCAGCCCGAGCGACAGGTCCTTGGTCACCGACAGTTCGGTGGGCATCGCAGCGTCATCGCGCCAGTGGCCACTCGTTCAGGAAAGCACTGGAGGAGTGTACTCGGGCGCGACCGAATCGATGCAGGCGCACCCGACGCCGCCCCGGCGAAAAAAGACGGGCCGGCAGAACCGGCCCGGAATCGGGGGTCGTTGGGAGAATCCCGATGAAGCGAACGGCGCGGAGCGCCGGGTCAGAAGTTGACCCGACCGGTCAGCGTGATCGTCCGCGGCGGGCCGTAGAACGCGTTGGCGATACCTTCCAGGCCCAGCGTCGAGGCACTGCCGTCGGGCGTGGCGAACAGGTAGCCCGAGACCTTGTACTCTTCGTCGGCCAGGTTGCGACCGTACAGGCCGATCTCGTATTTCCCGTCCAGTCGCTTCCAGACCAGGCTCAGGTCGTAGAGCGAATAGGCGTCCTGGTCGAGGAACTGCGAAGGCGTCTCGAACTGGTTGGTGTCGCCGCGGTAGGACCAGGCACCGAGCACGGAGAACGAACCCGGCGTGTTGAACCAGTTCACCGGTACGTCGTACTGCAGGCCCAGGTGAGCGGTCCAGTCCGGGGTATTCTGGAACACCCGCTGGTCCGACACGTCCTGCAGCGCCTGGCCGCCGGTGGCCGGGTCGGTGACCAGGGCGATGAACTCCTTGTAGTCGGCATCGATGTAGCCGATCGCGGTGCGCGCGGTGAACGAGTCGCCGGCGGTCATCATGTTGCGGCCCAGCAGCGCCGAGCCCTCGAACTCGATGCCCTTGACCACGGCCTCACCGGCGTTGGTCGTGACCCCGGCGAAGGTATCGGACACGCCGTCGCCATCGGTGTCCACACCGATCGAACCGGGCACCTGGATGTCGGTGTAGTCGCTGTAGAACACCGCCAGGCTGGTCGAGACGCGGCGGTCGAACAGGCTGGACTTGATCCCGGCCTCGTAGGTGTCGACGATCTCGGGATCGAACTTCATGAACTCGAAGACTTCGTCGTCGCTGACCGTGCCGTCACCGTTGAAGTCCGGTGCCGCGGTGGTCAGACCGCGCGGGTCGAAGCCGCCGCCCTTGAAACCCTGGCTGTAGCTGACATAGAGGTTGTGGAACTCGTTCGGCTGCCAGGCCAGGCTGAGCCGCGGCGTGAACTCGGTGAATTCTTCTTCGCCGCGGAAATCGGAGGTCACCGCGAACGGAACCCCCTCACCGCCGAGTCCCGGGGAAATCCCGCCGGCGAAGTTCTGGCGCAGCACGCGCGAGGAGCGTTCGTCGCTGGTGTACCGGCCGCCGATGGACAGTTCGAGGCCCGTGTCGAGGCCGAAGTACTCGTCGAGGTCGAAACTGACGTCGGCGAACAGCGACCACGACGAGGTATCGACATCGCCCACCGTGTTGGCGGCCAGACCGGGGATGCCGATCAGCTCCCCGGTCGTGGCCAGCAGCACGTCGAACTGGTTGAAGGCGTTGGCGTCGAGGTAGTAGAAGCCGGCCACGCCGGCGACGCGCTCGCTGGTGAAGTTCAGCTGGAACTCCTGACTGAACTGCTCGTTTTCGTAGTTGGCCGGCACGTCGACGTCGGCGGCCGGCAGCGCGTCGAAGTCGATCTGGTTCCAGTTCTCGTCCTCGCGGTAGGCGGTGATGCTCTTGAACAGCCAGTTCGGGTTGATGTCGTATTCGACGGTCAGCGCGACCCCCATCTGCTCGGCCTCCTGGCGGCCGATCAGGCCACCGCGCGAATCGTAGACGTCGTCGAGCACCGGCGCCCCGGAAAACAGGCCCGGAATCAGGCGATGTCCGCCGGTCGGGCTGGACTGGTCGTCGGTGTAGTCCGCGGCCAGGCGGACGAAGAGATTGTAGGTCGGCGTCCACTCGGCGCTGGCGCGGAAGGCCAGCAGGTCCTTGTCGTAGTTGTCCTTGCCGGTGGTCAGGTTGTCGCCGAAACCGTCGCGCTCGAACGAGGCGACGCTGGCGCCGACCGCGAAGGTATCGCCGATCGGAAGCTCGCCGGAGGCGATGAAGTCGGTCTGCGAGAAGCTGCCGATCGATCCTTCCAGCGACGCGGTGGCCTCGCGGCCCAGCCGCCTGGTCACGTACTTGATCGCCCCGCCGATGGTGTTGCGTCCGTACAGCGTGCCCTGCGGGCCTCGGAGCACTTCGACCCGCTGGACATCGTAGATGTCGAGCACCACCCCCTGCGGACGGTTCAGGTAGACATCGTCGAGGTAGATGCCGACGCCGTTCTCGAAGCCGGCGACCGGGTCCTGCTGGCCGACGCCGCGGATGAACGTGGTCAGCGTGTTGGTCGTCCCGCGCGAGATCTCGATGGTCGCGTTCGGCACGACCTGGTTCAGGTAGGTGATGTCCTGCGCGCCGCGGTCTTCGAGATCCTCGCCGCTGATCGCGGTCACCGAGATCGGCACGTCGCGCAGCGTTTCGGCCCGTCGCCGGGCGGTGACTTCGACGGCACCGAGATCGGCAGCCTCTTCGGCATTCGCGGTCTCGTCTTCGTTGTCGGTGTCCTGCGCCTGGGCCAGGCCCAAGCCCAGGCTCAGGCCGGTGATCAGCGCCAGCCGGATGGCCCGGTCCAACGCGCGGCGGCGGTACGGCGATTCGGTAACGGAAGGCTTCATGGCGACCTCGGGATCGATGTTCTTGTGGTGGGTGCGCACCGCAAGCGCAGAGGGGTCGCGGTGCGACGGGCTTCATCGCAGTCTACGAACCGACCGCCGCAGGGGAATTGGACCAAGGTACAGGGCCGCAGGGCGAGCGGCTTGGACCTTGGTACAGTGGCTGGCGATGCCGGACCTGCGCACCATGAGGTCGCCGGCCGCCGATCCGCGCGCCGGCCTCGACCCATCCTCGGAGCGGACGCGCCACATGTTGAGTCTGATCGGGCTGCTCGGCGGCCTTGCCCTGCTGATCGTGCTGACCATGCGCGGGATGAGCCTGTTCGTCGCCACCCCGTTGTGCGCGCTGCTGGTCGCGCTGACCAGCGACATCGCGCTGCTGCCGCCGCTGGCCGAGGACGGCGGGGTCGACCTGGTCGGCCAGTACATGAGCGGCTTCACCGGCTTCATCGCCTCGTGGTTCTTCATCTTCCTGCTCGGCTCGCTGTTCGGCAAGCTGATGGAATCGTCCGGCGGCGCCGAGAGCGTGGCGCACTGGATCATCGGCCGGCTCGGCAGCGCGCGTGCCGCGCTGGCCGTGGTGCTGGCCTGCGCGGTGCTGACCTACGGCGGGGTCAGCCTGTTCGTGGTCGCCTTCTCGGTCTACCCGATGGCGCTGGCGCTGTTCCGCGACGCCGACCTGCCGCGCCGGTTCATCCCGGCCACGATGGCGTTCGGCTCGGTGACCTTCACGATGACCTCGGCCGGCTCACCGGAGATCCAGAACTGGATTCCGGTCGAGTTTCTCGGCACCAGCCCGCTGGCGGCGTGGCAGGCCAGCCTGGTCGTCGCGGTGTTCATGGCCGTGGTCGGCTACGTCTGGCTGAAATGGATGCTCGACCGCGCCGTGGCGCGCGGCGAATCCTTCGAGGGACGGCCGTTCGATCCGGAGACCGGGCGCGGCGACCTTCCGCATCCGGCGCTGGCCACGATCCCGCTCCTGGTCGTGCTGGGCATCTCGTTCACGACGCACGATGCGCTCGGAACCTCGGCGCTGATCGTCGCGCTGCTGGCCGGCTGCCTGGCGGCCGCGGCGATCAACCTGCGTCATCTCCATGCGCCCGGCGAAGCGCTGGCCGAGGGCGGCACCGGCGCGTTGATCGCGATCGGCAATACCGCCGCGGTGGTCGGCTTCGGCACCGTGGCCAAGGCCGCGCCGGCCTTCGAAGTCGCGGTCGACTGGGTGACCCACCTGCCGGGCAGCGGACTGGTCAGTGCCGCCGTGGCCGTCTCGGCGATCGCGGCCATGACCGGTTCGGCGTCGGGCGGCCAGGCCATCGCGCTGCCGATCCTCGGGCCGCACTACATCGACCAGGGCGTCGACCCCGACCAGCTGCATCGCGTGGTCGCGATTTCGTCCGGCGCGCTGGACTCGCTGCCGCACAACGGCTACGTGGTCACCACGATCCGGGCGATCTGCGGCGAGACCCACGCCGCGGCCTATCCGGCGATGGCCGCGCTGACCGTGCTGGTGCCGCTGGCCGGCCTGATCCTGTGCCTCGGACTGTTCGCGATCGGGCTCTGATCGCGCGCGGACCGGGCCGTCTCAGGGCCCGGCGGCGATGTGCTGCAACTCGATCCAGTCGCGCATTCTCGATTCCAGCGCGTCCAGCGGCATCGCGCCCTGGCCCAGCAGGTGATCGTGAAAGGCGCGCAGGTCGAAGCCGTCGCCGAGTCGGGCCTCGGCATCGGCGCGCAGCTGCCGGATCAGGAGCTCGCCGGTCTTGTAGGCCAGCGCCTGGCCGGGCCAGGCGATGTAGCGGGTGACCTCGGTCCGGACATTGTGCGGCGCAAGCGCCGAGTTCTCGAGCAGGCAGGCCTCGGCCTGCTCGCGGCTCCAGCCGAAGTAGTGGATGCCGGTGTCGACGACCAGCCGACAGGCCCGCCACATCTCGTAGGTCAGGCGGCCGAAGTGCTCGTAGGGCGTGCGGTAGATGCCCATCTCGATGCCGAGATGCTCGGTGTACAACGCCCACCCTTCGCCGAAGGCCGTGATGTAGGTCGTGCGGCGGAAGTCCGGCACGTCCTCGAGTTCCTGGGCCAGCGCGCCCTGGTGGTGGTGACCGGGCACCGCCTCGTGCAGGGTCAGCGCCGGCAACGCGTAGAGCGGACGCTGGTTCAGGGCGTGCGTGTTGACCATGTAGCCCCCGGCCACGCCGTTTTCCAGATCGCCGGGCCAGTAGCGTCCGGTGGTGTAGGTCGGCGCCAGGTGGTCCGGCACCGGCCGCACGCCGTAGGGCAGGCGCGGCAGGCGACCGAAGAATCTCGGCATCGCGTCGTCGGCGCGCTTGGCGATCCATGACGCGTGCATGATCAGCTCATCGGGCGTTTCGGCGTAGAACCGCGGATCGGTGCGCAGGAAGTGCAGGAAGTCGGCGAAGCTGCCGTCGAATTCCAGTTCGGCGACGATCGCTTCCATTTCGGCGCGGATGCGCGCAACTTCGGCCAGGCCCTGCTCGTGGACCGCCTGCGGCGTGGTGTCGCGGGTGGTGTGGTGGCGGACCAGCGCACGGTAGTAGGCGCGGCCGTCCGGCACCTCGGAAATGCCGATCGAGCGGCGCGGCTCGGCCAGATAGTCGGTGCGGAAGAACGCCGCGATACGCCGGTAGGCCGGCAGCACGCCGGACTCGATCCGCGCCAGTGTCTCGGCCCGCAGCGTCTCGCCATGGACCGCGGCCACGCGCGGCGGCAGCGCCTCGATCGGGGCCAGCAGCGGACTGTCTTCCGGCGCCGTGGCGATTACCGTATCGAGCTGGGCCAGCACCGCTTCGACGACCAGCGCCGGCTGCACGAAGCCGGCCGCCACGCCGCGCTGCATCCACGCTACGTGCGTGTCCAGCCAGGCCGGCAGCGCGTCGAGCCGGGCGATCCAGGCCTCGGCTTCGGCCCGGCTCTTCGGCCGGGTCGAGGCGGCGACATAGAGCGGCATGGTGAAAAAGCCGGAGTCGTTGACGAACGGCATCCGCTCCTCGTCGAACGAAGCACGCGCCACCGCCGAGCCCAGCAGGTAGGCCAGCACCGCATGGCTGGTCCGGTCGCCGGCCGGCAACTCGGCCGGATCGATCGCATCGAGCCGGGCCAGGAACTGGCGGGATCGCGCGCGGCGCCGATCGACCGCCGTCGGACCGGCCTCGGGCCAGCGCGCCAGCGCCTCGAGGTCACCGCGCCGACCGGCCTCGATCGGGTTCTCGGCCAGCCGCCAGGACTCGTAGTCGGCGACCAGCCGGTCGAAGGCCCGCACGGCCTCGGCCGAGACCTGGCGATCGGCGGCCGCACTCCCGGACGACAACAGCAGCGCCAGGACCAGGCCGCGCAGCACGGAGGTCATGGTTCCCGGTTCCATTCCCGGTAGCCCGACAGGCGGGCCAGCTCGTCCAGCGACAGCACGCGCTGATGCTGGCGACCATCGATGACCCAGGTCGGGTAGCTGTCGATGTCGTTGATCACGCACTCGACCGCAACCGAACCGCGGCGACCGTTCGGCGAACACTCGACGTAGGGCAGACGGTCGGCCGAACGGCCGAACATCTGGCGCTGGTCCTGGCAGTTCGGGCACCAGAACGCACCGTAGTACTTCGCTCCACGCGCCTCCAGGTGCTCGGCCAGGCCCCGCAGCTGCGGATCCTCCGGCGGCAGCAGCCAGCCGTTCTGCCAGGCGTGCAGGCCGCCGGCGGCGAATACGGCCACCAGCACCAGTGCCCCGGCAAAACGCGGCCACGGCTCACCCGGGGCCGACTCGGGCCGGCGGGCGAAGACCACGATCAGCAGCGCCAGCATCACTACCTGCGATGCCAGGCACCAGCCGCACCAGGCGTCGAGGGCCAACCAACCGGTCAGGGTGAAATAGACGCTGATGGCCAGGCCGATGGTCGTCAGCCAGGCCAGTCGGCGCCAGCGCTTCAGACGCGGCGGCAGCAGCACCGCCGACCACAGGATCGCCAGGTACATCAGCAGGCCCCACAGCGCGACCGGCAGGCCGAGCAGCGTGGCATAGCGACTGTTCTGGACCAGGTCGCAGCCGGAATCGGGGCCGCAGAACAGCGGCGCCTGCGCGGTCAGGCCGGTGAACGTCAGGAAGGCGGTGATCAGCACGCCCAGGCCGGCCAGCACTGCGACCACGCGGTCGGGCTGCAGTTTCGGCGACGGGCTCGACGCCGGTTTCGAGGCGGGACGGGACGAGCGGGCCGATGCGGCCGTCTTGCGCTTGCGGCTCATGGATGCAGTCTCTCGTGATCCGGAAAGGCTGGCCAGTCTACTCAAGCCGCGCGCGGCTGTCGCGATGCGATGTGCGGCAATTGACCGGCCGGCCAGTTCATGCGAAACTCCGCGCATGAATACCGCTGCGACTACGCGCGATCCGGAACTGACCCGGCGCCAGATCCTGGCCGCCGCGCTGGAGCTGTTCGTCGACCAGGGCTTCGCCGACGTCTCGATGCGCCAGATCGCCGAAAAAAGCGGCGTGACCAAGAGCCTGATCCACCATCACTTCGGCTCCAAGGACGCGCTGTGGGAAGCGACCAAGGAAGCGGCGCTGTCGCGCTACGTGGCCGACCAGATGCAGGAACTCGAGCAGGCCACCACCGTCGACGGCTCGCTGTTGCGCGACGGCGTGATCAAGTACTTCCGGTTCCTGCAGGACAACCCGCAGGTCGTCCGGCTGCTGGCCTGGACGCATATGGAAGGCGACGCGACCTGCGGCGAAATGGACGCCGCGCTGGCCCGGCTCGGCGCCGAGCGCGTCCGCCAGGCCCAGCAGGGCGGCGTGTTCCGAAGCGACGTCAACCCGATGCACGTGGTGACGATGTTCGTGCTGGTCTGCACCCAGTGGTTCCAGGCCCGCAGCCACCATGCCCAGTGGCCGGGCATGGGCAGCGACGAGGAATTCCTCAGCGATTTCCTCGCGATCTACATGGATGGTCTGGCGCCGCCCCCCGCCGACTGACCCGCCGCTCGCAGCGAGACCCGACCCCGATGAGCAGACGCCTCCACCCCGTTTCCCGACGACCGGCTACTGACCGGCCGGCCAGTTTGTTGCCAGGCCCGCTCCGCGGACTGCTAGTGAACGGTCTCGTCGCCCTTTCGATCGCGCTGCTGGCGACCGGCTGCGACAGTGGACCGCCGAACGATGAGGCGGACCCGCCTCCGCCCCGCCCGGTTCGGGTCGAACCGGCGATCGAACTGCCGGCCGTGGACATCGTTCGCTTTCCCGGCGTGGTCCGGGCCACCGAGCGTGCCTCGCTGGCCTTCCTGCAGTCCGGCTACCTGGCCGAACGCCGCGTCGAGCGCGGCGAACGGGTTGCCGCCGGCCAGCTGCTGGCGGTGCTGCACAATCCCGCGCTGCAGCCGGGCGTGGCCGCTGCGAGCGCCGCGGTGGCCGAAGCCGAGACGCGACGTGATCAGCTGGAGCGCGATACCGAACGACTCGGGCGACTGGTCGAACGCGAGCTGATCGCACCGGACGAACTGGAGCAGGTCCGGGCCCAGCGTGACGCCGCCGCCGCGGCGCTGGACCAGGCCCGCGCGCGGCTCGACGAAGCGGTGGCCCAGCTGGAGGAGGCCGGCCTGCGCGCGCCGTTCGCCGGCCGGGTCAGCGAGCTGCACCTCGAGCCCGGCGACTTCGCCGCGGCCGGCCAGCCGGTGCTGGACCTGGCCGATGCCGATGCCCTGGAAGTCGAGATCCGGCTACCCGCGCACCGCGCAGCGACCCTGCGCGATCCACTCGACCGCCCGGTGCGTCGGATCGACGATGGCCGCCGTTTCGGCGCGCGGCTGACCGGCCTGGGCCAGGCCGCGCCGGGCCGGACCGCGCCGGCGGTGCTGGCGCTGGACGCCGATGCCGAGCTCGTTCCCGGTGATGCGGTCGACGTCGAGCTGGCCTTCGCTGCGCCGGCCGGCGTTGGCGTGCCGCTGGCGGCCGTCCTCAACCCCGGCACCCGGGTCAGTCGGGTGGTCCGTGTGCGGGACGGCCGGGCCGAGCACGTCGCCGTCGACGTCGGCCGTCTGCAGGGCCGGTACGCGACGGTGTTCGGCGACCTGGCCGTCGACGATCCGGTCATCGTCAGCGGCCACGCCCAGCTGCTCGACGGCGAGCCGGTGCGGCTGCTCGACGCCGGGCGCACCGAGTGAGCTGGATCCGCGCTGCGCTGGATCGGCGCCGGCTGGTCCTGGCCACCGTGCTGTTGCTGTCCCTGCTCGGCGCGCTGGCCTGGTTCACGATGGACCGCCAGGAGGACCCGTTCTTCCCGTACCGCTATGCCCAGGTCGTCGTCCAGTGGCCGGGCGCCGAGCCGGCCGAGGTCGAGCGCCTGATCCTCGATCCGCTCGAGGAAGAGCTGGCCCAGGTCGAGCACGTGGTCGAGATCATCGGTGCCGCGCGGCTCGGCGTGGCGGTCCTCACCGTCGGGCTCGACCAGTCGGTCTACGACACCGATACAGCATGGGACCGGGTCCGGGTGGCGCTGGACCGCGCCGAGGCGCGCTTTCCGCCCGACGCCGGCGAGACCCGGCTCGACGACCGCTCGATGGACGCCCACGGCATCGTGCTGGCGATCACCGGTTCCGATGACCTGCTCGAGCTGCTCGAGGCCGCGCGCCAGCTCCGGCGCGACCTGTTCCGGATCACCGACATCGCTCGCATCGAGCTGCTGGCCGACCCCGGCGAACAGCTGCTGGTCCGCATCGACCCGGCCCGGGCCAGCGCCGCCGAGCTGTCGCCCGGCGCACTGATCGAGCAACTGGCCGAGCGCAACGAGACCGTCGCCGGCGGCAGTCTCGATGTCGATGGCCGCTCGCTGCTGATCAATCCGGCCAGCGACTTCGAATCGCTGAGCGAGCTGACCGGCACGCCGATCCGGCTTGCCGACGGCAGCCTGGTGCCGCTGTCGGAGCTGGCCTCGGTCCGGGTCGTGCCGAGCGAACCGGCCACCGAGCGGATGTGGATGGACGGCCGCGCCGCGGTCGGCCTCGGCATCGTGATCCCGGACGACACGGTCAACGCGGTCCACTTCGGTCGCCAGGTCCGCGCGCTCGTCGACGAACTCCGGCCGAGCTATGCGCCGCTGGCGATCGAGGAAATGTTCTACCAACCGCGCTGGGTCGAGCAGCGGCTGTCCGAACTGGGCCGTTCGCTGGGCATCGGTGTGGCCACCGTCGCCCTGGTGCTGCTGCTGTTCATGGGATTTCGGCTGGGCCTGCTGGTCGCCAGCCTGCTGCCGCTGGTCACGTTCAGCGCACTGGCGCTGTTCGCCATGGGCGGCGGGGTACTGCACCAGATGGCGATCGCCGGCATGGTCATCGCGCTGGGCATGCTGGTCGACAACGCCATCGTGATGGCCGAGAACCTGCAGTACCACCTCGACCGCGGGCTGCGCCGGGCCGCGGCCTCGGCCGCCGCGGTGCGCGAGCTGGCCGGGCCACTGACCGCCGCGACCGGCACTACGCTGGCGGCCTTCACCCCGCTGCTGCTGTCGCGCGGCGACACCGCCGATTTCACCCGCGGCATTCCGATCATGGTCATGCTGGTGCTCACGGTCAGCCTGGTCTACGCGTTGATCGTCACGCCGCTGTCCGGCTCGATGGTCCTGAAGGCCAGGACCGACGCCGATCGGCGCTCGCACGCGTTCGCCGCGCTGGGCCGGCGGCTCGGCGACCTGGCCACCCGGCGGCCGGGCACGATCCTGGCCGTGGCGCTGGCACTGGTCATCGGCTCGGGGCTGCTGACCCAGTTGCTGCCGCGTGATTTCTTTCCGTCGACCGACCGCAACCAGCTGATCGTCGACCTGCACTTCCCGGAGGGCACGCGGACCGAACACTCGGCGCTGCAGGCCGCCGGCCTGGCCGCGACGCTGCGCGCGCGCGACGACGTCGAGGCGGTCCACGTGTTCGCCGGCGCCAGCGGCCCGCGCTTCTTCTACAACCTGATGGAGGTCCCGGCGGTGCCCCACCGGGCCCGGCTCGTGGTGATCTCGCGCGACCAGCGCGACCTGCCCGCGCTGATGGACGAGCTGCGCCGCGATGCGCCGCTGGCGATCCCCGAAGCGCAGGTCATCGCCCATCGACTGGGCCAGGGCCCACCGATCGAGGCGCCGATCGAGATCCGGCTGTTCGGCAACGACCCCGATGCACTCTACGAGGCCGCCCTGACCGTCATGCGGGTGCTGCGCTCGGTGCCCGGCGCCGAGGACGTCCGCCATCGGCTCGGCACCGGCATGCCGACGCTGGATTTCGCGATCGACACCGCCGAGACGGCCCGTTTCGGCGTCTCGCGCGCCGAGATTTCGCGACTGCTGGCCGACGCCACGCTGGGCCGCTCGTTCTCGGTCTGGCGCGACGGCCGCGAACCGATCGACATGCGCATCCGCGCCCCGGAGGGCGAGCGCTTCGCGGCCGAGGCGTTGGCCGGCCTGGAAGTTCAGGCCGCCGACGGCCGGCGCATTCCGCTGGCCCAGTTCGTACGCCCGACGCTGGCCTTCCAGCCGGCCGTCATCGAACACCGCAACCTGCGCCGGCTGACCGCGGTGCTGGCCGAGACCGCCGAGGGCGCAACCGTCTACACCGTGCTCGAGGCCTTCGAGGCGCGGATGCGCGAGGCGTCGCTGCCGGACACGGTCGAACTGGTGATCGGCGGCGCAGCGGCCGAAGCCGGCGACGCGAACACCGCGCTGTTCTCGGCCCTGCCGGTCGGTATCGTGCTGCTGCTGGCCTTCCTGCTCTGGCAGTTCAATTCCTTCCGCCTGACCGCACTGGTGCTGGTCTCGGTGCCGCTGGCCGCCGTCGGCGTGGTGCCGGGGCTGCTGCTGGCCGGCCAGCCGTTCGGATTTACCGCGATGCTCGGCGTGGTCGCGCTGGTCGGCATCGTGGTCAACAATGCGATCGTTCTGCTCGACCGCGCCCAGCAGGAACGGACCGAGCATCGACGGACGATCGACGAAGCGATCCGCGCGGCCATCGAGCGCCGGACCCGGCCGATCGTCATGACCACGACCACCACCGTGCTCGGCCTCTTGCCGCTGACCCTGACCGAATCGACGCTGTGGCCGCCGATGGCCTGGGCGATCATCTCGGGACTGATCGCCTCGACGGCGCTGACCCTGCTGGTGATTCCGGCGCTGTATCGGCTGGTGTACCGAATCCCTGGGCAGGAATGATCTCGACCGGCTTCCGATCCGCAGTCTCTACCGGCCCGCGAACAAGCACATCACGCCGCCCAACCGAAGAATCCGCCCGCATTGCGCGACTGGCCGCGATGCGGGAGATGGGGCTGGCCGCAGTCGATTCTGCGGCCTGCAGAGGCCGCTCCGATCCATTCGGCGGCGTTCATCATTGTTCTCGAACCTCGTCCGACGCCGATCGACCGTTTGAATCGTCGTCGACTTCGTCCAGAAGAAGAAGAAAGCCCGCTCGTTCGAATTCGCACACGCCATCAACCAGGAAAAGCAATCCGATGAAGCCCAGCAAAAACCCTGGCGCGTCGATCACGAACTGAAGCCCCACGAAAATCAGACCCTTGACGATCGAGCTGACGGCCCGACCCGGACTCCGTGCGCCTCCTTTCACTTGTAAAAGAGCCCACTGCTTCGCGAGTTTTCTCAGGTTCATCGAAGTCGACCTCCGCCTCGTAAGCCGCCAGTGGTCAAATGCTGCCCTCACGCCCCAGGCTTCGCATCAAGCAGCACGCGGGTTTACTCATCGTCTTGTTCCTCGTCATCCTCTCCGTGAAAGATCGCCCACCAGAGAGACAGCACTGCTCCAGCATCTTCAAGTGCGCCGGCAGCTGCTCGAGCATACGGATGAGGAACACGTCGAAGGCTTCTACCCAATGCGACCAAGCCGGGGCCAAGCCATCCAGGTGGGACACCAACTGATATGCCCTGAGGAAAGGTGGCTGGATCGATTCCGTGTAGACGGATCAAGCTTTCTCGTTGAGCGGGCATGTAACAGCTTTCGATCGTCTGGTCCCCCCGAGGTGAAGCGAAGCTGATTCGCTCCTGGAGCGTCCAATTCCCCGTTGACGATAAGACCGCCCCCGCCGGGCCCGGGGTTTACGCCACCGGGCGGGGGCGGAAAGTCAATGGTGGCAAGCAGCGGCTCCGCGGTAGAGAGCAGATCGACGTCGTGCCGCAGAAGCCAATAGACCCCTTCCGGATCGACACCTGAATTCACGAGGGTGGCCATCGACTGATACCAGGACTCCCAGTTCGTTTCCGTCCAAACTGCAGTACTGGCTGTAGAGTTCCCAGTCGGTTCCGTCGGGTGGGTAGCTGGAATGCACTGACCAAGCGAAATTGTTGGAAGCGCGACAATCAAGCACATCGCGACCGAGCACTGCATGGCGAACCATTCAGCACCCGCGAAAACACTGACTGAGTCCAAATCGTTATAGGCACTAACCGTCAGTTTTGATCCTCCTACTCCAAATGGCAACACTAATCAACACCCCAAATGGACGCTACACTTTCATATGGGAGTCGATCAATAAAGTCCACGCGGCTCCTTCAATAGCCCCCAGCGAGGCGAATAGCTGGCTTTCTTGGACCAGGTACGGTCCCACCCTCTGGCCACCGATGGCCTGGGCGATCATCTCCGGCCTGATCGCCTCGACGGCGCTGACCCTGCTGGTGATTCCGGCCGCCTACCGGGCCGTGATGCGGGCCGGCTGACCGGCGCGCCCGGCGATCGAGGGTGTTTCCCGGCGCGGCGGGTTCGGGTACACTACGCGGCTCGGGCGATTAGCTCAGCGGGAGAGCACTGTCTTCACACGGCAGGGGTCGCTGGTTCGAACCCAGCATCGCCCACCAGACAACGAAAAAGCCCCGACCGCGGCGGTCGGGGCTTTTTTCGTGCTCGATCGGATCGAGCGGCGATGCGGCCCGGCGGATCAGCCGGCGCGGCGCACCAGCACGATCCCGCCCAGCGCCATCAGCACCAGGACCATGGCGATCAGGCCGGTCCGGCTCATCGTCGGAATGGCCTGCTCGCCGATGCCGACGGCGGACGGGGCCGGGTGGATGAAGCACTGGGCCGAATCGGCCACGATCGTCGCCGCCGTGTCGCAGGCGTAGGTCAGGCCATCGTCGGCTGCGGCGTTCTGGATGCCGGTCGTCGATCCGCTGCCTTCCTCGGAGTTGCCCCCCAGGTGCTGGAAGACGATCTCGTAGCTTTCGTCGTACAGCACGACCTGGAAGGTGAACGGACCGCCGCCGCCGAAGTGCGTCGCGCCTTCCCACTGGAACACGTGGCAGCCCAGGCCGTTGAGCGGAAACTGGTCCGAAGCGCGCGGGCAGGAGGCGAAATACTCGTAGAAGCCCCCGCCCGTAGCGACCAGGTCGTCGTTCAGGGGGTAGATGCGGGCGCCGCCTCCCGAACTGGGCGCTGCCGGCAGCGGGCAGTCATTGGACAGGTCCGGTCCGGTATCGGTCGGGTCGGTCGACAGGTAGCCGTTCGACGCCATCACCAGGTCGGTGACCTGGGTGCCATAGAAATCGAAATCGGTCGGGATCGGGACCGGCGCGGACGCACCGTCGTCGACCCCCGGTGCAACGACGCTGGCCCCGGTCGAGGCGATGTCGATGAAATCGAATGCGCAGTCGCCCGACGCGGAATCGGTGAACGTGTAGCCGAAGTTGTCCGAAATCACGCCACGGTCAGGGCCGACGCTGTTGCCGGACGGCGGCGGTTCCTTGGCTTCCTGTGCCCAGGCCACGGTAGCGGCAGCGGCCACTGCGGCAACGATAAGTCCCTTGCGAATCATGGTGTTCTCCCTCGGGTGGTTCGCACTCGAATGGTTTTTGGCGAATGGTTCCCAGTGATCATGCAGAATATGGGGCTTGCTCTTCGAGGGTATTCCATGCACCGCCCGTTTTGCAACAGGCCTGTCATCCCGGCGCTGGTCGTTTTCCTCGCGCTGTGCACCGTCACCGGGGAGGCCTCGACCCGGCCCTCGTTGCACGAAGCCGTCGACGCCTGCCGCGCGCTGGACGACCCCGAGCGACGCCTGGCATGCTACGACGCCCTGCCCGGCGCCAGCGTGACCCGGACGCCGCAGCGGGCCACGTCGCAGTCCGAGCCCTCCGAGTCGGACCGCCGTGAAATTGTCTCCGCGAACGCCCGGTCGTTCGCGGCGATCGAGGACACGCCGCTATCGCGCAGCCGGATGGTCCGCCAACACGAACTCGACGATGCAACGCACGGCGGCCTGCTCCACGTCCGGCGGCACGAGCCGGTCTATCTGCTGCCGGGCCGCTGGTCGTCCCGCCCGAACGAGCGACCGTTCGTCGATCTGCCCGGCGCGCTCCCGCCGGAGCGACGCAACCTCGACCCGGTCGAGATCAAGTTCCAGCTCAGCCTGAAGACCAAGCTTGCCGACAACCTGATCGGCGACAACGTCGACCTGTGGGCCGCCTACACCCAGCAATCCAACTGGCAGGCCTACAACTCGATCGAGTCCGAACCGTTCCGCGAGACCAACTACGCACCGGAACTGTTTGCCAGCGTCCGGACCGGACTGGACCTGCTGGGCTGGCGCTGGCAGATGGTCAACCTCGGCTTCGTCCACCAGTCCAACGGCCGCGCCGACCCGCTGTCGCGCAGCTGGAACCGGGTCTATGCCGCGTTCGGCTTCGAGCGCGATGACCTGCGACTGGTGGTCCGGCCGTGGTGGGAGATCCGAAAGAGCAGCGAAGACAATCCCGACATCGAGGACTACATGGGCTGGGGCGACATCCGGCTGGACTGGTCGCGCGGCCGGCACGACTTCGGCATCATGGGCCGCTGGGCGCCCGGCGAGCGCCGCGGCGCGATGCAGTTCGACTGGCACTACCCGCTGTACGGCGATCTCAAGGCCTACCTGCAGGTGTTCAGCGGCTACGGCGAAACCCTGATCGACTACAACCACCGACAGACCACGGTGGGCCTCGGCATCTCGCTGGTCCAGTAGCTCGCACGGGGAGTCGCATGGCCCACGATCAGCGCGCCCTACCCGTCGAAGCCGCGGACGGTCACCGGTTCGAAGTCATCGAGATCGGCCCGGCCGGCCGGCCGACCGTGCTGCTGTTGCCCGGCATGGGCATCAGTGCACGCAACCTGATCCCGCTCGGTCACGCGCTCGAGCGCCGCGGCCTCAGGCTGCTGATCCACGAGTGGCGCGGCAACGGGGCCTCGTCGTGGCGTGCCCGACGCGGCGTGGACTGGGGCTACGACGAACTGCTCGACCTCGACCTGGCCGCCGCGCTGGCCACCGCGCGCAGCGCGGCGGCCGGCGCACCGCTGTGGCTGGCCGGCCACAGCCTCGGCTCGCAACTGGCCTGCCTGGCGGCTGCCCGGCACCCCGAGGGCATCGCCGGGTTGCTGGTCATTGCCGGCGGATCACCGTACTGGCGCTGCTTCCCGCGGTTCACCGGTCTTGGCCTGCTCGGCATGCTGCACCTGCTGCCGGCCATCGCGCGGGTGTTCGGTTACTACCCGGGGCGCCGGCTCGGCTTCGCCGGCACCGAAGCCCGGCAGCTGATGATCGACTGGGCCCGGACCGGCCGCAGCGGGCGCTACGCCTGGGGCCGCCCCGAACGCAACGAGGACCCGACGCTGGCCGCGCTCGAAAAGCCGGTGCATGTCATCGCCATGGAACACGACGGCTTCGTCCCGGCCGCATCGACCGACTGGCTGCTGGCCAAGCTGCCGCGCTGCACCGTCACTCGCCAGACGATCACCGCCGGCGACAAGCACCAGCGGATCGACCACTTCACCTGGATGCAGCACCCCGACGCCACGGCGCGGGCCATCGCCCGCCGGGTGGTCGCTCCGCTCGATCGGTGAGGCCGACCCGACCCGGTCAGTCGGCCGAATCGCCCGGCGCTCGCTCGAGCGTGGTCACCGACACCCCGTCGCGCCCGGCCTTCTTGGCCACGTACATCTGCCGGTCGGCCGCCTCGACCAGTTCGGCCGGCTCCGGCCGGCTGCCGATGCCGGCCACCGCGATGCCGATCGAGAACTTCAGGTCCACCCCGAGCGATTTCAGCGCCGAACGCGCCTGCTCGGCCAGCGCCACGGCCTCGTCGCGATCGACCCCGGGCATCACGATCACGAACTCGTCGCCGCCGAAGCGCGCGACCAGTCGCTCGTCGTCGCCGAACACGCGATCCAGGGATTCGGCGACGCTGCGCAGCGCGCGATCGCCGGCCAGGTGGCCGTGCCGATCGTTGAACGGCTTGAAGCGGTCGAGGTCGACCAGCGCGACGGCCAGCGGCCGGTGCCGGCGGCGGCAGCGATCCAGCGCCTGTCGCAGGAAGGCGTCGAGCCGGCGGCGGTTGGCCACGCCGGTCAGGTCGTCCACTTCGGCCAGCACCTTCAGCTGCCGATTCGCCGCCTCCAGCGCCCGGGTGCGCTCATCGACCATCGCGCTCAGGCGCTGGCGCTCGGCCTCCAGTCGCCACAGCCGGGCCCGCATCAGCAGCCAGACCAGCAGCGCCAGCACCACGCCCAGGCCGGCCACCTTCAGACCCTCGGCCCAGGCACTGCGGGTCCAGGGCGGGACGATCTCGAACTCGAACGGGTCGATCACGGTGATCCGTCCGAGTGCGTCGCGGGCGCGGGCTTCGAACGCGTAGACCCCGGGCTCGAGGTCGTAATACGTCCAGTGGTCGGTGCTGGACCAGCCGGAATAGCCGGTTTCGAAGCCGGTCAATCGCGCCTGGTAGGCAATATCGTCGCGACCGTCCAGGCCCGGCAGCGTGAACTCGAACCGAAGCGCGAACCGACCCGCCGGCTCCAGTGCGTGATGTTGCTCCAGATCCAGGAAACGCTCCGGCGTCTCGCCGTCGCGATAGGTCACGCTGCGCAGCATCGAGGCCAGCCCGGGGTGGGGCGAAACCGGAGCGCTGGGGTCGTGCAGCACCAGGCTGCCCAGCATCCCGATCAGCAACCGACCCTCCGAATCGTGCGTCAGCGAGCCCAGCGCGCCCCGCATCACCGGGGCGATATCGAACTCCTGCCAGACGTTCGGCGGCCGCAACCGGAACAGTCGACGCTCGTCCCACGCGTACAGGGTGCCGTCCGGCGACTGGTTCAGCGACAGGAACGAGTCGCGCCGCAGTTCATTGAAGCCCGGGAGATCGCGCGCAACCAGGTCGCCATCCCGGTAGCGCCAGACTCCCCCCATCGTGACGACGTGCGGCTCGTCGTCGATCGTGACCAGTTCGGCGCTCGAATACGGGCCGTAGTCGATGCGGTCCTCAGCGTACACCGCCCGTTCGGCATAGGCCGTTCGGGTGGCATCGAGCCGGAGCCGCTGCAGGCCGTCGGTATCGGTACCGGCCAGCACCTCGCCCGGCCCGAGCTCGTACAACGAGACCACCAGTTCGGCCTCGTCGTCGTTGCCCTTCAGCACCGACCACGCTTCGCCGTCGCGACGCAGCACCGCCAGCCCGAACTCGGTGCCGACGTAGTACAGGCCCGGTTCGGCCCGGCTGGCCAGCACGATGCGCGGATACTGGATCGTGTCGAAAGCACGCAGCACGCCGTCGGCGTCGACGTGCTTGAGCACGTAGGATTCGGCGAACAGCGCCGTGCCGTCGCCCAGCGGAAGCAGGTCCCAGGCCTCGAAATCGGTCCAGCCCAGCGGTTCGAAGCCCGCGCCGTCGGCGGAACGGGCAAGCGCGCCGGCGTTGGTGATCGCGATCCAGCGACCGTTCCATTCCAGCACCTCGTGGATCATGCCGCTCAGCCCATCGGCCGGTCCCAGCCGGGTCCAGCGCGACGGCCAGCGAAGGTGCAGCGTCTCGTGATCGGTCTGGATGACCAGGCCGCCTTCCGGCGACGCCGCCAGGCCCGAGATCCAGTCGGTCGACACCCGCACCGCCTCGCTTGCGCCGGTGCCCGGATCGAGGAACCAGACCTCGCCGAAGCGGTTGCCCATCGCGATCCGCCCCTCGGGCGTCGGCATCGCGGTGCTGAACTCGCTCGATGCCGGCAGGCCGGGCGGCACCGGAAACGGCGTCACACCGTCGGCACCGACCCGCAGCCAACGCCCGTCGCGCGAAAAGGTCAGGGCCCCGCCGTCGTCCAGCGGTACCAGCTGAAAGATCTGCTCGCTCAGCGATCCGGTTCCCGGGATCGGCTCGAAGCCGGCCCCGGTCCAGCGCCGCAGGCCTTCGCCGCGGTATTGCACGACCACCTCGCCGTCGAAGCGGGCGATCGCGCCGAATCGTCCGGGATGGCGAAACGTCTCCAGCGTGTCGGCGACCGGATCGTAGCGGAACAGGTGGTTGAGCGCCTGGAAGAAGATGCCTTCCGGCGCGACCAGCACGGCCCAGACATCGGCGAACTCGGCATCCTCCGGGGCCACCCGTTCGGTCAGGTCGACGAACTCGGCGTTCGGCGCCACTGGCGTTTCGAAATAGCCGAAGGCATCGTAGCCGCCCACGTAGAGACGCCGTGCCGCCGGGTCCAGGGCCAGCGAGCGGACGAAATCGTCGTACTGCCGGGTGTGCGCATACCAGTGACTGCCGTCGAACGACAGCAGGCCGTCCACGCCCCCGACGTAGACGATGCCGGCTTCGTCCTGGGCGACCGCGAACGACGACGGATAGACGTCGAGATCCGGCGTGAAGCGCTGGATGACCGGCTGTCCGGTCAGCGTCGAGGCCGGCGCGGCGCCGGTCCAGAGCGCCGCGGCGAGAAGCAGGCCGCGGATCAACGGCGCGACGACCACGGCGAACGACGGGCGACCTGCGACATCGACTCAGAGACCGACAAGGTCCGGTCCCTGGATCAACCGGATATCGACCGGGATGCCCGAGGCTTCGGCCCGGGCCAGGTCGGCGGCAAGCTGCTCCGGCATCACCGCGTAGCGTTCGAGAAATGCACCGGTCGCCTCGTAATCGCCGTCGCCCTGCAGGGTCAGGATGCGGTTCGACAGGCCGTTGACCGCCTGTTCGAAGGCCGCGCGGTCGACCGTGTAGCGGCCGGTGTCGGCATCGCGGCGGAACGCGCCGGCTTCGCGGAACCAGTTGAACGCCACCATGTTCGCCCGGCCGTGCGCCGACGAGGCCCCGAACCGGACCGAACGGAAGATCCCGGCCAGGAAGGTCACGTAGTGGTCCATCAGCTCGCCGTCCCATTCCTCCATCGCGACCAGCTGCTCGATCATGTCGAGGCCGAGGATGTCGGCCTTGCCTTCCTCGATCGCCGACTGATGCTCGGCCAGCGCCGCGCGCACGGGGCGACCGTCGTCGATGGTGAACTTGATGCCGAGCCCGTGCGCGACCTCGTGGAACATCACGTTGGCGAAGAACGCGTCGAAGGTGATGTTGGGCAGTTGCCGCTCGTCGATCAGCAGCTCGGCGATCGGCACCAGGATGTGATCGAACTTGGCCCGCATGGTGTTCTTCAGCTGCAGCCGACGGGTGCCCTTCTCCAGCTGGACGGCTTCGTCGTTCGGCAGGTTGATCGCGATGGTCTTGGCACCGGCGTTGGCGTCGCCGGCGTAGAAGATCGCGTCGTAGGCGTTCAGGTCGGCATCGGTGCCCGGCTGCTCGGCCTTGTAGGCCTCGTCGACCGGCAGGCCGCGCTGCAGCGCAGGCAGCAGTTCGGCATAGCGCGACAGGCGCTCCGACCAGGCGCGGTCCTTGATCAGCACGAAGGCCTCGAAGGCCGTGCGAATGCCGAACAACTGGTCCTCGTAGTTCTCGATCGGACCGAAGACCAGCTCGATGTCGTTGTCGCGCACGTCCATCCAGGCCATGTCGCTCGGCCGGTAGTCCCCGGTCAGCAGCGCATCGGCGCGCAGCGCCAGGTAGGTCGCGAAGGCCTCGGACTCGGCCAGCGCGGCGGCCTGCCGCAGCAATACCGCGGCCCGGCCGAGTTCGACCGGAAACGCCTGATGGTAGGGCACGAGCACCAGCTCGCCGGCTTCGTCGCGGCGAACCAGGCTGTACGGATCGTCCTTGTTCGGCTCGTTCCACGCCGCGTATTCCTCGCGCGTCATGTCGTCGGGATAGAACCGCGCGCCCGGTGGTTTCGGGCCGTACCCGGCCAGGAACGGCGCGTTGCCGTTCAGCCGATCCCAGGGGCCGAAGTTCAGATCGACGAAGCGAAGCAGCTCCGGATCGTCGATGGCCTCGCGCAGCGGCGTCGGGTCACCGAAGGCCTGGCGCCAGAACAGGCGCTCCATCAGCAAACCGGCCTCGATCAGACGTCGGAGCATCTCGCGCTGATCGTCGCTCAGACCGGACAGGTCGGCGGTCAGTTCGACCGGGTGATAGATGCCCAGGCGGTCGCGGTCGACGAGCAGCTCGGGACCGTTGCCGGCCAGTGCATCCGGCGGGCGGGTCGATGCATCGGTGGTCGACTCGGTGGTCGGCTCGGCGGCCGGCGGAACCGGCGGCTCGGCAGGCTCGGAACAGGCGACCAGGCCCAGGGCGAGCAGCGAAACAGGCAGCGTGCGCAGGAACGTCATCGGTTTTGCATCCATCGCGGCGATCGTGCGATTCTAAGTCATCCCCCCGCACGCGCCAATCGAGCGCCCCGAGCCGCACGATGGAGACTGCCACGCTGACGCTCGTGATCCTGGCGGCCGGACTGGCCAGCCAATGGCTGGCCTGGCGGCTGCGGCTGCCGGCGATCGTGGTCCTGATCGCCGCCGGCCTGGTACTCGGCCCGGCGCTGGGGATCGTCGAGTTCTCGATGACGGGCGACGAATTGACCAGCATGATCGGCCTGGGCGTGGCGATCATCCTGTTCGAAGGCGGCATGGACCTGAAGCTCGGCGAGTTCCGCCGGGTCGGCCACGGCATCGGCCGGCTGACCCTGATCGCACCGCCGATCGCGATGATTCTCGGGGCGCTCGCCGCGCACTACGTCGGCGGCATCAGCTGGCCGGTGGCCTGGGTGCTGGGCGCGATCCTGGTCGTGACCGGCCCGACCGTGATCGCGCCGCTGCTGCGCCAGGCTCGGCTGAACAACCGCAGCGCATCGCTGCTCAAGTGGGAAGGCATCGTCAACGACCCGGTCGGCGTGCTGCTGGCGGTGCTGGCGTTCCAGTACTTCACGGTCGAAGGCGAAACGCTGGCCGAAACCGCCTTCGCGCTGGGCTCGGCGCTGGTTGTCGCCGGCGGTCTCGGCGCAGCCGCCGGCTGGATCACCGGCCTGGCGTTCCAGCGCGGCTGGGTCCCCGAGCACCTCAAGCCGCCGCTGCTGATGGTCCTGGTGCTGGTGGTGTTCGAGGCCGGCAACGCCTACCAGTACGAGGCCGGCCTGCTGTCGGTCACGGTGATGGGGGTGGTGCTCGGCAACCTGCCGCTGGGCGAGCGGGCCGAGCTTCAGCGGTTCAAGGAAAACCTCACGATCATCCTGCTGTCGGTGCTGTTCATCGTCATTCCCAGCCAGCTGACCCTGGACTCGCTGGCGATGATCGATCTCCGCATCGTGCTGTTGCTGCTGGTGGTGCTGTTCGTGCTGCGACCCGTGACCATCCTGCTGAGCACGATCGGGGCGCCGATCCAGCGCAACGATCGCTGGCTGCTGGCATGGATTGCGCCGCGCGGGATCGTCGCGGCGGCCACCGCGGGCATCTTCGGGCCCGACCTGGTCGCCGCCGGCCACGCCGACGCCGAACTGCTGCTGCCGGTGGTGTTCGCGGTGATCCTCATCACCGTGCTGGCCCATGGGCTGACCCTCGGCTGGCTGGGGCAGAAGCTCGACCTGGCCGCGAAGCACGCCAACGGCCTGCTGATCGTCGGCGCATCGCGCTGGTCGGTGGCGCTGGCATCGACGCTGAAACAGCACGAGTACGAGGCAATGATCGTCGACGGGTCGTTCCGTCGACTGCGCGAAGCGCGGATGGAAGGCATCGAGACCTACTACGGCGAGATCCTGTCCGAACACGCCGAACTGGAGCTCGAGGACCAGCACCTCGGCCACCTGTTGTGCGCGACCGACAACGACTTCTACAACGCGCTGGTCTGCAAGGCGCTGGGCCACGAGTTCGGCCGCCACCGCACCTTCCAGCTGGCGACCCATGAAGACGGTGACCACGAATCGCGCCAGCTCAACGTCGAGCAGCGCGGCCAGATCGCGTTCGACGGCGAGGCGCGCTTCGAGACGCTGGTCGATCGCCTGGACGCCGGCTGGACGATCCAGACCACCCGACTGACCGATGAGTACGGTCTCGATGATTTCGTCGACCGGATGGGCGAACCGGTCGACGACTGGCTGCTGCTCGGCGCGCTGGGGCCCGACGGTCAGCTCCGGCTGTATTCCGACGAACAGGCCTTCGAGCCTTCGGCCGGCTGGACCGTGCTGTATTTCGCGCCCGACGATGACGCTGCACGCGCCGCCGACAGCAACCCGGAAGAGGACGGGCCGGCCGGGGACGACTGACCCGGATCAGCGCACCGCGTCGGCGGTTTCGTCCAGCGCGCGCGCCACCACTCGCGCCGTCACCCGCTCGCCGATCGACTCGGGCGTGTCCAGGCCGAGCCGGGCCAGCTCGGCCGAGTGGTCGCCCCGGCCACCGCGCAGAGCCTCGACCAGCACCCGCCACTTCGAACGCGACCGGGCCTTGACCCACTGCAGCGCGGGGATCAGGCGTTGTTCGACCTCGGTGAAATCGCTGCCGAACGGGTAGCTGGGCACCGCCCCCCGGGCGGTGCCGAACCGGCGTTCCAGGGCCTCCGGCAGGTTGGCGCGCCAGGCCTCCGGAATCCGCCAGGCGGGATCGAGCTTGCCGGCCCGCCGCGCCTGGTCGGCCAGTTCGTCCTGGAAGCGGGCATCGGTGATCGAGAGCATCGCCTGGATGCACTCCTCGTCCGTGCGGCCGCGCAGGTCGGCGATCCCGTATTCGGTGACGACCAGATCGCGCAGATGGCGCGGAATGGTCTGGTGAGGGTACTGCCAGACGATGTTCGAGGTGGTCTGCCCCTTGCGCTCGCGGGTCGCGCGCAGCATCAGCGCCGAGCGGCCGTCGTCCATCGCATGGGCCATGGCGACGAAGTTGTACTGACCGCCCACGCCCGACACCACCTGGTAGTCGGCCAGCCCGTCGGAGACCGCAGCGCCGGTCGCGGTCATCATCATGCAGGTGTTGACGAACCGGGCGTGCCGGCGCTGCTCGAGCTCCAGGGCCTCGCGGCCGCCGTAGAGCTGGTTGATGCGGCTCACACCATGCATCCGGAAGCGCTCGCGTTCGGCATCGTCGAGACCGGCCAGGAAATCGTAGAACGCGCGGCTGCCCAGGTAGAAGCCGCCGTCCATCAACGCGCCGCGGCCCGCGCCCTCGACGGCCATGCCGGCATTCGCACGGCGCATCACGGTCAGGTCGTCGAACACCTCGCGCTTCAGGATTCCGGCGCGATAGAGGTGCATGAACCCGTCCATGAACATCTCGCTGGCGCCGTACAGCCCGGCCTCGAACGGAGCGTCGTCGCCCAGCGCGGCCGAGCCCGACTTCGGCGCGGCATCGACCAGCGACCGGTAGTCGGCATTGCGCCGGTGGCGCAGGATCAACCAGTGAACCAGGGCATCGGACAGGCTGCCGATGCCGATCTGCAGCGTGCCGCCGTCGGCGATCAGCCGCGAGGCGTGGAAGCCGACCGCGTGGTCCTGGATCGAGACCGGGCCGCGCGGCAGCGCGAACAGGCGCTGATCGGGATCGTGCTCGATCAGGCGGTCGAAGAAGTCGGCATCGACCACCGCATCGCCGGGCAGGAACGGCAGCTCGGGGTGGACCTGGCCGATCGCGAACACCCGGTGGTCGGGGCGGTTGGCCAGTCGCGTCATCAGGTCCAGCGTCACGTCCGGGTTGCAGGCCAGGCTCAATCGTCCGTCGGGGGCCCGGGCGACCAGCTGCAGCACGACGTTCACGCCGCGGTCGACCAGATCGCGCGCCACGTGGGTGTAGTTCGACGAAATGTAGTGGCGCTGCAGGGCCGGCCTGGCCAGCGCCGCGCCCGACTGGAAGTAGAACTCGGTGACCCGGACATTGCCCGGCAGGCGGTCGGCGCGCGCGTCGGCCAGATAGGCCAGCCGCGGGTAGTCGGTGCCGAACAGCCGCTCGAGGATCGGCGCCATCAAGCGCGCCTCGAGCCAGTGCCCGGGCCGCGGCGGGTCCAGCGACAGGGCCGTGACGAACTCGAGGTCGATCGAGGCATCGGCACAGGCCCGGCGATAGATCGCGTTGACCAGCCGGTTCGGCTTGCCGAGGCCGAGCGGCAGACCGACCACCAGGCGCCGGCCGACGCGTTCGAGAATCTCCTCGACCTGCGCGTCGAGCAGCGGATCGATCGACGGTTCGGGGACCTGTGCTTGACTCGCCATGACGGAACGGAGACGGGGGGCCGGGCTCCGATTGTCCCAGACTGTCGTACCGCGCGGGGCTGCGCAGCGTACCCGGTGCATGCGGCCGGAGTCCTTGAGCTGGAATCGTCGGGGTAGAATCGACGCCCCGCCGTCCGGATCGATCCCGTGCGCCCCATCGAGCTGCTCCAGTCCCTCCATGTCCTGCTGGCCGCGTTCAGCGGGCTGGGCTTCGCGCTGCGCGGCTTCGTCCGCCGCGTGCTGGACCGGCCGCTGAATCATCCGGCGGTCCGGGTCGGGCCGCACCTGGTCGACACGCTGCTGCTGGCCTCCGGTGTGGGGCTCTGGCTGCACTTCCGCCATTCGCTGCCCGAGGCCGGCTGGCTGGGCCTGAAGCTGATCCTGCTGGTGGTCTACATCGGGCTGGGGATCGCGGCCTTCCGGATCGAACGACGCGAACGCGCGGTGCTGGTCTACCTGCTTGCGCTCGGCGTCTACGTTACGATCGTGGCACTGGCCGTGTACAAACCGTTCTGATGCCGCCGATCCGGAGACGCCCATGGACCGACCCCGACCCCGACCCTGCCCCGGCCTGCCGGCTCGGGCCGCGCTCATCGCGGTCCTGTTGGCCGCCGCCGTGCTTGCCGCCTGCGGCGGCCGCGAACCGGCGATGACCGAGACGCCGTCCGACCCGACGCCGCCGGCGAACCCGATCGAACGCGCCGCCGCCCTGGCGCGGGCCGACCTGGCCCGGCGACTCGGCGTGGCCGAGGCCCGCGTCGAGGTGCTCGAGCGGCGCGCGGTCACCTGGCCCAACGGGGCGATGGGCTGCCCGGAGCCGGGCATGATGTACACCCAGGCGCTGGTCCCCGGCGTCTGGATCCGGTTGTCGGTGGACGGTGAGGACCATCTCTATCATGGCCGCCGCGACGGCGAGCCGTTCCTCTGCCCGGCCGAACGCGCCGCGCCGCCGCCGGAGATCGATCCGCTGAGCTGAGCGACGGCCTACCAGTCGATCCGCGAGCCGTCCCAGGCCCTGAACCCGCCGCTGTCGCCCTCGTCGAGCCGGTCGATGACCGCAAGCAACTGGCGGCAGGTCCGGTCGACCGGGAACAGCTGCTCGTCGGGCACCCTGGCCTGGAACGGCTTCGACAGGCCGGTATCGGTGGTGCCCGGATGCAGCGCCACGACGATCGCGTTTCGGTTGCGCCGGCCCAGCTCGATCGCCGCGGTGCGCAGCAGCTGGTTCAGCGCCGCCTTCGAGGCGCGATAGGCATACCAGCCGCCGAGCCGGTTGTCGCCGATCGAACCGACCCGTGCCGACAGCGCCGCGACCACCACCCGTCCCCGCCGCGCCAGCAGCGGGCGGAAGACCTTCAGCATCAGGGCCGGGCCGATCGCGTTGACGGCGAATACGTGGTGCAGCGCCTCGGCGTCCAGGTCCTCGAGCTTCTTCTCCGGCGAAGCGACCGAATCGTGCAGCACGCCGGCGACGTTCAGCAGCAGGCGCAGCGGCAGATCCAGCGCCCGGACCCGCTCGGCAGCCGCCCGGATCGATGCCTCGTCGGCAACGTCCAGCGCGATCACGCTCAGGCGCGGATCGTCGATCGCGTTCAGCGCATCGGCCGCGTCCGGGTTCCGGCAGGTCGCGATCACCCGCTCGAACCGTCCGCCGTCGAGCAGCGCCTGAACGAATCCCGAGCCGATGCCGCGGCTGGCCCCCTGCACCAGCGCGGCGCCGTCGCCGGGAAACGAGCTCGTCGGTTCATCGCTCATCTGTCTTGCTCCGCTTCAGGATCGTCTGCATCTGCGTGGCGCCGAGTGAACTCGCCGGACCCGTTCGCGCGGAATCCGCCCGCCCGCAGTCGAGCCGATCGCGAGGATGGAATCCCGACCGTGGAAGACCGGCTCTGCCTGGCGAAGGCTGGCCGGTATCGGTTCGCCGGGGCGCGGCCGCTCCAGGCCCGCCTGTGCATGTGCGCTTATCCGAGTTCATCGGCATCCGTTTGCATTCATCCGTGGTTTCGGTTCACGGTCGGCAGGCTACCCGGGACTGCGCGAAGCGGCCGGCAACGGGGGCCGGGCGGGCATAATGCGCTCATGCCGGCTTCGAATCCCCCCGTTCACCTGGTCGACGCGAGCATCTACGTGTTCCGCGCCTGGTACTCGATGCCCGACGCGTTCAGCGATCCGTCGGGCCGGCCCACCAATGCCGTGTACGGCTTCGCCCGCTTCTTGTGCGAGTTTCTCGAGGAAACCGGCTCGCGCCACGTCGCGGTCGCCTTCGACGAGTCGCTGGCCTCGTCGTTCCGCAACGAACTCTACCCGGACTACAAGGCCAACCGCGATCCGGCGCCGCCGGAGCTGGAACAGCAGTTCGCCTGGTGCAAGGACCTGGCCCGCAGCCTGGGTCTGCCGGTCTACGTCGACGATCGCTTCGAGGCCGATGACCTGATCGCCACGCTGGCCGGCTGCTGGCGCGAACGCGGCCACCCGATCTGCGTGGTCACCGGCGACAAGGACCTGGCCCAGCTGGTGCTCGGCCCGCACGACGCGTGGTGGGATTTCGCGAGGCGCAACCGGCTGGATGCCGGCGGGGTCCACGAGCGCTTCGGCGTCCGGCCCGATCAGATCGCCGACTACCTGGCCCTGACCGGTGATGCGGTCGACAACATTCCCGGCGTGCCGGGCATCGGCCCGAAGACCGCCGCGGCCCTGCTCGGCCATTTCGGCACCCTCGAGGCGCTGTATGCACGGCTCGACGAGCTACAGTTCCTGACCCTGCGCGGTGCGAAGTCGCTGATCCCGCGGCTGCGCACGCACCAGGACACGGTTCGGCTGGCCCGGCAGCTGACCGGCCTGGATGCGGTCATCGAGCGGGTCGAGGCCGACCCGGCGGTCGAGCGGACTCGGCCCGACCCCGACGCGCTGGACGCGCTGCTCGACGGGCTCGGCTTCGGACAGACGCTCAGGCAGCGCCTGCACCGCCTTTCGCGCGGCGGCTGACGACGCTCAGCCCTCGCCGTCAGCGGCGTCTTCGCGGGCCCGTTGGGCTTCGTACTGCCGTTTCATCTGCTCGAGCATCTCCTGGCCGACGACCAGGTTCTGCGCCTCGTTGACCGCCGAGCGCAGCACCGCGACCGGTGGCAGCGGTCCACCGACCGGCTGACCCTGGGCGCTGACCTTGTCCCAATGGCTGGAAGCCAGCATCAGCAGGTCGTCGCCGACCAGCGTTCCGAAGGTCGGAATATCGAAACGCGGATCGGCAACGACCAGCGGTGCGACGCTCTCGACCCGCGTGCCGCTGGCGTCCAGGTCCAGCCGCAGCACCCGCTCCGGCGAAATCCCGTTCTGGATCGCGACCAGGCTGTTGTCCCAGCGGTACAGGCCGTCGATGCCGCCGAGATTCAGGGTGTCCGGCGCCGGCAGCGGCAGGCCGCGGCGCTCGCCGTCGGTCTGGAACACGAACAGGCCGAGCTCGTAGTCGGCGACGTAGAGCTTGGCGGCATCCGGCGACAGCGCGATGCCGCGGAAGCCGGTGAACACCGGATTGCCGAGAAACACCGAAGGCCGGGTCTCGCCCGGTGCCAGCCGATAGACGAACGGCGTCAGGTTGTCGGCGGCGTAGATCGTGCCGTCGTCGGCCAGCGCCATGGCACCGAGCAGGTGCGGCTTGCCGTCGGACAGCACCCGGAACTCGGCCTGCTTCTCGCCGCTGGCCAGGTCGAGCCGGATCAGCGAGGTCCGGCCGAAATTGGCCGAGGTCGCGCCGCGGTACTGGCTGGTGCTGCCGGTGGCCACCCACAGGTGCCCGCGTGCCGGGTCGGCAACCAGGTCGAACACCGCCATCAGTCCGTCGACGGTGTCCGGCGAGGCGAAGGTCTCGAACCCCTCGTCGTCCGGACCGCGGACCATGATCGCGCCATCGCGCACCGTGCCGACGAACAGCCGTTCGGAGGCCGGATCGAAGGCCAGCGCTTCGGGCATCGCGATTTCGCCGGGAATCTCCACGGCCAGTCGGGCGTTGCCGAAGGGCTGGCCGGCCTCGCCCATCAACTGGCTCAGGTGTCCGTACAGCGGGTAGGGCCGGATCGAATCCAGCCCGTCGACCGCGCTCCAGTCCTCGCTCAGGCCCTGCTGCTGCATCCTGAGCATCATGTTGAAGGCCTTGGACCGATCACCGATCCGGGCGTAGCCCTCGACGAGCTGGCGCATGAAGTCGGCGTTGTAGGGACGCAGCGAATGCAGCCGCTCCAGCGCCCGGACCCAGGCATCGTAGTCGTTTTCCTGGTAGGCCGAAGCGGCCTGGGTCAGCCAGCGGCCGAGCTCGACCTGGGAGCCGCCCGGCCCCATGTCCTTGAGCTCGGTCGGCGGGGTGGCGGTCGGGGCCAGCTGGGCCGGAACCGGGCCGGCGTTCAGCAGCAGCGCGGCCAGCACCAGCAGCGCCAGCGGGGTGCGGATTGCGATTCGTGGGTTCAACGGTCGTCCTCGTTGCGATGAATTCGAATGCGCCGCCTCGATGCACGGCGCGGACGGTGCTGCGACCATGCGCGTGCGACAATGTTCCCTCGATGGATCGAGAACCCGCCGATGGTCGACACCGCCGAAACCCTTCATTCCGGCCGCTACCTGCGCCTGTGCGAGCGCTCAGGGTGGGAGTTTGCCACGCGCGTCCACCCCACGGTCGTGGTCCTGATCGCCTGGACCGAGGCCGACGAACTGCTGCTGGTCGAGCAGTACCGTGAACCGGTTCGCCAGCGCTGTCTCGAACTGCCGGCCGGGCTGGTCGGCGACCGGCCCGGCGAGGCCGACGAGCCCGAACGCGAGGCCGCGGCCCGCGAACTCGAGGAAGAAACCGGCTACCGGGCCGGGCGGCTGGAACTGCTGATGCGCTGCCCGACCTCGGCAGGAATGACCGACGAGTGCGCGGTGTTCTTCCGCGCCTCCGGGCTCGAGCGGGTTTCCGACGGTGGCGGCGACGCCAGCGAGGACATCACGGTGCACCGGATCCCGCGCGCTGAAGTGCACGACTGGCTGCTCGATCGGGTCGAGGCCGGCGCGGCGGTCGACCCCAAGATCTGGTTCGCGCTGTACTGGTCCGGCCTGGCTCAGCCCAGCCCCTGAATCAGCGCGACGCCGAGTGCGGCCGCCCCGCCGGCAAGCAGGACCAGCCAGGTCAGCACCGTGCCGACCAGCCGGCCCATCGAGGTGCCCGCCGAGCGGTTCAGTCCCAGCGCGTGCAGCACGCGCCCGATGACCAGCAGCGCGCCGAGCGCGTGCACGACCGCACCGGCAACGCCCTGGAGCTCGAGCAGCGCGATCAGCAGCAGCGCCAGCGGGACGTATTCGGTGAAATTGGCCTGGGCGCGGACCGCCCGCTCCAGGGTGTTGATCGCCCCGGTCCCGATGCCGACCTGGTGCTTGCGGCGCAGCGCGACAACGCGCGCCGACAGGCCGAGAAGAATCAGGGCCGAAAGCCCGGCGTAGAACAGTGTGATGGTCGGCGTCATGGGCATCCGCCTGTTTCGATGTGCGCGCAAGTGTACGCCGGTTGCCGGAACGAAACGTTGTCGATCGTGTCGGCGCAGCGCTTGACGACCCGGACCGCTGGTCGTCGAGCCAGGCCCGGAGGAGTCCGGACGACCGCGATGGCCGTGTTCTACACTTGCGTCACGCGAATTCGTTGCGCTCAGGAGACTGCCCATGCCCGCTGCATTCTTGACCACCCCCCGACCGCCGCGCCGACCGTGTGCGCCGTTGCTCGCCCCGGCCCTTGCGCTGCTGATGTCGATGCTGGTCCCCGGATCCGGCGCAGCGGCCGACGCGGCGCCGGCCGGCGATGCACCCGCAGCGAGTCCTGTGGCCATTGCCATCCACGGCGGCGCCGGAACGATCTCGCGCGAAGCGATGACGCCCGAGCGAGAAGCGCGGATCCGCGCCGCGCTGACCGAGGCCGCCCGGGCCGGTCATGCGGTACTGCGCGAAGGCGGCACGGCGCTGGACGCGGTCACCGCCGCGATCACCCTGCTGGAGGATGCGCCGGAGTTCAACGCCGGACGCGGCGCCGTCCTGACCAGCGAGGGGCGGGTCGAGATGGACGCCTCGCTGATGACCGGCCACGACCTCGAGGCCGGTGCGGTGGCCGGCGTGCGCGGCATCCGCCATCCGATCCTGGCCGCGCGGGCCGTGCTCGAAGACTCGCCGCACGTGATGCTGGTCGGTCGCGGGGCGGAAGACTGGGCCCGGCGCGCCGGGCTGGAGTTCAAGGACGACGACTGGTTCATCACCCCGTTCCGCAGCGAGCAGCTCGAGCGGCTGCGATCGGCCGAGGCCGGCGCCGCGCGGCAGGACGAAGCGCCGTGGTACTCGACGGTCGGCGCGGTCGCCCTCGATGCGCACGGCAACCTGGCGGCCGGAACGTCGACCGGCGGCATGAGCAACAAGCGGTTCGGCCGGGTCGGCGACTCACCGATCATCGGTGCCGGGACCTACGCCGACAACGCCAGCTGCGCGGTATCGGCCACCGGCCACGGCGAGTTCTTCATTCGCCATGTCGTTGCCTACCGGATCTGCGCCGGCATGACGCTGGCCGGCCAGGGCCTGGCCGAGAGTGCAGACGCCGTCGTCAACGGGCTGCTGACCGAGGTCGGTGGCGACGGTGGAGTGATCGCACTCGATGCGCGGGGCCGGATCGCGATGCCGTTCAACACGCCGGGCATGTACCGGGCCCGGATCGGCGTCGACGGCAGGCTCGACGTCGCGATCTACGGCGACGAGTGAGCGCAGCATGCTGACCGACTCGCTGTGCTTCGACTGTCCGTGGTGCGGCGAGGCCAATCACGTGGAACAGGAGCCCGGCGACGCCGCCCAGTGGCTGGTGCAGGATTGCGCGGTGTGCTGCCGGCCGATCGAACTGAAGCTGCCCTCGGAGCTGGACCCGGAACTGCGGGTCCAGCAGGAAGGCGGCGGGTGAAGCCGGCCTTCCGTTCGCTGACCATGGCCGCGGTCCTCGTGGCCGGGTCCGCGAGCTGGGCACAGGCGCCCGACGAAACCATCGACGAGGCGCTGGAGCGCTGCCAGCGGATCGAACACGGCCAGCCGGACGAAGCGCTGGCGTTGGCCCGCTCGCTGCTGGCGCGCGACGAGCTGGCCGACGACCCGGTCCGGCGTGCTCGCGCGCTGGGCTGTCGCGGCTGGGCCGAAGCCCAGGCCGGCGACACCGCTGCGGCCCTGGCCACCACCGACGCCCTGCGCAGCCAGCTCGAGCAGATCGAGGCGGTGGAAGACCGCGTGCCGCTGCTGCGCCGGGTGGCCGGATTGCTGCAGCGCGCCGACCGCACACAGGCCTCGATCGAGGTGCTGTCCGAGGCCCTGGCGCTGGCCCAGGGGCCGGGCCTGGACGACGAACGGATCAGCCTGCAGATCAACCTCGCGATCGCCCACTCGGAGTCGCGCAACCACGACACCGCGATCGGACACTACCAGCGCGCCCTGAGCGCACTCGACGCCCGCCCCGGCGACCCGCGCAGGATGCCGGTGCTCTACAACCTCGGCCTGACCCTGCGCGGCGCCGACCGCCTCGACGAGGCCCGGGCGACCCTGCTGGAATTGATCGAGCCGCTTTCGGCACCGGGCCTGGAGATCCGTCTGGCCTCGCTGTACTCGGCGCTCGGCTCGATCGAACGCGCGCGCGGCGAGCTCGCCGCAGCCGAAGACCACATCGCGCGCTCGGCCGCCCTGCACGCCGATCTCGACAATCCGGCCGAACACAGCGCGATGCTGACCGAGCGCGCCAGCATCGCGCTGGAGCGCGGCCAACTCGACCAGGCACTGACCCACGCCCGCGCAGCGCTGGCCGAAGCCGAGCGGGCCGAATTCGTCTCCAGCATCCGCGGAGCGCTGGCCATCCTGGCCCGCGTGCTGGCCGCCCGGGGCGCCTATCCGCAGGCCTACGGGATCCAGCAGCGCTATAGCGAAGTCAGCGACGACTACTGGCGCGACCGCCTGGAGACGCGGCTGGAGGAAGCGGAAGCCCGCTTCGGCAATGAACGCCAGGCGCGCGAACTGGCCGAACTCCGGCAGGCGCGCCAGGAACAGGATTTCGCGCTGCGCCGCCAGCAGCTTCGCCAGTGGGTGCTCTACGGCGTGGCCGCAGCGATCGTGCTGGTCGGGCTCGGCGCGTTCTTCGGTCAACGCCGACACACCCATCGGCTGCGCCGGCTCAGCCGCACGGACCCGCTGACCGACCTGGCCAACCGGCGCCAGGCGACCGAGTGGCTGGACACGATGCCCGAGAGCACCGAGTCCGGCTGGTCGGTGATCTGGCTGCTCGACCTCGATCACTTCAAACGGATCAACGATAACCACGGTCACGATGTCGGCGACCAGGCGCTGGTCGAACTGGCCATGATGCTGCAGCGCTTCGGCGACAACCACGGCGTGCGCACCGCGCGCTGGGGCGGCGAGGAGTTCGTCCTGGCCGGTCCCGTCGACCATGCCGGATCGGCGCGCCGGATCGCCGAAACGCTGCGCCGGGCGGTCGCGAAACTGGACCTGCGCGACCGCACCGGGCGCATCGTCGAGTTGACCGCGAGCATCGGCTACGCGCCGCTGGCCGGCCTCAACCGCCACTCCGGCCAGAGTCGCTGGGAGCCGGCCCTGCAGGTCGCCGACCAGCTGCTGTACCGGGCCAAGCAGGCCGGCCGCAATCGCAGCTACGGCATCTGGCCGGTCGAGGGCCGCGCGCCGATCCAGGTCCACGAGCTCGGCGCCGCGGTCCGCAGCGGCCAGTGCCGGCTGCTGGAAGGGTCGGACTCGGCCGACTGAGGCGGGGGGGGCGGCGCCTTCGGGCGCCGTCGGGAATCAGGAGACCGCGCGCTCGATCGACGCCTCGGCGGTCGGCGCCTCGAAGCCCAGGTTGCGGCACAGGCGCTCGGTCGGCGCGGCCCGGTTGAGGGTGTAGAAGTGGATGCCCGGCGCGCCGGCATCGAGCAGACGTCGGCACAGGTCGGTGATCACGTCCTCGCCGAAGGCGCGCAGCGAGGCGAGGTCGTCGGCCTCTTCCCAGGCCTTGATCCGCTTGCCGATCCACTTCGGGAGATCGGCGCCGCACATCTTCGAGAAGCGCTTGAGCCGGGCATGGTTGGTGATCGGCATGATGCCCGGGGTGATCGGCACGTCGATGCCGAGTCGGGCGCAGTCGTCCATGAATCGCTCCCAGGCCCCGAAACTGAAGAAATACTGAGTGATCGCGCCGTCCGCGCCGGCCTCGACCTTGTCCCGGAAATGGGCCAGGTCGGTCGCCGGCGTCTTCGACTCCGGGTGGGCTTCCGGATAGCAGGCCACCTCGATGTGGAAGGCGCGGCCGTAGTGCTCACGAACGAACCGGACCAGGTCGACGGCGTGCTCGAACACGCCGCTGCCACCGCCCGACGGGCGATCGCCGCGCAGCACCACCAGCCGATCGACGCCGGCCTCGCGGTAGGCGTCGAGCAGTTCGCGAATCCCGTCGGTGTCTTCCGACATGCAGGAAATGTGCGGCGCGGCCGGAATGGCCGTCTCGCGCTGGATGTTCAGCACCGTGTCCCGGGTCCGGGCCCGGGTCGATCCGCCGGCACCGAAGGTCACCGACATGTAGGCCGGCTTCAGCGCGGCCAGTCGGTCGCGCGTGCGGCAGAAGGTGGCGAGCTGGTCGTCGTTCTTCGGCGGAAAGAATTCGAAGCTGAGCTGCGCTGCGTGGGTCATCGGGGGCTCCCTGCTCGAGCGTTGCATCGTGCACCGGGACCGGTGCGAGGGATGCCCGGGGCCGGCGGCCGGCCCCGGGACGAACGATCCGCGATCAGTAGCGGTAGTGCTCCGGCTTGAACGGCCCTTCGACCGTCACGCCGATGTACTCGGCCTGCTTGTCGGTCAGTTCCGTCAGCCGGGCGCCGACCCGCTCGAGGTGGAGCCTGGCCACCTTTTCGTCGAGGTGCTTCGGCAGCACGTAGACCTTGTTCTCGTAGCGTTCCGGGTACTTGAACAGCTCGATCTGGGCCAGCGTCTGGTTGGTGAAGGAGTTCGACATCACGAAGCTCGGATGACCGGTCGCGCAGCCCAGGTTGACCAGCCGACCCTCGGCCAGCAGCGTGATCCGCTTGCCGTCCGGAAAGGTGATCTGGTCGACCTGCGGCTTGATGTTGTCCCACTCGTACTGGCGCAGACCGGCCACGTCGATCTCGTTGTCGAAATGACCGATGTTGCAGACGATGGCCTGGTCCTTCATCCGCTCCATGTGGTCGTGACGGATGACGTTGTAGTTGCCGGTCGCGGTCACCACGATATCGGCCTGTTCCAGCACGCCCTCGTCTTCGAGGTTGACGACGCGGTAACCTTCCATCGCCGCCTGCAGCGCGCAGATCGGATCGATTTCGGTCACCCAGACGTTGGCCGACAGGGCGCGCAGCGACTGGGCCGAGCCCTTGCCGACATCGCCGTAGCCGCAGACGATCGCGATCTTGCCGGCGACCATCACGTCGGTGGCGCGCTTGATCGCGTCGACCAGCGACTCGCGACAGCCGTACAGGTTGTCGAACTTGCTCTTGGTGACCGAGTCGTTGACGTTGATCGCCGGAAACTTCAGCATGCCTTCCTTCTGCATGCGGTACAGGCGGTTGACGCCGGTGGTGGTTTCCTCGGTCACGCCCTTGATGCTGTTGAGCGCCGCGGTGTACCAGCCCGGGTTGGTGCCCAGGCGCTTGCGGATCGCATTGAACAGCGCGGTCTCTTCCTCGCCGTCGGGGTTGTCGAGCACCGACGCGTCGGCCTCGGCCTTGGCGCCGAGCTCGAGCAGCAGCGTGGCGTCACCGCCGTCGTCGAGGATCATGTTGGCGGTCTCGCCGTCCGGCCACTGGAAGATCCGGTGGGTCATCTCCCAGTACTCTTCCAGCGTTTCGCCCTTGAAGGCGAACACCGGCACGCCGCGCTCGGCCATTGCCGCCGCGGCATGGTCCTGCGTCGAGTAGATGTTGCAAGACGCCCAGCGGACGTCGGCGCCGAGGTCGATCAGGGTCTCGATCAGGACCGCGGTCTGGATCGTCATGTGCAGCGACCCGGCGATGCGCGCACCGGCCAGCGGCTTGTCGGCCGCGTACTCGGCGCGGGTCTGCATCAGGCCCGGCATTTCGGTTTCGGCGATCGTGATTTCCTTGCGGCCGAACGCGGCCTGGGAAAGGTCGGCGACCACGTAATCGTGCTCGGTGGAGGCGATGTCCGAATCGAACAGCACGCCCTTGCGAACGTCTTCTGGCTTGGCACTCATTGGGTACAACCTCTGATGTGATCTGTCGTGAGTTTTCGATGGATCCTGCGTTCGGGCCGGCCCGGCCGGCCGCTCGACTCCTTCCCGTGACTCGGCAGGCGCGTTACAGGCCGGCCGCTTCGCGCAGCGCTTCGGCCCGGTCGGTCTTCTCCCAGCTGAAGGCGGTGAACGTTTCCTCGGTCGGCTGGCCGTTGCGCTTCACGCTGGCCGTGACCTGCTCCGGCGGGCGACCGAAGTGACCGTGCGTAGCGGTCCGGCGATACATCGGATGCAGCAGGTCGAGCATCTGCAGGATGCCGTACGGGCGCAGGTCGAAATGTTCGCGCACCAGCGCCTCGATCTTCTCTTCCGGAATCGCGCTGGTGCCGAAGGTGGTCACCGAGATCGAGGTCGGTTCGGCCACCCCGATCGCGTAACTGACCTGGATCTCGCACTTGCCGGCCAGCCCGGCGGCCACGATGTTCTTGGCCACGTAGCGCGCGGCGTAGGCCGCCGAGCGGTCGACCTTCGACGGATCCTTGCCGGAGAAGGCCCCGCCGCCGTGACGGGCCATGCCGCCATAGGTGTCGACGATGATCTTGCGCCCGGTCAGGCCGGCGTCGCCGACCGGTCCGCCGATGACGAACTTGCCGGTCGGATTGATGTGGAACAGGGTGCCGTCGTGCAGCCACTCGGCGGGCAGCACCGGCTCGATGATGTGCTTGCGAACACCGGCGCGGATCTCCTCCAGCGACACGCCGTCATCGTGCTGGGTCGACAGCACGACCGCGTCGATCGAGACCGGCTTGCCGTCGCGGTAGCGCAGGGAGACCTGGCTCTTGGCGTCCGGACGCAGCCACGGCAGCGGGTTGTCGCCGCTCTTGCGCAGTTCGGTCTGGCGCTCGACCAGCCGGTGCGCGTAGTAGATCGGGGCCGGCATCAGCGCGTCGGTCTCGTCGGAGGCGTAGCCGAACATCAGGCCCTGGTCGCCGGCACCCTGTTCTTCCGGGGCTTCGCGGTCGACGCCCTGGGCGATGTCCGGCGACTGCTTGCCGATCATGTTGATGACCGAGCAGGTCGCACCGTCGAAGCCGACCTCGGACGAGTCGTAGCCGACATCGACGACCACCTGCCGGATCAGGTCCTCGAGATCGATCCATGCGGTCGTCGAGATTTCGCCGCCGACGATCACCGCACCGGTCTTGATGAAGGTTTCACAAGCCACCCGCGCATTCGGGTCCTCGCTCAGGATCGCGTCGAGCACGGCATCGGAAATCTGGTCGGCCATCTTGTCCGGATGCCCTTCGGACACGGACTCGGAAGTGAAGAGGTACTCGCTCATCGGGTGGTTATCTCTTGATCGGGATAGAAAGATAAGTAGTCTACCGCATCCGGCACGTGATTGCATCCCGGGCGCGCTGCCGGGGCGCTATGCTGGGTGCCGGATTCCGAGCGGAGCCTGCATGGTCGAGCCCGAGCGATTGCTGGACCCGGGTCTGGTGGCGGCCCTGTTCCATCTCGTTCTTGCGCCGGCCACCGGCGTGCACGCGCTGCTGTTCAAGCGCGACGCGCGCGCCGCCTTCGGCTGGATCGCGCTGTGCGTGCTGCTGCCGATCGCCGGGCCGATCGTGTACCTGCTGCTGGGCGTCAACCGGATCCGGCGGCGCGCAGCGAAGCTCGAATGGCCGGCGCTGAAGGTCGGCCACGAGCGCGGACGGCCGAGCCGGCACGACGCGGTCACCTCCGACCGGCTGCTCCAGCCGCTGCGCGAGCTGGCCACGATCGGCGAGAAGCTCAGTCGCCATCCCCTGGTGTTCGGACACCGCGTCGAGCCCCTGGTCAACGGCGACGAGGCCTACCCGCGGATGCTCGACGACATCGATGGCGCGGTGCGCTCGGTGTTCCTGTCGAGCTACATCTTCGACGGCGACGGGGTCGGCGCGGCGTTCGTCGACCGGCTGGCGGCGGCCCGCGAGCGCGGCGTCGACGTCCGGGTCATCGTCGACGGGGTCGGCGAGTTCTACGGCCGGCCGCGGATCGGCCGGGCGCTCCAGCGGGCCGGCATTCCGTTCGCTCGCTTCCTGCCGCCGCGGCTGATCCCGCCGCAGCTGTCGCTGAATCTGCGCAACCACCACAAGATCCTCGCCGTCGACGGGCACACGGCCTACACCGGCGGCATGAACATCGGCGCGCGCCACCGGGTAAGCGACGCCGGACGGCTCGCGCGCGCGGCCGACCTGCAGTTCCGGATCGCCGGACCGGTGGCCGCGCAGCTCGAGGCCGAATTCCTGCGGACCTGGACCTTCTGCACTCGCGACGAGTCCCGGCCCCCGGCGCTGTGTCCGCTGGAGCAGGGCAGCGGGGCCGCGCGGGTCATTACCGACGGCCCCGACGAGGACCTCGACCAGCTGACCCTGCTGCTGTCCTCGGCGATCGCCGCGGCGCGTCGACGGATCGACATCATGACGCCGTACTTCCTGCCGCCGCGCGAGCTGATCGCCGCGCTGCAGGCCGCCGCGCTGCGCGGCATCGAGGTCCGGCTGGTGCTGCCGGCGGAGAACAACCTGCCGTTCGTGCACTGGGCGAACCGCAACATGCTCTGGGAGCTGCTGTTCCACAACATCGAAGTGGTCTACCAGGCCCCGCCGTTCGCCCACACCAAGCTGCTGCTGATCGACGATGCCTACGTCCAGATCGGCTCGACCAACTGGGATTGCCGCTCGCTGCGGCTGAACTTCGAGCTGCAGGTCGAGCTGTTCGACGAGCGACTCGCCGGTCGCCTGCGCGAGCATTTCGAAACCGCCCGCCGTGCCGGCCGGCCGGTGACGCTGGAGGAAGTCGACGGTCGCAGCCTGCCGGTCCGCCTGCGCGACGCCTGCTGCTGGCTGTTCTCGCCCTACCTGTGACGCGCGCGGCCGAACGCGCTGTGCTGTAATGGCCATCTTCCCTTCGACAAGGACCATCCCATGACCCTGCTGGTACTCGGCCTGATCCTGTTTCTCGGCATCCACTCGATCTCGATCGTCGCGCGCCCGACCCGCGATCGCCTCGCCGCCCGCCTCGGCGAGTGGCCGTACAAGGGGCTGTATTCGATCGTCGCCGCGATCGGACTGGTCCTGATCGTGATCGGATACGGCCAGGCGCGGCTGACCCCGACCGTGCTCTACAGTCCGCCGGAGTGGCTGCGCCACCTGAACATGCTGCTGATGCTGATCGTCTTCCCGGGCCTGCTGGCGGCCTACCTGCCGGGCCGGATCGGCGATGCGCTGAAGCATCCGATGCTGATCGCGGTCAAGGCCTGGGCGCTGTCGCACCTGCTGGTCAACGGAACCCTGGCCGACGTATTGCTGTTCGGCGGCTTCCTGGCCTGGGCCGTGGCCGACCGCATCTCGATGAACCACCGCCCGGCCGGCGGCAGTGCGCTGGCACTGCCCCGGACGAAATTCAACGATGCGATCGTGGTGGTCGGCGGACTGGCGCTGTACCTGGCGTTCGCGTTCTGGCTGCACCCGGCCTGGATCGGCGTGCCGGTGATGGGCGGCTGAGCCGGGTCAGCGGCGCAGCAGCCGCTGCCAGAACGACCCGCCCGGCCGACCGGGTGGGGTCTCGGGGCGAGCCTCGGGCGCGCACTCGCGTTCGGGGATCGAGCTCATGACCAGGTCCTCGATCAGCGCCGGCGTGAAGCGGTCGGGGTCGAAGCGCTGCAGACCGTGGCGCTCGAGCACCCGCTCGATCGGCCGTTCCAGCGACACGAACTTCATCGCCAGCCCGTCGAAGCGACGGCGCGGCAGCGGGCGGCGGGTGAGACGGCGAACGTCGCTGTGGCGGGCGTCGCGACAGATCCGGGCATACAGCGCGTCGACCCGGTCGGCCGGCCCCTCCAGGTACTGGAAGAAGCGTCCGTCGGCGAAATGCAGAACGCCGCTGATGCCGTGGCGGCAATTGTTCCGGCGCGAATCGACCAGGATGCGCTGCACCTCGGCGTGCACGCCCAGCGACCGCTCGGCGCACTTGAACGCCGCGGTCGAACAATAGCTCAGGCCGATCAGGTCACTTCCGTTGTGCATCACGCATACATATAAAACAGCTCCGGGCCGAATGCTAGCCTGCCGGCCTGCACACGGTGTCAACAGCTGTGCACGTCGGTCCGATCCCACCCGTCTACGCACCCGGTTTGGTAGTATTCCGCCGTTATGCGATACCTCGTCTCCCTGGCCCTGTTGCTGGCCCTGCTCTGGCTGGGCATTTCCGGCGTGTACAAGCCGCTGCTGTTCCTGCTCGGCGGGACCTCGGTGCTGTTCGTCGTCTGGATGTCGCGCAGGATGGACGTGGTCGGCGTCGAACACAACCCCGTGCTGTATTCCTGGCGCCTGCCGATCTACTGGGGCTGGCTGGTCTGGGAGATCGTCAAGGCCAATGTCGCCGTCGCCCGGGCCGCGCTGTGGCCGGACCGTCACCTCAGGCCGCAGGTGGTCCGGGTGCCGGTTCGACTGGCCACCCCGGTGGCCAAGGTGACCTACGCCAACTCCATCACCCTGACGCCCGGCACCGTCACACTGCTGCTGGAGCCCGATTTCATCGAGGCCCATGCGCTGCTCGAGTCCACCGCCCGCGACCTGGAATCCGGCGAAATGGAGCGGCGCATCGCGTGGCTGGAGAACCGGCCTTGAACACCGTGCTGGTGGTGACCGCGCTGGCGATCTTCGCCACGATGGCGCTGGCGCTGGTCCGCGCCCTCAAGGGCCCGACCGTCTACGACCGGATCGTCGCGGTCAACGTGTTCGGCACCAAGACCGTGCTGATCGTCGCGCTGATCACGGCGATCAGCGGCAATGACGACCTGATCGACGTCGCCCTGGTCTACGCCCTGATCAACTTCATTGCCGTGGTCGCGGTGCTCAAGCTGGTCCGGATGCGCGACCTCGGTGCCGCCGGCGAAGGAGACATCACCGATGGTTGAGACCGTGCTGTTCTGGCTGTCGGCCGCCTGCCTGCTGACC
This sequence comes from Wenzhouxiangella sp. XN79A, assembly GCF_012272825.1. Lineage (GTDB taxonomy): Bacteria > Pseudomonadota > Gammaproteobacteria > Xanthomonadales > Wenzhouxiangellaceae. The sequence goes on along the minus strand of NZ_JAAWWS010000145.1, from coordinate 92,605 downwards.
GGCGGGGCGTTCGGCGTGCTCGGCGGGATCGGCCTGATCCGCTTCCCGGACTTCTACAGCCGCCTGCACGCGGCCGGCATCACCGATACCCTGTGCGCGCTGCTGATCATCGTCGGCCTGCTGATCCAGGCCGGACTGGCCCTGATCAGCATCAAGCTGCTGCTGATCCTGCTGTTCCTGCTGTTCACCGCGCCCACCGCGAGTCACGCCCTGGCGCGGGCCGCGATGGTCGACCGTTCACCGCCCGAGGTTACCGGCGACCCCGTGCCAGGAGAGCCGTCATCGAAGTCCTGATCGACATCGCCCTGCTGTCGTTCCTGGTCGTGGTCGCCGTGGCGGTGGTCGCGTCCCGCGACCTGTTCTCGGCCGCCATGCTGTTCGCGATCTATTCGCTGCTGTCGGCCGCGCTGTTCGTCGTGCTCGACGCCGGCGACGTCGCGCTGACCGAGGCCGCGGTCGGGGCCGGTATCTCGACCATTCTGGTGCTGGCGGTACTGGCCCTGGCCAAGCGCTACGAACACCCGGTCAAGGCCCTGAACCTGCCGGCCCTGGCCGTGGTCACGGTCACCGGCGCCTGCCTGTTCTGGGCGGTGTCCGATCTGCCGGACTTCGGCGCCGCCGACAACCCGGTCCAGACCCACGTCGCGCCGTACTACGTCAACGAGACGTACAACGACATGGGCATCCCGAACATGGTCGCCGCGGTGCTGGCCAGCTACCGCTCGATCGATACCTTCGGTGAGGTCATCGTGATCTTCACCGCGGGCCTGGGCGTATTCGCGCTGTTGTCGGTGCCACCGAAGCGGCGACGCCGCCGCTCCCGGGAGGACGACCAGTGAGGAGCAACGGCATCCTGCGCATCGTCGCGCGCTTCCTGATCCCGCTGATCATGCTGTTCGCGCTGTATGTGCAGTTCCACGGCGAGTACTCGCCGGGCGGTGGTTTCCAGGCCGGCGTGATCTTTGCCTCGGCGTGGATCCTGTTCGTACTGATCTACGGCCTCGAGGCCGGCCTGGCGGTGATTCCCGAGCGCACGATGTTCGTGCTCAGCGCCTGCGGCGCGCTGCTGTACGCGTTCATCGGACTGCTCGGCGTCGCGCTCGGCGGCCGCTTCCTCGACTTCTCGGTGCTGCTCGACGACCCGCAGAGCGCGCAGCAGGCCGGCATCATCCTGGTCGAGCTCGGGGTCGGGATCACCGTGGCCACGGTGGTCATGCTGATCTTCACGATGTTCGTCAAGCGCCGCGCCGAGCTCGACCGCGACGACCACCGGGAGGGCCTCGACTGATGGATCTGCTGGGCCACTACAACTACTACGTCGTCGTCGTGCTGATGATGATCGGCTTCTACGCCGTGATCGCGCGCGGCAACATGGCCAAGAAGATCATGGGGCTGAACCTGTTCCAGACCTCGGCCTTCATCCTGTTCATCTCGGCCGGCAAGATCCTCGGCGGCGCCACGCCGATCCTGCGCGACGGCGTCGAGGTCTACTCCAACCCGCTTCCGCACGTGCTGATCCTGACCGCGATCGTGGTCGGCGTCGCCACCACGGCGGTGGGCCTGGCGCTGGCCGTCCGGATCAACGAAGCCTACGGAAGCATCGAGGACGACCTGCTGACCGAGGTCGAGGACGCCGACGAGGACGACGAGGGGACCGCATGACCGTGCTCGAATGGCTGCCGTTCAGCGTGCTCGTGCCGCTGATTGCCGCACCGGTCTGCGCGCTGCTGCCGGGGCGCGTCCTGCCGTGGTCGCTGGCCTTGCTGGCGGTGGCTGCCTCGGCCGTGATCACCGCCTTCGTGCTGCCGGCGGCGATGGACGAGCCGCTGCGCTACTCGTTCGGCAACTGGCCGCCGCCGATCGGCATCGAATACCGGGTCGACAGCGTCAATGCCTTGCTGGCGCTGCTGATCGCGTGGATGGGCGTGATCATCCTGCCGTGGGCCCGACTGAGCGTGAACCGCGAAGTGCCGGAGCGCCAGGGCCCGTTCTACGCGCTGTTCCTGCTGGCCCTGGCCGGCCTGATGGGCATCGTGCTGACCGGCGACGCGTTCAACGTGTTCGTGTTCCTCGAGATCTCCTCGCTGTCGACCTACGCGCTGATCGCCCACGGCCGAAAGCGCGCCGCGCTGCTGTCGTCGTTCCGCTACCTGATCATGGGCACGCTGGGCGCGACCTTCTATCTGATCGGCGTGGGCCTGCTCTACATCATGACCGGCACGCTGAACATGGCCGACCTGGCCGAGCGCGTGCCCGAGGTCGCCGAGACCAACGCGATCCGCGCTGCGTTCGCCTTCATCGTCATCGGCCTGGGCCTGAAGCTGGCGCTGTTCCCGCTGCACCGCTGGCTGCCGGGTGCCTACACCAACGCGCCGTCGGCGGTGACCGTGTTCCTGGCCGCCACTGCAACCAAGGTCGCGGTCTACGTCCTGCTGCGCATGGTGTTCACGGTGTTCGGACTCGAGTTCGCGCTGACCATGCCCTACCAGACCGTGTTCTTCACGCTCGGCATCATCGGCATCCTGTTCGCATCGATCTCGGCCATCGACCAGCCGAATCTCAAGCGCATGCTGGCCTACTCGAGCGTGGCCCAGATCGGCTACATCGCGCTGGCGATCAGCCTGGTTTCCGTCGAAGGCCTGGCCGCCGGCCTGGTCCACATCTTCAACCATGCACTGATGAAGGGCGCGCTGTTCATGGCCGCCGGCGCGATCATCTACCGGATCGGCACGGACCGGATGAGCGACATCGCCGGTCTCGCCCGCAGCATGCCGTGGACGATGCTGGCCTTCGTGCTGGCCGGCCTGTCGATGATCGGCGTGCCGCTGACCGCCGGCTTCATCAGCAAGTGGGCACTGATCCAGGCCGCGATCCTGCAGGGCAACTGGCTGGCCGTGGTGGTCGTGCTGGTCGGCTCGCTGCTGGCCGTGCTCTACATCGGCCGGGTCGCCGAGGCCGCCTACCTGAAACCGGCGCCGGAGCGCGCCGAACCGGTCCGTGAAGCCCCGCTCGGACTGCTGCTCCCGATGTACGTACTGATCGCGGCCAACTTCTGGTTCGGCATCGACACCCGATTGACCCTGGATGTCGCCACTCACGGCGCCGAGATCCTGGTCGGAGGCGCGCCGTGAGCCCCGAGTCGATCATCGTCCTGCTGATCGTGGTGCCGTTGATCGGCGCGCTGCTGATCGCGCTGGTCGGCCGCTGGCCGAACCTGCGCGAGGCCGTCACCCTGACCACCGCGGTCACCCTGTTCGCCATCGCGACCCAGTTGATCGACCCGGTCGTCAACGGCGCCGGGGCCTCGCTGACCGTCGCCGAGCCGCTGCCGGGCCTGAAGATCGCCTTCGACGTCGAGCCGCTGGGCCTGGTCTTCGCGCTGCTGGCCAGCCTGTTGTGGATCGTGACCTCGGTCTATGCGATCGGCTACATGCGCGGTGCCAACGAGCCGCGCCAGACGCCGTTCTTCGCCTTCTTCGCCGTCGCCATCTCCGGCGCGATGGGCGTGGCGACTGCCGGCAACCTGCTGACGCTGTTCATCTTCTACGAAGTACTGACGCTGTCGACCTGGCCGCTGGTCACCCACAAGCAGAACGACGCCGCGCGGGCCGGCGGCCGCACCTACATGGGCGTGCTGCTGACCACGTCGATCGGTTTCCTGCTGCCGGCGATCGTCTGGACCTGGGTCGTCGCCGGGACCACCGACTTCACCCAGGGCGGCATCCTGCTCGGCAACATCGGACCGACCGCGGCGGCGGTCCTGCTGACGATGTTCGTGCTCGGCACCGGCAAGGCGGCGGTGATGCCGATGCACCGCTGGCTGCCGGCCGCGATGGTCGCACCGACGCCGGTCTCGGCCCTGCTCCACGCGGTGGCCGTGGTCAAGGCCGGCGTGTTCACGATCACCAAGGTCGTGATCTACATCTTCGGACTGGATTTCCTGGCGGCCGTGCCGCTGGAGAAGTACCTGATGTACCTGGCCGGCTTCACCATCGTCGCGGCCTCGATCGTTGCGCTGAAGCAGGTCGAGATCAAGAAGATGCTGGCCTACTCGACGATCAGCCAGCTGAGCTACATCGTGCTGGCCGCGCTGGTACTGGCGCCGTTTGCCGAAATCGGCGCGGCCGTCCACATCGTCGCGCACGCCTTCGGCAAGATCACGCTGTTCTTCTGTGCCGGCGCGATCTACATCGCATCGAGCAAGACCCGGATCGACCAGCTGCGCGGGATCGGCTGGCGGATGCCGTGGACCATGGCGGCCTTCACCGTCGGTGCGCTGTCGATGATCGGCGTGCCGCCGACGGCCGGCTTCGTATCGAAGTGGTACATCATCGCCGGGGCCTTCCAGGTCGAGAGCTTCTTCGTGCTGGCGGTCATGGGCGCATCGACGGCGCTGAACGCGGCGTATTTCCTGCCGATCGTGTTCCGCGCCTTCTTCCGGGCCGAGGACTCCGCGCCGGCGCGCGACCATGGCGAGGCGCCGTGGCCGATGGTCGCCGCACTGGCCCTGACGGCGACGCTGACCATCCTGTTCTTCGTCTTCAACGGCCCGGTCGTGGACATCGAGTCCCGCATTCTCGAGGTGCCGAAATGAGCGAGCAGCGCGAGCGCCGACCCGCCGACGCCGACCACTGGCTGGTACGGCCGAAGACGATCCGCATCCTGTGGTGGGTGTTCGGTGCCATCCTGGCCCTGACCGTCATCGGCCAGGTCTTCGTCCACGTGCACGGCTACTTCGGAATCGACGAGTGGATCGGTTTCAACGCGATCTACGGCTTCCTGACCTGCGTGGCCATGGTCGTCTTCGCCAAGCTGCTGGGCTTCGTGCTGAAGCGGCCGGTGGACTACTACGACGTCGAGCCCCGACTGTCGCCGAACCCGAGCGAGGCGCACGACGATGCTTGAGTTCGTCCTGCCGCCGGCGTTCCTGATGATGTTCGGAGCCGTGCTGCTGGCGCTGAGCCGCCCGGCCCTGCGCCCGCTGATCGCCCTGGCCACGCCGCTTGTCACGCTGTACTTCATCTGGCAGGTCGGCGACGGCGTCCAGCAGACGGTGACCTTCCTCGGCTACGAGGTCCAGCTGGTCGAGGGCAGCAACCTGCGGCGGTTGTTCGCGACGGTGTTCGCGCTGATGGCCTTCGGCGGCGCGCTGTTCGCGTTCCGCCAATCGAAATGGTGGGAGCTTTCCGCGGCCCTGCTGTACGCCGCCGGCGCGATCGGAGTCAGCTTCGCCGGCGACCTGATCGTCATGTTCCTGTTCTGGGAGCTGATGGCGCTGTTCTCGACCGTCGTGGTCTGGTGCGGCGGCACCGAGCGAGCCCGCGCGGCCGGCATCCGCTACGCGATCATCCACCTGCTCGGCGGGCTGATCCTGAAGATCGGGATCGAGGGCCTGATGATCCAGACCGGCTCGATCGAGATCCGGGCGCTGACCCTGGACGACTTCAACACCTGGATGATCTTCATCGGCGTGCTGATCAACGCCGCCGCGCCGCCGGTCAGCGCCTGGCTGGCCGACGCCTACCCGGAATCCAGCCCGATGGGCGGGGTCTTCCTGTCGGCGTTCACGACCAAGACCGCGGTGCTGTCGCTGATCCTGCTGTTCCCGGGCCAGCCGCTACTGATCTGGATCGGCCTGTACATGGTGTTCTACGGCATCATCTACGCGCTGCTGGAAAACGACATGCGGCGCATCCTGAGCTACTCGATCGTCAACCAGGTCGGCTTCATGGTCGTCGGGGTGGGCATCGGCACCGAGCTGGCGCTGAACGGCGCGGCCGCCCACGCCTTCACCCACATCATCTACAAGGCGCTGCTGTTCATGAGCGCCGGTGCGGTGCTGTACCGGACCGGCGAAAGCAAGTGCTCGAACCTGGGCGGGCTGTTCCGCACCATGCCGCTGACCGCGACCTGCGGCATCATCGGCGCGCTGGCGATCTCGTCGTTCCCGTTCACCTCGGGCTTCATCTCCAAGTCGATGATTTCCTCGAGCGCGGCCGGCGAACAGCTGGCGCTGGTCTGGTTCCTGCTGGTTGCCGCGTCGGCCGGGGTCTTCCTGCACGCCGGCATCAAGTTCCCGTGGTTCGTGTTCTTCCAGAAGGACTCCGGCCTGCGGCCGAAGGAAGCGCCGTGGAACATGCGGCTTGCGATGATCCTGTTCGCTGTCGCCTGCATCGGCCTGGGCGTGTTCCCGAACCTGCTCTACGGCCTGCTGCCCTACCCGGTCGACTATGTGCCGTACACCGCCGATCACGTCATCACCCAGCTGCAGCTGCTGCTGTTCGCCGGCCTGGCCTTCTTCGTCCTGCTGCCGTTGATGAAGCGGACCGACACCGTCAGCCTCGACGTCGACTGGCTGTGGCGGCGGGGCCTGCCGTGGGTGATGGAGCGCAGCGACCGAGCGATCACCGGCCTCAGAAACCTCACTACCGGCCTGGCCGGCACGGTCGGTCGGCTGCTGTACGACCTGATGCGCGAGAAGCCGTACCGCTACTTCTCCAGCCGCAGCCCGATGGGCCAGACCGCGATCTGGATGGCGGTGCTGCTGGCCGTGGTGGTGCTGCTGGCAATGACCTGATGCGGTCCGGCGTCGGCGGCCGGACATCGGCTCGGCGGTCGAGGCGGTGGTCGAATCAATCGTCGCGCTGGCGATCGACGATCCGGTATTCGACTTCGACCAGGTCGTCGTCGGGACGCGTGCCGCCCCGGCGGCCCAGCCACCAGCTGCGGATCGACAGCGCGATGCTGCCGAGAATCGCCAGGCCGGCAGCCACCGCCAGGAACACCAGGCCGACGAAGAAACTGACCGCAAGCAGGGCCACGCCCAGCAGCGCCAGCCCGAACCGGGCCAGCGGGCTTTCGGGCACGCGATAGAATGAGGCTCGGTACCTTGTCATACCTACCATGACCTCCGAACGCACCGGACAGTTCCTGCTGAATGCCGAAGACCTGCCCGAGGGCGCCTTCCGGGAAGCGCAGGCCGAACGTGATGGCCAGCCGCTGTGGCTGGTCCTGACCCGGCAACAGGGTACGCCACGGGCGTGGTTGAATGTCTGCCCGCACGCCGGACGCAGCCTCAACTACGCGCCGGACAGGTTCCTCGTCGACGGCGAAGGCCGGCTGGTCTGCGCCGCCCACGGCGCGGTGTTCGAACCGCTGGACGGCAAGTGCGTCGGCGGCCCGTGCCGGGGCGACCGGCTGCGCGCCGTACCGATCGCCGAGGCCGACGACGGCATCCACCTCCAGCCCGAGGGCTGACCCGAAGCGGAGAACGGTCGACTCGCCGGCACCGTTCACGTGATAATGCAGGCCGGCGTCGCGCACGAAGGAGTGTTCCATGGGTCTCGAAATCGGACTTCTCGGACTGATCTGGCTGGTCATCGTCGTCTGGGCCATCGTCAGGACCGCCCAGGCCCGCGTCGGGCTGGTCGTCCGGGTGCTGTGGATCCTGATCCTGCTGGTGTTCCCGGTGATCGGCTTCCTGTTCTGGTTGTTCCTCGGCCCCAAGGGCAAGGGCTGAACCCGCGGCGCGATGACCTGACACGGGGCGGAATCGACTACCCTCGGGGCTGGCCTGGATCCCAGGAACTTCGCACATGCGTTCGACCCTCATTCGCCCGATCCCCGGCTTCGTTCTCGCGCTTGTCGTCGCGGCGCTGCTGTCGGCCTGCGGCGGCAGCCCGCCGCCGCAGGGCAAGGTCTACCGGCATTCGATCGACGGTACGCCGACCAGCCTCGATCCGGCCCAGTCGGCGACCATCTACAGCTCGGTGGTGGTGGTCAACGTGTTCGACACCCTGTACCGCTACAAGTACCTGGCCCGGCCCTACGAACTGACGCCGAACCTGGCGCTCGGCCTGCCCGAGGTCTCCGACGACGGCCTCGTCTACACCTTCCGGATCCGCGACGACGCGCGCTTCACCGACGATCCGGCCTTTGCCGGCGGCATCGGCCGCGCGGTCACGGTCCACGACCTGGTCTATTCGCTCCAGCGCCATTTCGACCCGGCAACCCGCTCCCGGGGCGCCTGGCTGTGGCAGGGCCGGATCGTCGGCATGGCCGAGTGGGCCGAGGCCGGCGCCGACTACGATCGCCCCGTCGAGGGCCTGAAGCCGATCGACGACGATACCCTCGAGGTCCACCTGCTCGAGCCGTTCCCGCAGCTGACCTATACCTTCGCCACCGCGTTTTCGGCGCTGGTGCCGCGCGAGGCCGTCGAGCACCACGGCCGCGAGTTCGCCATCCGCCCGGTCGGGTCGGGGCCGTTCCGACTGACCTCGTTCGATTCCGCCCGCGCCACCTTCGAGGCCAACCCCCACTTCGTCCGCGACCCGCTGGACCTGGCCGCCGAGGGCTTCGACCCCGAGCGCCATGCCGGACTCGGCCTGGAGTCGCTGGACGGCGGCCGCTATCCGTTCCTCGATGGTCTGGAAATCCACTTCATCGAGGAAAACGCCGCGCGCTGGTCCAGCTTTGCCCGCGGCAACGAGGTCCACAACGTGATGGTGCCCAACGAGCAGGTCGACCGGGTGCTGGCCCGCCGTTCGCCGATCCGGTTCACCGACGAGATCGAGGCGAAGTATCACGGCATGGCCGGTCTCGAGGCCGGCTTCGTCTACGGCGGGTTCAACATGGACGACCCGCGCTTCGGCCACCACCCCGACCCCGACCAGGACGCGGCCAATCGAGCGTTCCGCTGCGCGGTTCGCGACGCCTTCGACTGGCAGGCCCGCAACGACACGTTCTACTACGGCCTGGCCGAGGTGTTTCCCGGCGTGATTCCGCCGGTGGTGCCGGAATTCGATCCGACGCTGTCCGAGGCCTCGATCACCCGCGATGTCGAGGGGGCACGCCAGCGGCTGGCCGAGTACGGGTGGGACGAGGCCTCGCTGCCGACCCTGACCTACGGCTTCGTGTCGGCCGTCCAGCAGCGGCAGATGTTCGAGCAGCTGCGCGCCCAGCTCGGCGACATCGGGTACCCGGTCGACCGGCTGGTGCCCGAGACCTTTGCCACCTTCGGCGACTACTACGAAGCGGTGAAGACCCTTCGCGTCGACCTGTTCTATCTGGCCTGGACGCTGGACTACCCCGATGCCCAGAACACCCTGCAGCTGTTCTACGGGCCGAACGCCTCCCCGGGATCGAACAACTTCAACTACCGCAACCCCGAGTTCGACGCGCTCTACGAACGCAGCCGCACGATGCAGCCCGGCCCGGAGCGGACCGCGCTGTATCGCGAGATGAACCGCATGGTCATCGACGACTGCGTCACGATCAGCGGCCTGTCCCGGACCCGCATCCACCTGTGGCACAAGGATGCCATCATGGTGCCGGACCGCGAGATCCTGGCCGGCTACTTCATGCGCTTCGTCGACCTCGTCGAGCCCGATCAGGCCGACGGATGACGCGACCCGGCGATGCCTGAATGAACACCCTCCGGCTCGTCCTGCGCAAACTGGCCGGCGGCATTCCGCTGGTGCTCGGCGTCACGTTGATCAGTTTCGTGCTGATGGTCTACTACGGCCCGGACCTGACCTACACGCTGCTGTCGAAGAACCCGACCGCCGAAGAGATCGCGAGCGTTCGCGCTCAGCTGGGCTACGATCGGCCGTTCTGGTGGCGCTACATCGACTACCTGCGCGAACTCGTCACGCTGGACTTCGGTCACTCGTTCAGCTCCGGTGAGCGGGTCACCTCGCTATTGGCCCGAACGCTGCCGGTGTCGCTGGCGCTGCTGGCGCCCGGCTTCGTGCTCGGCAACCTGCTCGGCATCGCGTTCGGCCTGCTCGCCGCCTGGCACCGGGGCGGCTGGATCGACAAGCTCATCATGGGCTTCTCGGTGGTCGGCATGTCGATCAGCTTCCTGGTCGTCATCGTGGCCTTCCAGGCCCTGTTCGGCGTGGTCCTGGGCTGGTTTCCGGTGCGCGGCTGGAACGTCCACGACCTGCCGAGTTATCTCTACTACGTGACCGTACCGACGCTGGCCTCGGTGTTCGTCGCACTGGGCTACAACACCCGCTTCTTCCGCGCCGTGCTGGTCGAGGAACTGGGCCGCGACCACGTCCGCACCGCGCGCGCCTTCGGCGCCGGCCCGCTGTCGGTGATGATGAAGAACGTGCTGATGAACGCGATGATCCCGATCGTGACCCGGGTGCTGTTCTCGATTCCGCTCGTCGTGGTCTCCGGCAGCCTGCTGATCGAGAGCTACTTCGGCATCCCCGGCATCGGCAAGGCCACCTTCGAGGCGATCACCTCCGGCGACCAGCCGGTGCTGAAGGCCGTCGTCGGACTGACCGCGCTGCTGTTCGTCGTCATCCTCATCGCCGCCGACGTGCTCTACACCTGGCTCGATCCACGCGTGTCGCTGGACCGAGCGGAGGCCGCGTGAGCACGCCGAGGCCCGACATGAATCCCGGCGCCGACGCCCCACTGACGGCCGACGTCGACGCCCGCACGCCGCTGCAGGACGCGCGCGCGGCCTTCCTGGCCGACCGCTGGGCCGTGACCGGCCTGTTGACCGTGCTGGTCTGTTTCATCATGGCGCTCGGCGCCTGGCTGGGGCTCTGGGCCACCGGCTGGTCCGAGCTCGGCGATCAGCGCTGGGCCGGGCCGTCGGCCGACCACTGGCTGGGCACCAACCTGCTCGGCCAGGACATCTTCCAGCGCGCCGTGGCCTCGACCCGCACCGCGTTCGAAGTCGGCGTCCTCGTCGCCGTGGCCTCGACCGTCCTCGGCGCCGTGCTCGGCGGGCTGGCCGGCTACAGTGCCGGCAGCTGGATCGATTCGATCATCCTGTGGCTGAAGGGCACGCTGGACGCCATCCCGTTCTACCTGTTCGTCGCCGCCGTCGCCTTCGCGCTGAAGGGCAACCCCTGGGCCATGCACATCGCGATGACCGCGACCTTCTGGACCACCACCGGTCGCCTGGTCCGCGGCGAAGTGCTGCGCCTGAAGAACCGCGAGTTCGTCGAAGCCGCCCGAGCGCTGGGCCTGCCCCACCGGATCGTCCTGTTCCGCCACATCCTGCCCAACACCGTGCCGGTGCTGCTGGTCCAGGCCACCATCACCTTCGTGGCCGCGATCAAGTCCGAAGTCATCCTCAGCTTCCTCGGCCTGGGCATCCAGGACGGCGTCAGCTGGGGCCTGATGATCGCCGAGTCGAGCCAGGAAGTGCTGGCCGGCCACTACATGAACTTCATCGCCGCCTCGGGGTTCCTGTTCGTGCTGGTGATGGGCTTCAACCTGTTTGCCGACGGGTTGCAGGATGCGCTGGATCCGAAGCGGGCGGTAAAACGATGATCAGCGTGTTCGTTCCGATGGCCCGGGGGTGGATTCTTCGGTGCTCCCGACCGGGCGCCGGCCATGGATCCGCGCGGCCGGGCGGCGCGGGGCAGCCGTGGCGAGTTTCGTTTGCCGCCGTTCGGCATCTTTTCCACAACGGCTACCGATCATCTAGATCAAAGGCGTTTCGCCCGCCCGCTGCGCGGGCTGATGGCGAGGTACTTTTGTGGCCCCAAAAGTACCCAAAAGGGCTGCGCGAACATCGCCGCCCGGCCTGCGGCCGGGTGCCCTGCGATGCTCGGTGCGAGCGGGCTGAAAAGAACTCGCTGCGCGCCTGTGGCGCTCCGCTCAGACATCTTTTCAGCGTCATCCGCTCGCCCCTGCGCTTCTCGGCGGCGCTGACGGCGGGGCAAGTCAAATGCCAACTCGCACTCCGTCCCGCTTGTTGGAGGGCGCTTGCGCGCGAACGGCTTCTGCAGGGACCACCCTTCGCCCGTAAGGGGCCTCCATCAGGCCAGAGTTGGCGACTGCCGTTCCGCGGCGTCGGGGTGAATCTGCCTCGATGGCGCCGAGAAGCGCAGCGCCGGGCGGAAAGAGGGCCGTCGCAATGTCTGAGCGGAGCGCCGCAGGCGCGCAGCGAGTTCGACGGACCCCGCCCGGCGCGAGCATCGCAGGGAACCCGAGCGCAGCTCGGGCGCCATTGCGGCATGAGCGCTTTTGGGTACTTTTGGCGCACCAAAAGTACCTCGCCATCAGCCCGCGAAGCGGGCGGGCGAAACGCTTTGGCTTTTGCTTCTCCTTTTGCAGTTGCAGTTGCGGTTGCGGTTGCGGCCGAACCCGACCACCGGAACCGAGGGGCGCAGCGATGACCCCGCCGCTGCTGCACGTCGAGAATCTGACCATCGACTTCGACGCCCGCCACGGCCCGGTGCGCGCCGTCGACGGCATCTCCTTCGAGCTCGCCGCCGGCGAGACCCTGGGCCTGGTCGGCGAGTCGGGCTGCGGCAAGTCGGTCACCGGGCTGGCCCTGATGGGCCTGGTGCCGAGTCCGCCGGGCCGGGTCGTGGACGGGTCGGTGCGGTTCGAGGGCTTCGAGTGCGTCGGCGCGCCGGAAAAGACGCTGCGCAGCCTGCGCGGCAAGACGATGTCGATGATCTTCCAGGAGCCGATGACCGCGCTGAACCCGGTGTTCACGGTCGGTCGGCAGCTCATCGACGTGCTGCGCCGGCACGAGCCACTGGATCGGCGGCAGGCGCGCCGGCGGGCCGTGGAGATGCTGGAACGCGTGGGCATTCCGCGCGCGGCCGCGCGGATGGACGAGTACCCGCACGAGCTGTCGGGCGGACTGCGCCAGCGGATCATGATCGCGATGGCACTGGCCTGCCGACCGCGGCTGCTGATTGCCGACGAACCGACCACGGCGCTGGACGTGACCACCCAGGCCCAGGTGCTGGCCGAGATCCGCGAGCTGACCGAGGCGCTGGGCACGGCGGTGATCCTGGTCACCCATGACCTGGGCGTGATCGCCGAGGTCTGCGATCGAGTGGCGGTGATGTACTGCGGCCGGATCGTCGAACAAGCGCCGGTCGACGCGGTGTTCCGCCAGCCGCGCCATCGCTACACCGAGGGCCTGGTCGCCGCGGTGCCGCGGATCCGCGAGGTGCCGATCGAACGCCTGCCGACGATCCCCGGCACCGTGCCCGAGCCGGGACGCTGGCCGTCGGGCTGTCGATTTGCGCCGCGCTGTGCCTACGCCGACGCCGCCTGCCGCGCCGCGCCGCCGGCGCTGCGCCCGATCGGCGAAAGCGTCGCCGCCTGCCTGCATCCGGCCGGAGACGGCCGATGACCACAGCGCTGCTCGAGGTCCGCGGCCTGGTCAAGCACTACCGGCTGCGCGGCGGCTGGCCGTGGTCGCCGGCGCGCTGGCTGCGCGCGGTCGACGGCGTGTCGTTCGAGCTCGCGGCCGGCGAAACGCTGGGCCTGGTCGGCGAATCCGGCTGCGGCAAGTCGACGCTCGGCCGCGCGCTGCTGCGGCTGGTCGAGCCGACCGCCGGCGAGGTCCGGCTGAACGGTGAATCCCTGACCGCCCTGGACGGCCGGGCGCTGACCGCGCAGCGCAAGCACGTGCAGATGATCTTCCAGGACCCGTACGCATCGCTGCCGCCGCGCCGGACCGTGGAGCAGATCCTGCGCGAGCCGCTGGACTGGCATCGAATCGGCACGCCGGCGTCGCGGGCGGGGCGGGTCGGCGAGCTGCTGGCCCGGGTCGGGCTCGGGCCGTCGGCGCTGCCGCGCTACCCGCACGCCTTTTCCGGCGGCCAGCGGCAGCGGATCGGCATCGCTCGGGCGCTGGCCGTCGAACCGCAGCTGATCATTGCCGACGAGGCCGTGTCGGCGCTGGACGTCTCGGTCCAGTCACAGATCCTGAACCTGCTGGCCGATCTGCAGCAGGAACTGGGCCTGGCCTACCTGTTCATTGCCCACGACCTTGCGGTGGTCCAGCACATCAGCGACCGGGTCGCGGTGATGTACCTCGGCGAGATCGTCGAGCAGGCCTCGTCGCGCCGGCTCTATGCGCAGCCGGCCCATCCCTACACCCGGGCGCTGATCGACGCGGTGCCGCGGCCGGCATCCGGCCATCGCGGCCACCGCGCGCCGCTGGTCGGCGAGGTCCCGTCACCGGTCGAGCCGCCCAGCGGCTGTCGATTCCACACCCGGTGCCCGCACGCAAGGCCGATCTGTCGTAGCATGGCGCCACGCGAAATCGAACTGGGCACGGCGGGGGAGTCGCACCGCGTGCGCTGCCACCTGCACGATCCGGAGATCGACGAGCACTTCGATGACTGACCGCCCCGCCCCGGCACACGCCGCACGATCGGCGCTCGCAACGCTGCTGGCGGCGGTCGGCCTGCTGCTGACGCTGGCCGGCTGCGGGCCGGTCGAAGTGCGCTCCGCGCCGCCGGGCTCGGATCTCGATGGCGTCCGGATCGACGGCGACACGCTGGTGCTGCGCGTGCTCGTCGTCAACCGCAACGACGTGCCGCTGGCGCTGACCGGCGCGGCGCTGGAGGTGACCCTCGGCAGCCAGACGCTCGAACCGCAGGAGTGGCCGCTGGCGCTCGTCATCGGGCCGCGCAGCCGCGAAGCGGTCGAGCTGCGCCTGGCGGCCAGCGACGCGGTGCTCGGGGCCTTCGAGGCGCTGCAGCGCGGCGAACGGCAACCGCTGGCCTACGAGTTGTCCGGGCGCTGGACATCGGAGGGAAGCCGCGACGGGCGAATCCAGCGCAGCGGGTTCCTGCACCCGGTCCCGGGCCGGCCGGGGCGATTCCGCTAGGGGACCCCGTGACATCGTGACCTGTGGCGGATGCAGCCGGCAGGTGAATTGGCTATCCTAGCCGCGGAAACCGACTTGCCTTCAACAAGGATTCGCCAATGAGCATTCGCATCGTCCTCGACCTGTCCGACCACGACCTCGAGCATTTCCGGGGCCTTGCCAGGAAGGCGGTCGAGACCTCGCAGAAGAAATCGCCGGAGCAGATCATCGCCGGCGCGCACGAACTGCTCGACGAGGTCAACGAGAAAGTGACCTCCGATTTCATTCGCGAAAAGATCGGCCAGATCCAGCTGCTCAGCAATATGCTGGCCGACGAGGGCTGGGGCCTGGGCGAGGTCGGCCGCCGCCGCGTGCTGGCCGCACTGGCCTACTTCAACCAGCCCGAAGACCTGATCCCGGATCACCTGCCGGGCATCGGCTTCCTCGACGACGCGATCATGATCGAACTGATGTGCCGCGAGCTGAAGCCGGAGATCGACGCCTACCAGGACTTCATCAAGTACCGGGATGCAGAAGCCGCGCGCCTGGGCAGACCGGCCGAAGAACTCAACCGGGGCGATTTCCTGAAACAGCGCGAGCGCGAGCTGCTGTCGCGGATGCGTCGCCGACGCCGTCGCGGCGGCGGGGGCGGCGGCGGCGGGAAATCGCCGTTCGGCCTGTTCTGAACACCGTCCTGCTGCATGCTCTCGAACGCGCCCCGCTTGTCGGGGCGCGCTTCGTTCAGGCCCGCGCCGCGCGCAGCATGTCGACGTGCGGAATGCCGTCCTCGTCGTAGACCGCCGAGTCGGCGACGAAGCCCAGCGAGGCATAGAAGCGCTCGAGATGCTGCTGGGCCGAAACGCGGATGGCCCGCCCCGGCCACTCGGCCTCGACCGTCTCGATCGCGCGCTGCATCAGCACCCGGCCCAGACCCGTCCCGCGGAATGCCGCGGTCGTCAGGACGCGCCCGATCGATGGCTCGACGAACCGTCCGCCGGGCGGCACAAGCCGCGCGTAGCCGGCCGGCACATCGCCCTGCCAGGCGCTCACGTGCAGCGCGTCGGCGTCCCGGCCGTCGAGCTCGGGATACGGACAGGCCTGCTCGACAACGAACACATCCACGCGCGCGGCAAGCAGCGCGTAGAGCGTGGCCGGGTCGAATTCGTCGAAGCGCTGCACGCGCCATTCCAGCGCCGGCGCTATCATCTCGTGTTCCTGCGTTGCGTCGTTCATCGGGCGGGCGCCATCCTCAGCGATTCGATCTCGACGACCACGAACCCCATGGCCGATTCCCTGCATCCTATCCGACTCGTCGCCGGCATCGAGCTCCGCCCGCCGCCGCCGGGCGCGCGCTACGTGCTCGAACGCGACGACGCCGAAACGGTCGGCGGTGCGATCGGCGACGACCTGGCCCGCTGCGTGCCGTCGGTCACCGGGGCCCGCCTGATCACCGGCCCGGCCCTGCTCGAACCGGGCCAGGTGCTCAGCCCGGGCCACGCCCCCTACACCGCGATGCAGACCGTGGCGGGTGCGGCCGACGAACCGGGCCTGACCACGCTGGGCGCGGCCGGCGGCCGACTTTCGCACGACATCCTGCGCCCGGTCCGCGAGCCGCCGGACGGCCTGTTCCTGGTCCTGCCGCTGCTGCTGCTGGCCCCGGCCGATCGCGGCGAGGCCATTTCGGCCGATCTGGAGCAGGCGCTGTTCGACACCGGTGGGCTGCACCCGCCGTCGCTGGCCGCGCTGGCCCAGGCCACCGGGCTGGAGCCGGTCCACGGCCAGCTGATGACCTGGGCCGACCTCGCCGCGCTGGTCAAGATGCAGCTGGCCGGGGCCGGGCTGGACCCGTTCTGGCCGCCGATCGAACACACCCTGGTCGCGCCCGACGAGGACGCGGTGCTCGCGCTGCCGGCCGGGCTCGAAGCGCGCTGGGACGGCCAGGCCGGCGGCTGGACGCTGCCGTTCCGCCTGCCGGCCGACGAGCCGAGCGACGGCGACGCGCTGTGGCTGCGCGCGTTCCGTCAGACCGTCGCTTTGCTCGAAACCCACCTGGTCCCGTGGCGGGCCTCGGTCGACGACCCGGCGGCCGAGCTCGATCCCGAGCAGCGCTGGATCCGGATCGACCGCGGTCCGATCGGGGTATCCGAAGAAACCGCGACCGGCATAGAGACCCTGCAGCATCCCGACATCGGACTGATCGGCTTCGATGCCGTCGTCGACGGCCGCCGTGTGCGGGCACTGCCGCTGGTCGCCGAGGCCATTCCGGCACTGAAGAAGACGCTGAATCAATCGCTCGACCCCGCCGCCGACGCTTGATTCCGAAGGCCGTCGGCCCCACCCTGTTCCGCATCACGCACCCACGGACATTGCCATGAGCCTCGACTCCGCCACCCGCGATCGCATCCACGACATGGTCACCGGCAACAAGGTGATGCTGTTCATGAAAGGCACCCCGAAGATGCCCCAGTGCGGCTTCTCGGCGCGCACCGTCGGCGCGCTGGACAGCCTGCTCCCGGACGGCTACGCCTCGTTCAACGTGCTCGAGGACCCGGAAATCCGCGAAGGCATCAAGGCGTTCGGCAATTGGCCGACGATCCCGCAGCTGTACGTGGATGGTGAGCTGGTCGGCGGCTGCGACATCGTCATGGAAATGTTCAACGCCGGTGAACTGCACGACCTGTTCGGCCTCGAAGCGCCCGACCGCACCCCGCCGGAGATCGAGATCACGCCCGAAGCGGCCGCGAAGATCGGCGAGTTCCTGGCCGGCTATCCCGGCCAGTTCCTGCACTTCTCGATCGGCGCGGACTGGGATGCCCAGTTCAACGTCGGACCGAAGAGCGGCACCGAGATCGAGGCCACTGCCGGCGAGCTGACCGTGCTGATGGACCTGGCCTCGGCCCAGCGCGCGAAGGGCGCGAAGATCGACTGGGTCTCCAGTGTGCACGGCGAAGGCCTGAAGCTCGACCTGCCCGGCGCACCGCCGCCGGTCCGTGAGCTGTCGCCGGACGAGCTGCAGCAGAAGATCAACGGCGGCGAGCGCATCGTCTGCGTCGACGTCCGCGGCGAAGCGGATCGAGATCGCACCCCACTGGACTTCGCCCGCCCGCTCGACGCCAGCCTGATGGCCGAGCTCAAGGACGCCGACCGCACCACGCCGCTGGTCTTCATCTGCAACCTCGGCCAGTCGAGCATGGACGTCGCCGAGCACTACCGCAAGCAGGGCTTCGAACAGGTCTACAACCTGACCGGCGGCGTGAACGCCCTGATGGGCTGACGCCTGGCGCTGATCGGCTGAGCTCCCTCCCCCGATGCGCGCCCGGCGCGCACCGGCCGATTCTCTAGCGCTCCAACGCCATCATCACCGGCGCATGGTCCGACCGTTCCGGCAGCACGATTGACCGCCTTGCGTTTCCTGCGCTAGTCTTGGCAGACGGGGCGGGCAATCGGCCATGTTGGCGGTGTCGCTCGCTCGTCCCTCGCAACGAAAATCAATTCGGCACCGCAATTTTCCTGGCGATCGAGGGGGGAATCCGCGTATGAGATTCTTTCTGGTTGCAATCCTGATTGCTGGCGCTGCCCGTGCCGCAACGCCCGAAGACTGGGCATCTGCAGCCGTTGTCGAATCACATGATCGGATCGAGCAACACTGGAAGGTCGTTCGCCGACCCTCCGACGAGCGTATGCGGGCAATGCGACTCATCGATATGGCCCCGGAGAATTCCGATCGGCGGCTGAAGACTCGATTCGAAATGCTGATCAAGAACGACGGCACCGTGGCCGGACGCGTGATCGAATCTTCGGGCGTGGAAGCGTACGACCGCGCTGTCCTCGATGCGATCGGAGAGTATCTGTACGAGCCGCTGGACCCGGCCGCCCCCCCGCCGACCTACATCCTCCCCTTCGAAATGTGAGTCCGTTGAACTCGGCGTCGACACCGCAGTCGGATCAAGCAGCGTCGGAGCCGCCCGTCCAGTGCATCCCTTCGACCTTGACAAGGACGCGCGAGAGCGATTGCACCGGCTGACCCGTCAGCCCCGACCCGAACGTCGAAGGCTTCGATCATGGACATACGGCGAACCGATCCCCGAAAACGATGGACGCGTCGAACCACGAGCATCATCGCGATCCTGGCGCTGGCCATACTGCTGCTGACCTATGCCGCGTCCCTGGCGCAGCGACCTGCCGCTATCGAAGCGGACTCTGTCTGGTTCGGTGACGTGGTCCGCGGCCCCCTAGTCGACGAAGTCACCGCTGCGGGCCGTCTGATCGCACCGGACATCCGTGCGGTCACCAATCGGACCGAGGGCGTCGTCGAACAGGTCCATGTCCTGGCCGGTGCCCGGGTCGATGCTGATACGGTCCTGGTGACACTCGTGGCACCGGCGCTGGAAGAGGAACTGGCCGAGGCTCGATGGCGCCTCGAAGAGATCGAAGCGGAAACCGCTCTCGAGCGCATCGAATCGGAAAATCGTCTTCTCGATCTCGAGGCAGAAGTCGCCAGCGCCAACGCCGAGTTCATCTCGACCCAGCTGGAACTGGATGCGCAGGAACGCCTTGGTGAAGGACAGGTCTAGTCCACGCTCGAGGTCGAACGGACCCGCCTGAAGGCCGATCAACTGCAGAAGCGGCTGGAGGCGAAGCAAGCCCGCCTCGAGCGCTATGCAAGTGTCCAGGAAGCCGAACGGGAAGCCGCTGCCGCCCGCCTGGCGACCCAGCGCGATCGCGTCGCACGACTGGAGCGGCAGAAGCTGGGTCTGGAGGTCCGCGCAGGGGTTGTCGGCACAGTTCTGGAGATCGACGCGGAAGAAGGTGAGCGTCTCGGCGCGGGCTCGGCTCTGGCGCGCATCGTCGACACGAGCCACCTGATTGCGAGAGTGGGAGTCAGCGAACGGGATGCTGGCCGCCTCGATATCGGACTATCCGCACGCATCGAGGTAGGCCGGAACGTGATTCAGGCGCGGGTCGAACGCATCGATCCGGGTGTTCGCAATCGTCTGGTGGATGTCGACCTCGCACTTGAGAAGCCGCTGCCGGAGGGATTGCGTCCGGACCTGAGCGTAGCCTCCCGTATCGAGATCGACCGGATCGAGAACGCGCTGAAGCTTCCGCGTCCGGCTCTGCTGGAAGACGGCTCGGAGCGGTTCACCGTGTTCCGTCTGACCGAAGATGAAGACCGGGCCATGAGAACTCAGCTGCAGCTCGGCCGGCGATCGGCGCGGGAAGTGGAAGTTCTCGCCGGACTGGCCGAAGGCGACCGGGTGATCCTCGCCGATATGAGCGATTGGTTGGACCATGACGAACTGCGCCTCCAGTGACGCGTCAACGAGTCTCGGAACTGTCATGAGCGACTCCACGATCATCGCGATGAAGAGCGTGCATCGGATCTATCGAACCGACACGCTGGAAACGCACGCTCTGGCCGGAGTCGATCTCGAAATCCGGGCCGGCGACTACGTATCGATCGAAGGACCCTCCGGCTGCGGGAAATCGACGCTGCTTTCGGTCATCGGGCTGCTGGAAGACTTCGATCTCGGCGAGTATCGCCTCGCCGGTGTTCCGGTTGGCGAAATCGATCTCCGGGAGCGTGCTCGACTGCGCAATCGGGAAATCGGCTTTGTTTTTCAGAGCTTCAATCTCATTCAGGAAATGACGGTTCTGGAGAACGTTGCGCTTCCCCTGCACTATCGTGGTGGCTTTTCCCGCAAGCAGCAATTGGACAAGGCCGCTTCGCTGCTCGATCAGGTCGGACTCCAGGAGCGCGCCGACCACCGGCCGAACCAGCTCTCCGGCGGGCAGCAACAGCGGGCAGCCATTGCTCGTGCCTTGATCGGCGATCCCTCGCTCATCCTGGCCGACGAGCCGACCGGCAACCTGGACCAGGAGAACAGCGACCGGATCATGGACCTGCTCGACTCCCTGGTCGACAACGGCGTGACCCTGCTGACCGTGACGCACAATCCGGACTACGCCCGCCGCGCCCATCGACGGGTCCAGATGCTGGACGGACGGCTGCTCGGGGACCGATGATCCAGTCGCTACAGCACGACCTGGTTCAGGCCTGGCGCGTGCATCGGGCCAGCCCGGTTGCGAGCCTGCTGATCATTCTCGCATTGGCCACAGCGCTGGCCTTTCTGGCTTCGTTCTTAACACTGTACGACACGCTTCGACCGGCCCCGCCGAAGGGATTCGCCGAACCGGACCAGTTGATTACGATCTCGTTCATCCTGGATGGTCATCCGCAAGGCGTCTCAAGACCCCAGATCGATCTTGTGCAGGAAGCATCGACGGGCCTCGAGTCCGCCGTCGGAATCACCTCGAACCTCGTTCGTTGGTCGACGGACGGTCGAAACGGAGAGGTTTCATCGGAATGGGTCACGACGGAGTACTTCGGCGGCCTTCGCCCCCGGGTTCTGATCGGACGAGGTCTCGAGCCCGCCGATCATGCTGTCGACGCGACTCCGGTGGCTGTTCTCTCCCACCGCTTCTGGGAGCACCAGTTCGGCGGTCGAACCGATGTGGTGGGGCAGACGCTGAGCCTCGAGATCGAGCAGCCCGGCCCGGCGGGGTCCTCGTGGGAACGCGTCGGTGCGGTGCGGATCGTGGGCGTGATGGCGCCGGAGGTCGAAGCCAGCTTCGGCCAGGGGACGGCCATGTGGCTGCCGGCGGATCCGCTGGTCAGCACCAGGTTCGCCACCATGGGCGTACCCGACATCGCCAACCGAATCGCCTTGTATCGAGTCATCGGACGCACGACGGGCGAGCGCTCGCTCGACTCGGTCGAACGCGAACTGATTGCGGGGCTGGTCGGCGACGGCGCCGACGCCATCGTGCCTGCCGAAGGCCGGCTGCGCGTCGATCCCGGCTTCACGTTCAACCCCCCGGCCCGAGACGAGCAGCTCCGTCAGCTGCAGTTGCTGTTGACCCTGACTCTGCTCGTGGCCCTGGTCGCGGCGATCAACACCGGGCTCTATCTGCTGGCCCGAGCCCCTGCGCGAACTCGCGAGATGGCCATTCGGGAAGCGCTCGGCGCGACGAAACTGCGCCTGGCGCAGCAGCTGTGTGTCGAATCGGTAGTGTTCCTGCTGGTCGCACTGATCCTGGCCCTGATCCTGGCCGCCCCGCTGAATGGCCAGCTGCGTACCCTGCCGTTTTTCCAGAACGCCGACTGGCGGATCGGCACCATCCTCGATCCAGGCATCGTGGGAATCCTGACCGTGGTGGCCTTGTCGATGGCCGCGATTTCGGCGGCGGCCCCGATCGCCGTGATGAATCGCTCCGGCATCCACTCGGGCACCCGGAAACTGGGCCACCCGATCAGCGGCTTCCAGTTCGCCGGCACGACACTCCAGATCGTGATCGCCGGCGTTGTGACGGCCGTCACGCTGGGGCTTGCCGCCTATGCGTGGGAGCTCGAACAGCGCGACCTCGGCTATGACCGTGAGCGGGTGGTCGTGATCGTCCCGGTCTTTGCACAGAGTATGCATTTCGCCCAGAACAGCCTGGAGGCGCACCAGTCCCGCCGCGATCGCGTCCGGGTCGCGCTGGACGGGATCACCGCCTTCGAGGAGATCGGCTTCGGACTGCCGGTGCCGGGCGGGAAGTTCCGCATCACCATGGGTGTCCAGGCCTGGTCTGTGGACGGTGAGTCGGTGGATGTGCAATCGGTATCGTCGGATATCGGCTATGGCAGCACTCTCGGACTCCGCGTTCTGCACGGCGCCTGGCCCGAGCCCGGTGATCCATCGAGCGTCGTGATCGAACGGCGGCTGGCCCAGCTTCTGTTCGGTCGTGCCGATGTCGTTGGAGAAACCTTCGAAGTCACGGCGTTCCCGGGCGAGCCGCCGGCGCGAACCGTGTCGGCCGTGATCGAAGACGTCGTGCTGGCGCATCCGGACGACGATCAGGATCCTCTGCTGTTCGTCGAGGCCACACCGTTCGCCAATCTCGATCGAATTATCCTGAAGACTTCCTTGTCGCCCGCTCGTGTACGAGAAGCGATCCAGGACCGGATCGAGAGCGGCGCGCTGGAGCTCGAGATCCAGGACGTCTACGCGCTCGACGCGCAGTTCTTGCGCATCGTGGCCGAGGACCGGGCTCGCTTTCGCGTCACGCTCGTCGCCGCCCTGCTCACGATTGCGCTGGCCGCCATCGGCTTCTACGGGACCCAGCGGTTTCTCGCCGATGCGCACCGGCGGGAGTTCGCGATCCGAGCCTCGATCGGGGCCTCTCCCTCAGCGCTGTTCCGGCTGGCGATACTACGTGCGGTGCGACTGGGTCTTCCGGGCCTGGTGCTGGCCGCGCCGACAGCCTGGATCGCGGTCGAACTGCTGGAACCGGGCCTTCTCCCCAGCGATCAGTCGCCGTTCGCGATGGTCGGCACCGCGAGCATCGCACTGCTGGTCGTCCTGCTGAGCGCAGCCCTCGCGCCGGCCTGGCGATCGGCCCACGCACCGCCTGCAGCGCATCTGAAGGACGATTAGCGCTCCAACTCCACGGTCACCGGCGCATGGTCCGACGGCCGCTCGAGTGCGCGCGGCTCGAGGTCGATGGTGCTGGCGACGACCTTGTCCTTCAGCGCGTCGGACACCAGCGCCAGGTCGATGCGCAGGCCGCGTTTCCGACGAAACGCCAGCTGGCGGTAGTCGTACCAGGAGTAGACCCGCTCGGGCTGTTCGAACAGACGGTAGCTGTCGGTCAAACCCAGGTCGAGCATGCGCTTCAGCGCCTCGCGCTCGGGCGTGGAGCAGAGGATCTTCTCGTGCCACTCCTCGGGGTCGTGGACGTCGCGGTCGTCGGGCGCGATGTTGAAGTCGCCGATCACGACCAGCTCGTCGTGCTGCTGCAGTTCGGCCTCGACCCAGCGGGTCACTGCGTCCAGCCACTTCAGCTTCCATTCGTACTTCTCGTCGCCGACGGCCTTGCCGTTGACCACGTACAGGTTGATCACCCGCACGCCGTCGAAGGTGCCGGCGATGGTGCGCTTGTGCGGATCGTCGAAGCCGGGAATATCGGTGCGCAGGTCCTCGGCCGGCGTCTTCGACAGCAAGGCCACGCCGTTGTACGTCGCCTGCCCCGAGAATGCCGCCTGGTACCCCGCCGCCCGGATCGCGTCGGCCGGGAAGTTCTCGTCTTTCAGCTTGGTTTCCTGCAGGCCCAGCACATCGGGCCCGTTGGCTTCCATCCACTCCAGCACCTGCTCGAGCCGGATCTTCAGCGAATTGACGTTCCAGGACGTGATGTTCATCGGCGATCGGTCACCATTGAAAAGGGCCGAAAGGGTAGCGCAGGCGCGTCAGCTGGATCGAGCGGGATTCGGAAGGCGTTGACCGCAGATGGACGCGGATGGACGCGGATCAGCAAGAAGAACACCTCTTGTTGCCTTTCTCTGCGCCTCTGCGTCGTTGCGAGAAACGCTTTTCGAAGTCCTTGCTAAACCCGGAAACCGGAAACCGCCCGCCTATTCCCAATCCTCCCCGTAATCGAAGGTGATCTCCTCGCCCGCCTCGATATCCCGGAGCGCGTAGAGGTCGTTGTCGTACCACTCGGCGTTCGGCGGACGGGCGTGGTTGAGGAAGCGCATTTCGTTCCGGCCGTCGATGCCTTCCCAGCGCTCGTTCTCTTCGTTCCACAACCAGAGCACGTGCATGCCGTCCTCGAGCGTGTCGGGGCCTTCGTAGGTGCCGATGAAGTCGTCGGCGGCGATGTCCACGCGAGCGAACAGGCCCTTGCCGTGAATCGGCGAATCGGCCACG
The DNA here is from genome assembly GCF_012272825.1 of Wenzhouxiangella sp. XN79A. Lineage (GTDB taxonomy): Bacteria > Pseudomonadota > Gammaproteobacteria > Xanthomonadales > Wenzhouxiangellaceae. The sequence continues at coordinate 68,260 of NZ_JAAWWS010000145.1, read as the reverse complement.
TAGGCGTGGGGGTTGTCGTCGTAGTTCTTGTCCATCCGCTCATTATCGCCGAGCAGGCCCTGCGATTCGGCGCCGCGTCCCGGTGCACCGGTCGGGCCGGCGCTATCATTACGGCCATGAAGACACCGATCCAGACCGCCAGCCGCGTCGCCGACGTGCGCTACGAGATCCGCGGCCCGCTGGCCCGCCGTGCGCACGAGCTCGAGGCCCAGGGTCACGAGATCCTGCACCTCAACGTCGGCAACCCCGGCGCGTTCGGGCTGCATGCACCGGAGACGATGCGCGAGGCGATCGTGCGCAACCTGAAGTCCAGCGACGCCTACGGCCCGCAGACCGGCATCTTCCCGGCCCGCGAGGCCGTGGCGATCCAGTTCCAGGAACGCGGGCTGGTCGATACGCGCTTCCACCAGGTCTTCATCGGCAACGGCGTCTCCGAGCTGGTCGACCTGACCCTGCGTGCCTTGCTCGAGCCCGGCGACGAGGTGCTGGTGCCGGCGCCGGACTATCCGCTGTGGACGGCCGCGGTGGTACTCAACGGCGGCAGGGCCGTGCACTACGAGTGCACCGCCGGCAACGGCTTCCTGCCCGATCCGGCCGCGATCGAGGCGCAGATCACCGAGCGCACGCGTGCGCTGGTCGTGATCAACCCGAACAACCCGACCGGCGCGGTCTATCCGGAATCGCTGCTGAACGAACTGGCGGCCATTGCAGAACGCCACGACCTGGTGCTGTTCGCCGACGAGATCTACGATGCGATCACCTACGACGGCGCGGAATTCACGCCGATGGCCACGCTGGTCGACGACACGCTGTGCGTCAGCTTCGGCGGCCTGTCGAAGGTCTATCGCGCCTGCGGCTGGCGAGTCGGCTGGATGGTGTTCACCGGCGACATCGAACGCGCCGAGGCCTACCGGCTGGCGGTCGAGAAGCTGGCCGCACTGCGGCTGTCCTCGAACGTGCCGACCCAGTGGGCCGTCCAGACCGCGCTGGGCGGCTACCAGTCGATCCACGAACTGACCGGCGAAGGCGGCCGGCTGTACGAGGCCCGGCGCGCCGTCATCGACGCGGTGGCCGCCTCGCGCCATCTCGAACTCGTGCCCCCCCGAGGCGCGATGTATGCGTTTCCGTCGGTGAAGACCGGCCGCGACTTCGACGACCACGCGTTCGCCGCCGAACTGCTCGAACATCACCACGTGCTGGTCGTGCCCGGCACCAGCTTCAACATCGCCGACCCGCGCCATTTCCGGATCACCCTGCTGCCCGAGCCGCATCGCCTGACCCGGGCGATCGAGGCCATCGACACACAGCTCGACGAACTGCTATGACCGAGACCAATCCCCTGCTCGAACCGGGCCTGCCGCGCTTCGACGCGGTTCGCCCGGAGCACGCGCTGCCGGCCGTCGAGCGCCGGCTGGCCGAGTACCAGGCGCTGCTCGACGCCATCGAACGCGGCGAACGCGATGCCACGCCGGAGACGCTGGCCGACGAGGTCCGCGCCGACGACGCGCTGGCGCTGGCCTGGTCGACGGTCGGCCACCTGCACGCCGTGACCAATACGCCGGAGTGGCGTGAGGCGTTCACGGCCTGTCTCGAGAAGATCACCGCGTTCTATACCGCGCGCGGGCAGAATCGCGCACTGTATGGGTGCTGGAACACCGTGGCCTCGAGCGATGACTTCAACGACCGGCCCGAAGCGTTCCGACGCATGGTGGCCGAGGAGCTGATCGATTTCCGCCAGTCGGGCGTCGATCTCGACGACGACGCGCGCGAACGCTTCACCGAAATCAGCCTCAGGCTCTCGACGCTCGGCAACACCTTCGGCAACCACGTGCTCGATGCCACCGAGGGCTACACCGAACATTTCGAGACCACCGACGCGCTGGCCGGCCTGCCCGACTCGGCGCTGCACACGCTGGCCGCGCGCGCCGAGGCCGCCGATCGCGACGGCTGGCTGGCCGACCTGTCCTACCCCTGCTACCACGCCATCGTCACCTACGCCGACGATCGAAAGCTGCGCGAGCGCTTCTATACCGCGCACGCCACCCGCGCCTCCAGCCAGGGTCCGCAGGCCGGGCAGCACGACAACGAACCGATCGTTGACGAGATGCTGGCACTCAGGCGCGAACAGGCCGCGCTGCTCGGCTACCCGGACCCGGCGGCGGCAAAGCTGGAGCGTCGCATGGCACCGAACGCCGAGACCGTCGAGAACTTCCTGCGCGGGCTGGCGAAACGCGCCCGCGCCACGGCCGCCGAGCAGCTCGAAGAGCTGACCGCGTTCGCCGTCGAGCAGGGCGGGCCCGACCGGCTCGAGCCCTGGGACATCGCGTACTACTCGGAGAAGATGCGCGAGGCCACGCTGGGCCTGAACCAGGAAAAGCTCAAGCCCTACTTCGAACTCGAACGCACGCTGACGGGCCTGTTCGGGCTGGCCGAGCGGCTGTTCGGCATCCGCTTCGAGCGCGACGACGACGTGCCGACCTGGCACGCCGATGTCCGCTACTACCGCGTGCGGCTCGGGCAGGACGGCGATCGGGCCCAACCCGACGCCGGGCTGTATCTCGACCTCTACGCCCGCTCCGGCAAGCAGGGGGGCGCGTGGATGGACGTCTGCCGGCAGCGCAGCGCGCTGTCGGGCACACCGCGCGCGCCGGTCGCGTTTCTCACCTGCAACTTCGCCGCGCCGCGAAGCGGCCATCCGAGCCTGCTGCGCCACGACGACGTCGTGACGCTGTTCCACGAGTTCGGCCACTGCCTGCACCACCTGCTGACCAGGGTCGACTGGCCACCGGTGGCCGGCATCTCCGGCGTGGAATGGGACGCCGTCGAGCTGCCGAGCCAGCTGCTCGAGGGCTGGACCTGGGAGCCGGCCTTCCTGAACACCTTCGCCCGTCACCACGAGACCGGCGAGGCCCTGCCGGCCGCGTGGGTCGAGGCCCTGAACGACGACCGCAAGTTCCTCGGTGCGATCGCACTGACCCGGCAGCTGGAGTTCGCCCTGACCGACATGGCGCTGCACCGAGATACCGACGAAGCGCCCGTCGAGGTCATGCGGCGGATCCACGACGAGGTGGCCGTGACGCCGCTGCCCGAGTTCAACCGCTACCTGATGAGCTTCAGCCACCTGTTCGACGGCGGCTACGCGGCCGGCTACTACAGCTATCTGTGGGCCGAGCAGCTCGCCCGCGACGCCTTCGAGCTGTTCCGCGAACGCGGCCTGCTCGACGTCGAGGTCGGCCGGCGACTGCGCGAGGAAATCCTGGCCGTGGGCGGCAGTCGGCCGATGGCCGAGTCGTGGCAGGCGTTCCGCGGCCGCGCTGCAATGCTCGAGCCGCTGCTCGACGCCTACGGGATCGCGGCGTGAAACGGCACACGCCGAACAACGAGTTCAAGCGTCTGGTCTACGCCACGCAGAACTCGCTGAAGGGTTATCGGCGGGTATTCCGCGACGAGGCCGCGTTCCGGTTCCAGCTCGTCGTGCTGGTGCTGCTGGTTCCGCTGGCCGGGCTGCTGGCCGACAGCGCGTTGGAGTTCATGCTGCTCGTCGGCGCCTGGGTGCTGGTACTGGCCGCCGAGCTGGGCAACTCGGCCATCGAGGCCGCGGTCGACCGGATCGGCGAGGAAGAACACGATCTGTCGGCCAAGGCCAAGGATGCCGGTTCGGCGATGGTCATGACGATGATGATGCTCACCGGCGCGGTCTGGCTGGCCGCGCTGCTCGATCGCGTTGCAGGCTGAGCGCGCCGGGATCAGAGCCGGCGCAGGTTGTGCGGATGTAGATTGAAGTGCGCGGTCCTGCCGCGCGAACCGGCGGGAAGGACCAGGGTCAGCCGACCGACGGACGCTTCGAGGTGGTCGCCCAACCGGGTCGGCGACGAGGTCAGTTCGAGCGCCTGGTCGGCCAGTCCGGTCACCGAATGGTCGGCAAGCAGAATCTGCTCGGCGGGCAACAGGATCCGCACCCGGTCACCCGGTACGAGGCCCGGCGGCCGCTCGCGCACGCGCAGGATCCGCTCGTCGACATCCAGCCGCACCGAGTCGTCGTCGACCAGCAGGCCGTCGAGCACGTTCAAACCACGCTCGCGCAGGGCGGCGCCGACGTCGAACGACTCGGAAAAGCGTCCCCGGTCCACGAACACCATCCGATCCGACATCCAGGCGTGTTCCTGGACGTGATGGCTGACGAACAGGGTCGGCGTGCGCAGTTCACCGCGAAGACGCAGCAGGCAGTCGACGATGCGCTGCTTGCGATCGTCATCCAGCCCGGTCAGCGGCTCGTCGAGCAGCAGGATGTCGGGCGCGCTGTACAAGGCCCTGGCAATGGCCAGCCGCTGCATCTCGCCGCCGGACAGCCGCGTCACGTCGGTCCTCAGCAGATCATCGAGGTGCAGCACGTCGAGCAGCAGGTCGAACAGCCGGGCATCGTCGGGGAGGCCGCGCCGGCGCCGTCCGAAGGCGAGGTTGTCCCGGACATCGAGGTGATCGAAGAAGATCGGCCGCTGGGCAACCAGCGCGCATCGCCGGCGATAGGCCGGCACGGTCTGCCCGTCGCGGCCCATCCAGGGCGTGCCGTGCACCCGGATCTCGCCGCGTGCGCCGGGCTCGAGTCCGGCCAGGATCCGCAGCAGCGTCGACTTGCCGCTGCCCGAGGGGCCGTGGATGCCGAGCACCTCGCCGGCGCCCACGATGCCTTCGGCACGCAGGGCCAGCCCGGGAAAGTCCACTTCGACGGTCCAGTCGATCACGCAAGCATCGCCCGGCGGCGCCCCAGGTAGACGTAGACGATCAACAGCACGATGAACGAGAACACCAGCAGGATGGCCGACAGCACGTGCGCCTCGGTCAACTGCAGCGCCTCGACGTGATCGTACACGGCGATCGAGGCCACCCGGGTCACGCCCGGAATGTTCCCGCCAACCATCAGCACCACCCCGAACTCGCCGACGGTGTGCGCGAACGCGAGAATGCTCGCGACCACGAAGCCCTGTCGACACTGCGGCAGGACGACGCGCAGGAAGGTCGCGGTCGGCGAGGCGCCGAGGTTGGCTGCGGTTTCCAGCGTCTCCCGACCCAGTCGGGAAAACGCCGCGGTCAGCGGCTGCACGTAGAACGGAAGCGAATAGATCGCCGAAGCCACGACCAGCCCGGAGAAGCTGAAGGCCAGCGTCGTGCCGGTCAGCGCGAACCAGCCGCGGCCCAGCACCGTATCGGGTGCCATGGCCAACAACAGGTAGAACCCCAGCACGGTCGGCGGAAGCACCAGCGGCATGGCCACCACGGCTTCCACGGCCGGCCGGAAGCGGTTGCGGGAAAACGACAGCCACCACGCCAGCGGCGTGCCGATCAGGATCAGCACCAGCGTGGTCACGGCCGACAGCTGCGCGGTGACCAGGAGCGGCGTCAGGCCGGGAAAGTCCATCAGCGCGCAGGGCCGGTCCGGTAGCGGAAGCCGCGAATCAGATCCCGTGATGACTCCGAGGCCAGAAACTCGACGAATACCGGCGCCTGGGGGTGTTCGGCGACCTGCACCGCGTACTGCGAAATCGGCTCGTGCAGATCCGCATCGATCTCCTGCAGGCAGCCCCGATCGACGGAAACGGCCTGCGATCCGGCGATCAGACCCGCAGCGGCGTTGCCGGTCGAAACGAACAGGAAGGTCTGGCCGATGTTCTCGCCGATCACGCGGCGCGGCTCGATCCGGGACCACAGACCGAGCGACATCAACGCCTGCTCGGCCGCCAGTCCGTAGGGCGCGATCTCGGCATTGGCCATGCTGATCCTGCCCTCCAGGTCCGGAAGCGCCGCCAGGCAGTCCTCACCCGCCGCCAGGCCGGGAATCCACAGCATCAGAATGCCGGCGGCGTATTCGAACAGGGTGTCGGCCCGACCGAGCCCGGCCTCGGCCAGCAAGGTCGGCCGTTCACGGTCTGCGGCGAGAAAGACGTGAAACGGCGCGCCGGAGCGGATCTGGTGGTACAGCTTGCCCGTCGAGCCGTTGCTGATTTCGACGGTCGTGCCGGTCTGCGCCTCGAACGCCTCGGCCAATCGACGCGCGGGCTCGGCGAAGTTCGAAGCCACTGCGAGCCGCAGCGGTGACCCGGCCTCCTCCTGGTCGCCACTGCAACCGACGACGAACAGGCCGACGGCGGCCAGGACTATACTCGCAGGCACTCGCAACATGAGCATTCTTCGTCCGATGAAACAGGGAGGGAGTATACCCAGCGCATTCCGGCTGCGGCCATCGGCGGTCCGTTTGGCGTTGGTCTACCTGCTGGTGCTGTCGATCGCGATGTTCCGCTTCGAACGGCTGGATCTGCTCGCGGCCATCGCGCTCGCCCATCTCCTGCTCTACGCGGTAATGAAGCTCGACGCGCGGCCGCTCGGCCGCATCATCCGCCGGCTGGGCTTGTTCTTCCTGTTCATCTTCCTGGTCAACGCGACCGAATGGTCGGCGCTGTTCGACGGGCCGCCGAGCGAATGGATCGACCACGACGGCCTCTGGATGGCGCTTGCACTGTCACTGCGGGTCCTGATCGTGGTGGTGGCCAGCACGCTGGTCCGGCTCTCGGCGCCGCCGGGCGCCTTTGCCGAGGCGATTCGATCGTTCGGCCTGCCGCGGATGGCGGCACTTGCCGTGGACGGCGTGTTCGATCTGCTCGGCAGCGAAGGTGGGCCCGGCTCCGGCTCCGGGGGCGGGAAAGGAGGCGGAAAAGGGGGCGGGAAAGGAACCGGCAAAAGTGGCGGCGGTGGGCAAGGACCGTCGGCGACGTCCGACGGTCCGGCGTCCCTGACCTGGTCGGATTTTCGACAGCGCCGGCTGGACGCGGTGGTCGGGATTCTGCGCCACAGCCTCGAACGGGCCCAGCAATGGATCGCCGATCGCGCTCCCGATCTCCCCGCACCGGCCGTGCGCGACGCATCGCTGATCCTGATGACGGCGCTTGCCATCATGAGCGTGCGGTTTCTCCAGGTGCTTCCCGGTCTGCCGATCGCACCGGGCCACAAGAACCTGCTGATCGTGCCGCTGTACCTGTTCGTGGCGGTCACCACGCGGTCCCGATTCGGTGCCACGCAGTGCGGCCTGGCCATCGGGCTGCTCAGTTTTCTCTTCGGCCAGGGGCGATTCGGAGTGTTCGAGGTCGTCCAGTGGCTGCTGCCGGGAGTGGCGGCGGACCTGATGGCGCCGTTGCTTCGGCGGGTGCGCGGCGGACTGCGCTGGCCTGTCTTTGCGCTGGCGGGAATGGTGCTGGGAATTCTCCGGTTCTCGGCCGGGTTGCTGATGATCCTTCTGGCCGGGGGGCATCCCGGACTATTCGCGATATACTTGCCGTTCCTGATCTCCCAGACCGTGTTCGCGACGCTCGGCGCCAGCCTTACCCCCTGGTTGAGCGGTCGCTGGTCGAGGATCGAACACCCTTCCATCGACACGCACCGAGGAACCCCCAAATGAGCCAGTCCCCGCACGACGACGGCCGGCTGCATCTCGACACCGGCCTGATGCGCGAATCCCTGGTCAGCGAGAAACTGGGCCGGAGAACGCACTCCGACCAGGTCCGCCGGATGGTGCCCGACGTCAACATGATCGCCGTCGGCGGGCGCAGCATCATGGACCGCGGGGCGGCGGCCATCCTTCCGCTGGTCGATGAAATCGTCGAGTGCAAGGCCGACCACCGAATGATCGTCGGCGTCGGCGGCGGAACCCGCGCACGGCACACCCAGCAGATCGGCCTGGACCTCGGGCTGCCCAACGGGGGCCTGGCCCGGATCGTCGGCGGCTCCGAGGAACAGAACCGGGACATCCTGCAGTTCCTGCTCGCGCCCAACGGCGGCATCGTGTTCATCAAGGATGAAATCCAGAATCTCCAGCTGCAGCTCAATGACGGCATGATCCCGGTCACGATCGGACAGCCCCCGTACCATTGCTGGGAGCCGCCGCCGAGCGAGGGCGTCCTGCCCGAGAACGGCCCGGACGTCGGCCTGTTCCTGATGGCCGAAGTGTTCGGCGCGCGCAGCGTCACCTACGTGCGCGATGTCGATGGCGTGCTCGACGGCGACGTGTCATCGGGCGCCGAGCTGGAGACCATTCCGCGCATCTCCGCCCGCGAGCTGCTCGAGCGGGGGCTGCCCGGCCTGCCCGTGGAACGGGAACTGTTGCGCACGCTGGATCGCGCGCGCAGCGTCAACGCCGTGCGCGTGATCAACGGACTGGTGCCCGGCCAGCTGCGGGCCGCGCTGGCCGGCGAGGATGTCGGCACGCTGATTCACAACGACCGCTACACCCAGGAGAGCGCGGCATGACCGAGCGAGTACAGTGGCTCAAGAGCCAGGCCGAGACCCCGGCCCCGACCGGCCCCGGGGCCATCGACGATCCGCTGGCGCTTCGCCGGAAATTCCCGCCGGTCCGGATGCTGCCGAACACCTGGGTGTTGAAGATCGGTGGCCAGAGCATCATGGACCGCGGCCGGGACGCGGTCCAGCCGATCCTCGAGCAGCTGATCGAGGCGCGCCGACGCGGCATCAATTTCATCCTGGGCGTCGGCGGCGGCACGCGTGCGCGTCACGTCTACTCGCTGGGCCTGGATCTCGACCTGCCGACGGCCGTGCTGGCGCGGCTGGGCGCCGCCGTCCCGGTGCAGAATGCCCGGATGCTGCACATGCTGCTGGCCGAACACGGCGGCATCATGTGCTACGTCGATCACTTCGAACTGCTGCCGATGTTCCTCAACGCCGGCAGCATCCCGATCGTGCCCGGCATGCCGACCTTCGAATACTGGGAGAAGTCGCCGGAAACCGGTCGCATCCCGCCCCACCGCACCGACGCCGGCGTCTACCTGCTGGGCGAGTTCCTCGGCGCCCGCGGCGTGCTGTTCATCAAGGACGAAGACGGGCTGTACACCGACGACCCGAAGAAGAACCCCGACGCGGAGTTCGTCCCGGAGATCACCGCCGGCGAGTTGCTGGCCTCGGGCCAGGACGAACTGATCGTCGAGCGGGTGGTGCTGGAGTACATGCAGCGCGCCGCCCAGGTCCGCGAGATCCGGTTCATCAACGGGCTGAAGGACGGCGCCGTGCTCGACGCGCTGGAAGGCGGGACCGGCGGCAGCGTGATTCGCGCGGACTGACTCCGGAACGGACGCCGCCGCGGGCGTCGTCCGCACCCGCCGGATCAGTCGGCGATCGGCTCGAGCGAATGGACCGCGCGGGTGATCAACTGCCCTCGCGGTTCGACCCGGAAATCGATCGCCTTCATCGCACCCCGCTGGTTCGGGACCAGCCAGATGCCCTGCCCGGTCCGAAGATCGGACTGCGAGAATCGTATCGGTTCACCGACGCAGGGCACGAGCTCCACCGCGGCGGCCTCCGGCAGGAGCTCACCGAGCTGGATGCCGGCCTCACCCCCGTGCCGGCCGTCCGGCACCACGCCCTGGCTGTATTGCTCGATCAGGTCCCGGGTCGGCCGCGATTCCGGATCGGCACCTATCCATCGGATCTGCGCGAACCCTTCGGCGGCGCAGCGGTTGACGACTTCGGGGCGTTCCGGCGGGGTCCAGGGCTCACCCGGAAGCGACGGTGCGTCGCTGATCCGCACGGCCTGGACGAAGGCCGCCACGGCGCCCAGCAACAGAACCACGGCAACGATGGGCATCAAGGACTTCATTCGGGTCGTTCCTCTTCGGACAGGCCATTGGATTCAGGCGATCGTTCGGTCAGCAGTTCGATGCGGTAGGGCGTTCCGAGACTTCGCTCTCCGGCCTCGTACAGGCCGGCGCGAATCCGCCGGCCGGACGCCGCGAGTCGCGTCCCGATGACCAGCGGTTCTGCCTCGGACCGCGTGAGTTCGATCGGTGCCTTCCGGCAGAAGTGAACGCGCAGCACCGACCAGGGTTCGTCGAACGGAACGGCCGAAGGCACGGCGTGTTGCTCCGGACTCGACGACCAGCCGACCCAGGCCGTTTCCCCCGACGCGCTCACCCAGGTCACACCGGAGCGCTGCTCCGCCGTGGTGCAATGCTGCGGCGAGCGGACGGCCTGGTCCGGGTCCCAGGGCGTTCCCGCGCCGATCGGGATCCTCGGCACGGTCGTCGGCGCCGCCTGCATCTCCTCGGCGTTCTCGCGCAGGCCGACGACGAGCAGTACCAGCCCAAGGCCGACCGCTCCGCCCAGCAACAACCGCTCGATCCAGCTCATTCCGCGCATCGCGTACGCAACCCGTTGGTTTCACCCTGAACGAAAAAACGGCCGCCCCGGGTCGGAGCGGCCGTCGCTGTCCATGCATCGAGCCGAACGAAGGGCCGTCGGAGCGGCCCCGCGATCGATCAGCCCTGGCGTCGCCACACCTGGACGGCGGCGACGCTGCCCAGCAGCAGCGCGATGGCCAGGAACATCCAGTGGTTCATCAGCGGGACGGCCACCGAGGCCGGCAGGCCGGCGATCGCCACGGCATCCACGCCGGTCGGCAGCGCCGCCTGCGGGCAGACTTCGGTGATCGCGCCGGAGGTGGTGTCGATGGACACCAGGCGGGTCGCGCAGTTGGTATCGTTGCAGAAACCGCCTTCGATGGCGTAGAGCGTACCGTCGCTGGCGAAATCCATGCCGTTGATCGTGAAATTGGTGTCTTCCCCCGTGAGCTGGACGACGAAGCTGGCCAGGCCGGTGGTCGGATCGACGGTGTACAGGGCGTCGGCGATGACCCCGCCGCGCTCCTCGCCGTTCCCATTGCCGGCGCGAGCGCCGTCACCGCAGCCCGAGCAGGGAATGGTCCAGATCGTGCCGCTGCTGTCGACCGACGTGCCCGAGCCCGCCGACGGATTGTTCCCCGGATAGGCATCACCCAGCACGGTCACGACGCCGGTGCCCGGATCGACCTGGGTCAGGTCATCGCCGCTCTCGGTCCACGCGTACCAGTTGCCGGTGGTCGGGTCGAACGCCATGTCGGGGAAGTTGCCGACGTTCGGGTCACCCCCTCCGTCGGTGAGGTCGATGATCGAGGTCAGCGCGCCACTGCCCGTGTCGATCGAATACAGGGTATAGGGCGGCGTGAAATCGGTGGCCCGGATGCCGACCAGGTTGCCGGCATTGTCGAAGTCCATCGCCGTGATCGAGTCGCCCATCGTACCCACCGTCGAGACCGAGCAGGTGGCAACGTCGAGCGCGTAGAACGTCTGCGGCGGCGGCTCGCTGGGCGTGCCGTTCGAAATTCCGGTGCCTGTTGCCAGGAACGCGGTCTGGGCGGACACCGACCCGGCCAGCGCGAGCAGCCCGATGGCGGAGAGGATCGTGGTTTTCATTGTTGTTGCTCCCGATTGAGTTTCCTGAGTGGCGGCACGGACGGCGAGCGCGGCCGATCCTGGTCATGGGCTTCGGACTCGCAGGCCCGAAACGATAGGATGCGTGGAGTATAGGATGCCGACCGCCGGAAATGCAACGGCCCGGCCGAGCGCCGTCCGACGGGTCGGCGGCCGAGTCCGCCCCCCGGCGCGGTCACCCCGAGCGCTCCGATCCACGGGCGACGCCGCACGGCTGGCGCGGCCGGGAACCGCAACCCCGCTCCCGGACCGGGAATCGCGCGCTTCATGGACGCGGCAGCCACTGGTGGGCGGCAGCACGTCGAAACAGGAACGGCCGCCCCGAGGGGCGGCCGTTCCGTCGATTGCCGTGCCGCCGCCGAAGCGACGGCGCCATCGATCAAGCCTGGCGGCGCCAGGCCTGGGAGGCGGCGACGCTGCCGAGCAGCAGCGCGATGGCCAGGAACATCCAGTGGTTCATCAACGGCACCGCGACCGAGGCGGGCAACCCGGCGACGGCCATGGCGTCGATGCCGACAGGCAGCGCCGACTGCGGGCAGACCTCCGTGATCGCGCCGGTGGTGGTGTCGACGCTGACCAGCCGGGTCGGACAGTTCGTGTCGAAGCAGAATCCACCTTCGATCGCATACAGCGTATCGTCGCTGGCGAAATCCATGCCGTTGATCGTCGAACCGGTGTCTTCGCCGGTCAGCTGCACGACGAAGGTCGCCGCGCCCGTCGTCGGGTCGATGGTCCAGATCTCATCGCCGGCGTTGCCGCCGCGCGGCTCGCCGTTGGCGTTCGGACCCCGCACGCCGTCCCCGCAGCCCGAGCAGGGAATCGACCAGATGGTTCCGGCACTGTCGGCCGCCGTGCCGGAACCGGCCGAACCGAGGGTCGAATCACCCAGTACGGTGACCACGCCGGTCCCCGGATCGACCACCGACAGGTCGTCGGAACTTTCCGTCCAGGCGTACCAGGTCCCGCTGACCGGATTGAACGTCATGTCCGGGAAGTTGCCGGGAGCGGCTCCACCGGCGCCGTCGGTCAGGTCGATGATCGGCGTGGCCGCACCGCTGCTCAGATCCAGCGAGTACAGCGTGTACGGCGGGGTGGAATCGGTCGCGCGAATGCCGACCAGGTTGCCGGCGTTGTCGAAGTCCATCGCCGTGATGGAATCCCCCATCGCACCGATCGTCGTCACCGTGCACGATGCGACGTCCAGCGAGTAGAGGGTCTCCTGCGGCGGCTCGGCCGGACTGTTCTGATCGATCCCGGTCCCGGTCGCCAGGTAGACGGTCTGCGCGGACACCGTTCCGGCCATGGCGAACAGAACGAGCGCGGTAATGGATCTGACGTTCATCGGGCGGCCCTCCCTCTCGAATCCTTCGGCAATATGAATGCAGCGGCCCGGGATCGATCGACACAAACGATCCCCGGGGCCGCCCGAGTATAGGCGGATCGAACGGGCGGGCGCAACTGCCAGGCGAACACTGCGGCAGCCGCCGTCGGGCTCGGCTCACCGCGCGGCGGCCCGCGCACGTCGGCCCACCCGCTTGACGAGTCACCGAAGGCCGCCGGATACTGCGGCCTGAAACACCGCCCCGCGGACCTCCGATGACCGAAGCGCCGATCACCCAGCTGCTCGACCGCGCCGCGCGCGGCGACCGCGCCGCGGACGAGGCGCTGGTCGCGGCCGTGGTCGGGCAGCTGGAGCGGATTGCCCGTAACCAGCTGGCCGCCGGCAACCGCGGCGGGCTGGACGGATTGACGCTGGAGCCGCAGATGGTCGCCCACGATGCGATCCTGAAACTGTTCGAGCAGCCGGTGGAGTTCGAGAACCGGCGCCACTTCTTCGCCTACGCCACCCAGGTCATGGCCCGCGCGATCATCGACTACCAGCGCAAGCGCGGCGCGCAGAAGCGCGGCGGCGACCTCCAGCGCGTCACCCTGTCCTGGGTGCGGGACGAATCGTCGCTCGACCTGTTCGACGTGCCCGAGGCGCTGACCGAACTCCAGGCGCTGGATCCACGCAAGGCCGAACTGGTGGGCCTGCGGGTGTTCTGGGGCGCGACGATGGAGGAAGCCGCCGACCTGCTCGAGATCTCGCTGTCGACCGCCGAGCGCGACTGGCGCTTCGCGCGGCGCTGGCTGGCCGACTGGCTGGATCGAGGCGTACCGCGCAATCCGGGCTGATCGAGGCTTGTTCGGTCGTTTGATCCCACCTCATGGGTCGAGCAAGGGCACTGGTCGTCCATCGCGTCGATCGGCCTCGACCCGGGCCTGAAAGCGCTTCTGCAGTTCCATCCACTGCGGCTCCCCGCGCAGCGCTTGCAGGTCAGGGTCCTGGAGCATCCCGAGATGCCAACCCGGATTCCGGATGCCTGCCTCGAGCGCCGAGAATGCCTCGGCAGTGCGCCCCATCCGGGCCAGCACAGCAGCCCTTGAGGGAATGGTCGTGGCGTAATCGAGCACGTCGCACGGAGAATCGATCGCGCATTGATCGTCCTGCATCGCGGCATCCAGCCATTGCCCGGCGGCATCGTTGTCGCCAAGATCGGCCGCGAGCAAGGCAAGCGCCAGCTTGGCCTTGGTGCGCTCGCCGCGCGCCGGAGCCTCGTCGCCCGCCAGCGCCAGCGCCCGGCGGGCGGCCTGGTCGGCTTCGGCGGTGCGGCCGAGACCCCGGAGGACCATCGCGAGATTCCGGTAGTGGCTGGCCCGTTGTCGATCGGTCAGATCCGGCGTCGCAGCGGCGCGCTCGATCACGACCTCGAAGTACGTCAGCGCCCGCGCCCACTCACCGCGGCGGATCTGCAGCATGCCCAGCTCGTAGTCCCGCATCGCGACCTGGATACTCTCGGCACCGCGGTTTTCGACCAGGATCTCGCGCGATTCTTCAATTGCGGCCTCGGCCGCGTCGTAGTTCCCGAGCAGCTGGAGCGCCTGGCCCAACTTCAGGAGGCTGTCGGCCACGGACGGATGGCGCTCGCCGGAGGCCGCCTTGTCGATCTCGACCGCTTGTTCGGCGTGCATCCGCGTCGCGGTTCGGTGCCCGAGGCGCTGATAGGCATTGGCCAGATTGTTGTGCAGGGTGCCGATGTACGGATGCGTCGGTGGCAACTCCTGCTGAACTTCTGCCAGGACCTGCTCGAAAGAATCGGCAGCGCCCCGGAGATCGCCCTGCCGATACTGGACCACCGCCATGTTGGCCCGCAGCACGTTCAAACGCTGTTGGACGGCCAGGCTATCGTCGGCGGTTGCCGCGCCCAGACGCTCGGTCACTTCTAGTGCGCGGCGGTAGGTCTCGACCGCCTCGTCGAAGCGCTCGGTGCGCGATAGGACGATCGCGAGCTGATTCAGATTAAATCCGGCTTCCTGGCTTTGCATCGTACCGGCCGCTTCCAGTTCGTTCAGCGCCTCCCTGAAGTAACGTTCGGCCTCGGCCAGTTCACCGAGGTCGCGATGGACCGCGCCCAGGCGACCCAGCATCCGGCCCAGTCGGCGCGAATCGGGGAGCAGGGCCGCACGATGTTCGGCGATACCCTGCGAAATCAGCTCCAGCGCCCCGTCGAGATCGCCAAGCGACCAGTAGACCTCGCCCAGTGATTCGAGCAGACGCACCCGCACCGCCGGCGCATCGTCCAGTTCGTCGACTCGCTCGCGCCCCCGTTCCAGCAGCTCGCGTGCCGTCGGATCCGAGCCGGCATTCTCGCGGGGGTCGGCGGCCTGGAACAGTTCGACCATGAAGGCCGTCGCTTTCTCGGCCGTCTCGCGCTCGGCGCGCGCCTGCTCAGCGGCCGCCAGCGCCAGCTGTTCGGATTCGCGCGCTTGCTGCAGGCCGAACAACGCGACCACGGCGCCGCCGATCAGCGCCATCCCCACAGCCGCAGTCGCGGCCACCGGCCAGCGGTGCCGCCGAATGAACTTCCCGGCCCGGTAGCGCAGCGACGGCGGCTGCGCGACCACCGGCTCGTTGGCCAGGTAGCGCTTCAGGTCGTCGGCCAGGTCCGCCGCGCTGCCGTAGCGCCGCTCGCGGTCCTTGGCCAGCGCCTTCAGCAGCACCGAGTCCAGGTCGCCCTTCAGCCGCGCGCGCCAGCGCTGCGTGGTCGCGTCCGACAGCGTCTCCGGCGCCGCCTGCACCCGGCTGGGCCGCGGTGTCTCACCCTCGCGGATCTGCCGGCACATCGCCTCGAAGCCCAGCGCGCGCAGTTCCCGGCCGGTCATCGGCAGCGTGCCGACCAGCAACTCGTAGAGCACCAGCCCCAGCGAGTAGACGTCGGAACGCGTGTCGATGTCGACCTCGCCCAGCGCGGCCTGCTCCGGGCTCATGTACTCCGGCGTGCCGATCAGCTCGCCCAGCCGCGTGACCTGCGTGCGGTCGTCGGCGTCGCCTTCCAGCACCCGCGCGATGCCGAAGTCGATCACCTTCGGCACCGGCTGGCCGCCGTCGTCGACGACCAGGATGTTCGACGGCTTCAGGTCGCGGTGGATCAGGCCCTTGCGGTGGGCATGCTGGACCGCCTCGCAGACCGGCAGCAGCAGCTCGATGCGCTCGGCCAGCCCCAGCTGCCGCTCGGCCGCCCAGTCGGTGATCGGTACGCCCTCGATGTACTCCATCGCGAACCACGGGCGGCCGTCCTCGAGGCTGCCGGCGTCGAACACCCGCGCGATGTTCGGGTGCTCCAGCACCGCCAGCGCCTGGCGCTCGGCGCGGAACCTGGCCATCGCTTCCTGGCTGTCCAGGCCGCGGCGGGTCAGCTTCAGCGCGGCGCGCCGGCGGACCGGCTCGTCCTGTTCGGCCAGGTAGACCCGACCCATGCCACCCTCGCCGACCAGGCGGACCAGCCGATAGGGGCCGACCGCTTCGGGGTCGCTGGGAAGATCGGGAGAAAACTCGCCGATCGAGGCGGCCATGCCGCCGCGGCCGGCCACCGAGTCCAGCGCCTGTTCATCTCGGGCCAGCCGATCATCGGGCTCCAGCAGTCTGACCAGCTCGGCGTGCAGCGCGGAATCCTCGGCCGCCAGCGCCTCCAGCCGCGCCTGACGGGCCTCGGGCCCCAGGGCCTCGAGTTCATGGAACAGCGCCTGGAGGCGCTGGAATCGGTTCGAATCGGTCATATCGAATCTCGGCCGGGTGCGGACCGCGCGCATTGGAGGATCTTCTTGTACAGACGAATTCCATCGGCCGCAACCATCGCCGCACGCCCGAGCAGGTTCACTTCGACCAGACCACCGGCCACAGCGTCTTCGGCAGGTACAGCGGATGGGCCGGCTCGCCGGAGGCGTTCAACCGCAGGACCTCGAGCCGGTCGCCGAGCAGCCCGCGGACTCGTGCGGAGCGGCCGAGGAACGCGCCGTCGTTGCCCCAGCAGGCAACCCGGCGCGGGCAGGCCTTCGCGACCCGGCGTAGCCAACGATCGTTTTTCGGCCCGACCGGGTCGTCAGCCATCTTGAGGTCCTCGGGGTAGGTCGCGCGGAACGCGAACAGGTTCAGCACCCAGACCCCGCCGAAGCCCCAGTCGCGGGCAAACCCGATGCAGCGCCGAATGGTCGGGTCGTTGCGCCGGGCGTCGGCCGTCGACGGATTCAGGCCGATCAACATCACCCGCGGACGCGCCGCGTCCCACTCGCGCCACAGTGCATAGCGCCAGGTGCGGCAGCGGGAGAAATGGGCGCCGGAGTTCATGAGACGTGCGCTGGCCATTTTCGAGCTGGGGTGATCTGCAATGGATTCGGCCTGAACACGGACGCAGCGCGCTTCACTCGGCGGTGTGGATCCGCAGCCGGTCGCGGCCAGCGCGCTTGGCCTCGTACAGCGCGCGGTCGGCGCGCTCGAACAGCCGAGCGAAATCATCGCCGGTCCGGCTCTCGGCCAGACCGATGCTGGCCGTCAACGGGCCGTGTCCGTCGGTGTCGATCTCGCGCACGACCCGGCGGATCCGCTCGGCCACGTCGCCGGCGATGTCCGGGTCGGTGTCCGGCAGCAGCGCGACGAATTCGTCGCCGCCGAAGCGCGCGAACACGTCGCCGGAGCGGAGCACGCCCCGGATCGCCTGGCTGGTGGCCGCCAGCACCCGGTCGCCGCTGACGTGGCCACGCTCGTCGTTGATGGTCTTGAAGCGATCGAGATCGATGACCAACAGGGACAGCGCCGCGCCGCTGCGCTCGATGCGGCGAAGCTCCAGCGCAGCCTGGCGCTCGAGGAACTCGCGTGACCCGGCGCCGGTCAACCGGTCGACCATGACGCTCTGGCGAAGGCGCGAATTGTCCCGGGCCAGCAGCGGGATGGCGACCCCGAAATAGGCGACCGTCGCGACGATGGCCACGGCGAACGGGTAGACGAACACGAACGGCTCGAGATCGAGCACGAACAGCCAGCCGACCACAACGGCGCTGTTGAAGGCCGTGGCGATCGGCGTGCGGGTGGGCGGTTCGGAGAAGGTCAGCCACATCTGCGGCAGCAGCAGCACGAAGATCGCGAACGCGCTTTCCACCGTGCCCATTCCGGCCGCCAGCAGCATGGCCGCGCTGATCACGACGGCATTGGCCGCCAGCCGGACCGCGAACGGGCCGGACCAGCCGGGGTCGGCCGCGACCACGGGCCGCACCCGGAACCCCGGGCGCGGCGTCACCCGCATCAGCATCTCGATCAACCAGGGGGCGAGCACGATCACCGCGACCAGGTCGCCGACCCAGAACGCCAGCCAGCTTTCGGCCAGCTCACCGACATCCATCAACCCGCTGAGGATCAGGGCCAGCGGTCCGAGCAGGCTGGCCAGCAAGGTGCCGACCACGGCCACCAGCACGAAGTCGATGACGATCAATGGGAGTTGATGCTCGGCCCGCCGGGCGAGCTGCCGAAGCGCCATCGCGGCCAGGCCGTAGCTGGCCAGGTGCGCAGCGCTGAACACCAGGCCGGCGACCAGCGAGTCGATCCAGCTCGACGACGGCGGATCACCGAACACCGGCCAGATCGTGACCAGCACGATCGCCAGCGCGATCATCGGCGCGATTCGCCAGCCGACGACCAGGAGGGCCGCCAGCGTCAGCGCCGCCGGCGGAAACCAGAGGCTGGCGTGCTGCGCGTAGGAACCGAGCGTGCCGACCAGGTAGAGCAGCAGCCACCCGACCAGGACCACGGGGCCGAGCAGGGCCGGGGGCCAGGGTCGCCGAGACCTGGATTCCGATGACGTTTCGCCCATGCACCGTGCGCGCCGGCGGATGCCGATGCTGCACCCTCCCCGAGTGAAGTCGAGTTACCCGGCCCGCACCCAGGCGGCCGGAACCGGCCTTCATCCTAACCGTTCGCGAAGCCCGGAACCACGCCACGGCCAGCAGGCCGGCGCCGAACACAAGCCGCGCGATCGGCAGGCTGGCCGACCACCGATTCCGCGCCCGGCGATTCGATACGCTCACCGATGCCCTGGACGGCGTGGTCCGCGAGCGCGGGCCGGCGGTGCTGTACGAGGTACCGCTGCTGATCCACCGGATCGGTCAGCGCGGCGACTCCGACCCGCGGTCCTGCGCGAACGGATCGAACGCCTGGACCACGCGCTGATGCTGCCGGAAGACAGCGTGCTGCGTGAACCGATCGATCGCGAACTGCTCGAGACCACCCGGACGCCCCAATGGCAGACAATGCCGGCCCCTGCCTGCCGCGGCGCTGAAAGCGATCAGCGCGACGGCGACCACATCATCTCCTGGCGCGCCGCGTCCAGCCGGACCTGCTCGCGCGCGGCGTCCCGCGCCTCGGCCAGCCCGAGATAATCCCGCTCCAGCCGATCGCTGGCGAAGCGGAGTTCGCCGTCGGCCAATTCCCACTCGTGCGCGTGAGCGAGCAACCATTCGACCAGCGTGCGCTCGGCCGCCAGCAGGTCCAGGGTCGGCTGCATGACCCGGTCCAGTTCCGCGTCGCGCGCGCCGGCGTCGAGCATCGGATCGATGAACACGCGGCGGACCGCGGGCTGAATGTCGCCGCTGGCGGCGATCTCGGCCAGCTCGGCGTCGAAGGCGTCGGCAAGCCGCGACCATTCGGCCACGTCGGTCTCGTAGACCCGACGCAGTTCGTCGAGCGTCTCCAGATGCGTTCGCAGATCGAGGCCCGGCACCCGCTCGGCCCGACCCAGCACGCGGTCCGCGTCCCGGACCCAGGGGTGCACTTCGTGAGCCATCAGGTCGGCCTGGGCCACGAAGAATCGCCGGTAGGCCCCTTCGATCGCGGAATACGGGGGATCGAGCACCGGGGCCTCTTCGATGTCGGGCGACCGGCCGGCGCGCAAGGCCTCGTCGACCCGCTGCATCAATGCGACCAGCTCGATCTGGAGCGGCACGGCCGCGTCCGGAACCCCCCCGCCGCAGTGAGGCAGGCCCGGCGGGAGCGTGAAATCGACCTGCTGGGTGGCGGTGCGCGATACCGCCCTGCCGTCGACGCAGCGCGGCGAGAAGCGCCAGAACTCGAAGATCCTGGCCGCGGCGTCGAAGGCGCCTTCGGGAACGCTCTCGAGCACCCGGGCGTCGGCGACGGTGCCGTCCGGCAGGATCGTGAAGGCATAGCGCGCGTAGCCTTCGACGCAGAACATCGCCGCCTCGGCCGGATAGGCCGGTTCGACCTGCACCAGCGGCACGACCTCGCGGTCGGCCACGCCCTCGCAGCTGGCGGCATCGATGCGCCCGGCCAGCAGGATCCCCATCGCGGCCGTCCACCGCCTAGCATTGTTCATGACGTTTCCCTCTACTGTTCCCGTATTTCAGTGTAGAAGAACACGAAGTCACGTACTTTGCGCCGGACGGCCGGTCGCCGCTTGGCGATACGCGGGGTACGCTGAACCACGAAGAGAGGTTCGACATGCGATGGACAGCCACATTGGCCGCGGCACTGGCCGCCTACCTGGTGACCTGGCTGGCTGCGGTGATCATGCTGCCGGACGCGTCCGGCTTGGCCACGATCGCTGCATTCATCATGGCGATCGGCTTCGGCGCCCTGACCTGGCGCGCGCTCGGACGGCCCTCCGCCGGGCTGGGCCGAACGGTCGCGATCGGCGCGGTGGTCGGCCTGGCCGGAGGGTTCCTGATCGGCTTCATCGGGCCGATACTGCTGGACCCGACCGGCGCCCAGGGGCCGATGCTCGGGCTGTTCGTCACCGGTCCGCTCGGCATGCTGGCCGGTGCGGGCGTCGCGCTGCTGGTCACGATCACGGCGCGCGACTGAATACGCGCAGCGCGACTCAGGGCGCGGCGACCAGCAACAGCGCCGTCAGCGCATAGACCGCGGCGAACGGAATCACCAGGTACCCCATCACGTCGCGCGCCTGCAGCACCACGCCGGCGCCCATGACCGGCAGGACGACGAGCAGGAAGAACGGCTGCAGCAGGTTGGTCGAGGTCTCGCCGTAGGCCACCGCCATCGCGATCTTCGCAACGAAGGCCTGCTGCTCGTCCGGCGGCAGGTGGGCCGAAAGGTTCAGCGCAGTCTCGGTCAGCGAAGGGCCGATCACCGCCCATTCGCCGCCGGCCGACGGGATCGCGAAGTTGACCACGGCACCGGCAAACTGGGCGATCAGCGGCAGCGTGGCCATGCTCGCCCCGTCGGCCAGCCAAAGCGAGACCTGGGCGCCGAGCCCGGAGAACATCATGATGCCCATGATCCCGGCGTAGAACGGGTACTGGAAGATGATCCCCGAGACGTTCGCGCAGGCCCGCTTCATCGCGATCGCATAGCGCATCGGCGTGCGGTGGACCAGCAGCCCGATCGCGAAGAAGGTGAAGATCATGATGTTGAGGTCGAGGTCGAAGCCGCGTCCGGCGAAGTGGCCGACCACGTAGGCCAGCGCCGCGAGGCCGACCAGCGTCTGCAGCAGCCAGCCGTTGTTCAGTCGGTCCGAGACGCTCGTCCCGCCGAGCCGAAGTGATTCGGCCTCGTCGACGACATCGACCTCGTCGCGCGCGTTCGCATCGGCCAGGTCGGCCACTGTCTTTGCCCGGTCCGCTCGCGGCCGCATCGCCCACATCAGCAGCGGTACGGCCAGGAAGTACAGCGCGACGTAGGCCGCATTCAGCGCGCTGCCGAGCGTGGCCGAAGCCGGGATCTTCGCCGCCAGCACGCCGCTTTCGATCAGGAAGTTGCCGTCGGTGTTGAGCAGCAGCGGGATCGAACTGGACAGGCCGCCGACCCACGGCTGCCCGGAGATGTAGACGCAGGCGACCAGGTAGGCGTAGTCCACGCCGTCGACCCGCTTCGCCAGCTCGCGGGCCAGCACCGCGGTCAGCACCACCCAGCCCCAGCTGACCAGGCTGAACAGGCCGCCGGCCACGAGCACCAGCACATAGACCGCGCCGGGCGATCGGGCCAGCCTCGACAGCCGATCGATCACTCGGCTGGCGATCGGCGACAGCGCGATCGCGAAGCCGGTCGCCAGGATGAGCACCATCTGCATGCCGAACTCGAGCAGCATCCAGAAGCCCCGGTACCAGTGGCCGCTCAGTTCCGAGATCGGGGTCCCCGCAGCGCTCCAGGCCAGCGCGGCGACCAGCACGGTCAACACCAGCGCGAACACGAAGGGCTCGGGAATCCAGCGTCGGAGGCGGGAGGAGAACAGGTTGCCGAGGGATGCGAGCATGGACCTGCGGGTGACGGGGTTGAGGGGGGAGAATACCCTTGGGAGGGACATGGGGCGAGGGAAAAGGGGAACCTGATTGCGTAGCGGACTCAGCCAGCGAACGGAAGGAGCCGTCGGACGGCCCGAACTCTTTCTTCTGAACCGCAAAGGAATCCAGGGCGGCTGATCCGATCGAGTTCGAAGCGCATCCGGGCCGATGCGACCGCCTGGTTCGCCCCTCGGACATGTGCGTTCATTTGCGGTTTCAATCGGGAACAAGCTTCTGAAAGAAAAGCACTCCGTAGCTGTGTTTGATGCGTAATCAGGACGGGGAAAGGGACGAGGGGCGAGTACCCTTCGATCAGCTGCGAGTCTGGATTCGGGCTTGCGCGTGAGGCCAGCGCGCCGCATCATCGGATACGAACGCCGAACCGACTCGTCCCTTGCCCCTCGTCCCTGCCCATGCTCAGCTACCGCCACGGCTTTCACGCCGGCAACCCCGCCGATGTCTTCAAGCACGCCGTGCTGCTGGCGCTCGTCGAGGCGATGCAGCGCAAGCCGAAGGGCATCCGCTTCGTCGACACGCACGCCGGTCCGGCCGACTACGACCTGGGTCACGAGTTCGCGACGAAGAACCGGGAATTCGAGCGCGGGATCGGAGCGATCTGGCGCGACCCTCCGGCCGCCCTGGCCGACTACGTCGACGCCGTGCGGCGCCACAACCCCGAAGAACGGCTGGCCCGATACCCCGGCTCGCCAGAGCTGCTGCGCGACCGGCTACGGGGGCAGGACGAGCTGGTCCTGTGTGAACTGCACCCGACCGAACAGCGGGCGCTGAACGAACGGTTCACGCGGGATCGCCACGTTTCGATCGTGACCGGGGACGGCTACGCGACGCTGGCCTCGCTGCCGGCGCCGAAGACGGGCCGCGGACTCACCCTGATCGACCCGCCGTTCGAGCTGAAGTCCGAGCTGGACGACCTGGCCGACGCACTGTCCGCCGCACTCCGGCAGTTCGGCCATGGGGTCTACGCGATCTGGTACCCGGTGATCGAGGGCAAGGCGACGACGCCCGATGCATTGCCGGACATCCTCGGCCTGGATGACGAGTCCTGGCTGGATCTTCGCATCCGGTTCACCGAGGCCGAGCGACTCGGGCGCATGACCGGCTGCGGCATGGCGATCGTCAACCCGCCGTGGAGCGCACGCGATGCGCTGGCCCGGATCACGGCACTGTGGCCGGCCGAGGCCGGATCAGCTGCGTGAGGTCAGGCGGCGAATGCCGATCGCCTTGAGCACGTAGCGTTCGTAGACCGGCTCGGCATGGCCCTTGCGTACCTTGCGCATGAAGTACTTCTCGAACGCGATCTTGGCCCAGTGCACCCACTTGCCCTTCTTCGCCCAGGTCACGTTGCGCGGCGGGATCTGCGGCAGCGCGACGAAGGCCACGCCGGTGTCGCCCAGGTCGGCCAGGCAGATCGCGTTCCAGGTCGCCTCCGCGTCGGCTTCACCGCCCTCGATGTCGGCGGCGATGTTGTGGACGATCGCGCTGATCATCGACTCGATCATGTAGCCGGTCTTCGGCGCGCCGACCGGCAGCGGCGTGTCCTCGACCGGCGGGATCGCGACGCAGACGCCGGCGGAAAAGATGTTCGGATAGGTGGGGTTGCGCTGGTGCTTGTCGATGGTGACGAAGCCCTTGGGGTTGCACAGGCCCTCGGTCGAGGCCACCGCCGGCACACCGCGGAACGACGGCAGCATCATCGCGAACCCGAACTCCAGGTCCCGGCTGCGCTTGTCCTGGCCGTCCTCGTCGACCTCGGTGATCGCCATCACGCCGTCGCGCACCTCGTCGACGCGCGCGTTGGTGACCCAGTGGATGTGGGCCTGGCGCAGCTCGTGCTCGAGCATGGACTTGGAATCACCGACCCCGCCGAGACCGAGGTGGCCGATGTACGGCTCGCTGGTCACGAAGGTCATCGGCACCTTGTCGCGGAGCCTGCGCTTGCGCAGGTCGGCATCGACGATCATGGCGAACTCGTAGGCCGGCCCGAAGCAGCTGGCGCCCTGCACCGCGCCGATCACGATCGGCCCGGGATTCTCGAGGAACTTCTGGTACTGCGCCCAGGCCTCGGCGGCATGCGGCGTGGTGCAGACCGACACCGTGTAGCCGTCGTCGGGACCCAGCCCGGGGATGGCGTCGAAGGCCAGTTCCGGTCCGGTGGTGATCACCAGGTAGTCGTAGTCCAGCACCTCGCCGTCGGCCAGCCGGACCCGGTTGGCCTCGGGCTCGATCGCCTCGGCCTGGCCGGCCACGAAGCGGATGCCGCGTTTTTCCATCGGCCGGGCCAGCTCGACCTTGACCGCCTCCGGCGTTCGCCAGCCGACCGCCACCCAGGGGTTGGACGGCGTGAACTGGAAGTGGGTGTCGCGATTGACGACCGTGATGTCGTGGTCGCGACCCAACCGATCGCGAAGCTCGTAGGCGGCCGGTACCCCTCCGATGCCGGCGCCGAGGATGACGATGCGTGCCATGGGATCCTCCCGGAAAAGCGCAGCGCTCGGGTTCGCTGCGTGAATGCGCGTTCCTTAATATTAGACTTTTCTAATTCTATGTGCAACTCGACCGCAGGACGGTCCGCACCACGCGCTTGATGTTTGCCCCGGCAGCACGGATCATTCGCTGCAGGCACGGGCAACCACGGACGCAGTTCGAATGAGCGAGAACGACTACACCGCCGAGGCCCTCGGCCGGTTCCTGAAGCAGGCCGGGATGGAAGGTCTGATCAACCCGGCCACGGCGCGAGCCCGGCGCAATGCGCTGGATCACCTCGCCGGTGAGCTGACCGAGGCCGAGCGGGGCGACATCCGGACGCTGGACGTCGATGCACTGGTCGCGAGGTTCCACAAGCTCGAAGGCGCCAGCATCCGGCCGGAAACACTGGCCGTCTACGGCGACCGGCTCAAGAAGGGCCTGGACGATTACCTGCGCTGGCTCGACGCGCCGTCGATGTTCAAGCCCAGCGCACGCGAGCGGGTGCGCAACTTCGCACGCGGCTCGCGCGCCGAGCCGGCCCTGAGCGATGAGCAGCGCGCCGCCGAACGCATCCGGCTGGAGGCCACCGAGAACCCATCGCGAATCGTGCCGGTGCCGGTGCGCGACGATCACGTGGTCTACATCGACAACCTGCCGCTGGACCTGACCGCCGAGGAGGCCGACCGGATCGCCCGGGTGGTCCGGGCCTTCGCCGACCGCAGCGCCGGCAACGCATCGGGCGACGACGAATGAACCGGCTGTTCCTGATCGCACCGATGGCGCTGTTCGGCCTGATCGGCCTGGTGCTGCTGTGGATGCTCTACGACGTCGACGCCAGCGGCCCGTTCCACGATTCGCTGCTGCCGGAGCTGATCGGCTTCTGCGTCGAAGGCTTCGTGCTGGTCGGCCTGCTGACGCTCATCCAGCGCTCGCGCGAATCGGCCCGCCGGCGCGAGCTCTGGCTGAGCCTGCGCGGCTCGTTCCGCAGCCTGCTGTCGCTGCTCGACATCGCCTTCCTCGAGCCCGACGCCGACCCGGCCTCGTCGAAGCGGCTGGAAAACGACCCGTCCATGGTCGACGCGCTGCTCTTGCAGCTCGAACAGCGCCACCCGGACCTCGACAGCCTGGTCGCGCTGAAGCGCGAAGCGGTCGAGACCGTCTCGCTGGCCCGCGACCTGGTCGCCGTCGCCGCCCAGCTCAGCGCCACCCACATGAACTGGTGGATCGCCATCGTCGACAGCATCCGTCGGGTCTCCGAGGCCCGCGATCGCGAGGCGCTGGAAGCCGCGGTCCACGAGATGCTGATCAATATCCGGGAATTCGACCGGCTGGACTACTGAATCGGCACGCCCGGCCCGGCGACGCTCGCCGAGCGCTGGAAACGCCGTAGCTGCAGCATCGCGCCCAGCGCGATCATCAGGTTGCTGACCGACAGGAAGGCCTCGCTGCCGCCGTGCAGCAGGTCGGCGTGCGACAGGCTCGGCAGACCCATGACGTTCACGGCCACGTGCTGGGTGTAGATCGTCACCGCGACGAACACCAGCAGGAACCAGAACCCGGCCACGCTGAGCCACGAGAACAGGCGCGGATCACTGCGGCGGACGAAGACCAGGGCGACCAGAAAGACCAGGTACAGCACGTTGGTCAGCGGCAGCAGCGCACGGACGCCCTCCGGGCTCGTCGCAGCAAAGGCCAGCCCGCTGACCAGCACCAGCGGCACCAGCCACCAGACCCGGCCGGACCCGCGAACCGGCAGCATCGATACGGTGGCCGCCAGCAGGCACAGCGCGCCGACGAAGGTCAGGCCGCGCCCGACGCCGAGCACGGCGTCCCAGCGATCGCCGCCGGCGTGGAACAGCAGGATCGACAGCCCGGCCAGCAGGTGCGGGACCATGCACAGCGCGAACAGGCGCAGCGGCCGGCTGTCGATCGCGCGCCCGTAGCCGGCGAACAGCAGGATCGCGGCGAACCACTCACTGACCGTCAGCAGGTGGATGATCCAGGTCGGTACGGACAGCAGCATGGCCAGAATTCACTCGAGTCGGAAAACGGGAGACCGGCACCGTCGGTCGCACGACGGCCCGGAAGTATAGGAACCGGCAGCGCCGGATGCCAGCCGGGGCCGCGGGCGGCCGGTCAGCGAACCGCCGGCACGCCTTCGGGCTGGCGGCGGTGCCGGGTCCAGCCGAGAATCGTCACCAGCAGCGCCGGCAGGAAGGTCAGCGTGACGAGGGTCGCGAACAGCAGCCCGGACAGCACCACCACGCCGACGCCGCGGTACAGCTCGGTGCCCTCGCCGGGCAGGAACACCAGCGGCGCCAGCCCGAACAGCGTGGTGATCATCGACATCAGGATCGGCCGGATCCGCGACTCCACGGCTTCGCGCACCGCCTCGACGATGTCGTCCATGCCGTCGCGAAGATTGTTCAGCGTGCGATCGACGATCAGGATCGGGTTGTTGACGACCACGCCGAGCAGGATCAGGAAGCCGAGCATCGTGATCATGTCGAACGGCTGGCGCACACCGATGCCGTTGAGCGCCGCCAGCCCGGCAATGCCCCCGGCGATCCCGAGCGGAACCGCCGTGAGAATCACCAGCGGCCAGCCCCAGTGGTTGAAGATCGCGACCATGACCAGAAAGCTCAAAACGATCGCGACGACGTAGTTGTCGGCCAGCGCCGCGCGCGTCTGGGTCAGCTCGTCGCTGGCCCCGGAAATGTCGACGGAGATGCCCTGCGGCAACGCGCCGTCGGTCCGCATTCGTTCGATGACCTCGGTCCGCACGGTGCCGACCGCGGTCTCCAGCGCCACCGAGCGCGGCGGAATGATGTTCAGCGTGACCGTACGGCGGCCGTTCAGGCGGCGCACCGAGTCCGTATCGACGGTCTCGACGATCTCGGCGATGGCCGACAGCGGCACCACCGCGCCGGACGGCGTGAACACCGGCAGGTTCTCGACGCCGGCCAGGTCACGATCGCTGCCGGCGGTGGAAAACAGGAACACGTCGATCTTGTCGTCGCCGCGGAAATACTCGTCGACGAAGGCGCCGTCGGTCAACGCGGCGACCGCGAAGCCCAGGCCGTCGGCCGAGAAGCCGAGCTCGGCGGCACGGTCCCAGTCCGGCCGGATCTCGATCAGCGGCTGGTCCAGCGACAGCGAGCCCGGCGAGGAATTGATCTGCGGGTTGTCGAACGCGTCCTCGGCGTAACGGTAGGCCGTCTCGGCGACGACGTAGAGTTCGGCCAGGTCCTGGCCGGTGATGTCGAGGTTGACGCTGCGCGTGCCGCCGTCGTTGCCGGAAATGATCGAGCCGCGGCTGACGAAGGCGCGCATGCCGGGATAGGTCTCGTAGTGCGCCGACATCACCTCGATCAGGTCGCCGACGTAGCGGGTATCGATCGGCTCGGCGATCACGCGCAGCCCATTCGGGTTCACCGACAGGTTGAAGTAGGCCAGCGCGGGCACCTCCGCCTCGCCGCTGGCGAAGCTCTCGGGATCGGCACCGACATAGGGCAGGAAGTGCTCTTCCAGCGCGTCGCCGATGCGGCTCATCTCGGTCAGGTTGTAGCCCGGCGGGGCGATCATCCGGGCGAAGATCTTCGGCTCTTCACCCTCGGGCAGGTATTCCGCCGGCGGGGTCAGCGTCCACAGGATCGCCACCACCGCGCCCAGCGTCCCGGCCAGGGTGGCCAGCCGGCGCGGTGCCGTGCCGATCAGCCAGGTGATGCCGGCGACCATCGTCTCGCGCAGCGCCGTGCCGGTCTCGGCGTGCTTCTTCAGGCCGAAGCTCAGCCGCGCCGACAGTGCCGGCACCACGGTGATGGCCACCAGCATGCTGGCCAGGATCGAGGCCGAGATCGCGATCGCCACGTCGGAGAACAACTGACCGGCCTCCTGTTCGATGAAGAAGATCGGCGCGAACACCAGCACCGTGGTCATCGTCGAGGCCAGCACCGCCGGCCAGACCTGCCGGACGCCGGCCAGCGCGGCCTCCATCTTCTCCATGCCCTGGCGACGCTTGCGCTCGATCGCCTCGAGCACAACGATGGTGTTGTCCAGCGTCATGCCGATCGCGAAGGCCACCCCGGCCAGCGAAATCACGTTGATCGTGCGGCCGGCCGCGACCAGGCCGAGGAAGGCGGCGATGGTGCAGATCGGCACGCCGATGACGCCGACCAGGGTGGCGCGCCCCGAGCGCAGGAACAGGTACATCACGCCGGTGGCCAGCAGCGCGCCCAGGATCAGGTTCTTCCAGACGTTGGCCACCGAGGCCTCGACGTAGACCACGTCGTCGGCGATCGGGGTGATCTCCATGCCGGCCGGGCGGACCAGGTCGGCGTTGATCTGCTCGATCGTCGGCAGCATGGCGCGCTTGATGTCGATCACGTTCGAGCCGGGCTCGCGGTCGACGGCCAGGGTGATGCTTCTCAGGCCGTTGACCGAGGCGCGGTCGCGCAGCTCGTAGTGCGACATCTCGACCTCGGCGATGTCGCCGAGCCGCAGGATGGCATCGCCGCGCACGTCGAGGATGGTCTGTTCGATCTGCTCGACCGATTCATAGCGGCCGACGGTGCGCAGCAGGTAGCGGCGCTTGCCGGACTCCAGGTCGCCGCCCGAGACGTCGCGATTGCGGCCGCGGATCGCGTTGCGCACCTGCTCCAGCGTGATGCCCAGCTCGGCCGCCGCGGCCGGATCGACCTGCACCCGCACCTGGCGTTCGGCGCCGCCCCATATGTTGACCCGCGACACGCCCGGCACCCGCTCCATGCGCGTGCGGACATTGTCGTCGATGAAGTCGCGCATCAGCGCCATGTCGAGGTCGAAGGGGTTGCCCGGCAGCGGCCGGATCGAGAAGAACATGAACGAGTTCTGCGAGAACGAACTGGCCTCGAGGCTCGGCTCGTCGACGTTCTCGGGATAGCCGGGCACCTGGCTCAGCGCGTTGTTGACCCGGATCAGCGCCTCGTTGATGTCGACGCCGAAGGGAAACTCCAGTTCGATCTGCGCCGACCCGTAGGAGGCCGAGGAAATCATCCGCTCGACCCCCGGCAGCGAACGCAGGTATTCCTCCTGCTCGACCAGGATTTCCTTCTCCACGTCCTGCGGCGTGGCGCCCGGCCAGCGGGTCTCGACGCTGACCACGCGGACCTCGAGGTCGGGAATCATCTGGACCGGAATGCGCAACGCGGCCAGTACGCCGAGCACGCAGATCACGAGCACGACCACCGCGAGGATGGTGCCGTGGCGGATCACGCCGGCGAACATCGCCTCAGCCCCCGCCGTCGACGATGCGGACCGGCTGGCCGTCGGTCAGCAGCTCGTTGCCGCGGATCACGACCGGCAGCCCCGTCTCCAGGCCGCTGGCGATCACCGCGCGATCGCCTTCGACCCGGCCGAGCCGGACCTGGCGCTGGCGGGCCACCGGCGGCGAGACCGAGCGATCGACGACGAACAGCGTGATGGTCCCGTCCGGGTAGCGGATCAGTGCGTCGCGCGGCACCAGCAGCGCGTCGTCGGCGGTCTGCAGCCGGATCCGGGCCTGCGCCGACATCCCCGGCGTGATGTCGGGATCACCATCGCTCAGCGTCACGCGGACCAGGAAGGTCCGCGCGTTCGGATCGCTGACCGGCACCCGGGCGACCAGCTCGCCGGCGAAGCTCCGATCGGGAATCGCATCGACGCTGACCTCGATTCCGGCGGCGCGCGGCAGCTGCGGCCACAGTCGCTGCGGCGCCTGCAGCTCCAGCCAGAGATCATCGATGGCGACCAGTTCGGCCAGTGCCGTCCCGCTCTGCACCCACTCGCCGGCGTCGGTCAAGCGACGCGCGATGACGCCGTCGAAAGGCGCGACGACGCGGTGGAAGGCCATCCGTTCGGCGGCGGTATCGCGCGCGGCCTCGGCCACCGCGAGCTCGGCCCGCGCGACCTCGGCACCGGACACGCGGGCCTGGATCTCGGTGTCGGGCAGGAACCGGTCCTGGGCCAGCCGCTGGCCCTCGTTGCGCAACCGAACCGCTTCGTCGTAGCCCGCCCGGGCCCGGGCCACATCGGCCGCGGCCTGGGCCAGCTCCAGCTCGGCCAGGCGATCGTCGAGCTGGACCAGCAGCTGTCCGGCCTTGACGGCATCGCCGGCGTCGAAATGGATCGATTCGACCAGCCCGGCCAGCCGTGGCGACAGATCCGCCGCGCGCCGGGCCGTGAACGAGCCGGTCAGCTCGACCTGCTCCACCGCCGGCTCGACCGCCGGCTCGGCGATCACCACCGGCGCCGGCTCCCGGGCCGCCACACCGGTCGCGGCCAGCATCGGAATCGCAATCAGAACGGTTCGAAGATTCATGGCCGGCAGCATAGCCGAGCCGCATCAATTCGCGGGGCCTCGTCGACAGCCTGGCCCAGAGATGGGAGGCTTCGATCTTCATAGAGGATGGACGCCAAGGCGCGAAAGGGGCGAAGAGCGCAAGGAATCATCGACAACGGAAATGCAACGACGAATCTTCATCGGGAGGACGACCCTTCAACACCGGGAACAGAAAACTCGAAGAGCTCTTCGAGTGGGCCACGCGACCGCGCGTTTCAATCCGGAATCACGGCTCGTCTTCGCGCCCTTCGCCCCTTATCGCCTTGGCGTCCATCTTCCAAGGACGCGGGCGCATGGCCTGACCGAAGCCGAATGCCTACCGCTTCGCCTGCACCCGGTCGAGGCCTTCGGCCAGTTTGTTCACCAACTCGTCGATGCCGGCCTCGTCGATGATCAGCGGCGGGCAGATGGCGCAGGTGTCGCCGGGCAGCGCGCGGATGACCAGGCCGGCCTCGAGGCAGGCGTTCTGGACCTGGAAGGCGATTTTTTCGGACGCGTCGAAGCGCGTGCCGGCCGCCTTGTCGGCGATGAACTCCAGCCCGGCGATCAGGCCGACGCCGCGGACGTTGCCGACCAGCGGGTGGTCGGCGAACGGGGCCAGCTTCGCCTGCATCACCTCGCCCATCTTCGCGGCATGGTCCATCAGGCCGCGCTCTTCGTAGAGCTCCAGCGTGCGCAGCGCGACGGCCGCGGCGACCGGGTGGCCGGAATAGGTCAGGCCGTGACCGAACATCCCGACCTCGCCGGCGGCCCGTTCGATCTCCTCGTACATGAACGGCGGAATGGCCACCGCCGAGATCGGCTGGTAGGCCGACGACAGCGCCTTGGCCAGGGTCATCGTCGCCGGCTGCATGCCGAAGGTCTGGCAGCCGAACGGGTTGCCCGTGCGACCGAAGGCGCAGACCACCTCGTCGTCGATCAGCAGGATCTCGTGCTCGCACAGGATCGGCTGGATCTTCTCGTAGTAGGTCTTCGGCGGAAGGATCAGCCCGCCGGCGCCCATCAGCGGCTCGACGATCATTGCCGCGATCGTGTCGGCGCCCTCGCGCGCGATGGTGGCCTCCAGCTCCTCGGCCAGCCGGGTCGCGAAGTCTTCTTCCGATTCGCCGTCCTGCGCTTGCCGGAAATGATGCGGCTCGGTCAGGTGAACGACGTCCGGACCCGGTACGTCGAAATGGGCGTGGAACGGGGCCAGCCCGGTCAGCGCGGCGGTGGCCAGCGTCGTGCCGTGGTAGCCGCTCTTGCGGGAAATGATCTTCTTCTTGTGCGGCTTGCCGATCGCGTTGAAGTAGTAGCGCGCCAGCTTGATCTGGGTGTCGTTGGCATCCGAGCCGGAGCAGCCGAACAGGAAGCGCGCGCCGTCGATCGGCACCCACTCGGCGAGCTTGGCCGCGAGCTTGATCGACGGCTCGTTGGCCCGCGCCGCGAACAGCGGGCCGTAGCAGAAGGTTTCCATCTGCTCGGCGGCGGCCTTCGCCAGTTCCTTCTCGCCGTAGCCCAGCGCCGTGCACCACAGGCCGGCCATGCCTTCGAGATAGCGCTTGCCGTGCTGGTCCTCGACGTGGATGCCCTGCCCCTTCGTCCAGATCAGCGGCTGACCGTCGCGGACCATGCGCAGGTCGGTCGAGGGGTGGAACAGGTACTGGCGGTCGAGCGCTTCGAGCGTGGCGGCCATCGGGGGCGAACTCCGGTGCAGGATCAGCGCCTGATCATACCGGCCCCGGCCGCGCGGTTCGGACGGGCGACCGAAACGATGGTCCGAACGATCAGGGCAGCAAGGCCCAACCCTCGGCCTGCCGCCGCACCAGCACGGTCATCGCCGAGTGGGCGATCTTGACCCCCGGGGCGATTTCATCCGGCGCGACGCCGCGAGCCGAGGCGCTCTGGCCGCAGAGGTAGATGGTGACGCCGGCGGCCATCAGGGCGTCGAGCAGATCGGCGTTCGGGTGCGCGACGCCGAAGCGCTCGCGGTAGGCCTCGCGCGACAGCACGTCGAACAGCGTGCCGCCGTGGGTGACGACCTCGATCTGCAGGTCGTCGGGGTCGATGCCGGCGCGGGCGTGCAGGTTGACGAAGCGGGCCACCGATTCCAGCCGGCGGTTCAGCACGTGCTCTTCGGCCGAGCCGCTGGCGACGTCGAAGAGCACGCGGTAGCTCTCGCCGGGGACCAGGTTGAACGCGTCGGCCGGCTGCGGCGCGACCGGGCCGTGGTCCGGAATGGCCGGGCCTGTGGAGAAGGACTCGGGCAACGATTGGGCGATCGCAGGCACGGTCAGGACAGCGATCAGGAAAACGGTGATTCGATTCATGAACGGGCTCCGGTCGACGGATGGGCAACGGGGGATCGACAGCACCGGCACCGGGTGATCGCGAGCGGCCATCGTGGCCGCGCGCCGATGACTTGACTCGATTACTTGATCAGCGCCTTGACATCCAGCTTGGCCTGGCGGGTGTCGCCGCTCACCGCAGCCATCCGGTGCGCGGCGCGCACCATCGCCTCGGCCGCGGCTTCGTCGCGACCGAGCGCGAACAGGACGCGCGCGTGGCTTGCATGGAAGCGATGTTCGCTGTCGGCCAGGCGCGCGGCGCGCGCGTGGAAATCGGCAGCGCGGGCCAGCTCGTCCAGCGATTCGTAGAACCGACCCAGCGACCACAGGAACCAGGGGTCGGCCGGGCGCAGCGCTTCGAGGCGGCGGGCGTGGGCCGCGGCGGCCGCCGGCCGGCCTTCGGCACGCTCGAGGCGGACCAGGTTGAACAGCGTCGATGCGGGGTCGGCGGCCACTTCGAGCGCGGCCAGGAAGTGCTCGCGCGCCCGCTCCGGCTGCCCGCGTCGTCGTTCGATGACCCCTGCGGTGTTCAGCGCTGCGGCAAAGCCGGCATCGAGCTCGATCGCCTGCGCCGCCCAGTCCGCGGCCGCGTCCGGTTCACCGGCAGCCAGCAGCTCGGCGGCGCGGTTGTTGTAGAAATGGGCCAGCGCGCGCTCATCGCTGATGCGGCGGCCGCGATAGGGAGCAGCCAGGCGCTGCGACAACAGATAGTCGGGCTCGAAATCCACCGTTCTGCGCAGCCCCGGCACGTCGATTCCGACGTTGACGTGCCCGACGTCGACGATCAGGCCGGCCTCCTCGCGCCAGGCCGCGGGCACTCGGACCTCTCGCGGATAGGCATCGATGCCGAGCGCGCGGGCCGCGCTGATGAACAGCAGCGTGAAGCTCAGGCAGTTGCCCTCGCCGCGGGCGATGGTCTCGGCCACATCGGTGGTCGGCGTGGCGCGGTACCGGAAGCCCAGGCCGCCATCGGTGGCGATGAATTCGACCAGCCGATCGACTCGCCCCGTTGGGCTCAGCGCCGCCCCCGCAACGTCGCGCTCGAGCCGCTCGACCCAGCTCGGCGGCAGGCGCAGCACCTCCTCGGGCGGCAGCGGCGAAGCACTGGCAGACGTCAAACCATGAAACGCCAGCGCAGCGATCGATATCCATCGCAGCAGAACGGGAATCATGACCCCAGTCTATCGCAGCTTCGAGCGAGCGATCGCGTCGGACGCGGTCCGGCGGATCCGGCCGGGTCCGCGGATCACCGGCCCGCCCCGGTGATTTCATCGAGGAACTCCGTCGCCCGCCTGAGGTGCGGAATCACGATCGTGCCGCCGACGACCAGGCCGATGCTCATGGTTTCCATGATCTCTTCACGGCTGGCACCGGCCTCGACGCTCTGGGCGATGTGATAGCTGACGCAGTCGTCGCATCTGAGCACCAGCGAGGCGACCAGGCCCATCAGTTCCTTGCTCTTGGCGTCGAGCGCGCCGTCGCCGCTGTAGGTCAGCGAATCCAGCGAGAACATCCGCTTGATCACGCGGTTGTCCTCGGCGAGCAGGCGCTCGTTCATCTTGCGGCGGTATTCGTTGAACTGCTTGACGCGGTCGGTCATGGTCGATTCTCTGACGACGGATCAGCACAGAGCATAGCCGGTGAACGGACCGCCCAGGCAGCGGCGCGGTGGGTTCCGACTAGTCGGCCGGCGCACTCCAGGCCAGCACCGCGGCCAGCAGCGCAATGTGCGCGAGCGCCGCCAGCAGGGTGCAGACGATCGCAGGCTTCAGCGCCGACGGCCGGTCGTGGTCACGGGCCAGGACCGTGAATGCAGCGATCGACAGGCCGGCCGGCAGCAGCGGCAGCGCGCCGGCGAGGCCGAGCGCCAGCCAGTGCAGCACCAGCCCGGCGATGGCCCACGCCGCGGCCACCGGCACAAGGTAGCCCCAGCGAGCCTTC
Source organism: Wenzhouxiangella sp. XN79A (assembly GCF_012272825.1). Lineage (GTDB taxonomy): Bacteria > Pseudomonadota > Gammaproteobacteria > Xanthomonadales > Wenzhouxiangellaceae. The sequence continues at coordinate 33,221 of NZ_JAAWWS010000145.1, read as the reverse complement.
GCCGTTCCCAGCCGCACCACCCAGTGGCGCTTGCCGACCGCGGCGTCGGCGGCCACGTCGGGAAACTGGTTGATGTAGAGCAGCGCCGCGATCAGCAGTCCGCCGGGCAGGCCCAGGGCCAGCGCCCGGAGCTCGAAGGCACCGGTCTGCACGCTCCAGGCCGCGGCCGGCAGCAGCGCGAAGCCGGCCAGCACGGCGACCTCACCGAGCCCGCGGCGGTTCAACGCCAGCGGCTCGGCCGAGTAGCTCCAGCCGAGCAGGAGGCCGACCGCGCCAAGCAGCAGCAGCACCGGGCCGGACTCAACGACCAGCCACAGGCCGATCAGGATCGCCAGGCCGAACAGGATGGCAGACAGCCGGGCCAGTTCGCGCTCGGTGTAGACCCCGTCCTGGATCATCCGGCTGCCGCCGGTGAAGGGAGGAATCCGATCGACGTTGATCGCGTCGGTGCCGTTGCGGGCATCGACCACGTCGTTGAGCACGTTGATTCCGGCGTGCAACAAGGCGGCGGCCAGCAGGCTCCAGGCCGCCAGCGCGCCATCGATCGCGACGCCGGCCTGGTACGCGCCGGCCAGGCCCAGCGCGACCGGCAGCAGCGATGCGAGCAGGAACGGCGCGCGGATCGCGACCAGCGGACGAAGCGCGGCGGGAATGCGGCGAGGCACGGACTCGACGGCCGGTTCTGCAGCCATGGGCAGGTCGGGTTCGGACTGTCGGCAAGTGTGCCCGAAAAACGAGATCGGCGGTTTTCAGTTTTCAGTTTTCAGTTTTCAGTTTTCAGTTTTCAGTTGTCTGCTCACTGCTCACTGCTCACTGCTCACTGTTCACTGCTCACTGTTCACTGCTCACTGCTCACTGCTCACTGCTCACTGCTCACTGCTCACTGTTCACTGCTCACTGTTCACTGCTCACTGCTCACCGCTCACCGCCTCCACCCCGTCCGCCAAAGGTCGAATGGCGGGGCGGCGGGCGGCGTGCGACGCTGGGCTCGTTTCGCAGGCCTCCGGGAGGACGCACCATGACCCATGCCGAACTTCACCAACGCTCGCTCGAAGACCCCGAAACGTTCTGGGCCGAGGCGGCCGGGGCCATTGACTGGGATCGCCGCTGGGACCGCGTACTCGACGACAGCGGCGCGCCGTTCTACCGCTGGTTTCCCGGCGGCCGGCTCAACACCTGCCACAACGCGCTGGACCGGCACGTGGACGGAGGCCGGGCCGATCAGGTGGCGCTGATCCACGATTCACCGGTCACCGGAACGATTCGCCGCTGGACCTATCGTGAACTGCGCGACGAGGTCGCCCGGCTCGCCGGTGTGCTGGTCGCGCGCGGGGTGACGAAGGGCGACCGGGTCATCGTCTACATGCCGATGGTCCCCGAGGCCGCGATGGCCATGCTGGCCTGCGCCCGGATCGGCGCGATCCACTCGGTGGTGTTCGGTGGCTTCGCCGCGGCCGAGCTGGCCAAGCGCATCGACGATGCGAAACCGAAGATGATCCTGTCGGCCTCCTGCGGCATCGAGCCGGGCCGGATCGTCGAGTACAAGCCGCTGCTCGACGCGGCGATCGAGGCCGCCGAGCATCCGCCGGAGTCCACGCTGATCCTGGCGCGCGAACAGTGCGAGGCGGTGCTGATCGAAGACCGGGATTACGACTGGGCGAGCGAAGTGGCCGATGCCGAACCCGCCGACTGCGTGCCGGTCGAAGCCACCGACCCGCTGTACATCCTCTACACCTCCGGCACCACGGGCCAGCCCAAGGGCATCGTCCGCGACCACGGCGGCCACGCCGTGGCCCTGGCCTGGTCGATGCCGAACATCTACGACACGCACCCCGGCGAGGTGTTCTGGGCGGCCAGCGATGTCGGCTGGGTCGTCGGCCATTCCTACATCGTCTACGCGCCGCTGCTGATCGGCGCGACCACCGTGCTGTTCGAGGGCAAGCCGGTCGGCACGCCCGACGCGGGCACCTTCTGGCGGGTCATCGAACGTCACGCCGTGTCGACCCTGTTCACCGCGCCGACCGCGTTCCGGGCGATCCGCAAGGAAGACCCCGAGGGCCGCTTCATCGAACAGTCGGACCTGTCGAGCCTGCGCGCGCTTTTCCTGGCCGGCGAGCGCTGCGACCCGGAAACGCTGCACTGGGCCGAGGATCGACTGGGCGTGCCGGTCATCGACCACTGGTGGCAGACCGAGACCGGTTGGCCGGTCGCCGCCAACTGCCTGGGGCTGGAGCGCCTGCCGGTCAAGGCGGGCTCGCCGACCCGCGCGGTGCCGGGCTACGACGTGCGCGTTCTGGATTCGGACGGGAACGAACAACCCGACGGCGAGATCGGCGCGATCGTCATCAAGCTGCCGCTGCCGCCGGGCTGCCTGCCGACGCTGTGGCAGGCCGACGACCGTTACCGCAGCGCCTACCTGGAACGCTATCCGGGCTACTACCTGACCGGCGACGCCGGCATCAAGGACGACGACGGCTACCTGTGGATCATGAGCCGCATCGACGACGTGATCAACGTCGCCGGCCACCGCCTGTCGACCGGCGAGATGGAAGAAGCGCTGGCCGGGCATCCGGCGGTGGCCGAGTGTGCCGTGTTCGGCGTGCGCGATGCGCTGAAGGGCGAGCTGCCGCTCGGGCTGGTGGTGCTGAAGGACGGCGTCGACTGCGACGCCGAGACGCTGCGGGCGGAGTTGATCGCCCGCGTGCGCGAATCGATCGGCCCGGTCGCCGCGTTCAAGCTCGTCGCGGCCGTCGATCGCCTGCCCAAGACCCGCTCGGGCAAGATCCTGCGCGGCACGATGAAATCGATCGCCGACGGTCGCGAGTGGACGATGCCGGCGACGATCGACGACCCGGCGATTCTCGACGAAGTGCAGGCGGCACTGCTGCATCTCGGGTACGCGGTCGAGGAGCCAGAATGACTGGCGCGGGCGACCATGTCGCCCACGCCTCTGACCAATTGAACCGAGGGGTCAGCCCTCGCTCCGGTCGAACAGCACCGCATTCAGTGTTTGCAAGGCGAAAGAATCGCCTGCAACTAGGGGCGACTGCAATTCACACGAATTCCAATCGGGGTAGGCTCGCTCCAGCAGTTCAGCCCCTCACGGAACCAGACTTCTAGAAGTTCTCGCGCAGCATCGCCGATAGCCGGACCCCCAGGACCGAATGAATATTCATCTCCGATAGAGCTGGCATCGACGGGCACCAAACTGCCATCTTGGGCTTGGAACAGGATGACGTTTCCGTCAGCATCGACCGCTGCCCATCCGGTCAGTGATCCATCGGGGTTCCGAACTACCTGAAGGCTCGATCCATCCGGATAATTGATGATCACGGTCAGAGAACTCTGGCGAATCGAGTTCCCCTGTCCATAGTTGGCGCCGGCAATTGGAGTACTCAATCCGGCTTCTGCACTTACCGAAACATGGTCGGGCAACGCCCCACTGAGCTCCACCATATCTCGTATGGCATTGATGATCGGACTACCGAGATAACCGTTCTGGATATCGATCACTGCAGATTCACTCGGTCCGACGCCAGGAACGAGGCCATCGAGATCCGATCGGGGGACTCGCAACTGAACGATTCTGGATTTCTCCACCGCAGACTCGAATGCATCTTCTTCGGAGGCACTCATTGTCACCGGATATACATGGGTCATCTGGACGTAGCCAGTTCCCAAATCTTCCCAGGTCGTGAATCGGTTGAATTTTTTCGTCGTGTTCGTTTGCCGATTCGTTACATACACGATTTCATGGGGTGCCGGTGCGCCAACGACGGCATTACTGAACTGTTGGGACGTAGTACAGCTATCACAGAGCTGCCACCATGCAGAGTCCGCGGATGCATCACCGAAAAATATGCCGAGGGCTAGCAAAAAGGTTCGTCGCATTTTGCTTTCTCCTGATTGAACTGACGGAATATTGTTCGGCGCCGAAAAGCCTGAGATTCATCAAAAAGAGCGAACCAACGATGTCGATTCTAGACGAAGCCTTGAACAAGGCCATGCGGGTCCAGAGCCCCATCGCCATGATGACACTCCAACGTTAGTTCAAACGAACCCCGTAACCCTGAAATTACTTCGTCTGATTCTTGTTGACGACCCCTGGTGTTTGCCAACGCCAATTGCAGAATACAAAAATGAAGGGGGGGGGGGTCAAGCACCCGCATCTCTTTCGACTTTTTGCACGCTCGACGCCCTACGCCGTCCGCGCACGGAACCTGGGACCCGACTCAGACGGATTGATCGAGCAGCGCCAGAGCGCGCATTAGCGCCTCTTCGGCCGGCACCTCGATATCCGGCGCCACGCCGCGGCCGTCGAGCCGCACGAGGTCGGGCGCGACGTAGTCGGCCACCGGCACGAACAGCTTGAAGGTCCCGTCCATCGGGAAGTGCTCGGCGCTGAGCATGCCGCCCGCGGTGCGTTCGCCGATCACCGGCACCCCGCGCTGCTGCAGTCGGTAGACCAGGGGCTCGCAGGCGCTGGCCGTGGCGCTGTCGGTCAGGACGACCACGCGACCGGCGAACACCGGCCCGTCGTGGGCCGGCAGCACCAGGCGGGCGGCGCCGTCGCGCTGCAGCTGTCGGACGAAGACCTCGAGGTCCAAGTCCTCCACGGGCGGGATCGCCGCGTACTGCTCGGCGTTCGGGGTCGTCCGGTGACGCGCGTACCAGCCCCGGGTCAGAAAGGCCCCGGCATCCATCGCTTCGTTCACCAGCGCCCGCGAAACCGCGACCGCGGTCGGGAAGGAGCCGCCCGGCGTGCCGCGCAGGTCGAGGATCAGCGCCTCGGCGCCGGACTCGATGACCTCGGTCATCCGAGCCGCGAAGAGGGCCGGATCGCCCGCGAACATCCGGACCCGTATGCGCGCCACGCCGTCGCTCAGCCAGTCCAGGGTGATCGGCGGCGCGGCGTGGTCCTCGCCCTCGGGCGGATTCTGCCAGTGCAGGCGAAAATGGGTGAACGGCAGCCCGTCGGTCGCGTCATTGAACGCGCGGCGGAACGCCGCGTCGTCCAGCGCCTGCATTTCGGGATCGCGGACGGCGTCCTTGAACTCCTGCCATGCCGGGCCTTCGAGCCAGCGCGGGTCGGCCACGGCGGCCTCGGCGGTGGCGAGGATCTTCTCGACGAGCGCGGCGCGCGGCAGCGGCTCGGGGGGCGCGGCAGCCCGGCCCGGAAGTGCACTCACGGCCAGCGCGAGGAAAAGAGGGGCAAGTAATCGGTTCATGATCGGACTCGGTCGTGCTTGGGTGTGCAGCCAGTCTCGAGCGGCCGGACCCCCTTGTCCAGCGGGCTGTGACGAACGCGAAGCCTGTTTGACGAAACCGAACACCGGCGGGACGAACGCGACGCGGCCGGGACGACGACGCCGGTCCGGGATCGGGCGACCGTCAGCCCGGCCCGGCCTCCGACATCGCCGCCTCGAGCCTGGCCAGCTCGAAGTTCGGCGAGACCGGAATCGGTCGGTCGGCGCCGTCCAGCCTCGCGGTCCGCTTCCGGGCATTGCCCTCGACGGCGCGCACCCGGCCCGGGTGGACCAGGTACGAGCGATGCACGCGCAGCGCGGCCGGCAGCTGGTCCTCGATCTGGGCCAGCGTGGCGCGGAACATCCGTCGATCGGGCTCGCCGCGGCGCAGGAAGTGGATCGTGACGTAGTTCTGCTCGGCCTCGGCGAACACGAAATCGGACGCCGGGAGGCGCAGCCGGTCGCCCTGGTTCCGACCGGTCAGCACGATCCGCTCCTCGCCGGCCCGGTCGCCCAGTACGGCGATCAGCGCGCGCCGGGCCAGCAGGGCCGGCGGCGTCAGCAGCAGCAGATAGGGAGCGGCAATCCGGGTCGAGAAGCCGAACCAACCGTCGAAGGTGACCGGCACCTGGTTGATGACGAGGCAGAGCCAGGCGTAGCAGCTGTTGAAGATCAGCAGGATCAGCAGGACCAGCGCGACCAGCTCGTGGCCCATCCGCCAGACCCGACGGCGCCGCTCCAGCCAGGCCCGGGCCAGCGCATGGACGACCAGGAACGAGCCCAGCACGCACAGCCCGTAGCCCATGTAGCGAAGCGTCGGATAGGAGCCGGTGTAGCGGTCGGTCCCCATCGGCTCGAGGAACACGATACTGAACACCAGGACCGCGCCGATGGTCGTGCCCAGCCCGATCGGCAGCCACCACGAGTCGACGAACCGCAGCGGACGGCGCAGGAACGCGCGAACGTGGGACGGAATCGCGGCGAGGGTCGAGACGGCCATGCCGGGAAGCTTACCGCGGCCGGGGCGCGGAACGCCCGTACGGGGCTCGAGGGTTCGACCGGACCGGGATCAGACCCCCGAGGCCCGCGTCTCGGCGATCCACTCGCCGATGATCCGCTCGAGGATTTTCATCATGCCGACCTTGCAGGCCAGCGCCTGGCCGGGCATGACGAAATCGCGCTCGACTCCCGAGCACTCATGCGCCAAAGGTCACGGCTACGCCCGCGCTCGGTCGCCGAAGCGGAACACGCCCAGCATGAACCGCCGGGTGACCGGCAGCTCGGCATCGAGGTCCGGCCACTGCGCTTCGGCAAAGGCGTCGAGCCGGCGCATGGTCTCGGTCAGCACGTCGTCGGGCAGCACCCAGCTCTCGGCGTCGTCGCGCGAGCGGATGCCGTCGAGCACCTGGCGCGGGGTGAGCTCGGTCTGCCATTCGGCGCCGATCACTTCGCCTTCGCCGACCGGATGGGCACCCAGGTCCATCAGCGTCTTGACGATCGCCGCACCGCCGCTCGGCGGCGCCGCGGCCGTGGCGCCGGGCGGCAGCATCTCGGTGCCGACCTCGACCACGGTCCGGCGGAAGGTGTTGCGGAGGGTGCCGGAAAACGACTCCGGGTCGATCCAGTCGCGGCCCAGCACCAGCATGCCGCCCGGCCGGACGAGGCGGCTGACCTGCTCGAGCACGTCGGCCCAGTCGGCGACCAGGTGCAGCACGTGCACCGCCATCGCGCCGTCGAACGCGCCTTCGCGGAACGGCAGCGCCGTGATGTCGCCGCGCGCCAGGTGGATGTTGTCGCGGCCCTCCGTCGCGATGCGGCGCGACAGCCAGGCCAGCATGTGTGCCGAGACGTCGATGCCGTAGACCTCGCACCCGGCCGCGGCGACGGGCAACGCGATCCGCCCGGTACCGACCCCCAGTTCGAGCACGCGTGCCGCCTCGGGCATCTGCGCGGCAATCGCCCGGCCGATTTCGTCGGAGACCTCGGCGGGATGCCCGCGGATGACGTCGTACTGCTCCGCGACGCGGGTATCGAACTGGTAATCGAGGCCGGACTGGTCGGTCATGAAGAATTCTCCGCGTCCGATCGGGCTCGGTCCCCGGCCGGCTCAGGCGTTGACGGTCGTTCCGGTCGAAATCGGCGCCTCGGCGCCTTCGACATCCTGCTTGGCCCGGCTCGCACGGTCGGCGAACTCGCGGATGCTGATGTTGTAGAGGATGTAACCGGCCAGCAGCAGCCCGGCCGCCTCGAGCAGGAAGATGCCGAAGAAGGCCATGTTCGCCGTCAGCAAGCCCGTATCGATGGTCAGGGTCAGCAGCGTACCGCTGAGCAGCGACGAGATGCCCTTGCCGAGCGCCTGGGCGGTGCCCCACAGGCCCATGTACAGCCCGGTGGCATTGGCGACGGTCATCTCCATCATCAGCGCCAGCGCGCCGACGTTGAACATGCCGATGAACAGGCCCATTCCGAACAGCGAGGGCTTCAGGATCGGAAGGATTTCCAGCATCGAGGAGATGCCGAGCATCACGAAGCCGATGGCCGCGCCGATGACGCCGACGATGACGAGCTTCTTGCGCGAGATCTTCAATCCCGTGGCGATCACGCCGGTCAGGACCATGCCGATCAACACTCCGCCGGCCCAGTAGCGTTCCAGCGTGGTGGACTCGTCGATCGGCATGTCGAAGACCCGGGCACCGAATACCTCGAGGATGTTTTCCTGCAGGAAGATCGCGAAGATCGCGATGAAGATGAAGGCGAAGAACGCGCGGGTGGGCGGGTTCGTCTTCAGCAGCCGGAACGCCGAGGCCAGCGGGTTGCCGGGCGGTGCCAGCGACCGCGCCTTGAGTCGCGCGTCCTCGAGTTCCTCCCGGTTCAGGCGCTTCTCCATGCCGATCACCCCCAGCAGCGTGCTGCCGATGACGATCAGCGGGGTCAGGTTGTAGAGGTCCTGCATCGCCTCCGGCGTGAACTCAGGACGAACGATGTTCATCACCACCGTGGCCAGGATGGTGCTCATGATCAATACGACCCAGACCACGGAGATCACCATCCCGCGTGTTTCCGGCGTGGTGACCTCGGCGATCAGCGAATGGTAGGTGTCGGCGATGATCGCCATCGAGATGCCGAACAGCGTGAACAGCACGATCGCGCTGAAGAAGGCCAGCGTCGAACCCTCGCCCATCCCCATCGCCACGCTCGGCAGCATCAGGAACAGCAGGCTGACGACCACGCTGCCCATCAGCAGGTACGGCGTTCGCCGGTAGCCGAAGATCGGCAGCGTGTCGGCGATGCGGCCGACGACGACCTGGAACGGCGCCATGAAGTAGTGGATGGACAGCAGTGCCGTGACGACGATCGCGGCAATGCCCAGCTCGACCATCGCGACGCGATTGAAATCGATCGTCAGCAGGGCGAACATCCAGCCGACCGCCACTTTGGGCAGGGCGATGCGCAATGTCCAGATGACCGCCCAGATGGCCTTCAGCATGGCGGGAGACTTCCTTGAACCGGGCCATCGTTGTAGACCATGTGCGCCGACATTTCAAGGTTGACAACCGGCCCGCCCTGCCGACCCGCACCGACCCCGGGGCCCGGGAGACCGGGCCGGCGTACGGCCGGACCGGAGATCGGCGCGGTCCTGCGCGTCAAGGCGTGCCGAAGCGATAGATGAAGCGAACGCCGGCCACCCGCGGCTCGGGGAGATAGGCGATGATCGCCCGGCCCGGTGCGAACCCTTCGGGCCGACCGGGATCCACGTTGCGCTGCGCGGTGCGGATGGTGTCGTCGTCGGTCAGGTTGCTGACGAAACCGACCACGCTGAAGCGATCGAACTCGAGACCGGCCTGCAGATCGTAATTGGTGTAGCTCGGCATCCAGGCACGGTTGGCTTCGCTGACGTAGCGCTTCGAGCGGTACTGCGCGTTCAACTCGACGAACCAGGTATCGCCCCGATCATTCAGCGAGCCGCGGTAGAGCGCACCGGCGTTGACGGCGTGCTTCGGGCTCTTGGCCACGGCGTTGCCCGAGAAATCGGCACAGGCGTTGCCGGCCTCGGCCCGGATCTGTGGCGACGAGGTCTGGCCGAACGGCACGCCGCAGGCGGCAAAGGTTTCCGGCCCGGTCACGGCGTTCGGTGCCGGTCCCTGCACATAGTCCTGGAAGGTCGCGTCGGTATAGGCGTAGCCGAGATCCAGGTTCAGGCCGTGGAACGGCGTCCAGGCCGCGGCGATCTCGAAGCCCTTGGATTCGACCTCGGCGGCGTTGGCGATGCCCGGAATGGCCACGATGGTGTCGCCGGCACCGGTCTGGTTCAGCTGGACGCCGATCTGCTGGTCGGTGTAGTCGTTGTAGAAGACCGCCGCGTCGATCGCCAGGCGCGCCTGCGGGAAGAAGCTCTTGACGCCGACTTCGTAGGCGTCGACGAACTCCGGCAGGTAGCCCTGGCCGTCGAAGTCGATCAGTTCGTTGACGTTGAAGCCGCCGGGCTTGAAGCCCCTCGCCACGTTGCCGTAGACCATCACGTTGTCGTTGATCTGCCAGTCGAGCGTCACGCGCGGCGTCCACTCGTTGTACGACAGGCTTTCCGAACGCGGGCAGGCCTGCACGGTGCCCGGCGGCGGCACGTCCGGGCCGGGGACGCCCATGAAGATCGCGCCCTGCGGGAGGCCCGGCAGACAGACCGGCTCCAGACCGCGCAGCGAGACGTCCTGGAGGCGCCAACCCGGAACGCCGTACTCGATGTCATCGGAGTTGTAGCGCGCTTCCAGCCCGAGGCGAAGCGTTTCGGTGATGTTCCAGTTCATCTTGCCGAAGACCGCGGAGTACTCGGTATCCCGGGTGATCCGCACCGGAAACGCCGGAGTGACCTGCTCGGTGGCCAGGAAGAACGGCGGCCCCCCCAGCGGCGAGTCCGGGTTGCGGACCCAGAAGCTCGAGCTGTTGACCAGCGCCGATTCTTCTTCCAGGTACTGGGCACCGATCAGCACGCTGAAGGTGCCGAAGGAATGGGTCCAGAACAGGTTGTGGTCGAAGCGCTCGTCGGCGTAATCGAGCTGCTGCAGCGCCGACAGCGAGAACACGAAGCCGGGCGGGCCGTCGAAGTCGGTGAAGTCACCGTCGGCCTCGACGAAGCTCTCGTTGTCGATCCAGCCCAGGGTGTAGCGCAGCTTGCCGAAGCCGATGTCCCAGGCCGCGTCCAGCGAGACGATCTGCTGGTCGAGCTCCAGGCCACGCGGCGGCCGGCCGGTGACTTCGTTGAAGCCCATCTGGACATCATCGATGTCGGCGCGGACCGGGCCGACGATCGTGCCTCGGGTGCAGGCACCGACCACCGGCGCCGGCTGGCCGGACAGGTCGGCCGGGCAGGGCAGCGACGGCGAGCCCGGCGGACCGGCGGTGAAGGTGCCGTCGGGCACCGGCAGCCGGGTGTTGGCCGGAAGCTGCGCGGTCGGATAGTCGGAATGGTCGGTGGAGCTGACCTGGTAACGGAGGTTGATGTCCCAGGCCTCGGTCGGCGTGAACTGCAGCGCGCCGGCAATGCCCTGGAACTCCTGGGCGCCGAGCGGTCCGCCGTTGACCGGATTGGTCCAGAACCCGTCGTTTTCGCGATACGCAGCGTTGATGCGATAGCCGAGCACGTCCTCGACGATCGGCCCGCTGATCATGCCGGCCGCGCGCCGGTGGCCGAACTCGGCCAGCTCGAGCTCCAGCCGCCCTTCGGGCACGTCGGAGGGCCGCTTGGTGATGTAGTTGATCGCGCCGGCGAACGCATTGCGGCCGTAGAGCGTGGTTTGCGGTCCCTTGACGATCTCGATGCGTTCGAGATCCATCAGGTCGGGCACCACGCCGGCTCCACCGCCGGAGATCGCCAGGTTCTCGCCCGACAGGTCGATGCCGTCGATCATGACCGCAACGCTGGGCCGCCCGCGTTCGGCCTGCATGCCGCGCACCGCCGGCCGGGTGTCGTTGGGAAAGCCGCCCAGGTCATAGGTCAGCCCCGGCGTCAGCCGGGCGACGTCTTCGATGCTGTAGATCCCACGGCGGAGAATCTCCTGCTCGTCGATGACGCGGATGGTCAGCGGAACGGTATCGGAGATTTCCTCGATGCGGCGAACCGTCACGACCACCTTCTCGAGCAGCACGCTCTCGTCCGGGGCGACGCCCGGGTCCGGGTCCGACGACATGTCGCTCTGCGCCATCGCCGGCGCGACCGCGCCCAGTGCCAGCGCGAGACAACAGGTCGACATCACCGAGCTCAGCGGGCGGCGTCTGAGGCCGGTCGATTCGGGCGTGGCGGGATCGTTCGTTCCGGGGAATCTGCTCACTGTCTAACCCTCCTGGTCTGCTGCTTCTTCTTTTGGACGCACGACGGGGACCGTCGGCGTGATCGGTGGTGCTACGCGACCCGAACGCACGAGGCCGAGACGAAGGATCTTCACTCTGCTGCCGGTTGCGTGCGTCCCTCGGGCAGGCATGAATCGCTGGTGCGATCCGGCCGGAATCCGTCGCCGGCGGGTGGGTGAAGATCGAGCGCTGGCATCGGGGCCGGTTCAGGATTGGCGGCATGCTAGCGATGCGTTCCGGCACCGCTCTTGCGCCAGATCAAAACCTCACAAAACCCTCACACGGCGGAATCGATAGGGCGCACCGGGCTGCCGAAAGCGGCCGGCGCACGGGCCCCGCGGATCGTTCGGTGGCACTCGCCGTCGCCGGAGCGTGACCCGTCCTTGCGCGGGGTGCACTAGACTCGCGACCTGGAATCGAACGAAACAGCTCGCGGAGGCCAACCATGAGCATCAAGGTTCTCGAACTGGCCCTGATCGTCGCCGTGGCCTTCGGCATCGGGTTCTGGCAGTTGTACGACGTCAACAAGGAACTGAAGAAGGACCGCCAGCGGGACGAAACGCGGGCCGCCGCCACCGACGCTGCGACCGACAACGGCAGGGATTCGAACGACTGAACCGATCGGTCATCGCGGCCGGCGCATGCGCTGGCCGAGGTCGCCGAGGTGCGTCGCCAGGGCGAGCGTCAGCCAGACCGCGGCCACCGGCCAGGCCGCGCCGGTCAGCACCGCCCGCAGCGCCAGCAGCAGGCAGGCGCCGGCGGCCAGGTTCAGCAGCAGCCCACGTAGCGGCACGGCCAGCCCGGTCGCGCGAACAACGCCGTACAGCACCAGCGCTTCGACGATCATCATCGCCAGGATCAGGTCGACGATGCGACCACTGGAGAACAGTTCGGCCATCAGTCGACTGCCTGCCGAGCTTGCGCGGCAGGGGAATCGGCGCGCGCGATGAACGCTTCGATCCGCTCGGCCACTGCCCCGGCGTCTTCCTCGTGGGCCAGGTGCCCCAGGCCGGGCAGCCGCTCGACCACGGCCCCCGGCACGATCCGGCCGACCCGGTCGGCGGCGCCGGCCGGAATCGTCCGGTCGTTCTCGGCGGCGATCAACAGCAGCGGAACGTCCAATTCCGGCAGGTCGCGGGCGAAGCGGGCCAGGTCCCAGTTGGCCATCATGCCGAGCGTGCCGGCCACGTGTCCCGGATCGACGAACAAGCGGGCGTACAGATCGATACCGTCCGGATCGAGCGCCGACCCGGTCCCGCGAAGCAACCGCTCGACCCGGCGCCGGTCGGCCGCGCGACGCGCGAACACCCGCGGCGTGAACGGGTTGAGGAACAGCAATCGAGCCAGCGGCGGAAACAGCAGCCCGGCCGGTCCGCGGAACGGCAGCAGCGCGGCGTTGATGCCGATCACCGAGGCCGGGTTCAATCGATCATCGAGACAGCAGCGAATCGCGATCGCGGCGCCGGCCGAGTGGCCGACCAGGGCGACCGGCTCGACCCCCAGATGCTCGACCAGCGCGGCGACCGCGGCGGCCATGCCGGGCACCGTCTGGCCGGAACGCGGGGCCGGGGCGGTGAAGCCGTGCCCGGGCAGATCGGGAGCGATCACCGTGAATCTCTGCGCCAGCACCGGTGCCAGGCTGCGCCAGGAATGGGTCGAAGCGCCGGTCCCGTGCAGCAGCAGCAGGGCCGGCCCACGGCCCATCTGCTGGACGTGCCAGCCGAATCCGTCGACATCGACGAACCGGCTGGCGTCGGCGTGCGGCCAGCGATCGCGTTCGCTCGCCCAGTCCAGTGCACCGGGAGGATCGACCAGCGATGCGTTCACGCGCCCGGCATCCACTCAGAACCCCGGGTTGAGCCGAACGACTTCGGCATTGAGTACCCCCGCGAAGGTGACCCAGGCCAGGTACGGCAGCAGGTAGGCCGTCGTTGCCCGGGACAGCGGCCGCAAACCGACGATCAGGGCGACGATCGACAGCCACAGGAAGACCACTTCGACCAGCGCCCAGTCGGGCCGCTGGAGTCGGAAGAACAACAGGCTCCAGAACACGTTCAGGAACGCGTTGAGCGAGAACAGCAGCAGAATGCGGTTGCGACCGGCCGGATCGGCAGCGCCGCGCCAGGCCGATACGCCCGCCATCGCGGCCAACGCGTAGATCAGTGTCCAGGCCGGCCCGAACAACCAGTCCGGCGGCTGCCAGGGCGGTTTTTCCAGCGCGCGGTACCAGCCCCCGATGTCGGTCGCCAGGCCGCCCATCAGGGCAACCAGCAACGCCGCCAGCGCAGCGAGCAGGACCGGGACCCACCGGGTCCGCTGCGATGTCGGACTCATTTGACCGAAGCGAAGCCCAGCAGATGCGCCATGTCCTTGAAGAAGATCCGCACGTGCGCCATCGGTTTGGCCTTGACAAGCCGCTTGTACATGTAGGCTTCCCAGGTCAGGTGCTGGACGTCGGGATCGCGGCAGATGCTGACGAAGCGCTCGCGCCGCTTGTCGGTGGTGTACCAGAAGCGCTGCATGATGCCGAGGATCCAGAACACCCGGCCGTGCGCCTTCATGAAGCGCTTGCGCGCCAGGCGCAGCGCCTTCGGGTCGCCGCTGCGACAGAACTCCGCGGCCGCCTCGGCGGCCCGCCGGCCGCTGAACATCGCGTAGTAGATGCCTTCGCCGGACGCCGGTGCGACGCAGCCGGCGGCATCACCGGCCAGCAGCACGTCGCGACCGTTGTCCCAGCGCTTGAGGGTGCGCAGGGGAATCGGCGCGCCTTCGCGACGGATCGTCTCGCTTTCGCCCATGCCCGAACGCTCGCGGAGCGTGGTCACCGCTTCGCGCATCGAGAAGCCCTTGTTGGCCGTCCCGACGCCGACGCTGGTGCAGTCGCCGTGGGGGAAGATCCAGGCGTAGAAATCCGGCGACAGCTCGCCCTGGTAATACACGTCGCAGCGCGCGCCGTCGAAGTCCCGGGTGCCTTCCGGCGGCGAGCTGACGATCTCGTGATAGGCGGCGACGAACGGAATCGACTCGGCGCCGGGAATGCTCTGCCGGGCGACTTCGGACCGGGCGCCATCGGCGCCGATCACGAGTCGGGTGGCCACCCGCTGGAGCTCGGCATCGCGGCCGTCTTCGGGGCCGCTGGGTCGATACGCCACGATCGTGCGGCCCTGTTCGTCGTGCTCGATGGCCTGGAACCGGGCGGTCCGGCGCACCGCACCGGACGCGGCGGCCCGCTCGCGGAGCCACTCGTCGAAATGCTCGCGATCGACCATGCCGACGAAGCCGTTGATCGGCATGTCGACCTCGGCCGACTTCGGCGAGATCATCCGCGCGCAGTGGGAGCGCGCGACCAGCAGCGATTCGGGCACGTCGAATTCCTCGAGCAGGATCGGCGGCACGGCGCCGCCGCAGGGCTTGATCCGCCCGCCGCGGTCGAGCAGCAGGACCGACAGCCCCTGGCCGGCCAGGTCGTTCGCCGCGGTCGCGCCGGCGGGACCGCCGCCGACGACCACGACGTCGAAGCATTCGTTCGTGGAATCGTTGTTCATGCTCATCTGCTCCTGCGTTGATCGCACGATACCCTTGCCGATCCGCGCTCGCAACCGGCGCGGTCGCGGGACCGGCGCCGCGCCATCGGCGCAACCCGTTTCGTTCGATCGGATCGACAATGTGCAGCGTGCCGACGCCGCGGAGCGACTCAGCCGGCCAGCGGCACCAGGTCACGCACCGCGAACGCCGAGACCAGCATCCCGAGCACGTACAGCGACGTGCCGGTCGCGTTGTACCAGGGCGCGCGCTCGCGAGGACGTTCGACGAGGCTGGTCATCAGGACCATCTGGAAGGCCAGCAGGAACACGATGGTGGCCGCATGATACGGGCGATCCCAGGCCAGCAGCAGGCCGATGACCACCAGCTGCGGCACCGCCATGACCACGCAGGCCAGGCGCGCGGCGTTGTCGACGCCGAGCTGCACCGGCAGCGAGGCCACGCCCATCTTGCGGTCGCCTTCGACGGCCTTGAAATCGTTCAGGGTCATGATGCCGTGGGCGCCGAGACTGTACAGCGCGGCAAGCGCCAGGATCGGACCACCGGGCAAGGCCGACAGCATCGCGGCGGCACCGGTGAACCAGGCGATGCCCTCGTAGCTCAGGCCGACCGCCGCATTGCCCCACCAGCCGTTCTGCTTCAGTCGGATCGGCGGCATGCTGTAGAGCCAGGCCAGGACCAGCGCGACCACCGTAGCGACCAGCACCCAGGTGCCGAGCAACGCGGCCACCAGCAGCGACAGGGCGGTCCCGATCAGGCTGATGTACAGCCCCCAGCGACCGGGAATGCGACCGGAAGGAATCGGCCGGTCGGGTTCGTTGATCGCGTCGACGTGGCGATCGAACCAATCGTTGACCGCCTGGCTGGTGCCGCAGACCAGCGGCCCGGCCAGCAGCACGCCGCCGAGCGCGAACAGCCAGCGATCCTGCAGCGCCACGCCGGCCGAGACGATGCCGCAGCCATAGGCCCACATCGGCGCGAACCAGGTCACCGGCTTGAGCAGTTCGAGAACCGATCTGGGCGTGGAAGGCGCGGCCATCGCACGAAGTCTACCCCAGCGGAGAGCCCTCGTCTTCGGCAAGCGATCGAAGCGTTCTTGACCCACGTCAAGCGCTCGCGCGTGGCGTTCGCGTATTCATTGACATGGGTATCCACGCAGGCTAATGTCGGAATGGGAAACGGAGCTGGTCAGGGTCACTGCCGCCAGTCGGATCGGAGCATGAACAATCGGCCGCGAGTCAGCGTGATGAAGAACTCCGCACGCGAGCGCTCGGGTGCGGGTCGCTGTGCGCCGGTTCCTGACCGACGCTCCGGTCGCCGATCCGGTCGGAGCCTTCCGGCCGCCGGGTTGTCGTGCACGGCGCCGGCTCGACGGCGAACGGTTCCCGCGCCGCCTGCGCCTGACCTGCCCATGTTCCTCGCTCCTCTCGCCGTCGAGCCGTTGCGATGAAGCGGGTCAGCGACAACCTCGCCAGCGCCTGGACGCGCTTCGGTCCGGAAATGCTGCCGTTCGCCGACGCGGCGAGCAAGGAACTGCCGCTGCACCGATTGCTGCGGTTGTCGCTGTTCCAGGTCTCGGTCGGCATGGCCGTGGTGCTGCTGACCGGCACCCTGAACCGCGTCATGATCGTCGAACTCGGCGTGCCGTCCTGGCTGATCGCCGTGATGGTCTCGCTGCCGCTGGTGTTCGCGCCGCTTCGTGCGCTGATCGGCTTCCGCTCCGACCACCATCGCTCGGTGCTCGGCTGGCGCCGGGTGCCGTACATCTGGTTCGGCACGCTGATGCAGTTCGGCGGGCTGGCCATCATGCCGTTCGCGCTGCTCGTGCTGTCCGGGGCCGGCCAGGGGCCGGTCTGGGTCGGCGTCGTCGGCGCGGCGCTTGCGTTCCTGCTGACCGGCGCCGGCATGCACACCGCGCAGACGGCCGGGCTGGCGCTGGCCGGCGACCTGGCGCCGGAAGCGTCACGACCGCGCGTGATCGCACTGCTCTACGTGATGCTGCTGCTCGGCATGATCGGCAGCTCGCTGATCTTCGCGCTGGCGCTGGCCGACTTCGACGAAATCCGCCTGATCCGGGTGATCCAGGGCGCCGCGCTGGCAACGATGATCCTCAACGGCCTGGCGCTGTGGAAACAGGAGGCCCGCGATCCCGAACGCACCGCGAAGGACCGGCCGCGTCCGGCCTTCCGCGAGGCCTGGCGCGAACTGATGCAGCAGCCCGGAATGTTCCGCTTCCTGCTGACCGTCGGGCTCGGCAGCGCGGCGTTCAGCATGCAGGACATCCTGCTGGAGCCCTACGGCGCCGAAGTACTCGGCCTCAGCGTCAGCGCGACCACGATCCTGACCGCGCTGCTGGCCGGCGGCGCGCTGGCGGCCTTCACTTTCGCGGCCCGCGCACTGGCGCGCGGCAGCGACCCGCACCGCCTGGCCGCGGGCGGGCTGATGATCGGCATCGTGGCCTTCACCACCGTGCTGCTCGCCGCGCCGACCGAATCGGGGCTGATGTTCCGGGTCGGCACGCTGCTGATCGGCTTCGGCGGCGGGCTGTTCGCGATCAGCACGCTGACCGCCGCGATGGGAATGGGCGGGGCCAGCGACAACGGCCTGGTGCTCGGCGCCTGGGGTGCCGTGCAGGCCACGGCGATCGGCACCGGCATCGCGCTCGGCGGCGGCCTGCGCGATTTCGTCGATGGACTGGCCGTTCAGGGCCACCTCGGCGAGACCCTGACCGGTCCGGCCGTTGGATACGGGTTCGTCTATCAACTTGAAATCATCTTGTTATTCGTCACACTGGCAATCGCCGGTCCCTTGACCCGACCGTGGCAACGCGGCCGCTCGACGGCCGCCGCTCCGAAGCGGTTCGGTCTGGACCAGATGCCGGGATAAGCCCGGCCCAAGAGGAGAGAGAGTCATGCCTACAGGTGCAATCACTGGTTACATGGACGTCGCGCAGATGGTCCTCTACGCGTTCTGGATTTTCTTCGCAGGACTGATCATCTACCTGCGTCGCGAGGACAAGCGCGAAGGCTATCCGCTGGAGTCGGATCGCAGCGAGCGCGCACCGCGCACGCCGGTCATCGGCTGGCCGAGCCCGCCGCCCGCCAAGACCTACCTGCTGCCGATGAACCAGGGCAGCCGGACCGCCCCGCACGCAGAACACTATGCGGCTGAAATTCCGGGCACCCGACCGTCGGCACCGGCCCCGGGCTCGCCGCTCGAGCCGACCGGCAACCCGATGCTCGACGGCGTGGGTCCGGCCAGCTACGCGCTGCGCGACGACCTGCCCGACCTGGCGCTCGACGGCGCGCCGAAGGTGGTGCCGATGCGCATCGCGACCGGGTTCATGGTCGAACACAACGATCCGGACCCGCGCGGCATGGCCGTGGTCGCGGCCGACGGGCAGGTCGCCGGGACGGTCACCGACCTCTGGGTCGACCGCTCCGAGCATCGGATCCTGTTCTTCGAAGTGGCGCTGGACGGTGCCGAGAACGACGCGGCCCCGAACCCGCTGCTGCCGTACGGATTCGCCCGGGTCAAGTTCGGCTCCGGCCAGATCCTGGTCTCGTCGATCACCGCCGACCAGTTCGCGACCGTGCCGCGGACCGCGAGCGCCGAACAGGTGACGCGGCTCGAGGAAGATCGCATCACCGCGTACTTCTCGGCCGGCCACCTGTACGCGCTGCCGACCCGCCAGGATCCGCTGATTTGAGCGAGATCCGCGTAAAGCCGATCAAGCCCCTGCCGGAACCGCTTCCGGCAGGCGAGCGTGTGCTCTGGCAGGGCACGCCGGACTGGCGGCCCTACAGCCGCCGGGTCTTCCAGCTGGCCAAGTTCGGCGTCTACTTCCTGGCCATCGTGGTCTGGGTGGCCGCCGCGGCCTACCTGGACCAGCGCAGCCTCGCCGCGATGGCTCGCTCGCTGGTGTGGTCGTTGCCGACCTCGTTGGGTGTACTGGGCATGATCGCGCTGACCGGCTGGGCCTACGCGCGCTCGTCGGTCTACACGATCACCACCAAGCGGGTCGTGATCGAAGGCGGCATCGCACTCCAGACCTCGGTCAACCTGCCCTTCGCCAAGGTCACCCGCGCCGACCTGAAGACCTTCGAGGACGGCACCGGCGACATCGAGCTCGAACTGTCGGGTCCGCGCCTGCTCTACAGCATGGTCTGGCCGAACCTCCGCTGGTTGCGCATCAACCGGCCGGTACCGGTGATGCGCGCCATCGAGGACCCGAAGCGGGTCGCGGAACTGCTCCGCAACGCGCTGGCCGCCGACCAGTCGACCGACATCGAAGCCGGCCAGAATGCCGAAGCCCCGCCACCCCCGGACGCCAAGCCGGAAATCCGCCGCTCCGCGGCCTCCTGACCGATTCATGAGCGAACATCCGAACGGCCATCATCATCACCAGATCCACGTCCCGCGCGGCGCGCTGATCGCCGCCGGCCTGCTGATCCTGGTCGCACTGGGCGCCGTGGCCACGTTCCGAATCGCCGGGCTGGAGCCGGCCGCCCAGATTCCCGACATCGACAAGACCATCGCGTCACGCCAGCTGCGGTTCGCCGACAGCGACAACGGCGGGGTACTGGTCTACGAGTGGCTCGACGGCGCCAACGATCGCCTGATCCACGAAGTCCCGTCCGGTGAAGGCGGCTTCATTCGCGGCATCCTGCGCAGCATGGCGCGCGCGCGCCGGGCCAGCGGCATCGGCCCGGATCATCCGTTCGTACTCAGACTCCAGGCCAACGGCACCGTCCTGCTCGAGGATCCGCAGACCGACGTGCTGATCGACCTGTACGCATTCGGCCCGACCAACATCGATTCGTTCCGCACCTTGTTCGAAAACGACCCGGTGCCGCAGTGAAACCGACGCAGCCGATGGAAGGACCCGGAGCGTGAACGCGACCATCGGCGCGCTGCTGTACTCCACCTTTCTGTGGTGGTTCAGTACCGGCATCATCTTCTATCTGAATGCGCGCCCCCCGCGCACCTTTCGCTGGAGCATGCTGGGCGGCACGCTGGTACTGGCCGCGGCCCTGCTGGGCATCCACGCAAGCGCCGACCTGCCGACGGTGGCCGGGGCATTCTGCGCATTTTCCTGCGGGCTGATCATCTGGGGCTGGCATACCATGAGCTACTACATGGGTGTGATCACCGGCCCGGTCAACGAGCCCTGCCCCGCAGACTGCACCGGCCTCAAACGGTTCTTCCGCGCCGCCGGAACCGGCATCTACCACGAGCTGGCGATCATCGCCACGGTCGGGGTACTGGCCGCGCTGACCTGGGACCAGCCGAACCGATTCGGGCTGTGGACCTTCGTGCTGCTCTGGGCCATGCACGTCAGCGCCAAGCTCAACGTGTTCCTCGGAATCCGGAACCTGAACGTGGAATTCATTCCAGCCCGACTGGCCTACCTGACGACCTACTTCCGAATCAAGCCGATGAACCTGCTGTTCCCGTTCTCGGTCACCGCCGGCACCATCGTGACCCTGCTGCTGGTCCAGCAGGTGACAGCGGCCGAACCCGGCAGCTTCGCCGCGATCGGCTATGTCCTGCTGGCAACCTTGATGGCGCTTGCAGTCATCGAACACTGGTTCATGATCCTGCCGATTCCGGCCGAGACGCTGTGGCGCTGGAGCCTGAAGAATTCCGAGCACGAAGATGCCGCACCGGCCGGCGCACCCCCGGCGCCGGCGATTGCGGCCCGCAACGGCCGCATGGAGACCGCCCGTTCCGGCGGGCCGACCAAGTCGCGCGCGAACGACCCGAACACGATCGAGACCTCCACGCGCTCGGCCAATGCCTGAGCTGCTGCTGTCCCCGGCCCACGCGGCTTCGAATTCCGGTCGCTCTCGTTGAGCGAGCCTGGCGCGACGCCTCCCCACGCGCTGAACGGCCACCGGATCTGCTTCGAGTCCGAGGCGGCCGGAACGATCAGCTATTACGTGGCCGGCCCGACCGCAGACGTCGCAGACCCTCACGCCGCGAACCCGCGGGGTGCACATTCGCTTGCGCCTGATCGGGAGCCAGCGCCGAATCCGATCCTGCTGGTGCACAGCATCAACGCCTCGGCCTCGGCCCATGAAGTCCGACCGCTGTTCGCTGCCCTTGCCGCGCGTGGCCCGACCTACGCGATCGACCTGCCCGGCTACGGCCACTCGGAACGCAGCGAGCGTACCTACGACCAGCGCCTGATGATCGACGCTCTCCACGCGATGATCGATCGGATCCGGGACGAAAACGATCGGAAGCCCGTCGATGCGCTTGCGGTTTCGATTTCCTGCGAATTCCTGGCCCGCGCAGCACTCGAGGCTCCGGCGACGATTCGCAGCCTGGCGCTGGTCAGCCCGACCGGCCTGGCGAAGAACGCGTTTACTCGCGGCCCCCCGGACGCCGACTGCCGCAAGCCCGCAGTGCTGCGCGTCCTGGAGGTGCCCTGGATCGGCCAGCCCTTGTTCAGGCTTCTCCGCAGCCCGACCAGCATCCGTTTCTTCCTGCGCAAGACCTGGGGGCGCAAGGCGATCGACGAGGAGTTCTTCCGCATCTCCTGTCTGATGGCCCGGTTCCCCGGTGCGCATCGAGCGCCGTTCCATTTCCTGTCCGGCTACCTGTTCGGCGCCGACATGCCAACCAACTACGCGGCACTGGGCCTGCCGACCTGGCTGTCGCATGGTGTTCGCGGCGACTTCACCGACTTCTCGCGGGCCGCGGTCGTGGCCGACCGACCGAACTGGCGGATCACCGCGTTTCCGACCGGTGCCCTGCCCTACCTCGAGTTGCCCGAACGATTCCTTGCCAGCTACCAGGACGTGCTGGAGCGAGTGGACGACGGACTGGCCCTGAAGCCCTGAGCACGGGCCCGAAAAAAAACCCGGCCGATCGAGTCGGCCGGGCTTCGGTACCACGGTGAGGCCGGCGAGCGGCCCCGGCGCAGGCTCAGAGTCCTCCCGCGCCCGACCCCTCCAGGTCAACCGGTTCTTCTGCGCTTGCCAGAGCATCGGCATCGGCATCGACGTCGTCGTCGACACCCGCCACGTCCTGAGGCGCCGCGTCACCCCACAGCGACGGGTAGTCCTCGGCCATCGCCAGGCCGCCCAGCGGCTTGGCAACGCCCTGGTGACAGGTCGCGCAATTGATCTTCTGCCCTTCTCCCGTCGCGCCGAGGCGATGCGGGGGGAGCACGGGGCTGAGCGGCGCAACGTACTCGGTGTTGAGGCTCTGCGCCATCTGGATCCCGTGCCACGCGTTCACCCGCTGCGGATTGCTGGATTCCCAGCTGCCGAAGTTGCGGCTGTTGTGACAATAGGTGCAGTTGACGTCCAGCGATGTCGACATGTGCATCATCAGCGAATAGGTCCACTCGGTGGACTGGATGCTGGGCCCGTCACCGTCGATCGGCAGCGCAGTGCGGCCTTCGACCCGGATCTGGCCGGCATCCTCGAGCAAGCGGGAGAACGGCTCTTCGGGCAGCGAGGACAGTCCGGCGAACTCGGCGGCGCGATTCTGTCCGTTCCGCCAACCCACCATGCCGTCGGCGGCCACCGTGGCCGGATCGGCGTTGAACCAGGTGTACTGCGGAACGCTCTCGCCGCGGTGACAGGTGAAGCAGGTCACCCCGGTCGCACCGACATGGCTCGTCCACTCGCTGTTGATGGCCTGCGTCATCTGGATCATGCGGCGCGAAACCACCTTCTGGTACATCGAGTCGTCGGCCAGGTTGTTCAGCTGATGGCAGGCTGCACAGCCTTCTTCCGGATAGATCCACTCGGTGATGGCCTGCATCAGACGCGTGAAGCGGGCAACCGAGAGGTCGCCGAGCACCTGCACGTTCTGGTAGACATCACCGGCCCTGGGCACGCCGGGATCCGGCGTCAGCGGTGACAGTTCGGGCACCTGGGCCAACTGGGCCTCGAGCCGCTGCGGGTCGACGCGCGGATTGATGATCTCGGCCATGCCGGTGCCGCGATACCCGCTCTGCTGGGTCTCGATCGGCGGACGCTCCCAGCCGGCCGTGAACAGCATGAAGCCGGTGAGGACGAGGGCGAAGAGCCCGATGAACCAGGCAACGATCTTGATCATTGGCCACCTCCTTGCAGCGCCGCGGCCGGGTCAACCACACCGGTTTCCGGGTAGGGCGGCACCAGTCCGTGCTTCATGCCCCAGAGGTACCAGTTCTCGACCACGGTGCCGGTCAACAGGATGC
Source organism: Wenzhouxiangella sp. XN79A (assembly GCF_012272825.1). Classification (GTDB taxonomy): domain Bacteria; phylum Pseudomonadota; class Gammaproteobacteria; order Xanthomonadales; family Wenzhouxiangellaceae. The sequence goes on along the minus strand of NZ_JAAWWS010000145.1, from coordinate 9,890 downwards.
CGAGACCTCCGGTCAGAGGCGTGAGGACCGCAAACCACCAGGCCCAGCGGTGAATCGATTCGGCGTTGGCGCAGAAGCCCATGGTCCAGCGCCAGAACAGCGCGCCGCGCTCGAACGCGGTACCGCGGTCGAAGGCCTGTTCGATCTCGCGCTCGGCACCGAAGCGGCTGGTCGCCATGACGGTGCCGCCGTGCATCGCGAACAACAGCACCGAGCCGTACAGGAAGGCGATCGACAGCATGTGGAACGGGTTGTAGAACAGGTTGCCGTAACGGATCGAGAAGGCGGCGGTCCAGTCCAGGTGCGGGAAGATGCCGAACGGCACCGCTTCGCTCCAGCTGCCCATCGCGATCGGCCGGATGAACCCGAGCACCAGGTACAGCCAGATCGCCGAGGCGAACGCCCAGGCGATGTGGGTTCCCAGGCCGAGCGCCCTGGCCCGGGTGTACATCCGCATCCACCACAGGATCAATGCAGCGGTCAGGAAGAACCCGGCCAGCAACCACCACCCGCCCTCATTGAGCGGCGGCAGGCTCAGGCCGTATTCCGGCGACGGCGGTTCCAGCGCCAGCCAGGGAAGCTGGCGGACGAACTCGATCGGGTCCCAGCCCACCGAGGCCCACATGTTCAGGCCGATGATCTCGAAGGCGATGAAGCCGCAGATCAGCGATGCGATTCCGTAGCCGCCCAGATAGATCGGCCCGATCTGGGCGTCACCGAGCTTGCCGAGCAAGTACGACTTGTAGGGAGTTCCGGTCCGGGCATGACTGCCTTCGGGAAGCGGAACGCCGTAGTCGGCCGGCCCGTGGACCTGGGCCCGGGTAAATAGATTGGTATTTTCGACCATAGGACTGTCCCGTTTGAATTACGACCACACCGGAAGCTCGAGCCACCAGTTCCACCATTCCGGCCAACCGCGCGTCCAGAACGGACCGCTGATGATGATGCAGACCGCGCTGAAGAAGCCCGCTGCGATCGCGAGGTACAGACCCAGACGATGGATTCCGAGCTCACCGATGGAGTAACCCTGGGTGTCCCGGAAGAATGAGTTGATGTGTTCTGCGGTGCCGATCGGCTTGCCTTCGCCGGGATTGAGCACCGAAAGTACCGCTCCGCCATGCAGGGCCAGCGCGAACGTCGTGGTGAAGAAGAACGTCACGGCGAGCATGTGAGCGGGGTTGTAATGGAAATGCAGGTACTGGTAACCGACATTCGAGACCCAGTCGAGGTGGCTCAGGATGCCGTAGGGGAACGCATGTCCCCAGGCGCCCATCAGCACCGGACGGATCACGACCAGGCTGATGTAGGCAAAGATCGCGGCGCTGAACGCGATCGGTACGTGATACCCCATGCCGAGCTTTCGGCAGATCTCGACTTCGCGCAAGGCCCAGGAAACGAAGGCACCGATCGCACAGACCGTCACGATCTGCCAGATGCCGCCCTCCTTCAGCGGAGCCAGCGCAAGCCCGTAACTGATATCCGGAGGCGCGATGTTGATCTGCCACAGGTTCCAGGTCGGACCGATCGCTGCTCCGTAGACCAGCATCGCGGTGCCCAGGACCGAGAAGAAGATCGTCGTGACGCCGAAGAACCCGACGTAGAACGGACCGACCCAGAAGTCGAACAGGTCGCCACCCAGCAAGGTGCCGCCACGCACGCGATATTTCCTTTCATAGCTCAGCATCGACATGGCTGCGCCTCCTTCAGTTCATTGATTCATGCCGCCCGGACCGGCGGGGAGCCGGGCCCCCCGCCTCGCCGAGGCACTAGACCCAGCGGCCGGGGACGTTGACCGTGTCGAGGTCCTGCCGCGAGGCAGGTGCACTCTCCACACTGGCAGACGCTTCGGACGCCGCCGGGGCTTCGAGCCAGTTGAAGCGGTCGGTGCTCAACAGAACGAAGTGGATCAGCAGAGCCAGCACGAACAGGAACGTGAACAGTGCAATCAGCACTCTGCGCGGATCGAAAAGAAGCCAAATACGCCACATGATGATTCTCCTAGCTGATGGATGCGATGAACGAGGTCACGGCCGTGCTTGCGGACTCGACCGCAGCGTAGCCTTCCGGGCCGGGAATCCACGGCCGCCACTGCCAGGCCAGGATGTGCGCGATCACTGCAATGGCCGTGAACACGATGAAGCTGACCACGAAGATCTTGTGGAACTCCTTGGCTTCCTTCTCGCTCAGACCGGATATCGATTTTTTCGGGTCTTGGTTGTCCATAACTCTCTCTCCTTGCAAAAGCCCTCTCGGGTGTTTCCGCGCATCAGCCCCGCGGCGGGCGTTTCCGACATCACACGAGGTTGCCGGTTACCTTCTTTGTACAGACTCCAGGGAGTCGCACGTTTGATTTCTGTCAACAAGCGCCGGGCAGGCATGGTCACCGATCCCATCGGCGCACAGCCTCCAACCCGTTCGACTCAATGCAGTGACCTCCAGTCGAGAACCATCTTCAGGCAGGCCGGGTCTTCGAACGCGACGCGGTAGGCACTCGATGCCTGGTCGGCCGGCCGGCAATCGGTGATCAGCCCATCCAGCGACAGGCGGCCATCGGCGATCAGCCGCTGCACCTCGATCAGATCCTCCGGCTGCCATTCCGCGGCAACGCGGAGCCGCGCTTCGCGCATGAAGGCCGCCGGAAAGGCGAACTGCAGCGGCTGCGTGTAGAAGCCGGCCAGCACGATCTCGCCGGCCGGCGCAAGGCGCTGGATCAACCCGTCGAGCAGACCGTCGGCCCCGCTTGCATCGCAGATCACGCGGTAGTCGCTGCGCGAATCGTGGTCGGAGCGGGTGACTTCGTAGCCTTCGTTGCCGCGCTGCCGCTGCGGGTCGATTTCCCAGACCACCGGCGGTGCATCGCCGAGCGCCACGGCCAGCCGAGCGATCAGGCGACCCAGCACACCGTGCCCGACGATCAGTTCGGGAATACGCAGCCCGCCGTCCGGCATGCGCAGCGCGTGATAGGCGGTGGCGGCCAGGGCAAGCAGCACGCCTCGGTGTCCCGGGTCGCCCTCGATCGGCACGGTGCGCGATCCGGGAACCACGACGCGCGACGATGCGCCGCCGAACAGGCCGCGCACATCGCCGTAGCAGCGTGCACCGGGAACAAAGACGAACTGGCCCGCTTGTCGTTGCGACTGCGGGCCTGCAGAAATGATTCGACCGATGGATTCATACCCCGGGACAAGCGGATAGCCCATACCGGGGAACGGCGGCATGCTGCCGGACCAGAGCAGGCGCTCCGTTCCGGTACTGATTCCGCTGTAGTCGATATCGACGACAACGTCTTCGGCTCCGGGCGAGGTCAACGCCAGCGTCCGGAGATCGGCGCGCTCGGGCGCACCGACGACAACGGCAGTCGCGCTCAGCGCGGTCACCGTATGCCGGACCTCATGCCGGATAGCTGCCTCTCGGTACTCATGCATTCTCCCTCCAATCGCCCAAGCGGCGATCGGCTTGAAACCACGATTGCATGGTGTGAAGGTTTTGTCAAGAAAACGGAAACCGGCGCAATTGAGCGATCGATCGGATTGACCGATCGTTCATCCGTTCACGAAGAATCGACCGATGTCGACTCAGCTCGAAACCGGTCGCGCGCTCAGCACACGCACCAGCAGAGGCGCCGAGGTTCGATGCTGCTTCACCCGGCCGAAACCGGCCCGGCGAAGCAGCGCCTCGATCGTTTCAGGGGTGCGCGCACGGCCCTGGCCCATGGCCATCAGGTAGAAACCGAAGTAGGCGGCCGTGACCGGTTCGGCCCCACGCGTACCCAGCATCGGCTCGGCGATCAACACGACGCCGTCCGGCGCGATCGCGCTGCGCACGGCGCGCAGGACCTCGAGCACGGACTCGTCGTCATGATCGTGCAGGACCCGGACCAGCGACACCAGGTCGTGTCCGGCCGGCAGCTCGTCGTGAAGGAAGCTGCCGCCGAGCGCATCACCGCGCGTCCCGAGCCCGGCGCGCTCGAAGCGCTCCCGAGCCAGTTCGGCCACGGATGGCAGATCGAACACGCAGGCGCGAAGCCGTGGGTGTTGCTGCATGGCCGCCTGCGCGAACGCACCGGCTCCGCCGCCGACGTCGAGCAGGCAGCGGTGACGCTTCAAGGGATAGGCCGCGAGCACCTGGTCGGCGATCATCGCCTGCGATGCAGCCATCAGTTCGCTGTAGGCCCGGGTGTCGTTCGCGGCCAGCGGCATTTCATGGCCGGCGTTTCTCGAATAGGCCCAGAACCGGCCCAGCTCGGTGGCTTGCCGCTCACCGCGCAGCAGCGCCACCGGGTCGTCGAGATCCGTGTACAGCGCGCCATGGTGTTCGATCATCATCGCCACCGCCGGGTTGCCGAGCAACGCGGCACCGAGCGGGCCGAGCCCGAAGGCGGCGCCCGCTCGATGCTCGACCAGGCCGAGCGACACCGCCGCTTCGAGCAGGCGATCGAGCGAGGCCCGCGACAGGTCGAGTTCATCGGCCAGCTCTTCGGCGGTCTTCGGCGAACGGGACAGGCGCTCGAACAGGTCGAGTCGAACGCAGGCCAGCAGGACCTGCGAGTAGACGAAGCCGCTCAACAGGTCGAACAGCGCACGCATGCGCCGACGCGCGATCCAGCGCGCGATCGGCCAGCGCAGCGAACGGCGCTGGAAGCCGGGATCGGTCAGCAGACGATCACGCCAGCGAAGCAGCGACGCGGACCACCGACCGGAACCGCTCAAGCGCCACCTCGGCACAGGACCCACTCTTCGACCCGGGGACCGGGCCGCGTCGCCGGCCGGAACCGGACGCGAGTCAACGAGGCACCCTCGGGTTCGGCCGGACGCGCGCGCTGACGTTCATCCTGTTCTCCTTCGTAGCGAAATCCCCGACGAAACTTCGTTCCCGGATCATCGGATCGGCATCGAGCTCTCCTTATGTAGACTACTGACACGCTTCAGCGGGAGTCAACGCTTGTCCCCATCGCGCCCCGGTCGCTTCGCTGACCCCGTGCGCAGCCGACGGCCCGATTCGATCGGTCCGGCCCGATTGCGCACCGCGTTCCGGCTGCACGACGAACCGTGCATGCCGAACGGCGACCGGCCGTTCGACCCGGCATGACCGACCAGCGCGCCGTCAGCCAGCCTCACGTGATCGTCGTCGGCGCCGGCATCGGCGGCCTGGCCGCCGCCCTCGACCTGGCCCGACGCGGTGCCCGCGTGACGGTGTTCGAACGCGCCGACCGTCCGGGCGGCAAGATGCGCGAGATCGAAGTCGACGATCGAGCCATCGACTCCGGCCCGACCGTGTTCACGATGCCGTGGGTGTTCGAAGCCCTGTTCGCCGACGCCGGCAGCCGCCTCGACGAGCACCTGGCAATGCGGCCGGTCGACCGGCTGGCCCGGCATGCCTGGAGCGACGGCGGCGAACTGGATCTGTTCGCCGATCCCGAGCGCTCGGCCGAAGCGATCACCGCGCTTTCGGGCCGGGCCGAAGCCGAGCGCTATCTCGCCTTCTGCGACCGGGCCCGGCGCGTGTTCGAAACGCTCGAGCAGCCGTTCATCCGCAGCCAGCGGCCGAGCATCGGGTCACTGGTCGGCGCCTCGGGCCTGCGCGGCCTGCTCGGGCTCTGGCGCATCGCTCCGTTCGAGTCGCTGTGGCGGCAGCTCGGCAAGAGCTTCCGCGATCCACGCCTGCGCGGCCTGTTCGCGCGCTACGCCACCTACTGCGGATCGAGTCCGCTGCAGGCGCCGGCGACGCTGATGCTGATCAGCCACGTCGAGCAGCGCGGCGTCTGGCAGATCGAAGACGGCATGCAGCGGCTGGCCGAGGCCCTGGCCACATTGATCGCCGCGCGCGGCGGCGAGCTGAATTTCGCGCAGCCTGTGCACTCGATCGAAGTCGAGGCCGGGCGCGCCGTCGGTGTCCGCCTCGACACCGGCGAGAGGATCGCGGCCGATGCGGTGGTGACCAACGCCGACGCCGCGGGTCTCGGCACCGGCCGGTTCGGACCGGAAGTCGCATCGGCGGTGCCGGCGATGCAGCCGACCCGGCGGTCGCTCTCGGCGGTGACCTGGTCGCTGGTCGCCGAGACCTCGGGCTTCGAGCTGGCCCACCACAACGTGTTCTTTCCCGCCGATTACCCGCAGGAATTCACCGAGATCTTCCGGCACGGCCGACTGCCCACCCGGCCGGCGGTCTACATCTGCGCCCAGGACCGCGGCCTGTCCGACCCGCTCCCGGCCCGCCGGGAGCGTCTGTTCATGATCATGAATGCACCACCCAACGGCGATCGCCAGCCGTTCGATGCCGCTGCGCTGGCGCCGTTGGAATCGGCCGTGGTCGGGCTGCTGGATCGCTGCGGGCTGCGGCTGGACCTGCGATCGGCCGATCGCGTGGTCACCACGCCGGCCGATTTCGAGCAACGTTTTCCGGGCACCGGCGGCGCGCTGTACGGGCAGGCCGCGCACGGCTGGCGAGCCTCCTTCACGCGCCCCGGCGCACGAACCCGGATGCCCGGGCTGTACCTGGCCGGCGGCAGCGTGCACCCCGGCCCCGGCGTGCCGATGGTCGCCATCTCCGGCCGGCTCGCCGCCGAGGCGGTCGCCGCCGACCTGGGCCTGGGTCACGGAGGCGCGTCGCGGTGAACCCATCGTCCCCGGCCGCCCCGATCCCGGCCTTCGACCAGCCCCTCGAACACGACGGCTACGCCTGGTGGTACATCGACGCGATCAGCGACGACGGCCGCTTCGGCCTGACCGTCATCGCGTTCATCGGCAGCGTGTTCTCGCCCTACTACTTCTTCGCCCGCGGCCAGGGCCCCGCCGACCCGCTGGCGCACTGTGCGATCAACGTCGCCTTGTACGGTCCGGGTGGGCGCTGGTGCATGACCGAACGGGGCCGCAACGAGGTCCGGCGGGATCATGATTCGCTGCGGGTCGGACCCAGCGGACTGCACTGGTCCGGCGACTCGCTGGTCATCGAACTCAGCGAGTGGACCGCTCCGCTGCCGCGGCGGGTGCGAGGTCGCATCCGGCTGCGGCCCAGGGTCAGCCATGGCCGGGCGCTGGACCTCGACCCGGCCGGCCGTCATCGCTGGACGCCGGTCTGGCCCGAAGCGCGGGTCGAGGTGGACCTGCAGCACCCGGACCTGCGCTGGTCCGGCTCCGGCTACCTCGACCACAACTCCGGCCGGGAACCGCTGGAACGGTGCTTCGACAGCTGGTACTGGCTGCGCACCGAAACCCGCCGCGGCCCGGTCGTGCTGTACGACACCCGCTACCGCGACGGCGGCACGAGTTCACTGGCGCTGCACTTCGATCACGAAGGCCGACTGCATCACCTGCCGAGCCCGACCTTCGTTCGCCTGCCGAAGAGCCGCTGGCGCATCGATCGACCGACCCGCTCCGAGGACGGGCAATCGCGGATCGAAGCGGTCTGGGAAGACACCCCGTTCTACGCCCGCTCGCTGGTCAACTGCCGGCTGCTCGGCGAACCGGTCACGGCCGTGCACGAAAGCCTGGCCCTGCGGCGCTTTTCGAACTACTGGGTGCAGCAGATGCTGCCGTTCCGGATGCCGCGCCGCGAGCGCTGAACCCGGCCGCGCCGCGCAACGAGGCGGCCCGAAACCACCCGAAGCCCGACCCATCGGACTGCCGATCACCGAAGACCGTCCGGTTGGCGCCGGCTCGCCGGCGAGGCGATTGACTTGCCCGGACCGAACGGGCATCCTGTTTTGCATTCGAGGTCGACCGCGCTCTGTCTGGGGACACACGCACGGCCCGTCGATCGCCGCGTCTCCGGGAGAAGCCGCATGAACTCTTTGCTCCGACGCTCCGGTACTCGTTCGGCCTCGTTCGCCGGCGACATCGGGTTGTGGGTGGTGCTGATCGCCACGGTCATCGCGGCCGGGATCGAAATCTGGGCGATGATCGAAGCACGCTCGGTCAAGTTGACCGACATCCTGCTCCTGTTCATCTATCTCGAAGTCATCACCATGGTCGATGTGTACTGGCGAACCGGTCGCCTGCCGGTGCGCATGCCGCTGTACATCGCGATGGTGGCCATGGCGCGCTACATCATCCTGGAGGCGGCCCACCTCGGACCGTGGCACGTGATCGGCCTGTCCGGCGCGATCCTGATCCTGGCCCTGGCCGTGCTGGTGGTCCGCTTCGGACACCTGAAGTACCCGTATGCCGAGACCAAGGGCGCCAACCTGACCGGACCCGACGACGAGTGTCCGGAAGTGCTCGAGCCAGCCAGGGACAAGCGTCGCGTCGCCCGCGACGACTGAGCCTTCAGCGCCGCGCACGGTCGCGGTCGGGCCCGCGTTGTCGGCGGCCCGGCCTTCGCGCACAATAGCGGCATGAATCCCCGCACTCCCCACCTGCTGCTCGCCGGCGGCGGGCTGGCCAATGCCCTGCTCGCGCTGCGGATGAAGCGAACGCACCCGGACACGCGGATCACGATCCTCGAGGCCGGCCCGGAACCCGGCGGCAACCACACCTGGTCGTTCCACGCCGGCGACCTGAGCGCCGAGCAGCACGCCTTCGTCGCGCCGATGGTTCGGCACCGTTGGCCGACCCAGGAGGTGCGCTTCCCGGGCTACACGCGCCGCCTCGACAACGGCTACGCCAGCATCACCTCCGAATCGCTGCGCGCGGTCATCGACGACGCCGGCATCGAGCTTCGAACCGACACCCGGGTCGTCGCGCTCGAGCCGCGGGCCCTGGTGATCGACTCCGGCGAGCGGCTCGAGGGCAGTGCGGTCATCGACGGCCGCGGCCAGGCTCGCGCCGGCGGACTGGTGCTCGGCTTCCAGAAGTTCTTCGGCCGCGAGGTCGAAACCGCCACGCCGCACGGCATCGACGTGCCGGTCATCATGGACGCCACCGTCTCGCAGGCCGACGGCTATCGCTTTGTGTACCTGCTGCCGTTCAGCGCGAGCCGCCTGCTGATCGAGGACACCCGCTACAGCGACGGCGCCGCACTGGACGATGTCGACCTGTCGGCTGCCATCGACGACTATGCCGCAGCGCAGGGCTGGACCCTGACCCGGACGATCCGGGAAGAACGCGGCATCCTGCCGATCCTGATCGCGGCCGACTTCGACCGCTTCTGGCCGGCCGACGCGCCGGTCGCACGCGCCGGCCTGCGCGCCGCGCTGTTCCATCCGACCACCGGCTATTCGCTGCCGCAGGCCCTGGCGCTGGCCGACGCGATCTGCGACCGCTGGCCGATGGACGGTCCCGCGCTGGCCCGCTTCACCCGCGACCACGCACGGCGGCTGTGGACGACCACCGCCTTCTTCCGCGTACTCAACCGCTTCCTGTTCCGAGCCGGCGAGCCGGACGAACGCTACAAGGTCATGGAGCGCTTCTACACCCTGTCCGAAGCACTGGTCGAGAACTTCTACGCCGCCCGCCTTCCCTGGTATCACAAGGCCCGGCTGGTCGTCGGCAAACCGCCGGTGCCGTTCTTCAAGGCGCTGTCGGTGATTCCGGAACGCAGGATGTTCCTGACCAGGGACGAGGGAGAAGGGACGAGAGAGTAGAGCGCGGGATCGATTGGCTTCGGATTTCGGGTTCAGCTCTTGTGCGGTCTTTGCACCCCAGTGGGCAACAGCGCTCTTCGAAGGCGGCGGAACGGGCAGTGGCTTTCGGGCAGCGACGGTGGGCCGATGGTCGGAACGTGGCCGGGCTGATTCCGGCTGCGGGGTACAGTGGCCCCGGATGCATCCTCGAAGCCAGGGCCAGGCCAAGCCGTCGCTGGTCGGCCACAGGCTTTGGCTGAGAGGTGGTTTGCTTTCTTCGCGTCTTGCCGGAGCCCTGTCCGGCGGCTGTGCCGGGGTTCTGGCTACAGGCGTTTCGCCACGCGGACTTCGTCCGCTTTCTGGCGACCTACTTTTGTCAGTCGCGACAAAA
>NZ_JAAWWS010000144.1 GCF_012272825.1 Wenzhouxiangella sp. XN79A | reverse complement strand
GGGTCTATCCGAATCTCGCAACGGATTTCAGACTTGATCCGGTCTGATTTGAGAGGTCATGGGGCCTCCTGTAAAGTTTTGTTTTCCAGAACAAACAGTACAGAAAGGAACCCCCATGACCGTCTACAAGCTTATCGCAAAGCTGCTCAAGTTCAAGGATTTCCGGTGCAATGGACTGGCCTTTCGGCGCGGCAACCGGCTCGAGGTATTGGTCAAGCCCTACAAGAACGGCTGCCGCTGTCCGGAGTGCGGCCGGCGGGGACGTATCGTTCGCCAGCGCTCCGAGGTGCGCTACTGGCGTGATATTCCGGTCGGACCCTGGTCGATCTGGCTGATGTACTGGCCGCGTGAGATCTGTTGTGACACCCACGGCCGGGTGACCGAGCAGCTACCTTGGTCTGAGGCGGGCAGCCGGGTGAGTCACCGCTTTGAATACCTGATGCTGCGCTACTGCCAGATCATGCCGCAAAAGGCCGCCGCCCAGCTGCTGCGGTTGCCCGCCTCGACCCTTTCGGATCTGCTCCATCGCACCATTGGCCGGTTGCGCGAGGGCCATCGCATCCGAGGCCTCAAGACCATCGGCGTTGACGAAATCTCCTATCACAAGGGTCACAAGTACGCCACGCTGGTCTATGACCTGGAGCGCTCCTGCGTGGTCTGGATCGGCCAGGGCAAGGCCCGAGCGGCGATCGACCGGTTCTTCAACGAAGCGCTCAGCGACTACCAGAAGGCCAGGATCCAGACCGCCTGCTGCGACATGAGCCAGGCCTACATCGGGGCCATCCAGACACACTGCCCGAACGCCACCCTGGTGCTGGACCGCTTCCACATCGTTAAGGCGCTCAACGAGGCCGTCGACGAGGTTCGCAAAGAGCAGTGGCGGGAGGCTACCCGGGATGAACGCAAGGCGCTCAAAGGGCTGCGCTGGCTGCTCTCACGCCATTCGTCGACCCGAAGCCGGCGCGATACCCAAAACCTCAATGCGCTCGACAAACACAACCGGCGAATCTATCGCGCCTGGCGCCTGAAAGAAGAGTTCGAGCACTTCTGGACCTACCAGGCACCCTGGGCGGCAGAGCGGTTCCTGAAGCAGTGGACCAAAAGTGCATTGCTCAGCCGCCTGGAGCCGCTGCGAAAGTTCGTCCATACCCTCCGACGCCACCAGGATGCCGTGCTGGCCTTCATCGGCACCCGCGTGACCAACGCTATTGCTGAAGGACTCAATCGCATCGTCAAGATCGTCAAGAATCGCGCCAGTGGCTTCCGCCATCTCGATGCGTTCTCCGACATGATCTACCTGACCGTTGGAGACCTCGATCTGCCTGGGCAAATTCCAGTGCGGTTCCGCACACTATGAAAACGCCGGCAAAGACAGTCAGATCAGGCGCTGCGGGCGATCAGAGCTTTGCGAGATCCGGATATAGCCATTTTTTTTTGTTTCGCCTGCAGTGTTTTCGGGCTTTTGGGCTTTGTGTTGATTTTCCAACTACTCGATCATTAGAGCTATAGATGCGTATTGTTTCTGATCGAGTCCACCCCGGACGGCGGTATCGGCGAAGGCCTGGTCACCGGCCTGGTCGAACACGGCGCGGCCGACCGGCCGATCCGCCGCGTGACCGGCGTGGACTGCTACATCCCGCTGGGCGATGCGGCCGGGTTGATGCTGCCGGACGAACACCGCGTCCGGGCGGCGGCCGAAGCGCTGCTGGGCTGACCGCATGAGCGACGCGGCCCGTTTGCCGCTGCGCCTGTTCGGGCTGGCTGCGGGCGAGTTGCCGCCGTTCGATCTCGAGGTCGCGCCGGGCGAAGTGGTCGCGATCTCCGGGGCCTCGGGCAGCGGCAAGTCGCGCTTGCTGCGGGCGTTGGCCGACCTCGATCCGCACGAAGGCCGCGTTCTGCTCGGCGAGGCGGCCGCCGACGCGATGCCGGCCCATGTCTGGCGCCGGCGCGTGATGCTGGTGCCGGCCGAGAGCCAGTGGTGGCACGACGCCGTGGGTGCGCATTTCGAAGCGGAACCGTTCGACGATCTCGAGGTGCTCGGCCTGCCGCGGGATGCGCTCGGCTGGTCTGTGGGCCGACTCTCGTCGGGCGAGAAGCAGCGCCTGGCGCTGATCCGGGCGCTGTCGCGCGATCCCGGCGCGCTGCTGCTCGACGAGCCGACAGCCAATCTGGACGATGAATCGGTCGAGCGGGTCGAATCCTGGCTTCTGCAACGGATTCGCGGGCGCGGTCTGCCGACGCTGTGGGTGGCCCACGACCGGGCGCAGATCGAGCGCGTGGCCGACCTGCAGCTCCGGATCGGGCCCGGTGGAGCGGAGCTCGTTCGATGAGCGTGATCGAGCTGTCCTACGGTGAGCTGGCGCTGGCCTCGCTGCTGGTGCTGGCCCTCGGCGTGGTGACGGCCCTGGCCCGGCTCGGTATGACGCGCTCGCTGCTGGTCGCGGCGCTGCGAACGGTCGTCCAGCTGGCCCTGATCGGGCTGGTGCTCGAGACGCTGTTCTCGCTCGAAGGTCCCTGGTGGGTCGGGCTGATGGGCCTGATCATGCTGCTGGCGGCGGGTCGCGAGGTGATGGCTCGCCAGAAGCATCGGCTGACCGGCGGCTGGGCGTTCGGCATCGGCACCTCGGCGATGTTCGTCTCGGCGTTCAGCGTGACCGTACTGACCCTGGTCGTGGTGATCGGCCCCGAGCCCTGGTACCGGCCGCAGTACGCCATTCCGCTGCTGGGCATGCTGCTCGGCAACACCATGACCGGCGTGGCGCTGGGTCTGGATCGTCTGACCGAGGGCGTCTGGCGCCAGCGCGCGATGATCGAGAACCGGTTGATGCTGGGTGAGCCGTGGCGCGAGGCAATCGGCGAACTTCGCCGCGACGCGACCCGCTCGGGCCTGATCCCGATCGTCAACGCCATGGCCGCGGCCGGCATCGTCAGCCTGCCGGGCATGATGACCGGCCAGATTCTCGCCGGCAGTCCGCCGGCGCTGGCCGTCAAGTATCAGATCCTGATCATGTTCACCGTGGCCGCCGGTACCGGCTTCGGCACGCTGGCCGCCGTCTCGGCCGCGTCCCGGCGCCTGTTCGACGAGCGCGAGCGGTTGCGGGTGGATCGGCTGGCGGCGGGCGGCGGCTGATCAGGGCATGGTGAAATCGATCTGCTGGGAGGCGATGGCCGGCACGGTTTCCATGGCGTCGGTGTCGAAGCGCCACTTGCGAATGGCGCGCACCGCCGCGCGGGCGAAGCGCTGGTGGGAAGCCCCGACCGCCGCGACCTCGCCGACCCGGCCGTTGGGCAGGATTTCGAACTGCAGGTAGACCCATCCGGGCATGCCGTTTTCGGCCATGGCGCGGGGATAGTCGGGGGGCGTTCGCCGGACGACTTCGAGATCTTCGGTGGCGGTGCCGCTCTGCGATCCGACATCCTCGGGCGAGATCAGTCGTGCGAGGTACTGCTGGACGCGTTCGCTCGCTCGAGCGTCGGCGGCATCGTGCTTCTCTTCGTCGAGTGCCTCGGCGGACCGGAGCGCCGTGTACAGGGCCCAGCCGCCACGAAGGGCGCCCAGGTCGCCGTCCTTCAGGGCGGCGTCGACTTCCATGGCGAGTCGGGCCCAGGCGTAGGATTCCATCCAGTTTCGCCGCTCGTAGTGATGGACGGCCAATGCACGAACTGCCAGCCGCAGGCCCCGTTGCGCGGATTCCTCCCAGGCGGCCACAGCCTCGTTCGGCCGATCAGCGGCCTGAAGCGCGTATCCGCGAAGCAACAGGTCCCAGCGGCTGGTTTCGCCGTCGGCGTCAAGCTCCGCCGCGGCCTGCAGGTCCCCGGAGATCGCTTGCTGGATCAGGAGGATCCGTTCGGCCGGCGACAGAGCGTCTTCGTCGGCTCGTGCCGATAGCGCCGCGAGTCCACAGAGCAGCAGGATCGAAAGGACGCGCATGTTCAGTTCTCCAGGCTGAATTCGACGGTCTGCGTGAAGAAGCGATCGAAATTCTCCGGATCCATCGAGGACGGCTCGATCGCCCAGTGCTCCATGGCCGCGGCGGCGCGCTTGGCAAACTCTCGATGGGACTGGACGATGGGCAGGACACGCTCGACCGTGCCGTCGGATGCAAACGTCATCATCAGGAACGACCAGCCGGTTTCTCGCGAGTAGGCCTGGTCGCGTGGATAGACCGGCGCGCGCCTGTCCACGAACACCGGCGCATCGACGGAGCCGATGTCCTGTTCCGCGGTGAGGCGCGCGTACCATTCGCCGACGACCGCTTCGGTCCGCCGGTCGGCCTCCGGGAATTCGGTCTCGCGAAGATTCCGCGCGGCGCGCTGCGTGAACTGCCAGGTCCATTCCAGCGGCCAGGCATCGTCGTCGATCTCCGACTCGCGGTCATGCTTCTCGATCAGCATCGCCAGCCGGCCCCAGGCATAGGCCTCGATCCACTCGTGGCGCTCGATGTGATGCACGACCCGCGTCCAGAGCGCCCGGCGGGAGCCCTGGCGCATCGCGTCGTCCAGCAGCGCCAGCGCGCGGTCGTCGTCGGCGGCGGCCCGAAGCGCCTGGGCCGCGATAATCCGGACGGATTCGCTGTCGGGGTGTTCGGCGAGCAACTGTTCGGTCGCGTCGAGGTCGCCGTTCAGGGCGCGCTCGGCCAGCTCGAAGCTCGAATGGGCCGCAGTCGGCGGGCTCGTGACCAGCATCAGGGCCGGCAAAAAGGACAGCAGCAACGTTCGCATGAATCGCATCTCCCGGTTCGTTCGATAGGGAATCGATGGGATGGGAACGCAAACTCGTGTCGAGTGCCCGTTCCCCGTTCCACCAGCGCCGGGACGAAGGGTACCCAATGGGGCACCGCGAGCTCAATCGGAGAATTTCCTACGCGGGGGTCGGCCTATCCAAGCACGCCGCCGATCTTGACGTGATACCAATCGCCGACCGAGCTGATCAGGACCAGCCAGAGCAGGGCGACACCGATCGCGCTGCTCAGGGCGCCGAGGGTCTGGCGTCCGGCGCTCTGGCTGCGCAGTACCCAGTACTGCACGAACAGGGTGCCGATCGACAGGGTCCAGAAGATGTAGACGTTGGCCCGGACCATCGCCTCGACGGGCCAGAGTTCCTTGACGTAGCGCCAGTCGATCCAGGCCCACGCGGCGCAGGCCAGGACCAGCGCAACCAGGCTGGTCAGCAGCCAGGCGGTCCAGGGAAAGCGGGGGTTGGTGGAGTCGTCCATGCGGTGAATGATCGCAGATCGCCGTCGCCTTCGTGCATCGACTATGCTCGATCGAGGCCTTTCGGACCATTCCTTCCTTGACGACCGAGGGATCCAATGCCGACGCCGCCTGGCTGGACCGTCTCCAGACGGCCCTGGTGCACGTCGATGCGGCCGGTACGGTTTGCCGGATGAACGCGGCGGCCGAAGACCTGCTGGGGGTGTCGGCCGCGCGAGCGGCGATGGACCCGGCGCTGACTGCGGCGATCGACGCGTCGGGGCTGCAGGCGCTGTGCGACCGCGCCGTCGGCGAAGGTCGGGGCGTGGCCTCGCAGGACCTGCGCTGGCCGCTGGCGAGCGGGGCCGAGTGGCTGGACGCCCGCGCTTCCCGGCTTGGCGACGGCGGCGTGTTGCTGGAACTCCAGGACGCCGCGCCCCGCCGCCGGGCGATGCTCGACCGCTCGCGCGAAGCGCGGCGAGCGCTGTCGAAGCGCGTGGTCCAGCAGTTGGCCCACGAAATCCGCAATCCGCTGGCCGGCCTGCGCGGCGCGGCGCAGTTGCTGGCACGTCGTGATCTCGACGACACCGGTCGCGAACTGGCCGGGATCATCGGTGACGAGGTCGATCGGCTGGAGGCTCTGGTCGAACAGCTGCTCGGCGGCGCTCGGCCGGTCACGGCGATCGAGACGAACCTGCACGCGCCGCTGGACAGGGTGGTCCGGTTGCTGGCCGCCGACGCCGCGCCGGTGGCGCTGGATCGCGACTACGACCCCAGTCTGCCGCGGGTCCGGATCGACGAGGCTGGGCTGCAGCAGGTGTTCCTGAACCTGGCCCGCAACGCGATCGAGGCCGGCGCCGGCCGGCTGGTCTTTCGCACCCGTGCGATCCCGGGCGCAACGCTGGGCGGGCGCCGCTGCCGGCTGGCGGTGGCGATCGAGGTCGAGGACGACGGCCCCGGCGTGCCGGAGGAGCTGGCCGATTCCCTGTTCTTTCCGCTGGTCAGCGGTCGGCCCGACGGCACCGGGCTGGGACTGGCCGTGGCCCAGGACCTGGTCGATCGCCACGGTGGCGACCTCGACCACGAGCGCCGGGGCGAGCGCACCGTGTTTCGCGTCCTGCTTCCGGCCGATGCCGGCGCAGGGCCGCGCGGCCCACTAGAATGAGGGCATGAGCAGCGAGCGCGCCCGGGTCTGGATCGTCGACGACGACGCGTCGATCCGACGCGTGCTGGACCACGCGCTGGCCGCAGAGGACCGGTCCTGCCGGAGCTTCGAATCGGCCGAAGCGGCGCTCGGCGCCCTCGCCGACGAACAAGCGCCGGATGCCGTCCTGACCGACCTGCGGATGCCGGGCGCGTCCGGCGACGTTCTGATCGAGCGGATCGATGCCCCGGTCATCGTCATGAGCGCCTACGCTGACCTCGACAGCATCGTCGACGCGCTCAAGCGCGGCGCCTTCGACTTCCTGCCCAAGCCCTTCGACATCGACGAAGTCATCGACCGGGTCGATCGCGCGCTGGCGTCGAGCCGCGATGCCGGGGTGCCGCCGGCCGTCGAGCCGCCGCCGGGGCTGATCGGTGAGAGCCTGGTGATGCGGGCGCTGTTCCGCGCCATCGGGCGGCTGGCCGGCAGTTCGCTGAGCGTGCTGTTGCGCGGCGAATCGGGCAGCGGCAAGGAGCGGATCGCCCGGGCGCTGCACGCATCGTCGCCGCGAGCCGGCGGTCCGTTCGTGGCGCTCAATGTTGCCGCGCTGCCGGCCGACTTGCTGGAATCCGAACTGTTCGGCCACGAGAAGGGGGCATTCAGCGGTGCGGAGGCCGCGCGCGCGGGCTATTTCGAGCAGGCCGACGGCGGCACTCTGTTCCTCGACGAAATCGGCGAGATGCCGACCGCGCTGCAGTCGCGCCTGCTGCGGGTGCTCGACGACGGCGTGTTCTACCGCCTCGGCGGTCGTGCTCCGGTCCGCGTCGATGCGCGGATCGTCGCGGCCACCCACCGCGACCTCGAACAGGCGGTTGCCTCCGGCGGCTTCCGCGAAGACCTGTTCCATCGCCTGAACGTCGTGCCGCTGACCGTGCCGCCGTTGCGCGAGCGTCCCGAGGACATCGGGCCGCTGCTCGATCACTTCCTGGCCCGCGCCGCGGCGGAGGTCGGCGATGCGCCGCGCCGGCTGACCGCAGCAGCCCGTGAGCGACTGCAGGCTCACCCCTGGCCGGGCAACGTGCGCGAACTGGTCAATCGCTGCCGGCGCTGGACCGCCCTGGTTCCGGGGCCGCGGCTGGATATCGCCGACCTCGATCTCGACCGACCGGCCGAAGCCGTGGACTGGACCGCGGGCGTGCGCGCCTGGGTGCGCGCACGACTGGCTGCCGGCGACGTTGATCTGATGGGCGAGGCCGTCGCGCGACTGGAGCGCGCGCTGATCGACGAGGCGCTGAGGGCCACGGGGGGGCGGCGCGCCGAAGCCGCCGATCGTCTCGGCATCGGCCGCAACACCCTGGCTCGCAAGCTCGACGACTGAACGCACCGTTGCGGTGCATCCGGTCCGGGCGCTGCACCGCGATGGTGCGGAGAGATCGCCTCGATCGTTCTCGAAACCCCGTTCAACCGGCGATCTTCGGTGGCCTTTCAGGCTGGCACGCCGATTGCTTCCTCGATGACAGTGCCGCGCGGCACGCCGATCGACAACGGGAGCGAATCCACCGATGAAACTGATCACCGCCATCATCAAACCCTTCAAGCTCGATGACGTACGCGAGGCGCTGGCCGACGTCGGCGTCCAGGGCATGACCGTCAGCGAGACCCGCGGTTTCGGTCGCCAGAAGGGGCATACCGAGTTGTACCGCGGCGCCGAGTACGTCGTCGACTTCCTGCCCAAGATCAAGCTCGAAATCGCCGTGCCCGACGACCAGGTCGAACGGGTCATCGAGACGCTGGCCGAGACTGCCCGAAGCGGTCGGATCGGCGACGGCAAGATCTTCGTCACCGCGCTCGAACGGGTGGTTCGCATCCGGACCGGCGAAGTCAACGAATCCGCCCTGTAACGGAGCCGAGTCATGACCGAAATCGAATACGCACTCAACACCTTCTACCTGCTGGTCTGCGCCGCGCTCGTGATGTGGATGGCGGCCGGTTTCACGATGCTCGAGGCCGGCCTGGTCCGGGCCCGCAACACCGTCGAGATCCTGACCAAGAACGTGGCGCTGTATGCCATCGCCTGCCTGATGTACTTCCTCATCGGCTACCAGCTGATGTACCCCGGCGAGGGCGTCAACGCGTTCTGGCCGGGCATCGGTTTCGGCGTCTCGGCCGAGCACGCGCTGGCCGACGTTACCGCCGAAGGCAGCGAGATCGCGTTCTCGTCGCTGGCCGACTTCATGTTCCAGGTCGTGTTCGTCGCCACCGCCATGTCGATCGTTTCCGGTGCCGTGGCCGAGCGGATGAAACTGTGGGCGTTCCTGGTCTTCGCCGTGGTCATGACCGGCGTGATCTACCCGTGGCAGGGCTACTGGTCCTGGGGTGGCGGGCTGCTGTCGGATCTCGGCTACTCCGATTACGCCGGCGGCGGCATCGTCCACATGGCCGGGGCGGCTGCGGCGCTGGCCGGTGTCCTGCTGCTCGGGCCGCGTGCCGGCAAGTACACGCCCGACGGCCGGCCGCGCGCCATCCCCGGTGCGAACCTGCCGCTGGCCACGCTCGGCATGTTCATCCTGTGGATGGGCTGGTTCGGGTTCAACGGCGGCTCCGAGCTGGCCGTGGCCGGTATCGGCTCGGCCAATGCGGTGGCCAAGGTGTTCGTCAACACCAACCTGGCCGCCGCCGCCGGCCTGGTCGCCGCGCTGCTGCTGGCCCGCTTCCTGTTCGGCAAGGCCGACCTGACCATGGCGCTGAACGGCGCACTGGCGGGCCTCGTTTCGATCACCGCCGGGCCGTCCACGCCCGATCCCGGGCTGGCCGTGCTGATCGGCGCGGCGGGCGGTCTGCTGGTCGTGGTCTCCATCCTCGGCCTCGACCGCATCCGCATCGACGACCCGGTCGGCGCGATCTCCGTGCACGGCGTCTGCGGCATCCTCGGCCTGCTGGTCGTGCCGTTGTCCAACGACGAGGCGAGCCTGGTCGGCCAGCTCGCCGGCATCGGGCTAATCGGGGGCTTCGTGTTCGTCACCAGCCTGGCGGTCTGGGCCGCGCTGAAGGCCACGATCGGCATTCGCGTGCATCCGGACGACGAACGGGCGGGGTTGGATTTCGCCGAGTGCGGGATGGAGGCGTATCCCGACTTCGCCCACGGCGGCGATTGAAAAAATCGTCGCTGGGCTACTGCGGACGCGGTGGCCGGCGCTCGGCGGTGCTCGGAATCCTCATGCACCTGGACGTGCACTGCGGTTCCTGTGCTCCGGCGATCACCGGCCACCGCGTCCTCGCTACGCCC
>NZ_JAAWWS010000143.1 GCF_012272825.1 Wenzhouxiangella sp. XN79A | reverse complement strand
TTGCGGTGACCGTCGCAGTGAACTCGTAGACCAGGCTGGCGCCGGCCGGCAGGTCGACGTTCTCGCTGATGCCGCCGCTACCGCTCGGATTCGTGCAGACCGCGCCGCCGAAGGCAGTGCAGGTCCAGGTCGCCCCGGTCACGCCGGTCGGCACGGGGTCGCTCAGCGTCGCACCGGCAATGTCGGCGGCGCCGACGTTGGCGACATCGATGAGCCAGGTGGTCGGCAGGCCGTTGTCGACAAAGGCCGCGCCGTTGCTCTTGCTGACCGCCACGTCCGTCGAGCTTCGCCCGAACACCACGTAGCTGCGGCCCGAACTGCTGCCGTTCGGGTCGGCGCCGAAGGCCCCGATGACCACGTCATCGATGCCGTCGCCGTTGACATCGCCGGCGGCGCTGACCGACCACCCGGCGTAGTCACCGGCCGCTTCGCCGTTGAGCACGAAACCGTTGCTGCCGTTCAGCGTCGACAGGTCGAAGGGGTTGGGCAGGCCGGTGTCCGATCCGAACACGACGTAGCTGCGGCCCGCCGAAACGATGCCGTCAGGATCGGCCCTGTTGGCCCCGATGAGCAGGTCATCGATGCCGTCGCCGTTGATGTCGCCGGCGGCGCTGACCGAACGGCCGGCGTAGTCACCGGCCGCTTCGCCATTGAGCACGAAGCCGTTGACGCCGTTGAGGGTGGACAGGTCAAAGGGGGTGGGCAGAATGCTCGCGCCGAACACCACGTAGCTGCGTCCCGAGTCTTCGCCGCTCGAATCGGCACCATCGGCCCCGATGATCAGATCACCGATGCCGTCGCCGTTGATATCGCCGGCGGCGCTGACCGAACGCCCGGCGAAGTCAGCTTCCGCTTCACCGATGAATACAACGCCGTTGCTGCCATTGAGGCTGGACAACTCGACGGGACTGGCCAGGCCGGTGCCCGAACCGAACACCACGTAGGCGCGCCCGGAACCAATGCCATCGGTCTCGGCGTCCGGGGCTCCGATGATCAGATCACCGATGCCGTCGCCGTTGACGTCGCCGGCGGCACTGACCGAGAACCCGGCGCTGTCACGGGCCGCTTCACCGTTGAGCACAACGCCGATCAGCCCATTCAGCGTGGACAGGTTGAACGGGGTGGGCAGGCCGGCATCGTCGCCGAACACCACGTAGCTGCGGCCCGATGAGATGCCGTTCGGGTCAGCGCTATCGGCTCCGATGATCAGGTCATCGATGCCATCGCCGTTGATGTCGCCGGCGGCGCTGACCGAGTATCCGGCGTTGTCACCGGCCGCTTCACCGTTGAGCACAACGCCGTTGCTGCCATCGAGGCTGGACAGCTCGACGGGGTTCGTCACCGTGCCCGAACCGAACACCACGTAGCTGCGGCCCGAGGAGCTGCCGTTCGGGTCAGCGCCATTGGCTCCGATGATCAGGTCCTCGATGCCGTCGCCGTTGATGTCGCCGGCCGCGCTGACCGAGACCGCGGAGAAGTCGTAGGCCGCTTCACCGTTGATCACAACGCCGTTGCTGCCATCGAGGCCGGACAGCTCGAAGGGGTTCGTCACCGTGCCCGAACCGAACACGACGTAGCTGCGGCCCGACAAGCTGCCGTTCGGGTCGGCGCCATAGGCTCCGATGATCAGATCATCGATGCCATCGCCGTTGATATCGCCGGCCGCGCTGACCGAGAACCCGGACAAATCACTTGCCGCTTCGCCGTTGAGCACGAAGCCGTTCGTGCCGTCCAGGGCCGACAGCTCGATCTCGGCCGGGAACGACTGGGCCAGGGCCGCGGAGGGACCACCGACACCCAGCGCTGCGGCCACCGCCAGCGGCAGCACGCGGCGCGCCGTTGACGTGCTCGGCAGGGATGCCGTGCGCGCACAGTCCATCTTCGGGCGAGTATGCAGGGAAGCGATGCGATGCTGAGTCATGGGGTCCGACCTTCCGTTCAGGGCGTGGGATCGTGAAGCAGGAATCATGCAGCCAGAGACGATGTCCAGGATGCGACAGCATCGACGTCGATGCACTGTACCGGCTGCGCCGCGTCCGCGCAAACGGATCGATCGACCCGCCGCGCCCGAACCTACTCGGTCTCGAAGCCGTCGATGAACAGACCTACCGGATCCGTATCGGTCGCGCTGTTGTCGGCCGGGTTGATGTCGGTCTGGCCAGCGGCCAGCGTGATCGTTGCCGTGTTGCTGACCGACCCCGGTTCCGTTGCGGTGACCGTCGCAGTGAACTCGTAGACCAGGCTGGCGCCGGCCGGCAGGTCGACGTTCTCGCTGATGCCGCCGCTACCGCTCGGATTCGTGCAGACCGCGCCGCCGAAGGCAGTGCAGGTCCAGGTCGCCCCGGTCACGCCGGTCGGCACGGGGTCGCTCAGCGTCGCACCGGCAATGTCGGCGGCGCCGACGTTGGCGACATCGATGAGCCAGGTGGTCGGCAGGCCGTTGTCGACAAAGGCCGCGCCGTTGCTCTTGCTGACCGCCACGTCCGTCGAGCTTCGCCCGAACACCACGTAGCTGCGGCCCGAACTGCTGCCGTTCGGGTCGGCGCCGAAGGCCCCGATGACCACGTCATCGATGCCGTCGCCGTTGACATCGCCGGCGGCGCTGACCGACCACCCGGCGTAGTCACCGGCCGCTTCGCC
>NZ_JAAWWS010000142.1 GCF_012272825.1 Wenzhouxiangella sp. XN79A | reverse complement strand
CCCACGGTCCGACCACCCTCACGGATGGCGAAACGCAGACCTTCTTCCATGGCGATCGGTGCGATCAGCTCGACCTGGATCTTCACGTTGTCGCCCGGCATCACCATCTCGACACCTTCCGGCAGCTCCACGGCACCCGTCACGTCGGTCGTGCGGAAGTAGAACTGCGGACGGTAGCCCTTGAAGAACGGCGTGTGACGGCCGCCCTCTTCCTTGCTCAGCACGTACACCTCGGCTTCGAAGTGCGTGTGCGGCGTGATCGTGCCCGGCTTGGCCAGCACCTGGCCGCGCTCGACGTCGTCACGCTTGGTGCCGCGCAGCAGCACGCCGACGTTGTCGCCCGCCTCACCGCGATCCAGCAGCTTGCGGAACATCTCCACGCCCGTGCAGGTCGTCTTCGTGGTGTCCTTGATGCCGACGATTTCCAGCTCGTCGCCCACCGTCACGATGCCGCGCTCGATGCGACCCGTCACCACCGTACCGCGACCCGAAATCGAGAACACGTCCTCGATCGGCATCAGGAACGGCTTGTCGGTGTCACGCTCCGGCGTCGGAATGTAGGTGTCCAGCGCCTCGACCAGCTTCATGATCGACGGCACGCCGATGTCCGAATCGTCGCCTTCCAGCGCCTTCAGCGCCGAACCGGTGATGATCGGGGTGTCGTCGCCCGGGAAGTCGTAGCTCGACAGCAGCTCGCGGACTTCCATCTCCACCAGCTCCAGCAGCTCTTCGTCGTCGACCATGTCCGCCTTGTTCAGGTAGACCAGGATCTGCGGAACGCCGACCTGGCGCGCCAGCAGGATGTGCTCGCGCGTCTGCGGCATCGGGCCGTCGGCCGCCGACACCACCAGGATCGCGCCGTCCATCTGCGCCGCACCGGTGATCATGTTCTTGACGTAGTCGGCGTGCCCCGGGCAGTCCACGTGGGCGTAGTGACGCGCGTCCGACTCGTACTCGACGTGCGCCGTCGCGATCGTGATCCCGCGCGCACGCTCTTCCGGCGCGTTGTCGATCTGATCGTAGGCGCGGAACTCGCCGCCACGCGCTTCCGCGCACACCTTCGTCAGCGCCGCCGTCAGCGTGGTCTTGCCGTGGTCGACGTGACCGATGGTGCCGACGTTCACGTGCGGCTTCGTACGTTCGAATTTAGCCTTGGACATGCCCTGAAAACTCCGTTTGCTTTATGTGTGCCGAATTCAATGGCCGATCTGTTGTGCCGACCCGCAGCCGGCAGAAACGGCCCGCAGGGAAACCCTGAGGGCCGGCTTCGATCTGGTGCCCACGACTGGACTCGAACCAGTGACCTCTCCCTTACCAAGGGAGTGCTCTACCGCCTGAGCTACGCGGGCATCGTCTTCCTCCGTACGACACTGGAGCGGGTGATCGGAATCGAACCGACATCATCAGCTTGGAAGGCTGAGGTTCTACCGTTGAACTACACCCGCCTCACCCGTGCCGCGACCCGTTGGATTCCGAAGTGGTGGAGGGGGCAGGATTCGAACCTGCGAAGGCATAGCCAGCAGATTTACAGTCTGCCCTCGTTGACCGCTTGAGTACCCCTCCGCTCGATGCGCTCCGGAAATCCCATCGTCATCGGACGAAGCCCGCAATTTTCGACCATGTCGAGGGCCAAGTCAAGGCCGATTTGAAGAAAAACGAAGGAAGCCAGGCCCCAGCGGTCGCCCGGGGCAGATCGGGGCACCCTGCCGGGCGTTCCACGGTGGCCAGGCGAGGCAGCACCGATGTGGAGACTGCGCGGAACCGAACGCAAGAGCGGACGACCGCTGCTGGAGATTCCGGCGGGATCGCTGCTGCCCGATTCAGGCCGCCGTCGGATCCGGGACCGACCCGCTATCCGGCCGTGACGGTGAAGCTCTCCCCGCAGCCGCACTCGTCGGTCACGTTCGGGTTCTCGAACTCGAACTGGCGATTGAGACCCTGCCGGGCGAAATCGATGCGGGTGCCCGCCACCAGCGGCAGCGCGTCGGCATCCACGACGATCCGGATGCCGCGATCCTCGAACACCGTATCGCCGTCCTCGACGGCCTCGGCCAGGCCCACTTCGTAGGCCCACCCCGAGCAGCCGGTCCGGCGCACGCCGAGGCGCAGACCCACGCCGCCCTGGTCGGTGAGGAAATGCGCCACGCGCTCCGCGGCGGCCTGAGTGAGGGTAATCGATGTCGAATTCATGGCTGGTTTTACCCCGTGGGCCGGATTTCCATCAACGCTTGCTCTATTATCTTGCGCCGCGAACTCATTTTTCAATTCCCCGGACACCCTGGATCGATATGCCAAACGCGAGCATCAAGGCCGTTCTGGCCGGCGAACACCCCGTCGGCGACCCGCTGACCATCCAAGGCTGGGTGCGCACCCGGCGCGATTCGAAGGCCGGATTCTCCTTCCTGCACGTCAACGACGGCTCCTGCTTCGGCAATCTCCAGGTCGTGGCGCCGAAGGACCTGCCGAACTACGAGGACGTGGTCCTGCACCTGACTTCGGGCTGTTCGGTCCGCTGCCACGGCACGCTGGTCGAGTCCCAGGGGCGCGGCCAGACCGTCGAGCTACAGGCCGCCGAGGTCGAGCTGGTCGGCGGCGTCGAGGATCCGGACACCTATCCGATCCAGCCGAAGCAACACGGCTTCGAGTTTCTCCGCTCGGTCGCCCACCTGCGCCCGCGCACCAACACCTTCGGCGCCATCACCCGGGTCCGGCACGCCGCGGCCAAGGCGATCCACGACTATTTCGACAGCAACGGCTACCAGTGGGTCAACACGCCGATCATCACCGCCTCCGACGCCGAAGGCGCCGGCGAGCTGTTCCGGGTCAGCACGCTGGACCTGGCCAACCTGCCGCGCGACGCGAAGGGCGAGGTCGATTTCGGCAAGGACTTCTTCGGCCGCGAGACCTTCCTGACCGTGTCCGGCCAGCTCAACGTCGAGGCCTACTGCCTGGCGCTGAGCAAGGTCTACACCTTCGGTCCGACCTTCCGGGCCGAGAATTCCAACACCACCCGCCACCTGGCCGAATTCTGGATGATCGAGCCGGAGATCGCGTTCGCCGGGCTCGACGAACTCGCGCTGCTGGCCGAGGACTTCCTGAAATCGGTGTTCCGCCAGGTCCTCGACCGCTGCGGCGAAGACATGGCGTTCTTCGCCGATCGGATCGAACCCACCGCGATCGAGCGACTCGAGCGGCTGGTCGAAAGCCCGTTCGTGCGGATGGACTACGCCGAGGCGATCCGCGTGCTGCAGGCCAGCGGCCGGAACTTCGACTACGCGCCCGAGTGGGGCCTGGACCTGCAGACAGAACACGAGCGTTACCTGACCGAGAAGCACTGCCAGGCACCGGTGATCGTGGTCAATTACCCGGCCGAGATCAAGGCCTTCTACATGCGCCTGAACGACGACGGCAAGACCGTTGCCGCCATGGACGTCCTGGCCCCGGGCATCGGCGAGATCATCGGCGGCAGCCAGCGCGAAGAACGGCTCGACGTTCTGAAGAGCCGGATGGCGCCCGAGCAGCTTGAATCCGGCGCCTACGACTGGTTCCTGGACCTGCGCCGCTACGGCACGGTGCCGCACGCCGGATTCGGCCTCGGCTTCGAGCGCCTGCTGGCCTATATCTCGGGCATGGGCAACATCCGCGACGTGATCCCCTACCCGCGCACGCCCGGAAGCGCCCCGTTCTGACCGCCCGCGCGGCCCGCGCCGCGCACGCCCCACAAAAAAAGGCGCTGCCCGAAGGCAGCGCCGTCCCCGACCGCCAGGACGCATGCACCGGTCCAGAAGGGGAAGAACCGATGCGCGTCGATGGCCGCCACTAACCCGGCGTCAATGCTCCCATGGCCGCCGGGCCCAACCAAACGTGCGGCACCCTGCCGCGCTCCTCTGCGTCATTCGAAGACATACCAGCCCACGCCCAGGCTCCTGACGCCGGACGGTGCGGCCGCGCCGTCGAGGTCGTGACACTCGTACTCGCCGACCAGCGAGTCCAGCGCCGCGATGTGCTGTTCGATCAATTCGCGGGCCCGCAGCTCGAGTTCCGGATACCGGTCTTCCGGGATCATCCGGGACAAGCGGTCCTGCTGCAGCCGGCCCTGCCCGGGCTCGGCGTCGAGGTTGTGGACGACAGTCTCGGTCAGCCGGGCGATCGAATGCGAACCGGCGTCCAGCACCGTCAACTCCGACGGACGCACCGGCCGATAGACCGGATCGACCAGCCGGACCCGCTCGCCCGATTCGATCCGTACGTTGCCCGACTCGACCAGCTGGTCGAGCATCGTGTGGACCGTGATGTTGCGGCCGACCGCCCGAGCGGTCAGCGCCTGGAACGACGAGCCCGGCCCCATCACCGGCAGCAGCGCGGGCTGCCCGTCGGCATCCTGGAAGCCCTCGTGATGGATCCAGCGATCCAGCACCACGGATCCGGCGCAGACTTCGTGCGCCAGGAGCGACTCGTGGTCGGGGTCGTGCTCCATGGCCGAAATGGTGCGGGTATCCAGGCCCGTCAGCATCGCCAGCTTGGACCGCGTCACGCGCTGGTCGGGCTGGGTGCGCTCCAGCCAGGCGCGCGCTTCTTCCAGGTAGAGACGGCGCAGACGGTCGATCACGTAGATGCAGGCCACTCGCCCGACCAGCAGCCGAACCAGCGGCCGAAGCATGCGCTCGACGGCGCGCGCGGCACGCTCGGACGGGGATTCAGGGGCCGTGCCGGGCCCGGCCGGACGGCGTGCCGCCTGGTCGGCAGGTCGCGGTGCAGTCATCGGCTCATCGCCCCCTTGTCTCCCATCCGCTTGTTGAACGATTCACAGGATTTCGCCGTTTCCGGCCGGATCGCTGCTGCCGGTCGGCTGTTCGGCCAGCGAGTCCCGATGTGGACTGCATGATTCCATTTTCGACCATTTTTGTCAATATGCATCGATGCATATTCCTTCGGCATCCGTGCGACGGGCCGCCCTTGCGTGGATAATCGCGGGGTGTTCGTCCCGTCCCGATTCGCGCCATGCCCATGCTCCGCAACCTGTTCGACGACCGCCGCCTCGATCGCCTGTACCAGCAGTTGGTCAACGAGGAAGACGCCCGCGTCTGCCGGGACATTTCCGATTCGGCCTGCCGGGTGGTCCCGGGCAACTTCCTGCTCCAGATCGCCACCCAGTTCTTCACCAAGCTCGGCGACGCGATCGCCAACCCGAAGACCGTGCTGGCCTGGCTGCTGGCCTCGCTGGCGGCCCCGGCGGTGTTCACCGCCTTTCTGGTGCCGATCCGCGAGTCGGGCTCGCTGATCCCGCAGCTGGTCATCGCCAGCTACGTGCGCCGGATGCCGGTGCGCAAGTGGGTGTTCGTGCTCGGCGCCGTGCTCCAGGCGCTGGCCGTGTTCTCCATGGCCGTCGTGGCCGCCACCCTGACCGGCGCGGCGGCGGGATTCGCGCTGATCGGCGCGCTGGTGGTGTTCAGCCTGTCGCGCGGACTGTGCTCGGTGGCCTCGAAGGACGTGCTCGGCAAGACCGTGC
Source organism: Wenzhouxiangella sp. XN79A (assembly GCF_012272825.1). Classification (GTDB taxonomy): domain Bacteria; phylum Pseudomonadota; class Gammaproteobacteria; order Xanthomonadales; family Wenzhouxiangellaceae. Next base: position 131,447 of record NZ_JAAWWS010000142.1, on the reverse strand, counting down.
CGAAGACCCGCCGCGGCCGGGTCAGCGGCTGGTCGGAGACCCTGGCCGGGCTGGTCACCATCGGCATCGGCACCTTCCTGCTGTTCGACCGCGACGGCGCCGACACCGCGGTCGGCACCTGGGTGCTGCTGCTGACGATCGCCGGCGGCCTGTGGCTGGTCGGCGCATCGACCTACGCGGCGATCCGCGAGGAACCCGGCGCCACCGAAGGCGGCGGCAACGCGCTGAGCGAGGCGCTGAAACGACTGGCCCTGCTGCGCGAGGACGCGCCGTTCCGGCGCTTCGTGATTGCCCGCTCGCTGCTGCTGTGCTCGGCGCTCAGCGCGCCGTTCTTCATCCTGCTGGCCCACGACAACACCGAAGGTGCGCTGCTGGTACTGGGCCTGTTCGTGATCGCCGACGGGGTCGCCTCGCTGATTTCCGCGCCGTTCTGGGGCCGGTTCGCCGACCGCTCCAGCCGCCGGGTCATGGTCATCGCCGGCGCCGCGGCCGCGCTGGTCGGCCTGGGCCTGGTCGCGATCGTGAACTTCGGCGGCGACGTGGCCGGCGCCGCCTGGCTGTATCCGCTGTTCTTCTTCCTGCTGGCCATCGCCCATGCCGGCGTCCGGATGGGCCGCAAGACCTACGTCGTCGACCTGGCCGGCGGCAACAAACGCACCGACTACGTGGCGGTCAGCAACACCGTCATCGGCGTCGTCCTGCTGATCACCGGCAGCGTCGGCGCCCTGGCCAACGTCATCTCGGTCTCCGGCGTCATCGTCGTCCTGGCCTGCATGGGCCTGGCCGGCGCCTGGCTCTCATCCCGCCTGCCGGAGGTCACCTGACCGGATTTCGGAAGGTTCACTGCAGAAAACCCCGGCTACCGCAGATGAACGCGGAGAACACCGAGGCGTGTTTCGCTTTCCTGATTACGCATGAATCTCGGCCACGGTCGGGTAGCGTCCCGGCATCGGAGCATCGCGGCAGGCGATACAGGCGAGCCGTTGGATCGTCCGATCGGATTCGAAGGACGGGTTTCCATCCCAAGCGAGATTCCAGCCCGACGCCGGACTGGCAGAAAGACCGCCTGTTGGAGGGCGCTTGCGCGCGAACGACTTCGGAAGCGGCCATCCTTCGCGCGCAAGCGCCCTCCAACAGTCGAACCCGGGCAAAAAGCGCTTTCGAAGGGTCCTTGCTTGCTGTTCTCGAGTTTCCTGCACGCCTCCGGAGGGCTGTACTACCGGCCGAGAAACGTGCGTAATCAGGTTCGCTTTTGATCAACGATCAAGGTCGGGCTCCAGGAACAAGTGCGCCGCGCGCTTCCCGGCAGCGGTTTCCAGAGCCGGCAGTGAACGCCATACCGCCGTGTTTTTTTCATTCGGCGTCCATCTGCGGTTTCTTGTCGTTTTCCGCCCTCTCCCCTCGTCCCTGCCGTCAAGCCGCAAACCCCTGCGCCTTGACCTTGTGGATGCGGTCGCGGATGGCGGCGGCTTCTTCGAATTCGAGGTTCTCGGCCGCCTTGAACATGGCCTTTTCGAGCTCGGCGATCTTCTTCGCGGCTTCGGCGGCCGACATCGGCGCGTCGTTGTAGTCGGCGGTCGCCTCGGCGGCGCGGCGGCCGGCGCGGTCCTCGCTCTTGCGCCCGCGCCCCTTGCCCTTCGCGCCGGGTGCGTTGTGGGCGTCGGCCATGATGTCGGCGATGTTCTTCTCGATGGTCCGGGGCGTGATGCCGTGCTCGGCATTGAACGCCACCTGCCTGGCCCGACGGCGTTCGGTCTCGTCGAGCGCGCGTTTCATCGAGTCGGTGATCGAATCGGCGTACAGGATCGCCTTGCCGCGGACGTTGCGCGCGGCGCGACCGATGGTCTGGATCAGCGAACCCTCGGAGCGCAGGAAGCCCTCCTTGTCGGCATCCAGGATCGCGACCAGCGAGACTTCGGGCAGGTCCAGGCCCTCGCGCAGCAGGTTGATGCCCACCAGCACGTCGAACGCGCCGAGCCGGAGATCGCGGATGATCTCGACCCGCTCGACGGTGTCGATGTCGGAGTGCAGGTAGCGCACGCGCACGTCGTGTTCGGCCAGGTATTCGGTCAGGTTCTCGGCCATCCGCTTGGTCAGCGTGGTGACCAGCACCCGGTCGCCCAGGCCGACCCGCTCGCGGATCTCCCCGAGCAGGTCGTCGACCTGGGTGCCCACCGGGCGGACCTCGGTCTCGGGGTCGATCAGCCCGGTCGGGCGCACGACCTGCTCGGCCACCGTTCCGGAACGCTCGAGCTCCCACTTCCGCGGCGTGGCCGATACATGGATGGCCTGCGGCGCGCGCGCCTCCCATTCCTCGAACTTCAACGGCCGGTTGTCCAGCGCCGACGGCAGGCGGAAGCCGTATTCGACCAGCGTTTCCTTGCGGGCCCGGTCGCCGCGATACATGCCGCCGATCTGCGGCACGGTGACGTGCGACTCGTCGAGGATCAGCAGGGCGTCCTCGGCCAGGTAGTCGAACAGGGTCGGCGGCGGATCGCCCGGCTGGCGGCCGGTCAGGTGGCGGGAGTAGTTCTCGATGCCCTGACAGTAGCCCAGCTCCATCATCATTTCCAGGTCGAAGCGGGTGCGCTGTTCCAGTCGCTGGGCCTCGAGCAGCTTGCCGGCGCCCTTGAGCTGCTCCAGCCGCTCGGCCAGTTCGAGCTTGATCGCCTCGGTCGCATCGAGCACGACCTGGCGCGGCGTCACGTAGTGGGTCTTGGGGAAGATCGTCAGCTCGTCCAGGGCCTCGCGGATCTCGCCGGTCAGCGGATCGAAGCGACTGATCCGCTCGATCTCGTCGTCGAACAGTTCGACCCGGACCGCCTCTTCGTCGGAATCGCCCGGAAAGATGTCGATCAGCTCGCCGCGCACGCGATAGGTGCCGCGCCTGAGCTCGAAGTCGTTGCGCGAATACTGCATCTCGGCCAACCGGCGCAGGATCGTGCGCTGATCGATCTCGGCGCCCTTCTCCAGCGCCAGGGTCATCTTCAGGAAGCTCGACGGGTCGCCGAGGCCGTAGATCGCCGAGACCGTGCCGACGATCAGCGCATCGCGCCGCTCCAGCAGCGCCTTGGTGGCCGACAGCCGCATCTGCTCGATATGTTCGTTGATCGAGGCATCCTTCTCGATGAAGGTATCGGAGGCCGGAACGTAGGCCTCGGGCTGGTAGTAGTCGTAGTAGCTGACGAAATATTCGATAGCGTTGTCGGGAAAGAACGCCTTGAACTCGCCGTAGAGCTGGGCGGCCAGGGTCTTGTTCGGCGCCATCACCAGCGTCGGCCGCTGCAGCCGCTCCACGACATTGGCCATCGTGAAGGTCTTGCCCGAGCCGGTCACGCCCAGCAGCGTCTGGTGGCGGTCGCCACGCAGGATCGACTCGACCAGCGCATCGATCGCTGCCGGCTGGTCGCCGGCCGGCTCGTAGCTCGAGGCCATCCGGAATCGACGATTCTTCGCGCGCTGTGCCATCGTGCTCCCTTGTCGCGGGTCCAAACTCCTATAATTGTGGCCGAGCGCCGGGCAATGCAACGTCGTCCGGTCATCGAGGGTCCGAACATCCATCCAGGGAACTCCGTCATGTCCATTCGCACCGCCCAGCGCGTCGCCCAGGTCAAGCCGTCCGCCACCATCGCGATGTCGATGAAGGCGGCCGAACTCAAGGCCCGGGGCCGCAACATCCTGTCGCTGAGCATGGGCGAGCCGGATTTCGAGACCCCGGATCACATCCAGCAGGCCGCCATCGAGGCCATCCGCGACGGCCAGACACGCTACACCGCGGTCGATGGGACCCCGGCGCTGAAGGACGCGATCATAGAAAAATTCAATCGCGACAATGAGTTGAGCTACCAGCGCGACCAGATCCTGGTGTCCTGCGGGGCCAAGCAGTCGCTGTACAACCTGATCCAGGCGCTGATCGATCCGGGCGACGAGGTACTGATTCCCGCGCCGTACTGGGTCTCGTACCCGGACATGGTGCGGCTGGCCGGCGGCGCCCCGGTCATCCTGCACACCACGATGGACAACGGCTTCAAGATCACGCCGACCCAGCTGCGCTCGTCGATCAACGAGGAGACCCGGCTGCTGATCCTGAACTCACCCGGCAACCCGACCGGCCGCGCCTACTCACGCGCCGAACTGGCCGCGCTGGGTGAGGTGCTCGAGGAATTCCCGCGCGTGGTGATCTGCACCGACGACATCTACGAGCACATCTGGTGGGCCGACGAGCCGTTCACCACGCTGCCGCAGGTCTGCCCCGCGCTGAAGGGTCGCACCGTCGTCGTCAACGGCGTCAGCAAGGCCTACGCAATGACCGGCTGGCGGATCGGCTACGCCGCCGGCGATGCGGAACTGATCAAGCAGATGCGCAAGATCCAGGGCCAGAGCACCTCCAACCCGTGCTCCATCAGCCAGGCCGCCGCGGTCGCCGCGCTGACCGACAGCCAGCTCTGCGTCGAGCACATGTGCGCCGAGTTCAAGAAGCGCCACGACTGGCTGGTGCCGGCGCTGAACGACCTGCCGGGCCTGGCCTGCGCGCCGGGCGAAGGCGCGTTCTACGTCTTCATCGACGCGTCCGGGGCGATCGAGGCGATGGGCCTGGACGGCGACGGCGCGTTCTGCGAGCACCTGCTCGAGAAGGCCGGCGTCGCGCTGGTGCCCGGCACCGCGTTCGGCGCCCCGGGCCACGCCCGGATCTCGTTCGCCTGCAGCCTGGACACCCTGAAGGACGCCGTCGAGCGACTGCGCAACGTGCTCGCCGACGCCTGAGCTCCGGCCGCCGGACAAGCGATTTTCCGACCGTCCGACGCGACGATTTCCTACAACAACGCGCGACATCTGCCCGACGCGCGCAGCCCCGCGCCCCGCCGATCATGCAGCTCCGGAACCCACGGAGCACACGCATGCCGAAGTCCACACAGGCCTTCACCCTGATCGAGCTGATGGCCGCGCTCGCGCTGCTGGCCATCCTCACCGGCCTGGCCGTGCCGGCCTTCACGCAACTGACCCAGAAACAGCGCATCGATTCGACCGCCAACGAACTCGTCGCCCACCTGAACCTGGCCCGGCTGCACGCCGTGACCCGGCGCGAAATCACCCTGATGTGCCCATCCGACGACCGCATCCGCTGCAGCGACGGCAATCGATGGGACGCCGGCTGGATCGTCTTCCGCGACCCGGACCGCAACCGTCGGATCGACGCCGAATCCGACCTGCTGCGGGTCGGCAACCCGGCCCGCGGCGTGACGGTCGACTCGGCCGGCCGCTTCCAGGTCCGCTACCGGCCCGACGGCACCGCCGGCGGCAGCAACCTGACCCTGAAGATCTGCGACCGCGTCGATCCCGAGCGGGCCCGGGCCGTGATCGTCTCCAACCCCGGCCGCCCGCGCGTCGCCGCCCTGCCGCGCCACCTGCGCTGCCCCGGCACCGGTTGAGGAAAAAACCGGGTTGCGCCTTGACGAAACCGGATTCCCGTAGGAAAATAGCGGGCTTCCATTCCCCGGTAGCTCAGCTGGTTAGAGCGGGTGACTGTTAATCACTAGGTCGTTGGTTCGAATCCGACCCGGGGAGCCAAATCCGAGAACGCCCCGCAGTCCGCTGCGGGGCGTTTTTTTGTTGCTCAGATTTCGAACCCGTCGGCGAAGATCCCTTCGGGGCCCAGCAGGGTCTGGTTGAAGAACCAGTCGAAGTTGGTGGCCGAGCCCATCTGCACCGTTGCTGCAGTGACGCGGCGGTGGCGGCCGGAGACGGTCGTGGTGCCCACCGAACAGAACGCGAAGCTCCCCCCGGTGACCTGGACGGTGATGTCGCAGCCGCTCTGCACGCCGCCGTAGACCAGCTGCAGCGTGTAGTCGTCGCCGGTGCCCTGGGTTTCATCGAGGCCTGAGGCCGCCAGCCGGATCATCGCCACGTCGCTGACGCCGAGCTGGCGCTGGTCCTCGTCGAAGAAGGCGCCCTGCTGCATCACGGCCTCGCTGTCGGGAAAGCCGAGCGCCGCTCCGACGGTCCGGTCCGCGTTGGCCGGGAAGGTGTCGCCGGCCGGCAGGTCGGCCAGGTCGATGAAGTAGTTCGACACATCGACCGGCTCGAACAGCACGAAGGGATTGTTGTCGGGGTTGAACCAGTGCAGGCTGATGTCGTCGCCGCGCAGGTCGTCGGCCGAGCCCTTGATGCCGTCGGCGCCGGGATCCAGGTCGAAGACGCCGTTGCTGCCCTGACCGGCCTTGGTGTAGTTGCGGTCTTCGTTGGGCAAGCCCGACTCGGTGGCCGCGTTCGGGTGCGCCAGGCCGATGCAGTGGCCGATTTCGTGGACCACGGTCGACTCGAAATCGATCTGCCCCGACGGGATGTCGTTGGCTCCGCCCAGGAACAGGTTCGGGCTGACCGGCGTGAGCTGGTTCCAGTTGAAGATCGCGTTCCGGACCGAGACTTCCATGTCGGCAATGGATTCGCTGGTCGGTGCGATGCAGACCGAGACATTCAAGGTTCCCCCGGTTCCGGTATAGCCGCTGGGGTGGGTGATCCGGTCGGGAAAGGTCCCGCTGGAAGAGATGTACGCCCCGGCCAGCGCCAGGCTGCTGGCGCCGATCAGGCCGGCTGCGGACAGGGCCTGGACCAGCGGCGCGGTCGGACCACGGCGGCTCATTGCTCAGCTCCCGGCGCCTGCGCGTTCATCAGTTCGAACAGGTCCAGCTCCAGGTCATGCAGGCGCTCGAGCCTCGGGTCGTCGAATCGCGCCGCCCAGGCCTCCAGCGACACCGCGGTGACCTGCTCGAGCGGGCCGCGCGCTTCATCGACGAGCGCGAAGCGCGAGAACTCGGGATCGGTCACGATCCACTCCTCGTTCGCCGCGCGCCGCTGGACGTCTTCATACAGGCGGCCTGTGTCGGTGTGAGCGGCGTCGAATGCATCGCGCAGCGCCTGGTAGCGAGACGGTGCCACCCGGAATTCGTGGCGACCCGACCAGGTCATGAACTCGGGACGTTCGACCACAAGCCTGCCGTCGGGGTGAAGTTCCACCCGCAGCGTGTTGTCCGCCTCGGCAATCAGCGTGTATTCGCGCTCGTAGACCAGCGTCTGGGCCGCAAGGCCCGATGAGAGCAGGAGCAGCGCTCCTGCCGGCAGCCATGGTTGCAGCTTCATGTTCGGCACCGGGTTGACCAGCCCCGAACATACACCTCGTCGATCAAGCCGGCAATGACGAGACGATGTCAGACCTCCGGCCGCAGGTACGGGAACAGCAGCACGTCACGGATCGAGGCCGAATCGGTGAACAGCATCACCAGCCGGTCGATGCCGATGCCCTCGCCGGCCGTCGGCGGCATGCCGTATTCCAGCGCGCGGATGTAGTCGGCGTCGAAGTGCATGGCTTCGGCGTCGCCGGCGTCCTTGGCCGCGACCTGGGCGCGGAAGCGCTCGGCCTGGTCTTCCGGGTCGTTGAGCTCGGAAAATCCGTTCGCGATCTCGCGGCCGGCGATGAACAGCTCGAAGCGGTCGGTGATCTCCGGGTCGTCGTCGTTGCGGCGCGACAGCGGCGAGACCTCGGTCGGGTAGCCGGTGATGAAGGTCGGCTGGACCAGGTTGGCCTCGACGCTCTTTTCGAAGATCTCCAGCAGCAGCTTGCCCCAGCCCCAGTCGTCCTCCACCGGAATGCCCAGCGCCTTGCAGCCGCCGAGCAGCACGGCGCGGTCGCGCAGGTCGGCGTCCGCCAGGTCCGGATTGAACTCGCGCACCGCCTCCTCGACCGACAGTCGCCGGAAGGCCGGGCCGAAGTCGATGTCCTCGCCCTGGTAATCCAGCTTGGCGCCATCGTAGCCGAGCTCTTCGGCCAGCGTTCGCAGCAGGGTCTCGGTCAGGTCCATCAGGTCGTTGTAGTCGGCGTAGGCCTGGTAGAACTCCAGCATCGTGAACTCGGGGTTGTGCCGGGTCGACACGCCCTCGTTGCGGAAGTTGCGGTTGATCTCGTAGACCCGTTCGAAGCCGCCGACGACCAGGCGCTTGAGGTGCAGCTCGGGCGCGACGCGCAGGTACAGGTCGATGTCCAGCGCGTTGTGATGGGTCTTGAACGGCCGTGCGGTCGCCCCGCCCGGCAGGTGGTGCATCATCGGCGTCTCGACCTCGAGAAAGCCGCGCGCCTCGAAAAAGGCGCGGATGCCGGAAATCAGCTTCGCGCGGACCTCGAAGGTGCGGCGCACGTCGGGGTTGGCGATCAGGTCGACGTAGCGCTGGCGATAACGGGTCTCCTGGTCGGTCAGCCCGTGCCATTTCTCCGGCAGCGGGCGCAGCGACTTGACCAGCAGCTGCAGCTCGCTGGCGTGGACGCTGAGCTCGCCGGTCTTCGTACGCATCAGCACGCCGGCGGCGCCGACGATATCGCCGACGTCCCATTGCTTGAAGGCCTGGTAGACGCCCTCCGGCAGGTCGTCGCGGCGCAGGTACAGCTGGATGCGCTGGCCCGAGCCGTCCTGGATGTGCACGAACGCCGCCTTGCCCATGATCCGCCGCGAGAGCATCCGCCCGGCCACCGACGCCGGTATCGGGTCCGACTCCAGCGTCTCCTGCGGATACGCCTCGGCATCGCCGTAGGCGGCCAGCAGCGCGTCGGCCCGGTGCGCCGGCCGGAAGGTATTCGGAAACGCCTGGCCCTGCTCGCGCAGGCCATCCAGCTTGGCCCGCCGCTCGGCGATCAGGCGGTTCTCGTCCACCGGCTCGTTGTTCGTGTTCTGGTCAGTCATGACGCGGAAGCTCTCTCTTCGGAACCGCAGATTACGCAGACTCCACGGATTGAAAAAGTCAAAACCCTGCAACAAGGCACGTGAGCGCCAACGATTTCGGTGAGCGGAACGATCCGCGAAGACCGTTCGGTTCTCGACGCGCTCTTGTCTGCGTTATCTGCGTAATCTGCCGTTTGTCGGTTTGTTTCTACTCCAACCCCGCTTTCAGCGAGGCGGCGACGAAGTCGTCGAGGTCGCCGTCGAGCACTTTCTGGGTGTCGGCGCGTTCGACGCCGGTGCGGAGGTCCTTGATGCGCGACTGGTCGAGGACGTAGTTGCGGATCTGGCTGCCCCAGCCGATGTCGGCCTTTTCTTCCTCGGCGGCCTGGGCCTTCTCGCGCTGTTTCTGCAGCTCCAGCTCGTAGAGCCTGGCGCGCAGCTGGCCCATCGCGCGGTCCTTGTTCTTGTGCTGCGAGCGGTCGGTCTGGCACTGCACGACGATGCCGCTGGGCTCGTGGGTGATGCGCACGGCCGATTCGGTCCGGTTGACGTGCTGGCCGCCGGCGCCGGAGGCGCGATAGACGTCGATTCTCAGGTCCGACGGGTCGATGTCGATCTCGATCGACTCGTCGATTTCCGGCGACACGAATACCGAAGCGAACGAGGTATGGCGGCGGTTGCCGGAGTCGAACGGCGACTTGCGCACGAGTCGATGCACGCCGGTCTCGGTGCGGCACCAGCCATAGGCAAAGTCGCCTTCGACGCGGATCGTCGCGCTCTTGATGCCGGCCACTTCACCGGCCGAGACTTCCAGCAGTTCGGCGCTCCAGCCGCGTGACTCGGCCCAGCGCAGGTACATCCGGAGCAGCATCTCGGCCCAGTCCTGGGCCTCGGTGCCACCGGAGCCGGCCTGGATGTCGATGAAGCACGGGCGCTCGTCCATTTCGCCGGAGAACATCCGCTGGAACTCGAGTTCCTCGATGCGCTTCTCCAGCGATTTCAGGTCGCTCTCGACGCTGGCCAGGGTGTCGGCGTCGTCTTCCTCGACGGCCATCTCCAGCAGCTCGCCGGTGTCGCGTACGCCCTCGAACACCGAACGTTGCAGGGTCACCGACTTGTCCAGCGCGGCACGTTCCTTGTTCAGGTCCTGGGCGCGCTCGGCGTCGTTCCAGACGCCGGGATCCTCGAGCTCGCGGTTGACCTCCTCGAGCTTTTCTACCTTGCCATCGTAGTCAAAGATACCCCCTGAGCGACTCGGCTCGTCGGGAGAGATCGTCCAGCAGGCTCTTCAGCGCGGTCTGTTCCATGGCGCGTTGGGTCTCGTCGGGTGCAAACCGCTCATTGTACCGCCTGGCATGCGGCGGGAATCGTCGTCGAGCGCTGTCGATCACTTGCGATGTCGGCGCGCGTTGCCGGGCATCGCCGCCGCAGTGCGCGTCAGCCCTCGCCTTCGACCCAGTGCTGGATGTTCAGCTGCGGGGTGACGCGGCCGCGCCAGCGGTTGATTTCCAGGCGGTAGGTCACGTGCAGCGGTTCGGGCAGGTCGCGGTGGCACCAGTCGCCGGCGCGGAAGGCGATGGCGTCCAGCGCCGGGCCGCCGTCGAAGGGTTCGAGCAGCATCTTGAGGTGGTCCTGGCCGACCACACGGCGCTCGAGCACGCGGAAATGGCCGTCGAACAGCGGCTCGTCCCAACCCTGGCCCCAGGGCCCGGCGTCGGACAGGGCCTCGGCGGTCTCGATGGTCAGCTCGCTGGCCGCAAGCGGACCGTCGGACAGCACGGCATCGGGCGGAAACGTCAACCGCGCGACGTGGGCGTCGAAGGCCTGGCGGAAGTCGGCGAAGCGATCGCTCTCCAGGCTCAGCCCGGCGGCTCGCGCATGGCCGCCGAAGCGGTCGACCAGGCCAGGCTGGCGGGCGTCGAGTTCGGCCAGCAGGTCGCGCATGTGCACGCCGGCCGGCGACCGGCACGACCCCTTCAGCTCGCTCGCCCCCGGCTCGGCCGGGGCGAACGCGATCACCGGGCGCTGCAGCTGTTCGCAGATCCTGGAGGCGACGAGTCCGACCACGCCGGGGTGCCAGTCCGGGTCGTACAGGCACAGTCCGCCGGGCTCGCCGTCGATGCCGGCGGCCAGCTCCGTCGCGAGCTGCTGCGCGGTCTCGACCATGTCGCTCTGCAGCTGCTGGCGGTCTCGATTGAAGCGGTCCAGTTCACCGGCCAGGGCCATGGCCTCGTCCGGGTCGTCGGTCAGCAGGCAGCGGATGCCGATCGAGATGTCATCGAGCCGGCCGGCCGCGTTCAGGCGCGGCCCGGCGATGAAGCCCAGGTCGCTGGCCGCGACATGGGCCAGGTTGCGCCCGGCCACTTCGAGCAGCGCGGCCACGCCCGCGCAGCACTGGCGGCGGCGGATCCGTTCCAGGCCCTGGCGGACCAGCCGGCGGTTGTTTTCGTCGAGCCGGACCAGGTCGGCCACGGTGCCCAGCGCGACCAGGTCGAGCAGGGAATCGAGGCGGAAGTCGGCCGCGCGACCGCGCCGACGCAGCTCGGCGCGCAGGCCGATCAGCACGTAGAACAGCACGCCGCAGCCGGCCAGGTGCGGCGACGGAAAGTCGTCGTCGGGCCGGTTGGGGTTGACGATCACATCGGCGGCCGGCAGCGTCGGGCCCGGCAGGTGGTGATCGGTGACGACCACGCGCACGCCGGCCTCGCGGACCTTCGCCACCCCTTCGATCGAGCTGATGCCGTGATCGACGGTGACCAGCACGTGCGGCTCCAGTGCGAGGCACTCCTCGGCCAGCTTCACGCTCAGGCCGTAGCCGTGGCGGATACGATCGGGCATGCGCCAGCAGACGTCGGCCGCGCCCAGCCCCTGCAGCCCGCGCACCGCGACCGCCGTGCCGGTCGCCCCGTCGGCGTCGAAGTCGCCGACCACCAGGATTCGGCGACCCTGCTCGATCGCGTCGGCCAGCAGCGCCGCGGCGGACCCGAGATCGGCCAGCGTCGGCGGCAGCATCGAGGCCAGCGCGTAGTCCGGTGGAGCGCTGCAGCCGCGCGCGGCCAGCACCCGCGCGGCGACCGGATCGAGACCGGGCAACGGTGCGGCGGCCGGCCGACGGCGAACGCGCACGCGGCGGATCACGACCCGAGACCCTCCGGCGGCGAGCGCCGCCACAGCGCCAGCGGCGCCCAGCGGCCGGCCTGTGCGGTCGAGCGGCTGCCGACCAGGGTCATCACATCGAGTCGGCCGGCCTTCAGCGCGGCCCAGGCCGGCGCCAGCAGCTGGTCGTCGAGCGCGGTCAGGTAGCCGGCGGCGTCATCGCCGAATTCGGCCTCGACCAGCGTCAGGCCGGGCTCGGGCCGCCAATCGGCCTGCAGGTCCGCCACCGACCGGCCCAGCCAGCCGGCCAGGCCGTCGTCGCCGGCCGAGCCCGGCGCCCGCAGCAGGCGCGCGACCGCCGCGTCCGGCGGCCCGGCCTGGGGCGCGAGTCCGGCACCCCAGAACCACAGGCCGTAGCCGCCGGGGCTGGGGTCGTCGAGCGCGCGGAACTGGTGGAAGACCATCTGGATTTCGTTGATCAGGCCATGCCAGCGGCCCGCGCCGTCGCCACGAGGCAGGATTTCATCGAGTCGGCGACCTCGGGCCTCGATCAGGTCGGTGAACTGGACGGCGCTGTGCTCATCGAGCCGGAGACGGCCCGGCTGTCCGGTCGCTGGCGCTCGCCAGTCCAGCCCGGCATGCGCGAAGGTCTCGGCCAGTGCCTCGTTCAGCGGCGCCATCGAGGGTGCGTCCCAGTCCAGCGGGGCCGGGCCACGCAACCACACGGCGGTGAGATCCGGCATCAGCGAAACAGGATCGGCGCGTAGCCAGCGCGAGCCGGGCGGCGGTTCATCGCCGGCCGCCAGCGCCGCACGCGGACCTGCTGCCGGCAACGTGTCGAAACCGAGCGACTCGGCCAGCGCGGCATCACCGCCGCCCGCGCGGATGCGGCCGCGGGTCAGGATCGATCGCAGGATCGGCGGACAGGCCAGCTCGCCATCGAGCACGGCGTCGAGCACCGGCAGCACGATGACCAGCGCCGTCCGGTGGTCGGACATCGTCGCCTCAGCGTCCGCGTTCGTAGCGGACTTCGACGATTTCGTAGACCCGCAGGCCGTTCGGCGTCTTGACCTCGACGGTCTCGCCTTCCTCGCGGCCGATCAGCGCCCGGGCCAGCGGCGCGGACACGGCCAGGCGGCGGTGCTCGATGCTCGACTCGAGGTCGCCGACGATCTGCCAGGTGATTTCCTCGGCGTCGTCGACGTCCTCCAGCAGCGTCACGTGGGCGCCGAACACCACCTTGCCCTCGACGTTCAGCTCGGCCACGTCGATGACCCGGGCGTGCGACAGCGAGCTTTCCAGCTCCTGGATCCGGCCCTCGATGAAGCCCTGCTGCTCGCGGGCGGCGTGGTATTCGGCGTTTTCCTTCAGGTCGCCGTGCGCGCGCGCCTCGGCGATCGCCTCGATGATCTTCGGGCGCTCGACCTTCTTCAGTCGGGCCAGTTCTTCACGCAGGCGCTCGGCGCCCTGCTTGGTCAGCGGTGTCTGCTGCGTCATGGAGAATCTCGGTTCGTTGAATGAAGTTCGGCGAGGGGCTTGACCTCTCGCTCCTGCCAGTGCTCGAGCGCCCGCAGCGTTGCACGGGCCCCGGCAATCGTCGTCGAATAGTTGACCTTCCGCTGCAGTGCTTCGCGGCGGATCGAGAAGGAGTCGGTGATCGCCTGACGGCCTTCGGTGGTGTTGACGATGTAGTCGATCTCGCGATTCTTGATCAGGTCGACGATGTGCGGCCGGCCCTGAATCACCTTGTTGATGTAATCACAGGGAACGTCGTTTTCAACCAGGAAGGCCCAGGTGCCCTCGGTGGCGACCAGCTCGAAGCCGCGCTCGACCAGCTCGCGGGCCACCGGGAGCAGGTCGTCCTTGTCGGCGTCGCGCACCGACAGGAACGCGCGGCCGGAGGCGGCCGCCTGGATGCCCACGCCCTGCTGACCACGGGCCACCGCGGCGCCGAAGGTTCGACCGACGCCCATGCACTCGCCGGTCGAGCGCATCTCCGGGCCGAGGATGGGATCGACGCCGGGGAACTTGATGAACGGGAACACCGGCTCCTTGATCGAGTAGAAACGGGTTTCGAGATCCTTGGTAATCCCCTGTTTCTCCAGGCTTTCACCCACCATGCAGTTGGCCGCGATCTTGGCCAGCGGCACGCCGGTGGCCTTCGACACGAACGGCACGGTGCGCGATGCGCGCGGGTTGACTTCGAGCACGAAGATCTCCTCGCCCTTGACCGCGAACTGCACGTTCATCAGGCCGATGACCTTCAGCGCCAGCGCCATCCGGCGGGTCTGCTCGGCGACCCCGGTGATGATCTCCTCCGACAGCGAGAACGGCGGCAGGCTGCACGAGGAGTCGCCGGAATGCACCCCGGCCTGCTCGATGTGCTCCATGATGCCGCCGATGATCACCCGCTCGCCGTCGCAGACCGCGTCCACATCGACTTCGATGGCGTGGTCGAGGAACCGGTCGAGCAGCACCGGCGAGTCGTTGGAGACGCTGACCGCCTCGCGCATGTAGCGCCTGAGCTCGTCGACGGAGTGGACGATGTCCATGGCCCGACCGCCGAGCACGTAGGATGGCCGAACGACCAGCGGGAAGCCGACCTCGGCGGCCAGCACGATGGCCTCGTCGGGGGTCCGCGCGGTGCGATTCGGCGGCTGCTTCAGGCCCAGCCGGTGGAGCAGGTCCTGGAACCGCTCGCGGTCTTCGGCCAGGTCGATCGAATCCGGGCTGGTCCCGATGATCGGCACACCGGCGGCCTCGAGCTCGCGGGCCAGTTTCAGCGGCGTCTGGCCGCCGAACTGGACGATCACACCCTCCGGCTTCTCGACGTCGATGATCGCCAGCACGTCCTCCAGCGTCAGCGGCTCGAAGTACAAGCGGTCGGAGGTGTCGTAGTCGGTCGAGACGGTCTCGGGGTTGCAGTTGACCATCAGGGTCTCGAAGCCGAGCTCGCGCATCGCCATCGCGGCGTGGACGCAGCAGTAGTCGAACTCGATGCCCTGGCCGATCCGGTTCGGTCCGCCGCCGAGCACCATGATCTTGCGCCGGTCGGTCGGCCGCGCCTCGCTCTGCTCTTCCCAGGTGCCGTACATGTAGGCCGTGGTGGTTTCGAACTCGGCCGCGCAGGTATCGACCCGCTTGTACACGCGGCGCACGTCCAGCGTCTGGCGCAGGTGGCGCAGGGCCTTTTCCGAGGTACCGAGCAGCTTCGCCAGCCGCGCATCGGCAAAGCCGTGGCGCTTGAGCTCGTGCAGGCGCGAAGCATCCAGGGCCTCGAAACCGGCCCGGACGACTTCGGCTTCGATCTCGATCAGCTCCAGGATCTGGTCGAGGAACCAGGGGTCGATCCGGGTCAGCCGCTGGACGGTGTCGAAGTCCATGCCGCGCCGGAATGCTTCGGCCACGTAGAGGATGCGCTCGGGGCCGGCTTCGCGCAGTTCGCGTCGCAGCAGCGTGTCGGCATCGATGTCCGGATGGGCTTCGAGCTCGATCGAATCGAAGCCGTCCAGGCCGATCTCCAGGCTGCGCAGCGCCTTGTGCACCGACTCCTTGAACGTGCGACCGATCGCCATCGCCTCGCCGACCGACTTCATCTGGGTGGTCAGCTTGCGGCTGGCGGCCGGGAACTTCTCGAACGCGAAGCGCGGAATCTTGGTGACGATATAGTCGATGCTCGGCTCGAACGAGGCCGGGGTCGCGCCGCCGGTGATCTCGTTTTCCAGCTCGTCGAGCGTATAGCCCACCGCCAGCTTGGCCGCGACCTTGGCGATCGGGAAGCCGGTGGCCTTGGAGGCCAGCGCCGAGGATCGCGACACCCGCGGATTCATTTCGATGACGATCATCCGCCCGTCATCGGGGTTGACGGCGAACTGGACGTTCGAGCCACCGGTCTCGACGCCGATCTTGCGCAGCACCGCGATCGAGGCATCGCGCATGCGCTGGTACTCGCGGTCGGTCAGGGTCTGGGCCGGCGCCACGGTGATCGAATCGCCGGTGTGGATGCCCATCGGATCGAGGTTCTCGATCGAGCAGATGATGATGCAGTTGTCGGCCTTGTCGCGGACGACTTCCATCTCGTATTCCTTCCAGCCCAGCACCGATTCTTCGAGCAGGACCTCGTTGGTCGGCGACAGC
The DNA here is from genome assembly GCF_012272825.1 of Wenzhouxiangella sp. XN79A. Lineage (GTDB taxonomy): Bacteria > Pseudomonadota > Gammaproteobacteria > Xanthomonadales > Wenzhouxiangellaceae. The sequence continues at coordinate 115,506 of NZ_JAAWWS010000142.1, read as the reverse complement.
TCCAGCCCGTGCGAAACGATCTCGACGAACTCGTCGGCGTTGTAGGCGATGCCGCCGCCGGAGCCGCCCAGGGTGAACGACGGCCGGATGATGGTCGGGAAGCCGATCCGCTTCTGGATGTCCAGCGCCTCCTCCAGCGTGTGGGCAACCTCGGCCGTCGGCGTGTCCAGGCCGATCTCGGCCATCGCGGTCTTGAACTGGTCGCGGTCCTCGGCCATGTCGATGGCCTGCTTCGAGGCGCCGATCAGCTCGACCCCGAACTCGTCCAGCACGCCTTCCCTGACCAGGTCCAGCGCGCAGTTCAGCGCGGTCTGCCCGCCCATGGTCGGCAGCAGCGCGTCGGGCCGCTCCTTGCGGATCACCTCGCGCACGTATTCCCACTTGACCGGCTCGATGTAGACCGCGTCGGCGGTCTCCGGGTCGGTCATGATCGTGGCCGGATTCGAGTTGACCAGGATCACCCGGTAGCCTTCGCTCCGCAGCGCCTTGACCGCCTGCACGCCCGAATAATCGAACTCGCAGGCCTGTCCGATCACGATCGGCCCGGCGCCGATGATGAGAATGGATTGGATGTCGTTGCGTTTAGGCATGGCTTTGCAGCTCAGGGTTCAGGGGCGAGGGGCGAGGGACGAGGGGCGAGTGACAAGCGGCGCATCGGCGGCCGACACATCTCGTACGTAGCCTCGCAATTTGGTTTCGATCGCTCGCAGCATCCGGCCGATTTCATCGAGCTCGGACAGCAGGTTCGAGGCGTGTGCGTTGTTCAGATATCCAATTCTGGCCGCGATCTCGACCTGGGTCTCGAGTTCCGCCAGCGAGCCGATGGCGATCGATACGAACCGTGCGTAGTCCTTGGTGGAACGACGCGCGTTTCCTTCGGCAATGTTCGACGGAATGGACACCGCGGTTCTTCTCATTTGCTGCGTCAGCGAAAACCGTTCACTGTCCGGAAATGTGCTTGACAACGCATACAGTTCTTCGACCACGCCCATGGCGCGCTGCCAGACAGTGAGTTCGCGATAGCTCCGAAGCTGCATCACTCGTCCCTCTCCCCTAACCCCTCGCCCCTCGTTCGTCGCCCATCATCGCGACGAACGCGTCGAACAGCGGCCTCAGGTCATGGGGGCCGGGGCTGGCTTCGGGGTGGCCCTGGAAGCCCATGGCGGGGGCGTCGGTCAGGCGGATGCCCTGGAGGCTGCCGTCGAACAGCGAGCGATGGGTGGCCTCGACGTGGGCCGGCAGGCTGGCCTCGTCGACGGCGAAGCCGTGGTTCTGGGAGGTGATCATCACCTGCCCGGTGGCCAGGTCCTGGACCGGGTGGTTGGCACCGTGGTGGCCGAACTTCATCTTCAGGGTCCGTGCGCCGGCGGCCAGCGCCAGCAACTGGTGGCCGAGGCAGATGCCGAAGGTCGGGATCCGCTTCTCGACCAGCGTTCCGATGGCCTCGATGGCATAGCTGCACGGCTCGGGGTCGCCGGGTCCGTTGGACAGCATGATGCCGTCGGGCGCCAGCGCCAGCACCTTCTCGGCCGGGGTCGTGGCCGGCACCACGGTCACGCGGCAGCCGGCGTCGACCAGCAGCCGAAGGATGTTGTACTTGGCGCCGAAGTCGTAGCAGACCACGTGCGGCCGGGCCCCGTGCTCCACCGGCGTTCGCGACTCGATGGCCGGCGAGCCCTCGGTCCAGGCATGCGGCTCGGCACAGCTGTTCTCGCGCGCCAGGTCCTGGCCGGTCATCGGCGGACAGGCCCGCGCGGCCTCCAGGGCTTCGGCCGGATCGACCGTCTCACCGGTCAGGATGCAGCCGTTCTGGGCGCCCTTCTCGCGCAGCAGCGCGGTCAACGCGCGGGTGTCGATGCCGGCGATCGCGACCACGTTCTGCTCGACCAGCCAGTCCGGCAGCGTCTGCGTGGCCCGCCAGGAGCTGGCCCGGCGCGGGCAGTCGCGCACGATCAGTCCGGCCGCCCGGCCGCGATCGGACTCGTTGTCCTCGGGATTGCAGCCGGTGTTGCCGATGTGCGGCATGGTCAGCGTGACCAGCTGACCGGCGTAGCTGGGGTCGGTCAGGATTTCCTGGTAGCCGGACATGGCGGTGTTGAAGACCACTTCGCCGACCGCCTTGCCGGGCGCGCCGAAGCCCATGCCGGAAAACAGCGTGCCGTCTTCCAGCGCCAGTACTGCCTTGAGATTGGACAAATCGTGCCTCCGGATTTGCGAAGCGGCGCTCGGAGGGTCCGGGGGACCGGGTCCGGAAACGCCGCTCGTCGAAGGGTCGTCGTGCGACCGGTTCGAGCGGGCATTGTACGCCAGTCGCGCGGGTCGAGGGCCGCAAGCTGCGCCCCTCGGTCGCCGACCACTCAGCGGTCGGCCAGCACGTCGTCGAGCCCGTACAGCCCGGCCGGACGACCGACCAGCCAGGCCGCTGCGCGCAGCGCGCCGCGTGCGAACAGGCTGCGGTCGGTCGCGCGGTGGACCAGCACCAGCCGCTCACCGTCGCCGAGGAAATGCACCTCGTGCTCGCCGACCACGTCGCCGCCGCGCAGCGACTGCACGCCGATCCGGTCGCGGTCGCGCGCGCCCCCGGCATGGCCGTCGCTGTGCAGCGCGTGGGCCGGGTCGAGGCCGCGCCCTTCGGCCGCGGCACGGGCCAGGCTCAGCGCGGTGCCCGAGGGCGCGTCGATCTTTTCGCGATGGTGGGTCTCGACCAGCTCGATGTCGAACGCCGGCCCGAGCCGGTGGGCGGCGTCGCGGACCAGCTGCCGAAGCAGGTGGACGCCGATCGCGAAGTTCGCCGCCCGGCACACCGGCACGGTCTCGGCGGCCCGGCCGAGCGCGGCGGAGGCCGCGTCGTCGAGTCCGGTGGTGCCGGTGACGACCGGAATGCGATGGCGACAGGCCAGCGCCAGCGCGTCGACGAGCGCGGCGGGCCTGGAGAAATCGATCAGCACATCGGCGCCGGCCGGTTCGGCCAGCGGGTGGTCGCGCGAACCGCGCCCGACGAGCTCGAGCGCGGCATCGGTTTCGGCCAGCGCCTCGATCAGGCGCCCGACCTTGCCGGTGGCGCCATTGAGAAGAATCTTCACGGGATCCGGGCTCCGATCAGCGTCCCGGCAGTATAGCGGCCGGACGACGCTCGTCCGGCCCGTGCGGCCGCTCCGATGACCGGTCTCAGAAGCCCATCCGGTCGAAGAAGGTCTTGACCGAGTCGGTCCAGTTGCGCGACTTCGGGCTGTGGTCGGCGCTCTGCGCGCCGGTCAGGGTCTCGTCGAAGCGCTTGAGCAGGTCCTTCTGTTCGCGGGTCAGGTTGACCGGCGTTTCGACCAGCACCCGGACCAGCAGGTCGCCGGTGCGCGAACTGCGCACGGACTTCACGCCCTTGCCCTTCAGCCGGAAGGTCCGCCCGGTCTGGGTCTCGGCCGGGATCTTGAGCATGACCGAGCCGTCGAGCGTCGGCACCTTGATCTGGCCGCCGAGCATCGCGGTGGTCACCGGAATCGGGATTTCCGCCTGCAGGCGATCGCCGTCGCGCTCGAACAGTGGATGTTCGCGAACGTGGATGTCGACGTACAGGTCGCCGGCCGCGCCGCCCTGCAGCCCGGCACCGCCTTCGCCGGACAGCCGGATCCGGTCGCCCTCGTCGACGCCCGGCGGTACCTTGACCTGCAGCGTGCGGGTTTCACGCACCTGGCCGGTGCCGTCGCAACCGGTGCACGGATCGCTGACTTCGCGGCCGCTGCCGCCGCAGTTCGGACAGGTCTGCTGGACCGAGAAGATGCCCTGCTGCATGCGCACCTGGCCGGCCCCGCCGCAGGTGGTACAGACCTTCATCTGACCGCTCCGGGAGCCCGATCCGCTGCACTCGGAACACTTGCCGATGCCCGGCACCCGGATCTCGCGGGTCACGCCCTGGACGGCTTCCTCGAGATCGAGCTCCAGGGTGTAGCGCAGGTCGTGGCCGCGTCGCGACCGGCTCTGCGCGCCGCCGCGCCGGCGACCGCCGCCGAAGATGTCGCCGAAGATATCGCCGAAAATGTCGTTGAGATCGCCGAATCCGGCCGCGCCCGGACCGCCGCCGAATCCGCCCGGCCCCTGCCCGTTGATGGCATCGTGGCCGAACTGGTCGTAGGCGGCGCGCTTCTTCGGGTCCTTCAGGACCTCGTAGGCGAGCTTGGCTTCCTTGAACTTGTCCTGCGCGCTGTCGTCATCCGGATTGCGATCCGGGTGGTACTTCATCGCGAGCCGGCGATAGGCCTTCTTCAGTTCGTCGTCGCTGGCGCCGCGCTGCACGCCCAGCACTTCGTAGAGATCGCGTTGGCTCATCGATTGCTCCGTTCCCTGCCCGTCGTTGATTCGGCATTCCGCTCGGACGAACGCCGCCGGTACGGGCCGGCGGCGTCAGGCGGCGGTCCTGCGCCCGGGCACTGGCCCGGGGCAGGGATCACTTCTTGTCGTTGTCGTCGTCGACCTCGGTGAACTCGGCGTCGACCACGTCGTCGGCGGTTTCCTCGGCCGATTCGGGTGTCGCGCTCGATGCCTCGGCGTCGCCCTGGTCGGCCTGGGCGGCCGCCTGGTAGAGCGCCGTGGCGGCCTGCTGCAGTTCGTTGACGGCCGCGTCGATCGCGTCCTTGTCGTCGCCCTTGATCGCTTCCTCGACCCGGGCCAGCGCGTCCTCGATCGGCTTCTTCGCCGCCTCGTCGAGCTGCTCGCCCTGCTCGGTCAGCATCGAACGGGTCGAATGGACCAGCGCATCGGCGTTGTTGCGCGCCGTGACCAGCTCATGGAAGCGCTTGTCTTCCTCGCGGTGCGCCTCGGCGTCGGACACCATCTTCTCGATCTCCTCCTCGCTGAGACCCGAGCCGGCCTTGATCTCGATGCGCTGCTCCTTGCCGGTTTCCTTGTCCTTGGCCGACACGTGCAGGATGCCGTTGGCGTCGATGTCGAAGGTGACTTCGATCTGCGGCATGCCGCGCTGCTTCGGCGGAATACCGGCCAGGTCGAAGCGGGCCAGCGACTTGTTGGCCGCGGCCTGTTCGCGCTCGCCCTGCAGCACGTGCACGGTGACTGCGCTCTGGTTGTCTTCGGCGGTCGAGAAGATCTGCGAGGCCTTGGTCGGGATCGTGGTGTTCTTCTCGATCAGCTTGGTGAACACACCGCCGAGCGTCTCGATGCCCAGCGACAGCGGCGTCACGTCGAGCAGCAGCACGTCCTTGACGTCGCCCTGGAGCACGCCGCCCTGGATCGCGGCACCGACGGCCACGGCTTCGTCGGGATTGACGTCCCGACGCGGTTCGCGGCCGAAGAACTCCTGCACCGCCTTCTGGACCATCGGCATGCGGGTCTGGCCACCGACCAGGATGACTTCGTCGACGTCGCCGATCTTCAGGCCGGCGTCGTTCAGCGCGGTGCGGCACGGCTCGATCGAGCGCTTGACCAGCTCCTCGACCAGCGACTCCAGCTTGGCCCGGGTGACCTTGATGTTCAGGTGCTTCGGACCCGAGGCATCGGCCGTGATGTACGGCAGGTTGACCTCGGTCTGCTGGCTGGACGACAGCTCGATCTTGGCTCGCTCGGCGGCTTCCTTCAGGCGCTGCAGGGCCAGCGGATCGGCCTTGAGATCGACGCCCTGGTCCTTCTTGAACTCGGCGATCAGATAGTCGAGCAGGCGGGTGTCGAAGTCCTCGCCGCCGAGGAAGGTATCGCCGTTGGTGGCCAGCACTTCGAACTGCTTCTCGCCGTCGACGTCGGCGATTTCGATGATCGACACGTCGAAGGTCCCGCCGCCGAGGTCATAGACCGCGACCGTGCGGTCCTTGCCTTCCTTGTCCAGGCCGTAGGCCAGCGCGGCGGCGGTCGGCTCGTTGATGATCCGGCGCACGTTCAGGCCGGCGATCTTGCCGGCATCCTTGGTCGCCTGGCGCTGAGAATCGTTGAAGTAGGCCGGCACAGTGATGACCGCTTCGGTCACCGGCTCGCCCAGGTAGTCCTCGGCGGTCTTCTTCATCTTCATCAGGACGCGCGCGGAGATTTCCGGCGGCGCCATCTTCTTGCCGTCGACCTCGACCCACGCATCACCGTTGTCGGCCTCGACGATCCTGTAACTGACCAGGTCCTTGTCCTTCTGGACGACCTTTTCGTTGAACTTGCGCCCGATCAGGCGCTTGACCGCGTACAGCGTGCGCTCGGGATTGGTGACGGCCTGGCGCTTGGCCGGCTGCCCGACCAGCACCTCGTCGTCCTTGGTGAACGCCACGATCGACGGCGTGGTGCGATCGCCTTCGGCGTTCTCGATGACGCGCGTCTTGCCGCCTTCCATCACGGCCACGCACGAATTCGTGGTTCCCAGGTCGATTCCGATGATCTTGCTCATTTCGTGTGTATCCCGTTGATTCGAGTTCGGTTCGATGCGAGGCGACTCCCCCGCGTGCTGCTTTGGTGAATGGGGCCCGATGCGGTCGATTTCAAACCGTTCGGATCCCTTTCCGACGATCCGGTCAGGGCGCTCTGGCCACCACCACGCGTGCCGGACGAAGCAGGCGTCCGTGCAGTGCATACCCGGTCTGCAGCACCTGCAGCACGGTGTCGGGCTCGACCTCGTCGGTCGCTGCCGCGGTCATCGCTTCGTGCCAGTTGGCGTCGAACGGGCGACCCTCCGGGTGGAGCGTTTCCAGCCCGTGCGATTCGAGCACTTTCAGCGCCAGCCTGCGGGTCAGCACCAGCCCTTCCTGAGCGATCTCTCCGTCCTCGCCGCCGGAGGCCGCCAGCGCCTGGTCGAGGGAATCGAGCACCTGGATGAAATCGCGCATCAGCCGCTCCAGCGCGAACTTCCGCGTCTTTTCCATCTCGCGCTCGAGACGACGTTCGTGGTTGACCATCTCGGCCTGGGTCCGGGCCAGCGCGTCGGTCAGGCGCTGGACTTCGGTCTCCAGCCCTTCGGGCCGGGCGTCGGCTTCGGCGCCGGCCGCTTCGTGCCGAACGGGCTCTGCGTGGCCCTGCTCGGTCGCCTCGGCTTCGCTGGCCTCGCTGGCCTTGCGGGGTTCGTCGGTCGGTTCCCGGCTCGGTCGATCGTGTTCGCTCATCGGCGTGGACTCCATTGTCAGCTCGGTGGGCATCGTCTGATTCGACGCAACATGGGGCCCGGCCGCGGCGAATCCAACCGATACAATAGGGCGACTCGTCAGGGACCCTCGCTCCCAGGAACCGGACCGACACCGATGCTGCGCTCGCTCGCCATCACCGACTTCACGATCATCGATCGACTGGAACTGGACTTCGGCCCGGGCTTCGGCGCCATTACCGGCGAGACCGGTGCGGGCAAGTCGATCCTGATCGACGCCCTGGGGCTGCTGCTCGGCGACCGGGCCGATGCCGCCGTCGTCGCCGCCGGCGCGCGCCGCGCCGACCTGTCGGCACGCTTCGAGTTGCCCGACGGCCACCCGGCGCTCGACTGGTTGGTCGAACAGGCCCTGGACGAGGACGGCGAAGTATTGATCCGGCGCATGGTGCCGGCCGACGGCGCATCGCGCGCCTGGATCAACGGCCAGTCGGCGACCGTCGGGCAGCTGCGCGAGCTGGGCCAGCGACTGGTCGAGATCCACGGCCAGCACGAGCACCAGCGGCTGGCCGACCCGCATCACCAGCGCGCCTGGCTGGATCGCGGCGTCGATGCGGCGGTCCGAGGAGCCGTGGCCGACGCAGCCGCGCACCACCGCAAGGCCCGTACCGCACTGGCCGACCTCGACGCCGAGGCCGGCACCGATGCCGAGTTGCTGCGCTTCCAGCTCGAGGAACTCGACGCGCTCGACCTCGGCGACGACGAACTGCCGGCCCTGGAAGCCGAGCAACGGCGGCTGGCCTCGGTCGACGATCTTCAGCGGGCCTGCGGTCAGGCCCGGGATGCCTTGGAGGGTGACGGCGAGGACGGCGCGCTGACCGGCGCGGTGCGGGCGATCCGGTCGCTGGAACCGCTGGCCGACCGCGAACCCGGGTTCGGCGAAGTGCTGGAGATGCTCGGCACCGCGCGGGTCAATCTCGAGGAGTCGGTCCGCGCGCTGTCCCGGATGCACGACGACCTGGAAGCCGATCCGGAACGTCTCGATGCGGTGGATCGCCGGCTGGGCCGCGCGATGGAACTGGCCCGCAAGCACCGGACCGAGCCCGAAGCCCTGCCGGAGCTGCGTCGCCAGCTGCGCGCCCGCCTCGAGCGCATCGACGGCGCGGCCGAAGCGCGCGAAGCGGCCGAGCGCGCGCTTGCCCAGGCGCGTTCGGCGTGGCTGGCTGCAGCGCGCGCGCTCCACGACGACCGGCGCAAGGTCGCCGCGACCCTCATCGAGGCGGTCGGCGAGGCACTGGCCGCACTGGGCATGGACACCGCCCGGCTCGAATTCGAGCTCGCGTTCGATGAGGACGCCGAGGTCTCGCGACACGGCGCCGACGCCGTCGAGATCCTGTTCTCGGCCAACCCGGGGCAGCCGCCCCGCTCGCTGAAACGGGTCGCCTCCGGCGGCGAGCTGTCGCGCCTGAGCCTGGCCATGATCATCGCCGCGGCCGAGCCGGCGGCCGGGCTGGTGCGGATCTTCGACGAGATCGACGCCGGCGTCGGCGGCGAAACCGCGCACAAGGTCGGCGAGTTCCTGCACCGCGCCGGCGAAGGGGGCCAGGCGTTCTGCGTGACGCACCTGGCCCAGGTGGCTGCTCGCGCCGACCGTCAGTTCCGGGTGCTGAAGCGGGCCGAAGACGGCCGGACCCGGGTCACGGTGGAATCGCTGGATCGCGACGCGCGGATCGCCGAACTGGCGCGGATGCTCGGATCGACCACCGGCCGGACCAGTCGGCGGCATGCCGAAGCGCTACTGGCCGGCAACGCCGACTGAGCGGGTCGGTCCGGCGGCCGGTGAGCCCGGTCGCCGGCCATTCAAGCGGGGACACGACCCGGAATCGCAGGGCCTGCCGCCGGCAGCGACGGATCAGCCGTCCTTTTTCTGGACGTACAGCACCAGCGCATGGTCGATGATCTCGTAGCCGTGGGCGCTGGCGATCTCTTCCTGGCGCCGCTCGATCTCTTCGTCGAAGAACTCGATCACGTCCCCGGTATCCAGATCGACCATGTGGTCGTGGTGCTCGCCCTCGTCGAGCTCGTAGCTGGCCTGCGGCGCGCGCCCGGTGCCGTCGTCGAACATGTGCTTGCGGACCAGCCCGGCGGTCTCGAACTGGTTCAGCACGCGATACACCGTGGCCAGGCCGATGTCCTCGCCCTGGTCGATCAGCTGTCGATGCACGTCGTCTGCGGTCATGTGCTTCTGCGCCGCACCGTCCAGCAACTGCAGGATACGCAGCCTCGGCAGCGTCACCTTGAGGCCGGCCTTGCGGAGTTCACGGGTTTCTTGGGTCATGGGAAGCAGTCGCCGGTGGAACGGAATTCCATTGTATCATTCGGGGTCTTCCCGACGCGGTAATCCTCGCTCCCATGCTCCGACTCACCCTGCTCGCGCTCGCCCTTCTCGTGGCCGGCTGCAACCTGATCTACAAGCAGAACATCCCGCAGGGAAACGTGCTGGACGAAGACGACATGGAACAGCTCGAGGTCGGCCTGACCAAGCGCCAGGTCGAAGTGCTGCTCGGCACCCCGGCCGTGCGCAGCCCCTTCCACGAGGACCGCTGGGATTACATCAACTCGTTTGCCCGCGGCGGCCGCGACCCGGAGCGCCGCACGCTGACGGTGGTGTTCGAGGACGATCGCGTGGTGGACTTCTTCGGCAGTTACCTCGACGCCTCCGGAATCGCCGGGACCGACCCCGAAGATCTCGAGATCATCGATCCCGACGACAACCAGCCGGTCCTTCCGCGTCGCCCGCGGGAGATCGAAGACGACGAGCCGGTACCGACGCCCGACCCGCCGCGCTGAGCGGTGCGGCCGGGGTCTTACTCGCCGCGCCTCTGGCGCTCGGCGTTGATCCGCCGGATGGTCTTCGGGTCGAGCTTCAGCGGACGATAGATCTCCACCCGGTCGCCGTCGGCCAGCTCGCGGTCGGGCCGGCACAGTCGGCCGAAGACACCCAGATGATCATCGCGCGGTTCCAGCCCCGGAATGCGCTCGACCAGGCCCGACCGTTCGACCGCATCGGCCACCGTGCTGCCGGCCGGCAGGTCCAGTTCGACCATCCACTGCCGCTGCGGCCAGGCGGCTACCACCTCGACCCGGATGCGGTCAGCCCCCATACAGCGCGTCGGCCCGCCGGCAGAAGTCGTCGACCATGCGGTTGGCCACCACCACGAAACCGCGGTTGAACGCGGCGGCCAGCACGGGACTGTCGAAATCGAAACTCAGCAGCAGCTCGACCTTGCAGCCGATCCCGAGATCGGCGAACCGCCATTCGCCGCCGAAGCGCTGGAACGGTCCCTCGTCGAGGTGCATGGTCAACCGCTCGGCCGGCACCAGTTCGTTGCGGGTGCGGAAGCGCCGGGTCACGCCCGCGACACTGACTTCCAGCGAGGCCAGCTGGTGGGCCGGGTCCTGCTCGTGGACCTCGGCATCCTTGACCCAGCTCAGGAAACTCGGGTAGTGCTCGACATCACGGACCAGCTCGAACATCTGTCCGGGCGAATGCGCGACCAGGGCCGATCGGTTGACTTCAGGCATGGCCGGCATCATACCCAAACTGTCGCGATGCAAAGGACCACGCTGCCGGCCGTCGCGATTCGATAGACTGCCCGGCCCGACCCGCGGATTTTCCCGAACCCGAGACCCCGACCATGAGCTCCTCGTCTTCCACCATTGCGCTGAACAAGCGCGCGCGCTTCGAGTACCAGCTCGAGGAGCGGATCGAATGCGGCATCTCGCTGCTCGGGTGGGAGGTCAAGTCGCTGCGCGCCGGCAACGTCCAGTTCGGCGAAAGCCACGTGCTGCTGCGCAAGGGCCAGGCCTTTCTGTTCGGCTGCCTGATCCAGCCGCTGACCTCGGCCTCGACGCACGTCGACACCGACCCGATGCGCACCCGCCGCTTGCTGCTGCACAAGCGCGAGCTCGACCAGCTGATCGGCCAGGTCGAACGCAAGGGGTTCACGCTGATCCCGACGGCCATGTACTGGAAGAAGGGCAAGGTCAAGGTCGAGATCGCGCTGGCCAAGGGCAAGAAGCAGCACGACAAGCGCCGGGCCCAGAAGGAACGCGACTGGGAGCGGGAAAAGGGCCGAATCCTGAAAGCGCGCTGATCCGGCCTTCGCGTCGGTGTTTCAGCCGCCGCCCATGCAATCCCGGACTCGCTCGACCGGGCTTGCCTGTATAGTTGCAGCCATGGAACTTGTCCGGCTTTTGCCGGTCGTAGTTTCCGTACCACCGGGGGCGTACTGGCTTCGACGTGGATCGGACGTACCCTGGGGCATGCCGAGGAGGCAGCAATCCTCGTTAAACCCGGCTGCAAAAAGTTAGTTGCCAACGACGACAACTACGCACTGGCTGCCTAAAAACCAGCCTGCTCTCCCCCGTTTGAGCCTGCGCTTTCGACGGGAGATCACTTAGCAGGATCGCTTCAGGTCGAGTTTCGGGGCCTGGGGTCAAATCAAACCGCAACTGGTCGTGCCACACGCCCTGCCCCTCGGGCTGTGGCATGACGAGAAAGAATAGAGCGGGCTAAGCATGTAGAACCAGGATCAGATGGTTTGCGGACGCGGGTTCGACTCCCGCCGCCTCCACCAGATCCCCGGGAAAGGGTCGGCCTCCGTGCCGGCCCTTTCGTTTTTGGGCGAATCCATGCTCGGCGGGCGTCGAACCCGCTGTCTTTCACGCCGGGCCTGCGGCCCGCAGTCTTGCGCCTTCGGCGCTGCGACCTGGGCGTCGCTGCGCGACGATCGATTGCGTGTACACCCACACGCAAGGCCCCGCCGCCTCCACAACACCCTGCACGAGTCGCTGCGCGACGTCACATTCGCGAGTACACCGACTCGCAACGCCCCCGAAGAAACAGTCGGCCTCCGTGCCGGCCCTTTCGTTTTCCTGATTACGCATGAATCTCGGCCACGGTCGGGTAACGTCCCGGCGTCGGAGCGTCGCGGCAGGCGATAGGCGAGCCGTTGGATCGTCCGGTCGGATTCGAAGGACGGGTTTCCATCCCGAGCGAGATTCCAGCCCGACGCCGGACTGGCAGAAAGACCGCCTGTTGGAGGGCGCTTGCGCGCGAACGACTTCGGAAGCGGCCACCCTTCGCGCGCAAGCGCCCTCCAACAGGAGAAGCTGGGCAAAAAGTGCTTTCGAAGGATCCTTGCTTGCTGTTCTCGAGTCTCCTGCAAGCCTCCGGAGGGCTGTACTACCGGCTGAGAAACGTGCGTAATCAGGTTCCTTTCTGGGCGAATCCATGCTCGGCGGGCGTCGAACCCGCTTTCTCCGATTCCGGGCCCATGGCGCGCAGGCTCGGATCGGACCGACCTGGACGCCATGGCCGGTCGGAGGCGAACGATTCAGGGATCAGGACGCCACCGAGTTCGGCGTCAGGCGCTGGAGGATGCGGCCGACGCACCCGGTGGGTGGTCGGCCGCAGGTCCCACAGCGTCGCGGTGGCGCCGTTATCGATTGACCGCGTAGCGAACGGCCATCGAGCTCCAGGAAAGCGCAGGCAGCGAGCTTCGCTGTCCGATCCGCCCATGATCCGTCGGTCGCGCGAGGCCGGTATCGAAGTAGAACGGCAGCACCAGTTCGGACGCAACGGCCCGGCCGTCGACGCGGGCCGGTGTGTAGCTCCAGTCCCGGGCCGCTCGCAGGGCCAGGCGCTCGTAGCGCCGGACCAGCCCCTGCGAACTCAGCGGATGATCGCCGACGCTCACGTCGACCGGCGTGCCGCCGGCGTCCAGTGACACACGAACCGGCAACCGCCAGAGACCGTACTCCGGCGCCCAGTCCGGTCGGGGTCGTTGCTCGACCGGCATGCCGGGATACGCGACGAGACGGGGATTCGAGAACGTTCCTGGAAACGACGGCGGGGCCGGGTCGATCACTGCGGCCGGCGTGAAGTCGACCTTTTCGGAACGTCCGTCGGCCGCCGGCGCCCGGTCCTGGGCGAAGGTGGACGATGCGGCCAGCGTCGCAAGCAAGGACGCGGCGAAGACAACGGGCCGGATGGTGAGATGTGGTTTCATGGTCATGCTCCTCGTATGAATGATCGCCGGCGTGCCGGCGCTCATGTAGGCGCTGCGCGAATCCGGGCCCGCGCCTGCGGCCCCGCAATCGCTGCCCTGCCTGTCGTTCGCGTTGCGAAGAAGGTCTTCACCGCCGGCCGGACTCGGCCGCGCAGGACGGTGGAGCTCAGCGATCGATGTATCGACTGACCGAACCGATGCTCGGCGGTCCCGGTCGGAACCGCGGCGTCGCAATCGCCTCGTACGAAATCGGCCTGATGTTGTAGCGGTTGGTATCGAAATAGAACGGCAGCAGGACTTCGGAGACCACGGGCTCTTCGTCGATCCGCGCCGGGGCGAAGCGCCAGTCGCGCACCGCCTCCATCGCAAGCGCGTGATAGCGCTCGACCAGTCCCGGATCGTCGATGCTGGAGTCATCGACAGCGATCTCCACCGGACTCCCGCGCTCGTCCAGTGTCACCCGCAGCAGCAAGACCCAGAGCCGACCGACCGGGGACCCGTCCTTGCCAGGCAGCTCGTCGTTCGGCATGCCCGGGTAGCTCAGCAGGCGGGGCCGGTACATCGACCGCGGAAACTCCGGCGGGGTCGTCTGGATGAGCCGGGCGTGTTCGACCGCTACCGACTCGGCCTCCGGCACGCCCGATTCGGCCCCGCCAAGGTCGGCGACGCGGTCCGCGGACGGTTCCGGAATGTCGGCCATCGGCGCGACCGGTGACGAGGGCTCCGGTTCGGGCAGCGGCGGCGGGCGCGTGGACACGGCGTAGCTCGGCATCGGCGCGGTTCGCGGCGCAACGATCCGGTCCCGGCCCGGCGTCGGCATTGCCGGCTCGGCGGCTGCCACGTTCATCCGGAGTTCGGGCAACGTCGCCATCCGGTAGTACCGCTGCGGCTCCTGCTGGCTCCAGGTCGCGACGGCCACGGCCGATCCGGCCAGCAGCACCATGGCCGTGCCGGCGATCAGCCGCAGACGGCCCACGGGCTGCGCGCAGATCATCCGGATTCGCGTCTTCAGCGGGTGGCCGGTTCGCCACGTGCACCCGACGGGCAGCGCCAGAGAACCCGACCGGGTGGCCAGCATCGCCTCGGCGTAGGCGCGCCGGTGCGAAGGGTGTGCACGCAGCACCGCGGCATCACAGGCCAGCTCCTGGTCGGTCCGGAAGCGCGGCCAGCCCAGGTGGACCAGCGGGTTGAACCAGAACACGCAGCGCAGGACGCAGGCGAGCAGCGTGAACTGCACATCACCGCGACGCAGGTGGCAACGCTCATGGGCGACGATCAGGTCCTGCTGTCGCCGCGTGTAGCGCTGCTCGAAGTCGGCGGGCAGCACGATACGTGGCCGAAGCGCACCGATCAGCAGCGGCCCGGTGTCGGGCTGCTCGCTGAGAAACGTGCCGTCCTGCCGCCGAGTCAATCGACCCAGGGATCGCAGCAAGCGCATTTGCCGGACGACCAGCACGGCGGTCATCAGCAGCGCACCCAGCAGCCAGGTGACCGCGATCGACACCTGCGGCAGCGGGCCGGCAAGCGGATCCGGCCTCGCCGCCGCGGGCGCTGTGTCGTTCATGTCGATGGTCGGAACGGCGCGCCCGATCCGATCTCGCACGGCAGGCAGGAACGGTGCGGCGGCGGAACCCGCTGCGGGTACCGTCGGAGCAACGGCCGGATCGATCGTCTGCACCGGCGCCGGCAGCAGCACCGCGACCAGCGCGACCGGGACCAGGGTCCACAGAAGCAGCGCGTTGCCCGCGCCGAACCATCGCAGCCAGACGCGACGGAGCATCATCACGGTCAGCAAGGTGGCCGACAGGAACAGCGTGGCGTCGAGCAGGAACTCCACCAGTTCATTCGCCATCGTCCAGCTCCCGGATCAGGCGGCGCAGCTCGTCGAGATCCGACTTCGACAACGCCTTCTGCTCACTGAAATGCGCGACCAGCGGCGCGACGCGGCCATCGAACAGGCGATCGATCAGCGAACGGCTCTGTTCGGCCACGTAGTCCTCGCGCTCGAGCACCGGCCGGTAGCGGAACCGTCTGCCTTCACGCTCGGCGCGGATCGCACCCTTGTTCAGCAGGCGGTTCAGCAGTGCCTTGACCGTGCCCGGCTGCCAGTCGGTTCGCTCGGCGACGGCCTCGCGGAGTTCCTCGGCCGTCGCCTCCCCCCTCTGCCAGAGCACCTGCATCAGGATGCTTTCGGCTTCGCTGATCGATTTCATGGCTTCGTTCCCGCGGATCACGTGTTGATTACATTTGTAAGCGATTCTAGGTTTACACGCGTAATCAGCATTGTCAAGCCCCGTTCCGGCGCAATCTGCGTGACGACCCCACGGCTTCGATCGGATCGGCCGACCGGACGATGGATCGCGGCCCGTATTGAACCTGCGCCCCCCCGCCCCGATCCAAGGACCAGTCTTCCTTCCAGGCACTGCCCCCATGACCGACACCCGCGACCGCGACACCGCCCTGCTGACCATTGCCCTGTTCGCCGCCTTCGCCGACGGCGCCAAGCACGAGCACGAACGCGAGGAGATCCGGACCATTGCCGAAACGCTGGCCGGGCCGGACGCGCCGGATCTGCGTTCGCTGTACCAGGACGTGCTGCTGAAGCGCGCCACCCTGGCCGATGCGGTCGCGAAGCTCGCCGATCCGGGCGAGAAGCACCTGGCCTACGAAATGGCGGTCGGGGTCTGCGACGCCGACGGGCGGATGACCAATGAGGAGCGCGCCTTCCTCGACGAACTCAAGGGCCTGCTCGAACTGGCCGGCACCGAGACCGACGACATCGAGCACGAGGCCGAGCAGATGGTCGAGGCCACCGAGGCGGCGGTCCCGGCCACCCTGCCCGTCTCGGCGGCCAGGAACGACATGCCGACCGTGGCGGCCCGGACCGTCGACGAGGCCGCGCTCGACAAGTCGATCCTGAACTATTCGATCCTCAACGGCGCGCTGGAAATCCTGCCGCAGTCGTGGGCCTCGATGGCGATCATTCCGCTGCAGATCAAGATGGTCTACGGCATCGGCAGGGAATACGGCGTGGAGCTCGACCGCGGCCACATCAAGGAGTTCCTGGCCACGCTGGGTGTGGGCATGACCTCGCAGTACGTCGAGCAGTTCGGCCGCAAGTTGATCGGCGGGCTGTTCCGGAAAGCCGCCGGACGCGGCGCCGGCCGGCTGGGTCGCACGGCCACCGGCATGGCGTTCTCGTTCGCCACCACCTACGCGCTGGGCCAGGTCGCCAGGCGCTACTACGCCGGTGGCCGCCAGATGAGTACCGAGCTGCTGAAGCAGACCTACGCGGAGGTCCTCGGCTCGGCCAGGCAGATGCAGGGCGAATACATCCCTCAGATCGAGCAGAAGGCGCAGACCCTGGACATGGGCCAGGTGATGGGGATGGTCAAGGGCGGCCAGCCGGTCTGAGCGGCTCCGGGACGCCGTCGGTCGGTCAGGCCGCGGCGCGGGCCAGGCGGTCGCGGATCGCCTGCCAGTCCGGCCCATCCGGCACCGCCTCGACCAGGATGCAGGCCGGCCCGGCGGCATCGGCACGGCGCATCGCGGCATACAGTTCGCGGGCGTAGTCCGCCGGCGCGTCGGGGAGCTGCTGCCAGGCCACCCGGACGTCGCGCTCCGGTGCCGGGCGCCGCGAGAGCACGGCAACGCTGCCCGTCTCCATGGCCCGCGCAATCGCGCCCGCCAACGCGTCGACCGCGACCACCGCCAGCGAAGCGCGCGGCGCGTAGTGCGACGGCAGCCGACCGGAGGCCTTCGGTCCCTCGCCCTCGCCGGCCTGGTCCAGCGGGTGGCCCAGCACGGTCTCCAGATCGGCCAGCGGGATCATGCCCGGGCGAAGCAGGCGCGGTCGCTCGCCGCTCAGGTCCACGATCGTCGATTCCAGCCCGACGGTGCACGGTCCACCGTCGATGACCGCCTTCACCTCGTCGCCGAACTCGTCGAGCACGTGATCGGCCGTGGTCGGGCTGACGTGGCCGAAGCGGTTGGCCGACGGGGCGGCCAGTGCACCGCCGAAGCGCTGCAGCAGCGCAGCCGCGACCGGATGGGCCGGCACCCGGAGACCGACGGTCTGCTGGCCGCCGGTGATCACGTCGTCGACCTGCGGACCCCGCTTCAGCACCAGCGTCAGCGGACCCGGCCAGAACGCCGCGGCCAGTCGCCGGGCGGCTTCGGGAACCTCGCCGGCCCAGCCGTCGAGTGCTGCGGCGTCGGGCAGGTGGACGATCACCGGGTGGTCGGGCGGACGCCCCTTGGCGGCGAAGATGCGGCGGACCGCGTCCGGGTTCGAGGCATCCGCGCCGAGCCCGTAGACGGTCTCCGTCGGCAGCGCGACCAGGCGGCCTTCGCGCAGCCAGCCGGCCGCGCGCTCCAGGTCGACGGCGCCCACGCCCAGCCGGATCATCAGAATTTCTCGGGCCTGAGCACTTCGACCTCACCGAGCAGCACGATCATCGCGTAGTCGTCGTAGTAGCGCTGCTGGACGTGCGCGGCGATCTTGCGCGCGGTCTCTTCGGCGCAGACCACGTCGAGGCGGATGTTGCCGCTGGCTTCCCAACCGCCCTCGCGCACGCCGCGATGACCCTTGCCGCGCGCATCGACGATGGTGTAGCCCTGTGCGCCGAGCTTCTCCAGGTCGCGGGTCAGCGCGGTCTCGAGCACGCTCTCGGTGATGATGGTCAGCAGTCGGCGCGTGGCGCCTGGATTCGTGTTCATCGGCGTCACCCGGCCCCATGGGCCCATTCGGCGAATTTCCAGTACAGCGGGATCCCGACCAGCACGTTGAACGGGAAGGTGATCCCCAGCGAGGCGGTCAGCGACAGGGTCGGGTTGGCCTGCGGCACCGAGATGCGCATCGCGGCCGGCACGGCAATGTACGACGCGCTGGCGGCCAGCACCGCGAACAGCATCGTTCCGCCGGTGCTCATGCCCATCAGCATCCCGAGGCCGGTGCCGATGCTGCCGAACAAGATCGGGACCAGGGTCCCGAACGGCAGCAGAAACAGGCCATGGCGCTTCAGACTCGAGGCCTGCGCGGCGGCAATCAGGCCCATCTCGAGCAGGAACACCGCCAGAATGCCCTTGAACAGGTCGAAGAACAGCGGGCCGATCGGTTCGACGCCTTCGGGTCCGGCGATCCAGCCGATCAGCAGGCCGCCGAGCAGCAGCACCACGCCCTTGCCGAGAAACACTTCGTGGCCGATGCTCGTCCAGTCCATCTTCGCGCTGAAGCCGCGCGCCAGCACGATGCCGACCAGGATCGCCGGCATCTCCAGCACCACCAGCAGCAGCGGCAGGTGCGCTTCGTAGTCGATCTCGCGGGTGGCCAGCCAGGCCACGGCCACGGCGAAGGTGCCGACGCTGACCGAACCGTAGTGCGCGGCGATCGAGGCCGCGTCGGGCCGCTTGAACCGCCCGACGTGGCGCAGCACCGGGTAGATCAGCAGCGGCAGCACGATGCCCATCACGATCGCGACCAGCACATCGGGCAGCACCGACAAGAACGGCTGTTCGGCCAGCTCGACCCCGCCCTTCAGACCGATCGACAGCAGCAGCAGCATCGAGACGAAGTCATAGATCGCCGACGGCAGTCGCAGCTCGGCCCGAAGCAGGCCGGCGGCCAGGCCGAACAGGAAGAACAGCAGGATCGGGTCCATCGGATCGTCAGTCCGCGAGCCGCCAGCCGATCTGCGCGCCGGCGCGCAGCGGCACGATCGTCGCGTCGAGGTAGGGCAGCTCGTCGGCCACCGTCCAGGCCGACTTCTCGAGCGTGATGGTGTCGGTATTGCGCGGCAGGCGGTAGAAGTCGGGACCGTGGAAACTGGCGAAGGCTTCGAGTCGGTCCAGCGCGCCGGCGGCCTCGAAGACCTCGGCGTAGAGCTCGATCGCGACCGGCGCGCTGAACACCCCGGCGCAGCCGCAGTCGCTTTCCTTGTCGCCCTTGGCGTGCGGTGCCGAATCGGTGCCGAGGAAGAACTTCGGATTGCCCGACGTGGCTGCCTCGACCAGCGCACGGCGGTGCTGCTCGCGCTTGATCAGCGGCAGGCAGTAGTGGTGTGGCCGAAGGCCGCCGTCGAACATCGCGTTGCGGTTCAACAGCAGGTGGTGGACGGTGAAGGTCGCGGCCACCCGGTCGTGGGCCTCGCGAACGAAGTCGACGGCATCCGACGTGGTCACGTGCTCGAGCACCGTGCGCAGCTCGGGCAGGTCGCGGACCAGCCGAGCCAGGTGGCGCTCGATGAACACGGCCTCGCGGTCGAACACGTCGATCTCGCCGTCGGTCACTTCGCCGTGCAGCAGCAGCGGCAGGTCGACGTCCTGCATCGCCTCGAGCGCCGGCATCGCATGCTTCAGGTCGGTCACGCCACTGTCGGAATTCGTCGTCGCCCCGGCCGGGTAGTACTTGACCGCGTGGACGAACCCGCTCTCGGCCGCCCGGCGGATCTCGTCCGGGGTGGTGTTGTCGGTCAGGTACAGCGTCATCAGCGGCTCGAAGGCGGCATCGGCCGGCATCGCGGCCAGGATGCGATCTCGATACTGCCTGGCGCGCTCCACGGTGGTCACCGGGGGCTTGAGGTTCGGCATCACGATGGCGCGGGCGAAGCAGCGCCCGGTCGCGCCGAGCACATCGCGCAGCGCGTTGCCGTCGCGCACGTGCAGGTGCCAGTCGTCGGGTCGGGTCAGGACGAGTCGATCGGTGGTCATGCGGGCTCCCGCTCGTGGTCAGGCCGATCCGGTCATTCTACCGGCGCCTGCGGTCGGGCGGCCTCCGCTTGAATCACCGCCGGCCCGCAATCGTCGCGGACGGCCACCGCGAAGCCGGGCACCCCCCGGCGCAGCACGGGCATTCGATCGAAGCGGGCCCGGATTTCCGGTTAGCATGCAGCCATGACGCTTTCGATCCTCGCCGTGCTGTGCGGGCTGGTGCTGCTGCTGTGGAGCGCCGAGCGTTTCGTCGTTTCGGCCTCGACGCTGGCGGCGCGGCTGGGCATGCCGCCGCTGCTGATCGGCATGATCGTCGTCGGCTTCGGCACCTCGGCGCCGGAAATGACCGTTTCGGTGCTGGCATCGCTCGGCGGCAACCCCGGTATCGCGCTCGGCAACGCCTACGGCTCGAACATCACGAACTTCGCGCTGATCCTCGGCATCACCGCGGTAATCGCGCCGGTCGCGGTCCAGTCCCAGGCGGTCAAACGGGAGCTGCCGTTGCTGCTCGGACTGACCGTGGTGGCCGGCTACCAGTTGCTCGATGGCGAGGTCTCGCGGCTGGATGCCGTCGTCCTGCTCGTCCTGTTCGCCGGCCTGCTGTTGTGGAGCCTTCTCGAAGCGCACCGCCGCCCGGCCGACCCGCTCGGCGACGATGTGGCGGCCGAACTCCGGCAGCGACCCGATGCGCCGATCGGACGCAGCGTGGTCGGCCTGGTCGTCGGGCTGGCGGTGCTGATCATCAGTTCTCGGCTGCTGGTCTGGGGCGCGGTGGACATCGCCCGGACCTTCGGCGTCAGCGACCTGGTGATCGGACTGACGGTGATCGCCATCGGCACGTCGCTGCCGGAACTGGCCTCGTCGGTGGTCGCCGCGCGTCGCGGCGAGCATGACCTGGCCTTCGGCAACCTGGTCGGTTCGAACCTGTTCAACACCCTGGTCGTCATCGGCCTGGCCGGCCTCGCCCGGCCACTGCCGGTGTCCGAGACCCTGCTGCAGCGCGATGTCCCGGTAATGACCGGTCTGACGGTGCTGGTGCTGCTCTACGGCTTCAACCTGCGCGGTCGGCGCCGGATCAATCGAATCGAAGGACTTTCGCTGATCGTGATCTTCGTCGCCTACACCAGCTGGCTGCTCATCGGCTCGACACCGCCGGCATCTTCATGACGCAACCACCAGCCAGTGCCACAGCGGCACGGTGGCGGCCGAGAACAGCACGCCCCAGGCCACCAGTGCCGAGGCCAGCGGCGGTGCCAGCCGGGCACTGGAGGCCAGCGCCGCGGCGGTGATCATCGGCGGCATCGCCGACTCCAGCACGATCACCTCGCGGATCGGTGAGTCGGTCCCGAACAGCTGCGCCAGGCCCAGCGCGGCGGCCGGCAGCACCAGCAGCTTGCCGACCAGGCCCAGCACCAGCGGCAGCCGGTACTCGGGGACCAGCTTGAGCTTCAACTGCAGGCCCACGGCCAGCGTGACCAGCGGCAGAAGCATATCGGCCAGCCGCTCGGCCAGCGTCATCAGCCAGTCGGGAAACCAGGCGTTGCCGAGCAGCAGCGCGGCAACCAGCGCCAGGAACGGCGGGAACGCGAGAATCCGTCTGACGACGTCAGCAGGCTTCGGCGCCGGGCCATCGCCGTACCAGGCCAGCACGAACAGCACGTGCGTGCAGACGATCAGGAACGAGCCGAACTGGTCGTAGACCACCGCAAAGCGGACGTTCTCTTCACCGAGCAGCGCGCCGATCAGCGGAAAGCCGAGGAACGAGGTGTTGCCCAGCGGGATCAGCACCAGCAGTACGGCGGTGACCGGCCGCGACAGCCCGAACCACTTCGAGGCCCCGAGCACCAGTGCGACCGTCAGCCCCAGCAGCAGCCACGGCACCAGCACCAGCGGCAGCAGCGACCACGAGGCCTCGAGCGTCGGCACGTGGAGGAAGATCAGCGCCGGCAGGCAGACCACGATGACCACCCGGTTCAGGGTGTCGGCGGCGTTGTCGGGCAGCACCCGGCCGGCCGCGAACAGCCGGCCGAGCGCGATCAGCAGCAGGATGGTGCCGTAGGCGGCCATGCGGGCGGCTCAGCGTCGGCCGGTCACAGCCCTTCGAGCACGTCGACGCCTTCGGGCACTTCGAACACGAACTCGCCTTCGGCAATCGTCGGATTGCGCTCGATGTTCTCCAGCGTCAGTCGGGTCGACTGGCCGAACGGGTCGAACAGGTCCAGCGCATACGGCACGCCGTCGACGAAGGTCAGCCGGGCCATCTCGATGCCGGCTTCGTCGGACAGCGGCTCGAACCGCAGTACGTTCGGCTGATCGGACCGCAGCACGCGGTAGAAGGTCTCGAGCAGGTCGGGCCGGGTCAGGACCAGCATCGGCGAGTCTTCCGGCGCCGGCTGCGGCCGGACCGTGACCTGCTCCAGCGCCTCGTCGTAGTGCCAGAGCTGCTCGCCGTCGGCGATCAGCACCTGCGGGAACGGTTCGAGGTAGTCCCAGCGGATCTTCTCCGGCGCCTCGAAGGCCATCCGCCCCGCGCTCTGCTCGACCACCTCGTCGCGGCCGTCGACCGTGATCTGGGTGAACTCGGCGGTCAGGCTGGTCAGGTCATCGGCGAAGGCATCGAGCAGCGCCCGTGCGTCGGCCTGCTGCGCCGGCGCGGGCAGCGCGACGAACAGGACGGAGAGCACCGGGATCAGGAAATGGAGTTTCACAGCGGGAATCCACCGGTTCGAAGTGGCCCCGATTATGACCGCCCTGCCCTGAACGGTGGCTGAAACCTGACGATCTACGATCCGGCGCCGGCGATCCGGCGCCTGTTGGAGGGCGCTTGCGCGCGAACCGGCCGTACCACCCTTCGCCCGCAAGCGGCCTCCAACAGACCTTCGATCCGGCGCCGGCGATCCGTCGCCTGTTGGAGGGCGCTTGCGCGCGAACCGGCCGAGCCACCCTTCGCCCGCAAGCGGCCTCCAACAGACCTTCGATCCGGGCCCGGCGATCCGTCGCCTGTTGGAGCGCGCTTGCTCGCGAACCGGCCGTACCACCCTTCGCCCGCAAGCGGCCTCCAACAGACCTTCGATCAACTGCGCCGCCCACTTCGCCTGTTGGAGGGAGCTTGCTCGCGAACCGGCCGGGCCTCCTTTCGCCCGCAAGCGGCCTCCAACAGACCTTCGATCCGGCGCCGGCGCTGATTCGCCTGTTGGAGGGCGCTTGCGCGCGAACCGGCCGGGCCACCCTTCGCCCGCAAGCGGCCTCCAACAGACCTTCGATCGATTGCGCCGCCCACTTCGCCTGTTGGAGGGAGCTTGCTCGCGAACCGGTCGGGCCACCCTTCGCCCGCAAGCGGCCTCCAACAGACCTTCGATCGACTGCGCCGCCCACTTCGCCTGTTGGAGGGCGCTTGCGCGCGAACCGGCCGGGCCTCCCTTCGCCCGCAAGCGGCCTCCAACAGACCTTCGATCCGGCGCCGGTGCTGATTCGCCTGTTGGAGGGCGCTTGCGCGCGAACCGGCCGGGCCTCCCTTCGCCCGCAAGCGGCCTCCAACAGACCTTCGATCCGGCGCCGGTGCTGATTCGCCTGTTGGAGGGCGCTTGCGCGCGAACCGGCCGGGCCACCCTTCGCCCGCAAGCGGCCTCCAACAGACCTTCGATTCGGGCCCGGCGATCCGTCGCCTGTTGGAGGGAGCTTGCTCGCGAACCGATCCGACCCCCCTTCGCCCGCAAGCGGCCTCCAACAGACCTCCGATCGACTGCGCCGCCCACTTCGCCTGTTGGAGGGAGCTTGCTCGCGAACCGGCCGGGCCACCCTTCGCCCGCAAGCGGCCTCCAACAGACCTTCGATCCGGGCCCGGCGATCCGGCGCCTGTTGGAGGGCGCTTGCGCGCGAAGAGGGTTCCGAGCACCGCCGGGCGCCGGTCACGGGCCGCGCAGCAGCCCCAGCGTCAATCCCGCGGTGGAGGAGCGGGTGCCAGGACCTCCCGCTGCCCGTTGTGCTCCGGCGGGCTGACGATCCCGGTCGCTTCCATTTCCTCGATCAGCCGCGCGGCGCGGTTGTAGCCGATCCGCAGCTGGCGCTGGACGCCGGAGATCGACGCCCGGCGGCTTTCGAGCACGTAGGCCACGGCCTTGTCGTAGAGCTCGTCGGTCTCGTCGCCGGACGCGGCCTCCGGCAGGCCGGTCTCGCCGATGGTCTGGCCGTCGGCGGTGGTCTGGGTGTCGGACAGGACCTCTTCGAGGTAGTCCGGTGCGCCCTGGGCCTGCAGCCATTCGACCACCTGGTGGACTTCGTGGTCGTCGACGAAGGCCCCGTGGATGCGCTCCGGCAACCCGCTGCCCGGCGGCAGGTAGAGCATGTCGCCGTGGCCGAGCAGGTTTTCGGCGCCCTGCTGGTCGAGGATGGTCCGCGAATCGACCCGCGAGGAGACCTGGAAGGCCATCCGGGTCGGGATGTTGGCCTTGATCAGGCCGGTGATCACGTCGACCGAGGGGCGCTGGGTGGCCAGGATCAGGTGGATGCCCGACGCGCGGGCCTTCTGCGCCAGGCGGGCGATGAGCTCTTCGACCTTCTTGCCGACGATCATCATCATGTCGGCGAACTCGTCGACGATGACGACGATGAACGGCAGCTTGCTCAGGCTCGGCCTGTCCTCGCCCGCGGCCAGCGTGCTCGGGTCGACGAGCGGATCGGGAATCGGCTCGCCCTTGTCCTCGGCCTCGGCGATCTTCTTGTTGTAGCCGGCCAGGTTCCGCACGCCGAGCTGCGACATCAGCCGATAGCGGCGCTCCATTTCGGCCACGCACCATCGCAAGGCATTGGCCGCTTCCTTCATGTCGGTGACGACCGGCGCGAGCAGGTGCGGAATGCCCTCGTAGACCGACAGCTCCAGCATCTTCGGGTCGACCATGATCATCCGGACCTGGTCCGGCGTGGCCTTGTAGATCAGGCTCAGGATCATCGAGTTGACGGCCACCGACTTGCCCGACCCGGTGGTGCCGGCGACCAGCAGGTGCGGCATCCGGGCGATGTCGGCCACCATCGGCTTGCCGGAAATGCTCTTGCCCAGCCCGAGCGTCAGCGCCGAGCCCGACTTCTCGTAGGGTTCCGAGGCCAGGATCTCGCGCAGGAACACGATCTCGCGCTTGCTGTTCGGGATCTCCAGGCCGATCACGCTCTTGCCGGGGATCACGTCGACCACGCGCACCGAGATCACGCTCAGGCCGCGGGCCAGGTCCTTGGCCAGGTTGGCGATCTGGGCGCCCTTCACGCCCGGCGCCGGCTGCAGTTCGAACCGGGTGATCACCGGGCCGGGATGGACCGCGACGACCTCGACCTCGATGCCGAAATCGGCCAGCTTCAGTTCGACCTGCCGACTCATCGCCTTCAGCGTATCGGTGGAATAGCCCGGCTCCTGTTTCGGCGGTTCGTCGAGCAGGTCGAGCGGCGGCAGGCTGCCGGCCGGCAGGTTCTTGAACAGCGACCGCTGGGCCAGCCTGGCCTTGGTCTTCTCGGCCGGCTGGGTCTCGACCCGCGGCTCGATGCGGACCTCCGGGCGCTTCTTGCGCTTGACCGTGTCGCGCTTGCGCACCTCTTCGCGCTCGGCGCGGGCGCGCCGCCCGGCCATCCAGTCGCGCGCCTCGCCGGCCTTGTCGATCGCCCAGGCGACCGCTGCGATCGCGAAGGTCCCGGTGCGGTCGATCACGGTAATCCAGGACAGCCCGGTAAACAGCGTGATCCCGGCGAGCAGGATGGTGAAATTGATCAGCGCCGCGCCGGTAAAGCCCATCGCCGCGACCATCGGCTCGGCCAGCAGGCTGCCGACGATGCCGCCGGTATGCTCCAGCGAACCGCGCGGCTGCATCTCGAACAGGATGCAGCCCGACAGCAGGATCAGGACCAGGCCGCCGAGCCGCACGCTCCACTCCGGCCAGCCGACCGGCTCGCTGCGCTCGCTGAGCAACCGGAACGCCGCCGCGCCCATCAGGAACGGCAGCAGCCAGGCCATGTAGCCCATGACGACCAGGAAGAAGTCGGAAATCCAGGCACCGAACCGGCCGCCGAGGTTGCTGACCACCTCGCCGCCGGATCGCGAGAAGCCGGGATCGCGCGCGTCGTGGGTCATCAGGGTCAGCAACAGGTAGGCCGAAACGACGAGCACCAGCAGGAACAGCGCCTCGAACAGGCGCCGCTCGAGCGCGGCCCGCTCGGTGGATTCGGCACCGGAACCGCGCCGGGCGGCACGGCGAGGAGACGAGCTTGCTTTACGGGGACTTCGGGCCAAGCGAGAATTCCTTGCAGGATTCGCGTCTAACGCATAGTTTCAGAAAAGGAAATTGCTGTCCACGGTCCGTGCCGGCGACGGTTCGACCACGATCCGAGGGCACGGACGCACGCCGAACTGCCGGACGTTGCGGTAGTCTCTGCGCTCGAGCGCCCGGATCGACGACCGCGGGCCTTCTGGGAGCGGTCTCCGGATCGCCCCGACCACCGTCCACAGACCACTTCGGAGAAGTATACATGGCCGATTCCCGCCATTTCCGGCTGCTGATTCTCGGTTCCGGACCGGCCGGCTACACCGCCGCCGTCTATGCCGCCCGCGCCAACCTGAAGCCGGCCATCGTCACCGGCATCCAGCAGGGAGGCCAGCTGATGACCACCACCGAGGTCGAGAACTGGCCGGGCGGCGTGGCCGAGCTGCAGGGCCCGCAGCTGATGCAGGACATGCTGGCCCATGCCGAGCGCTTCGACACCGAGATCGTGTTCGACCACATCCACACCGCCGACCTGTCCGAACGACCGTTCCGACTGACCGGCGATTCCGGCGAGTACACCTGCGATGCGCTGATCATCGCCACCGGCGCCTCGGCCCGCTACCTCGGGCTCGACTCCGAGGAGGCGTTCAAGGGGCGCGGCGTGTCGGCCTGTGCGACCTGCGACGGCTTCTTCTACCGCGACAAGCCGGTCGTCGTGGTCGGCGGCGGCAATACTGCGGCCGAGGAGGCGCTGTACCTGGCCAACATCTGCAGCAAGGTCACGCTGGTCCACCGCCGCGACCGGCTACGGGCGGAAAAGATCCTGCAGGACCGCCTGTTCGAGCGCGAGAAGGAAGGCCGGATCGAATTCGCCTGGGATCATGTCGTCGACGAAGTGCTCGGCGACGACGACGGCGTGACCGCTGTCCGCATCCAGCACGTGGAGTCCGGCGAGACCCGCGACATTCCGGCCGATGCGATGTTCGTCGCGATCGGCCACGACCCGAACACCGGCATCTTCGCCGGGCAGCTCGACATGGTCGGCGGCTACATCATCATCAACAGCGGACTGGAGGGCATGGCCACCGCCACCAGCGTGCCGGGCGTATTCGCCGCCGGCGACGTCGCCGACCACGTCTACCGTCAGGCGATCACCTCGGCCGGCTTCGGCTGCATGGCCGCGCTGGATGCAGAAAAGTTCCTCGACCAGCCCTGAGGCGGGCGACCTCGCGCGGCTCGACCCGGCGGCCTGGAACGCGCTGAACCGCGACGAGAACCCGTTCACCGACGCGCGCTTCCTGCGCGCCGCGGGCGAGTCCGGCTGCGTCGAGGGCGCGACCGGCTGGCACTGGGCCGGGCTGGCCCTGCCCGGCTGGATCAAGCTGCACTCGCACGGCGAGTTCGTGTTCGACTTTGCCTGGGCCGACGCCGCGCAGCGCAACGGCCTGCCGTGGTACCCGAAGTTGCTGATCGCCGCCCCGTTCACCCCGGTGACCGGGCCGCGGCTGTTCGGCCACGACCGCGACGCCCGAGCCGCCGCGCTGGCCGGAATCGAACAGCGACTGACCGACGACGGCCTGCCGGCCGCCTCGATCAACTTCGGCGATGCACACGACGCCGAGGTGCTCGACGATTCGACCTGGCTGGGCCGCTTCGGCTGGCAGTACCACTGGCACAACCGCGACTGGCGCAGCTTCGACGACTTTCTCGCCGCGCTGCGGGCCAAGCCGCGCAAGAACATCCGCCAGGAGCGCCGACGCGCCAACGAGGGCTGGCGCTACCGCTGGTTGGACGGTGCGACGATCAGCGACGAGGAGCTGGCCACGGTCGCCGGCTGCTACCGCACCACGCACCTGCTCTACGGCAACCGACCGAGCCTGAACGAGGACTTCTTCCGCCGCGCCGCGCGCGATTTCGGCGATCGGTTCCTGGTCTGCATGGCCGCGCGCGACGGCCTCGACCGCGCCTGTGGCGTGTTCTGGCGATCGTCGTCGCGGCTGTACGGCCGCTACTGGGGAGCGCTGGAGGAGACCCGCGACGTGCACTTCGAGTGCTGCTACTACCGCGGCATCGAGTACTGCATCGAACATGGCCTGGCGGTGTTCGAACCCGGCGCCCAGGGCGAGCACAAGATCCGGCGCGGGTTCGTGCCGGTCCGGACCCGCTCGTGGCACTGGATCGCGCACCCCGGCCTGCGCGAAGGCATCCGGCACTGGCTGGGCATGGAAGCCGAGGCCCTGGTCCAGCACCGGCGTCGTCTCGACGAGCTGGTGCCCTACCGGGCGTTCGAGCCGGCGGAGGCCGATCGATGAGCGGGGCGCCGTTCGCCGTGCCGGTGCTGGGCGAGGCACCGGTGTTTCCCGACCCCGGTGCCGGGCGGCATCCCGACGGCCTGATCGCGGTCGGCGGCGACCTGTCGCGCGAGCGCCTCCTGGCCGGTTACCGCGAAGGCATCTTCCCGTGGTACGAACCCGGTGGGCCGATCCTGTGGTGGTCGCCCGACCCGCGCGCGGTGCTGATCCCGGACGCCGTCCACGTACCCCGGCGGCTGGAGCGGACCCTGCGCCAGGGCCGCTTCGAGGTCACCGTCGATCGCGATTTCGACGCCGTGATCCGGGCCTGCGCGGAAACGCGCGAGCACGCCGAGGGCACCTGGATCACCACCGAGATGCAGGCGGCATACAACGAACTGCACCGGCACGGCGACGCGCACAGCCTCGAGGTCCGGCTCGACGGCCGACTGGTCGGCGGGGTCTACGGCGTCGCGGTCGGCCGGGTGTTCTTTGCCGAGAGCAAGTTCCATCACGCCCGCGATGCGTCGAAAGTGGCCTTGATCGAGCTGATGCGCCGGCTCGAAACGGCCGGCTTCCTGTTCTGCGACTGCCAGCTGTGGAACCCGCACCTGGAACAGTTCAACCTGCGCCTGCTCGACCGGCCGGACTTCCTGCGCCTGGTCCGGCACGGCACACGCGAACCGGCGGCGAAACTCGAGGCCTGAGGGTCACAGCCGCATGGCACCGAAGGTGTCGCAGCGTGCCGGATCACCGCTTTCGAAGCCGCGCCGGAACCAGCGCACGCGCTGTTCCGCGCTTCCGTGGGTGAACGAATCCGGCACCACGGTGCCGCGGGCCCGGCGCTGAAGATGATCGTCACCGATCGCGCTGGCGGTGTCCAGGGCCTCCTCGATGTTCCCTGGCTCCAGCCACTGGTGACGCTGCTGGGCGCGATGGCCCCAGACGCCCGCACAGCAGTCGGCCTGCAGCTCCTGGCGGACCAGCAGGCCATCGGTGCCTTCGAGATTCTCGCCGCGCTGGCGCGCCCGATGGACGACCTCGGTGGTGCCGGTCACGGTCTGGACATGATGGCCGACCTCGTGGGCGATCACATAGGCTTCGGCAAAGTCGCCACCGCCGCCCGGCCGGCGCTCCATCTGGTCGTAGAACGAGGTGTCGATGCAGACCGGCTGGTCGGCCGGGCAGTAGAACGGGCCCACCGCACTGCTGGCCCGCCCGCAGGCCGACTGGACGACCCCGCTGAACAGGACCAGCGTCGGCGCCGGATAGCGCTCGCCGCGGGCGGCGAAGATCTCGCTCCAGACGTCCTCGGTCTCACCCGGAATCGCCTCGATGAACGCAGCCGATTCCGGATCGGGCGGTGCGGCCGGTGCGCTGGAGGCCGGCGAGCCCCCCTCGTCGAGCTCGGCGACCAGACCGAGCATCTCCATCGGGCTCTTGCCCAGCAACAGACCGACGACGACCACGATGCCGATCCCGACCAGGCCGATTCCCCCGCCGGCCGCGACGCGGCGGCCGCGGCGGCCGCGACGATCATCGACGTTCCGGCTCCTGCGCGCGCGCTCCCGTTTCAACGGCCCAGTCCCGTGGAGGATCCCGGCGGCCAGTGCAGGCCGAGTCGGCCGCCTACTCCAGCGGCGGGCGCAGCCACTGGTAGGAATACCAGTACCAGTCGCCGCTACCGTCGGCCGCCGGCGCGGTGCAGTTGATCTTGTTTCGGCCCGGCCGATCGAGACCGCGCAATGTGATCCGGACGATGCGCTCCTCGGCGTCCATCGGACGCTGCAGGTCCAGCGAGTCGCCCCCGGCCGAATAACAGGCCAGCGCGTCGGCGCGGTAATCGCCCGGGCCGAGGACCAGCGTCAGGTGGTCCAGCGCGTGATCGCGAATGCCGTCATCGCTCGGCGTCGCGCGGGCCTCGCGGACCGGCAGCGGCCGCGACCGGACGGCTCGCTCGAGCCGGTCGAGGCCGTCGAAGCCGACCGCCAGCGGAAACCGCGGCAGGGCCCGGAAATCGCTGCCCGGGCCGACCGCCCCGGAGCGCTGGACCAGCCCGAAGGCATGGACCTGCGCAACCCGTTCGGCCAGGGCCGCACTGTCCTCGCCGTACGGATACGCGAACGCTCGCGAGGCCTGTCCGATCTCCTGTTCGATCCGCGCCAGGGCGCGGGCCAGGTCGGCGTCGATCCGGCTGCGCCACGCATCCGGGGACTCGCCGGCGCGGCGCGCCGGCAGATGATCGTGCGAGGCCGAGTGGCTGCCGATCGCGCCGCCCAGCGGCGCGAGCGCACGAAGCTGGTCCCAGGTCATGACCGGACCCTGGCCGGCGTCGACCGCACCGGTGTTGACGAAGACCGTGAACGGCCAGCCGCGCTCGGCCAGCATCGGTGCCGCCACGTCGTGGACCGACACCCAGGCATCGTCGAAGGTGATCGCAACCGATCGATCGGGCACCGGACTGCCGGCCTGAAGGCGCTCGAGCAGGTCGTCCAGGGCCAGCACCCGATAGCCGTTGTCGGCCAGCCAGGCCAGGTGCTCGGCGAACCGATCCGGGCGGACGCTGGTCGCGGCCGGGGTGTCGTCGGCCACGTGGTGGTAGAGCAGGATCACGGCGTGGTCGGCGGCCGGCACCGGCGGCGAACGGCCCGACAGCGACCCGACCGGTCCCGGCAGCAGCGCCAGTCCGAGCAGGACAAGCAACACCCGACAGTGACGCGGCGCAGGTCCGATGCCGCTCACGGTCGCTCCGCGGCGGGTCCGGACGAGGCCAGCGCGGCCTCGAGCAGGGGCCGATTGACGCGCAGCACGGTCTCGATTTCCTCGACGTAGGCGTCCCGCCGCTCCGAGTACTGCAGCAGTCCCTCGACCAGTTCGCCGGCCCGCAGCGGTCGCTCCTGCGCGCGCAGGGCCGCGCGGCGTTGGCGGAACGGCGCGTACGGCGGATGGGTATTGAGGTTGTGCAGGTAGCGCTCGACCGATTGCCGGGGCGATTCGAACGCGGCCACCTCGTGCCGGGCACCGGCGTCGCGGCGCGCCGGGACCAGGCCGCATCCGGGTTCGTAGCACCAGTGACCGAACAGGTTGTTGGCCTGGCGGGCGAAGCGCGAGCGTCCCCAGCCCGACTCCACTGCGGCCTGAACCAGGGCCAGAGCCGGTGGCACGGTATCCACGCGCAGCGTCAGCGCATCGACCGTCTCGGCCAGGCTGCGCTGCGGGTCCGGGTCCAGCTCGTAGGATCGCGCCAGGGCGTTGAGCCAGCGCCGCTCCCACCAGCCGGGCGCCTGGCCGGTTTCGATCCGACGCTGAAGCGCCAGCAAGCGGCGGCGCTCGGCCCGGATTTCGTCGTTGGCCTGCCGCACCCGCGGCGCCAGGTAGTCGAAGAAGGCCTGCTTGCGGGCCTCGGCCGGGCCCTCGCGCTCGAAGTCCGGCAGCGACTCGACGCGCGAATCGATCCAGACGCTGCCGGCCAGCAGGGCCAGTCCGCCGACCAGCAGCAGCAGGTGGCCCAGGTGCAGCGGACCGAAGCGATCCGGCGCCGGCGCGTGGGGCTTCGTCCCGGTCATGTCTCGTCCGCTTCCGCAGCCGGCTCCAGGCCCAGCGCGCGAAGCGTGTCGGGATCCGGATAGCCGTCGGCGATCCGGCCCTCGCGGGCCTGCCAGTCGCGCAGCGCGGCGCGCGTGGCCGGCCCGATCAGCCCGTCGGGCTCGCCGGGATCGTGCCCGAGTTCGGCCAGTCGTCGCTGCAGCGCCTCGACCGTGGCGCGGGCCGGGGCGCGGTCGATGTCCGGCAGCCCGGCCGCCAACGGCCCGCCACCGACGATTCGGTCGGCCAGGTGGCCCACGGCCAGGGCGTAGGACTGCGAACGGTTCCAGGCCACGATCGCATCGAAGTTCGGGTAGACCAGGAAGGCCGGCCCGCGGTGTCCCATCGGCACCAGCACCGCGGCCTCGAGGTCGAGATCGGGCACCAGCTCACCGCGGGCGGTCCGCACGCCGAGCGCGCGCCAGTGCGACAACGGCCGGCGCTGGTCCAGCCCGCTCTGGGCAAACGGGAATCCGTCGGGCAGGCGCACTTCCCTGCCCCAGCGCTCACCGGCCCGCCAGCCCAGGTCGGCCAGGTAGCTCGCGGCCGAGGCCATCGCGTCGGGGATGCTGTTCCACAGGTCGATGCGACCATCGCCGTCGCCGTCGACCGCGTGGTCGCGCCAGGTCGACGGCATGAACTGGGTATGGCCCATGGCGCCGGCCCAGGATCCGCGCATTCGGTCCGGTTCCAGTCGCTCGCGCTCGATCAGTCCCAATGCGGTCATCAACTGCTCGGTGAAGAACGACGAGCGACGATCATCGCAGGCCAGCGTGGCCAGCACGTCGAGCGTCGGCATGCCGCCGAGGAAGCCGCCGTAGTTGGTCTCCAGCCCCCAGAACGCGACCAGGTAACGGCCCGGCACGCCGTATTCGGCCAGCAGGCGCGACCACAGTTCGGGGTAGCTGGCCAGCATCAGGCGCCCGGTGTTGATCCGCGCCGCGCTGACCCGGGCCCGGAAATAGGCGGAAAACGACTGCCGGAATTCCGGCTGGGCCCGGTCGAGTTCGATCACCCGCGCCTGGTAGCGAACCGGCAGCAGGGCGGACTCGACGATGCGCTCGGGAACACCGTGCGCCCGGGCCTGGTCGGCAAGCTGCGCGCGGCAGGCCTCGAAGGCGGCCTCGTCACCGAGCGCGACCGAGGCCTGGACCAGCGTTGCAAGCAGCAGCCCGCCGATTCGCCAATACCTCTGCGCCATTTTCATCGACCTGTTCTGCACCACTCGCCACCCCCTGGATTCCAGCGCACCCGACCCGTCCGTCTCTGACGCTCCGATTCGCTGAACGTTCCCGAACGAGTGGCGGCGTACGATCTCGGCACGACGCCGTGCATCCGTCGCCGTTCCGTCAAGCCGCGGCCAGCACCGGGGCGAGATCATCGGGAAGGCGGTAGTCCGCGCAGTCGACGATCGGCATCGGCCGCCCGAGCAGGTACCCCTGGTAACGATCGACGCCCATTGCAACCAACTGCTCGAGTTCGGAAACCTTCTCGACGCCTTCGGCGACGACCCGCGTGCCGGTTTCCTCGGCAAAGGCCACGATGGCGGCCACCAGCGCCCGCCGGTCGCCGTCCTGATCGACGTCACTGACTATGCTGCGATCCAGCTTGACGAGATCGGGCCGAAGCTCGAGCACATGGCGCATGCTGGCGTAGCCGGCGCCGAAATCGTCGATGGCGATCCGGATGCCGAGCGATCGCAGGTGCGCGAGTTCGGATCGGAGATGATCGTAATCCTCGACGCGTCGGGATTCGGTCAGTTCGAGTACGATGCGCCGGGCGTCGGCGCGTGCCAACAGGCGCCCGGCTTCACCGGAGATCACCGCATCGGGCTCGATGTTGATGCTCAGCGACGCCGATCCCGGCAGGCGCTCCAGCGAGTTGACGGCTTCGTCGACGGCCAGCGCGGTAAGGTCCTCGTGCAGGTCCACGCGCCTGGCCTCCTCGAACCACTGGTCGGGCGGACGCAGCGGACCGGATGAGAAACGGGCCAGCGCTTCGAACCCGACCGGGGCCGAGTCGCCGATCGCGAACACCGGTTGGGCCAGCATGTACAGACCTCGCTCGTCCAGCACCCCCTGAATGCGTTCCCGCGCCGCGTGTCGCTCCGACACGATCACGCTGCGGCGCTCGATCTGGCGGGCCGCGAAATCGGCGAACACTCGCATCACGGCCAGGTCGCGGCGATCCAGGCTGGGGTCGGGGGTGGTACTGAAACAACAGAACGTGCCGTAGATCTGGCCGTTGGACAGGCGGATCGGAACGCTCAGGTGGGCCCGGACCGGTACCGCCCGGGTCGCCGGAATTTCCTCGGCCGCCCTCAGCTCCCAGGCGTCGGGAATGATCTGGGGCAAACGCCCATCGACGACCCGCATGCAATAACTGCCTTCGATCGGCTCGCCGCTGTCGACCTCGATCGCCGGCGCGTCTTCGTCGCGATCGACGTAGCGGAAGGTGCGCTCGCCGGCGACGAACTCCGAAATGAACGCGACCTCCATTCCCATGTGCTGACGGATCGCCCGCAGGACCTCCTGCAGCGCCTCGTCGATGGTTGCGTAATCGGATCCGGACCGGGCAAGAAAGACTTCGGGGATGACGGACTCGGACTCGGAGTCGGCCCCGGACTCGACCTCCGATGCAGGTTCTGCGGTCGATGCATCACGAGCTTCGGTTTCCATTGACCCTCCACGGTGGTTGGCGGTGACTTCGACCGACGGGCTTCGACCAGCGGGTGTCGGTGGTCTGCGCGACGTCAGCCGTCTACCACCGTGCCAGACTCCGACGGGCAGATGCAAGGCCTCGTCAGCGTTCCCCCGGATCGCGAATCGCCTCGTCGGGGTCACCCAGAGCAACGTGAGCGGTGGAGTTCGGCCGAGCGTCTCGGCACGCCGGGACACCGCTCCACGGCCCGGGCCCGACGATGAATCCGCTCAGCCCTTCAGCGACCGCATGAAGGCATCGGCCTCGTCGATCGAGGCGTTCATCGCCGAGATCAGCGCTTCGGTGTCGTCCTCGATGCCGTCGAGCTCGGCCCGAAGCGCAGCGACGGCGCGGGCGTTGAGGTTGTGCTTGAGAAACAGCACCTGGTCCTGAAAGGCCTGCAGCACCGGGTCCATGGTCGCCTCGGCCCGCTCCATCGCGCCGATCATGCGCGCGTAGCGCGACTCGGTATCCCGCTTCAGTGCGGCCGAGCGCGCGCGCAGTTCGGCGCTCCGGTAGGCCGCCAGCTCGTCCTCCCACTCCTCGAACAGGTCCTCGGCGACCTGCCGGATCGAATCGATCCGGTCCCGGACCCGGTCGGCGTCGTCGACGCTGCGCCGGTACTCTCGGTCGAGGCGGTCGTAGAGATCCTCGAGTTCGCCGCCGTCGAAGGCCACGGTGGCCCGGAACTGCTCCAGCGCCGAGACGAACTGCTCGCGTGCGTCGTCCTGGGCGTCGCGCGCGGATTCGACCCGGTCGGACAGGATGTCGCGCTTCTCGATGCCGAAGGTTTCCAGCGTGCGGTACTTGGCCGCCTGGCAACCGGCGAGAAACGCGACGAACACGAGCGCGATCAAGCGCAGGAACGGGCGCACGGACACAGCGGGGATTCGAGCGTTCCCGGTCATCGGACGAACTCCTTGCAGCCATCGGAACCCACAGTCTACCCGCGCGATGAAGGATTCACGCTGGTACCCTGCCTTCCTGCTCTTCGACGACGGGATGCCCACCAACCGACATGCAGCGCCTCGACGACCTTTTCGACGACGTCGCCGCGACCGCGCGACCGCACGCGAAACGCGGCCGGGTGGCCGACTACATCCCGGCCCTGGCCGGCGCCGACCCGGACCGCTTCGGCCTCGCGATGGCCGGGCTCGACGGCCAGGAGAACGCGACCGGCGATGCTGATGTCGGCTTCCCGATCCAGAGCCTGTCGAAGCTGTTCGCCCTGGTCCTGGCGATGCAGCGGCTGGGCAGCGAACGCGGCGTCAGCGAAGAAATCTGGCAGCGGGTCGGGCGTGAGCCGTCCGGCGACCCGTTCAATTCCCTGGTCCAGCTCGAGCACGAGCGCGGGATTCCGCGCAACCCGATGATCAACGCCGGCGCGCTGGTCATCGCCGACCTGCTGCTGGAACACTGCAGCGACCCGATCGAGTCGCTGCTCGAACTGCTCGGCGAGCTGGCCGGCGAAGCGGTCGCGATCGACGAATCGGTCGCCGCCGCCGAAGAGGCCACGTCGCAGCGCAACCGGGCCATGGGCCACCTGATGGCGGCGTTCGGCAACCTGAACCACCCGCTCGACGCGGTGC
This sequence comes from Wenzhouxiangella sp. XN79A, assembly GCF_012272825.1. Lineage (GTDB taxonomy): Bacteria > Pseudomonadota > Gammaproteobacteria > Xanthomonadales > Wenzhouxiangellaceae. The sequence continues at coordinate 79,266 of NZ_JAAWWS010000142.1, read as the reverse complement.
TGGATGTCTACAACCGCCAGTGCGCGATCACGATGACCGCGCGCCAGCTGGCCCGCGCCTCGCGCTTTCTTGCCGACGACGGCATCGACCCGGCCAGCGGGCGGGAAATCCTGTCCGGGCCGCTGGCGCGCCGGGTGATGGCGGTGATGCTGACCTGCGGCACCTACGACGCGGCCGGCGACTTCGCGTTCTCCGTCGGCCTGCCGTGCAAGTCCGGCGTGGCCGGCGGCATTCTGGCCGTCGCGCCCGATCATTCCGGCATCTGCGTCTGGTCGCCGCCGCTGGACGCGGCCGGAAATTCGGTCGCCGGGCGGGTCGCTCTGCACGAACTGGCCGAGCGGCTCGGACTGTCCATTTTCTGAAGCCGACGCGACTTCCGGCCCATTGACCCGGAACACCGGGGCGGCGATGCTGCGGACTGACCCGACCGGATGCTGCCGTGTACCGCCCCGTTCACCTGTTCCGCGTCGCCCGACGCGGCCTGGCCGACATGCTGCCGGCGCTCCGCCAGGCCTTCAACGACCAGCGCGACGACGATCGGCTGGACCGGGTGTTCGGCCCATGGCCGCGCACCACGCTGCTTGCCGGTACCGTGCTCGGTGTGGTCGGCGGCCGGGCGCTGCAGTCGATCCTGGGCGGATTCGCACTGTTCGACTTCATCCACCTCGGCGCCGTGCTGTTCGCGGTCGCCTACGCGCTGGCCTACCGCCGCTACCTGTTCGGCGATCCGAGCGCGTCGGAAGCCGATTTTCCGTGGCTGGCCGCAGCACTGATTCCGCCCGGCATCGCCCTGGTCCTGGTCGCCTTCGTCGAACGCACGCTCGGCGGCGTGGACGCGGTGGCCGGCGCGCCGGAGTGGACGTCCATTGGCACCCTGCTCGACGCCATGGCCGATTCGCTGGCGGTCGCCGCCGGCCTGACCATTGCCGTGGCTGCGCTGTGCTACAGCCGGGCCTGGGGCGAAGCGGTCAAGACCCTGGTTCGCCGCCTGATCGTGTTCAAGATCATCGTCTGGGTGATGGTGCTGCTGTTCGTCGAGATCGGTTTCGTCGGGCCGATCCTCGAGCGGGCGATCGAAGGCCTGCTGGGGATCGATGTTCCGGACTGGTTCGGCGACGTTGCCGATCAGATCACCTACGCAGCCTTGATGACCACGATCTACCTGGCGATCATCGGCGGCACCTGGACCGCCTGCCGGCGCAGCTTCGGTGCGCTGCTGCGCGACGGTGAGGTCGACGTCGTGGAAACACTGGTCACGATGGCCGAAACGCCCGAAAAGCGACGCGAGAAGGCGCGCGTGGCGCGCGCCGCGACCTCCGACAAGGATCCCGGCGCACGCGACTGATCGTCGACCCGCGTGCCGGGACCGCTGGTTGCTCGACCGCTTATTGCGCGGTGTAGCCGCCGTCGATGACCAGTTCGCTGCCGGTCACGAACTTCGATTCGTCGGACGCCAGGTAGACCACGCCCCAGGCGATGTCGTCGGGTTCGCCGACGTGCTGCATCGGATGTTTGGAATCCAGCAGCTTGCGGAACGCCTCGACCCCGTCGGGATGCTGTTTGCCGAGGTCCGCGACCAGCGGCGTCCAGATGTAGGCCGGGTGAACGGAGTTCACGCGGATGTTCTCGGTGGCGTAGAACAACGCGTCGTTCTTGCTCATCAGCCGGACCGCACCCTTGGAGGCGTGGTACGGCGGCAGGTCGGCCGCACCGATCAGGCCGTAGATCGACGACAGGTTGATGATGCTGCCGCTGCCGGCCCTGCGCATGTGCGGGATCGCGTGCTTGGTGCACAGGAACACGCCGGTCACGTTGACGTCGAACAGGTGCTCCCATTCCTCGCGGGTGACTTCGTCGGTGGGCTTGTTGACCCCGGCGATTCCGGCATTGTTGACCAGCACGTGCAGCCCGCCGAACCGCTCGGCGACCTCGGCGAAGCAGGACTTCACCGCGTCCTCGTCGGTGGTGTCGACGTGCCAGAATCCGGCCCGGCCGCCGGCGGCCTCGATGGTCGCAACGGCCTCGCGCCCGGCCTCGTCGTCGATGTCCAGCACGGCCACGGCCGCGCCCTCTTCGGCCAGACGGATCGCCGAGGCGCGCCCGATGCCGAGCCCGCCGCCGGTGACCACCGCCACTTTTCCCTGTACCCGGTTCATGACTGCCTCCTTGAAAGCGAAATGGACCCCCAGCGTACCGAGCGCGCCCGTCCGGCCGCTTGACCGGCATCAAACCGGGCACCATCGTGCGTGGAATCATCGACCGACCGTTTCGGCGGTCTTGACGAGCACGCGTTACGGTGAGCGCCTGTCATCGCAACGAGGCACCATGAGCAACGACTCCCTGACCATTGCATCACCGCTGTTCACCGCATTGGCCGAACGCAGTTTCGATTCGGTCATGGTCACGCGCGCCTCCGACCCCGAAGACGCCTCGACGATCGTGTTCGTCAACGACGCATTCAGCGAGCTGACCGGCTACGGCCGGAACGAGGTACTGGGCCGCACGCCCGGCTTCCTGCAGGGCGAGGACACCGACACGGAGGTGCTCGAGCGGCTCGAACAGGATCTGGCCGCTGACCGACCCTTTCACGGCAAGGCCGTCAACTACCGCAAGGACGGAAGCCGGTTCACGATGGAGTGGACCGTACAGCGCGTCGCCGAGATCGGCGGCGAGATCTTCTACGTCGCCGTCCAGCGAGAAGCGCCCGCCAGCGCCTGACGAGGCTGCTCGGGTCGCCCGGGCCCGGCGGCCCGACGGGACTCAGTGGCCCGGGCGGGTGGGATCGTTGCGGCCGTACTGGTCGTGGCTGGACACCCAGTCCAGCGACGAAATGGCGGCGGCCAGCGAAATCTCGCCGGCCAGCACCGTCCCGGCGATGATTTCGGCCAGCTTCATCACCTTGCCCGGCCCGGCACAGTCCATCATTTGCAGGCACTCGTTCTGCGTCGGCAGCCCCGTGCCGCCGCCGACCGTCGCGACGATCAGCGACGGCAGCGTGATCGAGATGTACAGGTCCTTGTCCCGCGTCAGTTCGGTGTACAGGATACCGGCCGATGATTCGGCCACGTTGGCCACGTCCTGCCCCGTGGCGATGAAGATGGCGGTGATGGCATTGGCCGCGTGCGCACCGTTGTTGTTCGCGCCCGACAGCATGGCGCCGATGTTGGCCAGCTGCGCATGATGCGCCAGCATCTCGGTATCGGCATCCATCACGTCGCGCAGCACATCCCGCTTCACCGTGCACTCGGCGACCACCCGCTTGCCGCGGGTCCGCATCGAATTGATCATCGAGGCCTTCTTGTCGGTCGCGAAGTTCGATTCGAGGAAGAAGTTGCACACCTCGAACTCGGCGGCGTGCTGGAGGATCCAGTTGCAGGCCGCGAAGGTCGCCTTGCCCACCATGTTCATCCCGGCCGCATCGCCGGTCGTGAAATTGAATCGCGTGTACACGAATCGCGACACGAGGTAGTAGTCGATGTGCTTCAGGGTCACGAAGCGATCCGACTCGGTGCAGACGGCCTTGATGTCGTCCATGTGCGCAACCAGCCAGTCGGCGAAACGCCGGGCCGTCGCGGCGTCCTCGAACTCGAACACCGGAGCGCGCTGCATGTTGTCGCCGACCACCGCGCACTTGACGCCACCGGAGCCGGCGATCACCTTCATGCCCCGGTTGTAGGAGGCCACCAGCGTGCCCTCGGTCGTGGCCAGCGGCACGTAGAACGCGCCGTCGGCGTGCTGACCCCGAACGTGCAGCGGCCCGGCCACGCCCAGCGGAATCTGTGCCGCACCAACGAAATGCTCGATGTTGCCGCGGCAGACCTGCGGGTCGAACGAGACCTTCGAAACGTGTTCGAGCGCGCCACCGGTCTGCTCGCGCACGAAGCGCCGGCGGGCCTGGATCACGTCGGTCGCGTAGTCGTCTTCGGCCGATCGGGGAACGGCATCCGGCGCCTGCTCGCCGGTGTTCAGAGAATCCTTGAGTTCGAAGGCCAGCGTACCGAAGGGCTCGGCGGTGAATTCCAGCGCGATCTCGTACTCACCGGCGTCCAGGGGCGGGCGATCGAGCATCAGGGTCAGCAGGGTCCCGAGCGCGAAGTCGACGGGCCTGTCGCACAGGCGATCGAGCGCGAACGGCTCGCCCCCGTCCACCGAGACCCGGACGGCGGCCGGGTCCACCGCCTGCCCATCGAGGGCGATGCGATCGATCCGGCACAGCGTCGCCGGCGCCAGGCGGTTCTTGACCGAAAGCCGGACGCCGCCGGATTCGTTGCGCAGGCTGCCGCGGTTGTAGGTCTTCTTCAGCAGCGCCTTGGGAATGAAGCGCATGATCGTTCTCCGAGTTTGTCTACCCGCCGTGCAGCATGGCAGGGATGAGGGCGCGCTGCATGATCTGGATCAATCGGCGAGCGGCGGCGTCGGCAGGACCATCAGCTCGTGGACGTCCACGTGGTCCGGCTGGGTCAGTGCGTACACGACCGAGCGGGCGACGTCGTCGGGCCGCAGCGCATCGGGCTTCGGGTCGTCGAAGAACGGCGTATCGACCATGCCCGGTTCGATCAGGGTGACCCGCACGCCGCTGCCCTTCAGCTCTTCGCGCAGGCCGTAGCCGATCGCCGAGACCGCCCACTTTGTGGCCGAATAGAACGATCCGGTCAGCGTGCGTCGACCGGCCACCGATCCGGTCAGCACCACGTGCCCGCGTGCCTTCTTGACGTGTTCGAGCGTGGTCCGCAGCGTGTAGGCCACGCCGAGGATGTTGACCTCGACCATCGCCCGCCAGCCGTCGACCGGTGCGCTGGAAAACCCGCCCGGACCGCCGCCGACGCCGGCGTTGGCGAACACCGCGTCGATTCGGCCGTAGTGCTTGACGACCGTGTCGACCATGCGCTGCTGGGCCTCGAAGCGGCTCACGTCGCAGGGCACGGCGAAGGCGCGCTCCCGGCCCAGCTCGGCGACGAGTCGGTCGAGCTTGTCGGTGCTGCGCGCGGTCAGCGCAAGCCGGTATCCGGCCTCGGCGGCCGCGCGGGCGGTCGCTGCACCGATGCCCGACGAGGCGCCGGTGATCAGCACTACGCGATCGTTCTGCTGCGATTCGGTCATGAAGACTCCAGCGTTCGAGTGTGCCCCCACCCTACCGCGGGTAGCGATCCGGGTTCAGTTCGGCTCGGACAGCGCCGGCGCGATCCGGCGGACGATCCCGAAATAGGCGGCCGGCGCACTGGTCGCGTGATGCGCGCCGGCCCGTTCGATCACCTGCAGAGCCATCCCGGGATCGGGATCGGCCCGGCGCGCCGCCAGCCACGCCGCCGCGGCATCGCGGTACCGGGACGGGTCCTCGCTGCCCATGGCGAGCACCAGTTCGGTCGGCGTCTCGGCCGGTTCGGCGTCCAGCGCTTGGAAGTACGGCAGGTTGGCATGGATCGCCGGATTGATCGCCACCCAGGTCGAGAACAGCTCGGGCCGGTTCAGCGCCGCGTGGATCGCGAACTGGCCGCCCAGCGACTGGCCGAACAGGAGGGCGCGATCCGGATCGATCCGGAACTCGCGCCGCAGCCGGGGCAGCCATTCGTCGGCCAGGAACTCCTGGTAGGCCGCCGCGCCGCTGAAGTACTCCACCTCCGGCGACGGCGCGGTGGAATCGGTCGCGCGAAGATTGCCGTTGGCAAAACCGAGGCCGCCGCAGGAGATGCCGACCACGACGACTTCGCCCGCACTGCCCTCGACCTCCATCATCAGCTGATACGGGCTGAGCATCGGGAACAGGATGCCGCCGTCGAGCAGGAACACCATCGGATAGTCGCGGTCCCCTTCGCCGTAGCTGCGCGGCAGCCGGACCAGTACGTGGAAACCGCGGTCGAGACGATCGGAACGAGAAGGCCTCGTGATCGCCGAGCCCGAACATCGGATCGGGCTCGCTTCGGAGCGTCGAGGTGCCGACCCCTGCACAACCCGCCAGCAAGGCGCCGAGCAGAAGCGTCACAACGATTCGAACGAACATCGGTCGCAATCCCGACGCGGGACCGGCCACGGGAACCGCGCGCGACGGACGATCGTCAGCTTGACTCGAATCCATCGACGAACACTCCATCACAGGGCGCGAACTGCGCCGCGCCGGCAATCACGCCGGTCTGGCTCGGATCGCCCAGCGTGTCGATCAGCGACTCACCGGTCGTGGCGGTGATGCGGACCACGGCGACCGACAGATTGGGCACGCCGGAGGCCTGGAAATGGTTGTCCGACACGCGGTTCATCGGCACGAAGGATCCGCCCGATCGATACGCCATCGAAGCCACACCGTACCGATGGTCGCGAACCTGGATCTTGTAGAAGAACGAGTTGCTGCCCTGGAATCGATAGGCCACGGGCCCGGAGACCGGACACTCGACGCGCTCCCAGCTGATCGGCACGATGCCCTGAACCGGGTCGGCGATGGCATCGAAGGCCGGCTCCGACAGGTCCAGGTCACCCTCGGCGCAGCCGACGCAGCGATCGGTGACGCGGACCAGCACCGTGCCCTCCGGGCCGGTCACTCGGAGACACTCGCCGCACCGGGCCGAGCCGTCCCACTGCGCGTCGTTGATCGCCGCGACCAGGCCGTTGCCGATGTCCAGCGTGCAGGCATTGAATCCACCGGTGGCGTCGTAGAAGGTCGCCGAACCGCTATCGTTGAACGGCGCCGGGCAGCTCGTGCCCGCGCCGGCCAGCGGCGATAGCACCATCAGCGTCACCAGCAGGGATGCGGTCCGTAGGGCCTGCCACGCCGCGCTTGCAGGTCGAAGGCGACATTCGGGGACAACGGGAGCGTCGACACGAAAGTACATGGCCCGAATCTCCAGCAGGCAGGAGGCTGCAGGCGAGTGTACCTCGTCGTTGATCCTTCAACTCTCAGCGAGGCGAATCGTGATGACAAGCGGGCTTGCCCTTCGGGAGTGCGTCTGAGTCGACATTACGGCGTTGCGTCCCCTGCAAAGGGCTTGCCATTCGCTGCGGGTCGCCTTGCACTGTCGATTCAGGCGCACTCCATAGGTCACACAATGAGTGGCGGGGCACACTCGACCCGAATCTTCCCACCGCGCAATCGGCGACCCGGCCGCGCCGGAATGGCCGGGGGTCGGCGTCCGGCCCCCGGCGAGCAGAACGTCAGTCGTCGCCGAGTTCGAAGCTCGTCAGACCGATGAACTTCCAGCCGGCGTCGGTGCGAACCAGCGTCTCGACCAGGCCGGTCGACGTGCGCTCGCGCTCGTCCTCGTGGTTTTCGCGGACCTGCACGGACGCGTAATACACCACGGCGGTGTCACCGCTGACCGTCACGTTCATCGGGAACAGTTCGTAGATCAGGCTTTGACCCGACTCGGCGCCGAAGCGCGACCAGTTGGCGAGCGACTCGGCATCGCGCGGCATCGGCCATTCGGCGCCCCAACCGTGGGCATCATCGTGGATGTATTCCGACGGCCAGGCGCCGGTTTCACCGGTTTCGTCCTCCCAGGATGCCTCGATGACCGACCAGACGGCGGTTTCGTCTTCGCCCATCGGGCCGGCGGCGTAGGTGGCAGGGATGAAGGCGACCGACGTGGCCAGCAACAGGACAGACAGACTTGGAACGAGTTTCATGGTGGAACTCCCTCGTGAGATGAACCGCCACGGTACACCGGTGTGACGCAGATCACAATTCTTTTCGGCAGGTACGCTTGCCCGCTTCGACTAGCCCGCATTACTCATGAACCGCCGCGATGATTGCGCCGGGAATCGTTCGCACAGGGAATTTTCCGACCGAGCGGACTACCATGCTGTATTTCGGAGCGAGGACGATTCGCTGTGCGGACAAGGACCAGGCAAGGGCGCGAGCTCATTCATGAATAATGCGGGCTAGACTCCTGGCTTTCCTGCCGCAATCCACCGCATGAGTGCCTCGGACGCCGTCCCCGTTCTCTATCGCGACGCGCACCTGATCGTCGTCGCCAAGCCGTCCGGTCTGATGGTCCACCGCACGACCATCTCGCGCGACCGGATCTTTCTTTCCGAGATCCTCCGCGAACAACTCGGCCAGCGCGTCTGGACCGTCCACCGGCTCGACCGCGCGACCTCCGGCGTGCTGCTCTGCGCCCTCGACGCCGAAACGGCCGGTGCACTGGGCAAGCAGTTCATGGCCGGCACCGTCGAGAAACGCTACCTCGCCGTCGTGCGCGGCTGGATCGACGACGACGGCACGATCGACCGGCCGTTGAAGCACGAACAGCGCGGGGACCAGCCGGCCGTCACGCGCTTCCGCTGCCTGGCCCGGACCGAGCTCGACGAACCCGTCGCACCCCACCCCACGGCACGCTACAGCCTGGTCGAACTCGAACCGAAGACCGGACGTCGGCACCAACTGCGCCGCCACCTGAACGGCATCGCCCACCCGATCGTCGGCGACGTCAACCACGGCGACCGCCGCCACAATCGACTGTTCCGGATGAAGTTCGGCAGCCATCGCCTGCTCTTGCACGCCGAACGGCTGGCCTTCGATCACCCCGACTCGGGCCGGCGGATGGACATGCGCTTGCCCCCGCCGTCCGAGTTCCTCGCGGTCATCGGAGCGCTCGGTTGGGCCGCGTCGATGTCGGATCGCGGGCCGGCGTCGACCGACACCGGAAACGCGTGAGTCCGTTGCGCGCCATGGATATACTTCCGGGCACGGCTTCGTTACCGGCAGACCCGACATGAGCGGACCGGGGGACCATCCCGAACAGACGCGAGAGAACAGCAGCGCCGCAGCGAACTGGGTCTATCGCTTCGGCGGCTTCGAACTCGACCCCGTGCGCGAAACGCTGCGCGCCGACGACGGTCCGGTGCTGCTGCGCGACCACGCATTGCGGGTGCTGAAGCTGCTCGTGGAGCGCGCCCCCGAAGTCGTCAGCCGAGACGACATCCTCGACGAGGTCTGGGGGCACCAGGCGCTGTCGGAAAGCTCGATCGCCCAGGTCATCCGGGACATCCGCGCCGCGCTCGGCGACCCGGCGCGCAACCCGACGATGCTGGCCACGCGCTACGGTCGCGGTTACCAGTTCATCGGCGACCTGGAGCGCGTCACCACCGACGATCTCCAGAAGAATGAATCGAGCCCCGACCGGCCGCCGCCCGAACCGCCCGAACCGTCCGAACCGCCCGCACGCCGCGAGTCGCGCTCCACGCTGCGGCTGCTGTTGATCGCTCTGGTGGTCGTCGCCGGGCTGAGCGCCGTGCAGTGGTATCGCGGCCAGCCGGCGCTGCCGACCGCCGACGCGGTCCAGACGCTGACCCTGCGAGCCGTTGCCCCCGAACGCGGCGAACCGCTGTCGGCGGCCTTCGTCGACTACTTGGCCTTCGTGATCGGCAACACCGTCGGCGCCGAGCGCGTAGAGGTGGCCGACGAAGACGACGAGATCGACCCCGCGTCGCGGCTGGTCGAGGTCAGCCTGGCCGCGCTCGAACCCGACGAGTCCCCGGCCGGCCCCGACGACCGGCGGCAGCTGGAAATCTCGGTCCGCGGCGCGTCGCTGGACGACGCCGAGTTCCGGCTGCGGCTGGATGAAGCGGCCGACCTGGTGCAGCGAGGCCTGGACCCCATCCTGGACACGCTGGAGCGCGATGCCGACGGAGAACTTCGACTTCAGGCCGGGCTGGTCTCGCAGAGCAGTTTTGCCATCGAAACCCTGCTCCGGGGCATGACGGCCCAGCTGGCCGGCGACGTCCGCCGCGCCGCCACGCTGTTCGAGGCCGCGCTGGCCGAGGACCCGGGCTTCGAGTTCGCCCGCTACGAACTGGCCATCGCGCTGCGCCGCGACGGCGAAACCGAACGCGCCATCGCCATCCTCGAACCGATGGCCGAGCGGCTGTCCGGCGACTTCTGGCAGCTGCGCATCCAGAACGCGTTGGGCCTCGGGTACTGGCGACTGCGCCGCTACGACGAGGCGCTGGATGCGCTGCGGCGCGCCTATGCCGCGAGTCAAAGTCCTGCCTCGAAGGCCCTGGTGCTCGGAAATGTCGGACTCCTGGAGCGGAATCTGGGCCGTCTCGACGAGGCGGAAGCCACGCTGCGCGAAGCGATCCGGCTGGCCGATCTTGCCGGGATCGGCCGAGCGCAGGCCAGCAGCCGGAATACGCTCGCTTCGGTCCTCGTCGACCTCGATCGTGACCGTGAGGCCCTGGAGTACCTGGACGTCGCCCGAGAGCAGTTCTACGAGATCGGCGACCTGCGCGGCTATGCGGCCGTGCTGTCACGCATGGCAACCGTTCGAAGGGCCCTCGGCGAGCGGAACGAACCCGAGGCCCTGCTCCGCCTGGCGCTGGGTGTGCGGGAACAGATCGACGACCGGGCAGGAAGCGTCGATATTCGAATTCGACTGGCCGATCTGGAGCGGATCCACGGCAACTTCGATGAAGCCCGGACCCTGGCGACGGCCGCACTGGAACAGGCCCGGGCGCTCGAAGAAGACGACCTGACCATCGACGGCTACCGGGCCCTGGCCGCAGTCGCACTGGCCGATCGGCGCTTCGAGCAGGCGACGCTCTACGGCCGCGAGGCGCTGCGGCTGGCCGAACTCACCGGGCGGCACGGCGACCAGCGTGCCGTGCGTCTGGGGCTTCTGGCCGCGGAGCAGTCGGCCGACAGCGCCGCGGTCCCCGACCTGGGCGCGCGGATCCGCCAATTGATCGACGACGCCGATGCCGCCGACGACACCGTGGTCCGGGTCCGTGCCCGAATTCTGATGGCCCGGGATTTTCAAGCAACCCGACAGTTCGACGATGCTCGACGGGCCCTGGACCGGGCCGGCGAACTCCTCGAAGCCGGCGACGTCCGGCTTCGGCGCGAGATCGATGCCGAACGGGCGCGCCTCGGGCTGGAGCGCGGCGATCTCGACGACGCCGCAGCGGCGATCGAACGACTCGAACGAAGCGACTCCGCTCCGCATCCGATACTGATGCTGAAGGCGCGGCTCCAGGCCGAACGCGGCGACCTCACAGGCGCGGTCGAAACGGCCGGGCTGGCCCGCTCGACGATCCGCGATTGGTGGACGCCGGAAGACCAGGCCATGCTGGACGCCTGGTCCGAAGCACTCGTGCGCTGAGTCCGAATCGCTCGCTGTCGATGCTCGACCGTTGCGGCCGGTTCGGCCCAACCGCGCGAGCGCTCCTTCGATCCCGCGCCCGGCGCGCTATTCGAAGGAATCGATGAAAATCTGTTCGGCAGACAGAAACACGGCCCGGACCTCTCGATCCTGATCCATCGTCACTGTACAGGTACCGCCCTGACAATCCCCTCGATAGCCGATGAAGCGCGTCCCGGGCTCGATGGATGCCCCCAATGAAATTTCGGTTCCGACCGGATAGACGGCACTGCAGACGCCGGGGCAGTCGATCAGGCCGCTGCCGGGCAGTTCGACCACCTGTCCGACGCCCTCGCCCTCCAGAACCACGCGAAGTTCGAAGCCGGTGGCTTCGAAAACGGCCGTGACGCTGCGATTCCCGTTCATCGTCACCACGCAGGCTCCGCTGCCCGAGCAGTCGCCCTCCCAGCGGTCGAATACCCAGCCGGGCGCGGGCGTGGCGACGAGTTCGACCACGGTTCCGGACACGTAATCGGTCGAGCAAATGCCGGGACAGTCGATGGGCGGATTCACGCTCGTCACCGAACCGCTGCCGGTAATCGCGACATCCAGCGTGAACAGACTGGGCGGCGCGGTGAACGTGGCCGTGACCTGACGGGGAGACTCCATGCTGACGACGCAGGGACCGGTTCCGGAACAATCACCAGCCCAGCCGACGAAGGTGGCGCCCGGATCCGGTTGCGCCTGGAGCACAACCTTCTCGGCCGGCAGGAAAGCGGCGCTGCAGGACGTGGCCGGGCAGTCGATGCCCGGAGGCGTGCTGGTCACCGAGCCCGGACCGCTGACCGTGACATCGAGCGGGTTTACCGCGATGAAGTCGGCCGTGACCGCGCGTGGGCCGTCCATCGAAATCGTGCAGGGCCCGTCGCCGCTGCAGTCGCCGCTCCAGCTGTCGAACGCGAATCCGGCCGACGGCGTCGCCGTCAGCGTCACCTCGGTCCCGGAAGGGAATTCGGCAGAACACGTTCCGGGGCAGTCGATGCCGCTGGGCAGGCTGGTGATACTGCCGCTGCCCTGGATCGACACGTCCAGTGTCGGATCGCCCGGCACGGCACTGAACGTCGCCACCACGAAACGCTCCTGCTCCATCGACACCACGCAGGGGCCCGTTCCGGAGCAATCGCCCGACCAGCCGGCAAACGTGGCGCCGGGCTCCGGTTCGGCCTGCAGGATGACTTTTTCGGCAGGCAGGAAATCGGCCGTGCAGGACGTGTCCGGGCAATCGATGCCGGCCGGCGTACTGGTCACGCTTCCGCCCACGCTGACATTGACGTTCAGCGTGTTCAATGCGGCGAAGTCGGCCACGACGGAACGCGGCTGGTCCATGGTGACGACACAGGCCCCGTCGCCGGAGCAGGACCCGCCCCACCCGTCGAAGCCCGATCCGGGGTCCGGCATCTGGATCAACTGCACTTCGGTGCCGTTCGGAAAGTCCGTCGAGCACACCCCCGGGCAATCGATGCCCGCAGGCAGGCTCTGAACCGTGCCGGAACCGGCCCCCGCAAGCGAAACCGAAAGCGCAACGCCGGGCCCGCTCTCCGGCAGTTCGATGGCACCGACATCGCACAGCGACCCACCCTGCCCGGCACCGCCGGCCCGCAGGTTGCCGAGCTGATCCTCGGTCCCGTTCGGACAATTCACCCCGGTCTCGAAGAAGTCGACTGCCGGTCCGTTCGCCAGCGGCAGGTAATGGGTGAAGTTGCGCTGCGTGTCGATGACCGGGTCGATGTCGGCGGCGAACGCGTCGAAGCCGCCGCCGGGGCAGGTATCGTCATCGTCCAGCACGTTTCCTTCCAGTGAAACGAAGCTGACGTTCGGAACGTCCGCGCTGCAGTCCACACCGTCGACCGTGGCGCCCACCGATCGTCCGTTGCCATGGAGGATCGTGTTGCCGAAGGCCACCAGGCCCTCGCCGCCGCCGAGGGTCTGGACGCGAATGCCGTCGCCCTGGCCGGCCGGATCCGGGCAGCCGATTTCATTGGCCACCACCGTCGAGCGAATCACCTGCACGAACACGTCTTCGATGCCGGCGACACCGGTATCCGCGATCGCCGCCACGTGAATCCCGCCGCCCGAAACCGCCCGGTTGCCCGCAATCGTCGAATCGTAGATATAGGCCTGGGCACCGGTATCGGCACTGGCCTCGATCCGGAGCGCCCCACCATTGCTGCGGAAGCTGCTCGGCGAGCCCGGGTTGCACGGGATATCGGTGAAGTTGTCGATCAGCGCAGAGCGGCGAATCGTCAGGCTGCCGTTGAACTGGGCGATGGCGCCACCGCCGGCGTTCGAAGCGGTGCTGGTCGCACTGTTCCCTTCCAGTAGCGAGTCGAGGATCGTGACCTCGGAATCGTCCATCCGGATCGCGCCGCCCAGAGTGAACAGGCCCGCAGCGCGGTTCGCGCGTAGCGTTGAGCCCTCGACGATCAGATCGGCCTGCTGAACGAGAATTGCGCCGCCACCGTCCATCGCCGCGCCGCCGGATGGACTGTCGGACAGCCCGCCTTCGAGCATCATTCCGACGATTCGAACGCTGGCGTTCGACACCTCGATCAGGCGGAACGGTTCGCTCGAATCGCGCATGAGCGTGGCGCCGAAGCCGATGATCTCCAGGTCGTCCCGGATCGGCGGCACTGCAGACTGCGAGCCCGTCCACGGCAGCACTGCGGTGTAGGCGTGCCCCGGCGTCAGCTCGAGGCGATCCGCGCCGCTTCCGCCCGGGCAGTCGGGCCAGGTCCGGGCGTCCCTGTTCGCGTTGTCGATCGCCTCGGTCAACGAACAGACCCCATCGGTCCGGGCGGTCATCTCCGGTCCGACAGCGATCGTTTCGGAAAAGCCTGCGGAAGGCGCGGCCAGCAGCAAGGCCGCGAGAACCGTTCTGCGTAGATCCTTGTTCGTCATTTTCGATTCCCTCGGTATTCGCTCGGCACAGCGCCTGAACGCGCGCCGTCAAGCTATTCGACTTCCCGGGGGGAATCCTTCGAACGCGGTGAAAGATTGTGAAAGCCCGTGAATCGGCTGTTTTTCAGGGAATCTCGAGAACACCTCGAATCATTCGATTTCACGATCTTTCACGGAATCTGAAGGACTTGCAGCCCGGGCCGACCTAGAGTTCCTCCGGCACGCACCGAGGGCAAGACCGATGACCGATTTCCGCAAAGCCGTTCGCGCACTGACGGCCGCTGGCCTGGTTTCTGCGACGATCTCAGCAACAATCCCGGCCGCCGCACAGGGCGACCCGGCCGACGACCTGATCTACGCCAACAGCTTCGAGGGTTTCGAACTGCTCGGCGGATCGATCGAGGGGCGGGCCTTCTTCGACCCGGACAGCGACGGCGACCTGGTCGACGGCCAGCCGCTGGCCGGCGTCGAGGTCTACCTGGACGCGAACTACAACGGCCGCTTCGACGGCGGCGAACCGCTGGACCGGACCGACGCCGAGGGGCGCTACCGTTTCGCCGGGGTCGGTGCCGGGGTCTGGCACGTACGCCAGGTGCTGCCGGCGCCGAACCTGCAGACCTTTCCCGCCGGCGGGCTGACGCCGGCCTACGATCGCCTGCCCGACGAGGTCGTCGAATACGTGCATGCGCCGCCCGGGGTCGGGAACTTCGACGTGCCCTACGGCCGGATGGCCTCGGACTATCCGCCGAACTGGGGGTCGACTGCCTCGAACGCATCGGCTCAGATCGTCGACTCGGTCGATCTCGTACTGGAGCCGATCGGCGTGCGTAACCTCGCCAGCGGGCCCTTTCCGCGGAACGGCACCGAGCTGCTTACGTTGCCGCTCGGATCCAGGATCACGCTGCGATTCGACGAGCCGATCGTCGACGGCGGCGGGACCGACCTGGTGCTCTACAGCTACTCCGGGGGCGGCGCGGGCGAACGGGCCGAGGTATTCATCGGCGAGACCATCGACGACCTCCAGAGCATCGGGGTGTTCGAACAGAACGAGGGCACGCTGAACATCGACCTCGCCGACTACGAGGTTCGCGGCGCGATCCGGTTCGTCAAGGTGGTCGCGCTGGACAATCTGGGCACCTGGTTCGGCTTCGAGTTCGTCGGCGCCGAGGTGCTGAACTTCGCGGCCGCCGACCCGGACGCCCACATCGTCACGATGACGCCGGAAGAATTCGAGTTCACGGATCTGGATTTCGGCCGCTTCGCCCGCGACCTGCCGCCGACACTGACGCTGGGCATCGAGGACAACGTGCCGGCCACGCCGGAGCTGCGCGCCGGCGAATCGGTCCGCCTGCAGGCCCATGCCGAGGACGACCTCGGCATCGCCAGCCTGACCGTGACCGCCAACGGTGCAGCGGTGACCCTCGATGACGACGCGGCGGCCGACATCGACCTGCTGCTGCCCGGCCAGCTGCTGATCGAAGCGGAAACCACCGATTCCGGCGGCCAGACCGCGACGCGTCAGCTCCAGATCTACGTCATGAACGCCGACGGAAGCGTGCCCTTCGATCCGAACGCCGCCGGCCAGTCGAATCAGAGCGCGGCCACCTCGCCCCGTGCGCGCATCCTTACGCCCGCCCCCGGCGTCAGCGCCGACGGCGACGTCGACATCATCGGCCAGGTGCTCGGCGACCCGGCGCCGACGGCCTGGACGCTGGAATACGCGCCGGTCGACCTCGTCGACCCCTACGACCTGGCCGCCGCCGACCCGGACTACATCGAAATCGGTACCGGAACGGGACCGGTCGCGTCCGACCTGCTCGGCATCGCACCGCTGTCGTCGCTGCCCGACGGCATCTATTTCCTGCGCCTGACCGCCGAGAACGGCCTGGGCCAGTTCGCCTGGTTCGGCCAGGTGCTGGCGAAGAACGTTCCGGAAGAGCAGCTGCGTCCCGTCGTGACGATCACTTCGCCGGCCGTCGAGGACTCGGTCACCGTGACCGTCGATATCGAGGGCACGATCGAATCGCAGCGGCCGCTGATCGACTGGGTCGTCGAGTTCGCGCCGATCGACCAGGTCGACCTGAACAACGTCGCGTCCGACGAGGCCGACTGGACACGGATCGGCGAAGGCACGTCCGCGGTGCCAACGCCCGAGGTCCTCGCGAATTTCGACGGCACGGTCCTCAGGAACGGCCGCTACGTCGTCCGCATCATCGCCCGCAACGACATCGGCCTCGGCCGCGTCGAAGCGCTGGTGCTCGATGTCGTCGGCGACGCCAAGTTCGGGCGGAACCGGCTGGAGTTCGACGATATCGAACTCGACCTGGCCGGCTTCCCCCTCCGAATGACCCGGGTGTACGACTCGCTGCGCGCCGACACCGACGGCGACCTCGGCTTCGGCTGGTCGCTGGGCCTGGTCGACGCCGATATCGGTGAAACCGTTCCGGACACGGGCACCCTCGGCCTGTTCGGATCGACGCCGTTCCGCGTCGGCACCCGGGTCTACCTCGACGCGCCGACCGGCGAGCGCCTGGCCTTCACCTTCGACGTCGAACCCGGCCCGCCCAGTCCTCTGGGCCAGCCCTACTTCGCGAGATTCGAGGCCGATCCCGGAAACTACCACCGGCTCGAGGTGCCGCAGGCCAATGAGGCCTTCCTCCGCCTGAACGGCGACGGCACGGTCCGGCTGTTCTCGATCGGCTTCCCTTGGAACCCGGAACAGTACGTGTTGATCGCACCCGACGGACGGCGCTACTTCCTCCACGAGGACCAGGGCCTGCTGGCGGCCGAAGACCTCAACGGCAACCGGATCAGCGTCAACGACAACGGCATCGATCACTCCAACGGGCCCGGCCTGCAGTTCGTCCGCGACGGCCAGGGCCGGATCATCGAGGTCCGCGACCCGGACGGCAACGCCTGGATCTACGGTTACGACGCGGCCGGCGACCTGGTTTCCTACATCGACCCGGACGGCAAGGAAACGACCTATGTCTATCGGACCGACCCGGCCCACTACCTCGAGAGGATCATCGACCCCGAGGGCCGGATGCCGCGGCGCTACGAGTACGACCCCGATACCGGCCGCCTGGTCGCCGTCATCGACGAGAACGGCAACCGACGCGAATCGCTGTACGACCCGCAGGGCTTCATCGGCCTCCAGACGGATGCGCGCGGAAACATCTTTGAAATTCAGTACGACGAGCGCGGTAACGTCACGCGCCTCGAGGACCCGAAAGGCAACGTCACGCAGTACGAGTACGGCGACCCGACCAACCCCGACCGCGAGACCCGGCTGATCGACCCCAGCGGCGAGGCATGGGACTACGCCTACGACGACCGGGGTCGTCCGGTCAGCCTGAACTCCCCGCTGGTGACGCTCGGCAATCAACGCATCACGGTCGAGTACGACGCGTTCGGCAACATTACGCGCTACAACGATTACGACGGCCGGGTCAGCGAGTTCACCTACGACGCCGCCGGCAATCGATTGAGCGAACGTCCCTTCGACGGTCTGGACCATGACTTCAGCTGGAATCCGGACGGCAGATTGCTTACACGCTCGCGCGGAAACGACGACATCACGGAGTACCGGTACGACAGCAACGGCTATCTGAGCCAGCGCAGCGATGCTGCCGGCGAACGGGTGCAGTACGAACGAACGGCCAGCGGACGCGTCAGCGTCTACGAGGACGCGGATGGCCCGCTGGACATCGGCTTCACGCCGGCTGGCCGCCTGAACACGCAGACCGACGCGCTGGGGAACACGGCCACGCTGGTCGAGAACGCCGACGGCTCGTGGACCCGTACCGATCGGCTCGGCAATGTGACGCGGATCGACTTCGATGCGAACGAACGTCCGACCCGCGTGGTGCTGTCGAGCGGCGCCGAGACGACGACCAGTTACGACCCGGACGGGAATCCCCTCGGCATCACCGACCCCCTCGGCAACACCAGCACCTACAGCTGGGACAGCACCGACGCGATGGTCGGCTACACCGACGGCGCCGGAGCGTCCGAGACCCGCGTCGTCGACGAGAACGGCAACGTGATCGAGGTCGTCAACCGCAACGGCCTGCGGCGTACCTTCGAATGGGACGCCAACCGCCGCCTGCGCTTCGAGCGCTGGCATGACGGCGGCGGCGCCGTGGTGCGGGAGATCGAGATGACCTACAGCGCGACCCAGGGCCTGCGGCGGGTGGACGATTGGGTGGACGATGGGGTCGGCGGCGAGACCTACACGCTGGAGTACTCGGGAGCGTTGCCCCGTCCGAACAGTGTGCAGTACACCCTGCCCGGGCAGGCCGCTTGGAACGTCAGCTACGCCTGGAGCGGCGACGCGGAATTTCCGACGGTGATCAACGCCAGGATCGGATTCACGGCGCAAGCCAGCATCAGTGTCGACGTCTTCGGAGGCCGCAGCTGGGGCCTGCGGTGGACGCATCCGGACGGCGGCGGCAACTCGGTGCGCATGATCCGGCGCGGCGACGGCAAGATCAGCCGAATCGAGAGCACGACCGCATCGGGCGGCAGCGCGGCCCGTTCCGTGACCCGGTACGGCTACGACCCGTTGGGCCGCCTGAGTTCGATCCGGCACGAAGACCCGACCGGCCTGCTGCTGCACCCGAACGGCGAATTGCTCTACCAGCACGACGCCGGGGGCCGGATCACGCAGGAACAGCACGCCGCCAACACGGTGAGCTACGGCTACGACGTCGACAGCCAGCTGACAGCGGCCACTCACGACAACCCGGCCTACGCCGACGAAAGCTACGGCTTCGACGCCGCCGGCAACCGGATCACGTCGCATCTGGCGCCGGGAACCGCGACCGTCGCGACCGCCAACCGCATCACCGCGGCGGGGGACTTCGGCTACGAGTACGACAACGCGGGCAACCTGACCCGGCGGACGAACAACGCGACCGGGGAAGTCGACGAGTTCGCCTACGACCACCGCGACCGCCTGGTCCTGGCCACGGTCCACCCGAGCCTCGGCGCGCCGGCCACGACGACGATCGAGATGCAGTACGACTACCGTGACCGTCTGCTGTATCGGATCGTCGACGGCCAGAAGACCTGGTTCCTGCATGACCGCGACAACGTCATCGCCGAGTTTGCCGACGGCGCGGGGGAGATCGGCACGGCCTACCTCTACGATCCGTCGTCCATGGATCAGATCCACGCGGCCTGGCGCGACGACGCGATCGGAGAGCGCTGGTTCCTGCGCGACGCGATCGGATCGATCCGCGGGATCACCGATCAGAACTACCTCGCGCTGAGCTGGGTCGACTACGACGCCTTCGGCAACCTGCAGGCCGGTTCGCTGCCGGCCGGCGACGAACCGCTGCGCTTTGCCGCACGGCCTTACCTGGACGCCATCGGCCTCTACGACAATCGCCGGCGCTTCCTCGACCCGTATCTTGGCCGATTCACGCAGGAAGACCCGATCCGACACGGCGGACGCGACTTCAACCTCTACCGCTACGTCTACAACCACCCCACCCGATTCACCGACCCGACCGGAGAAGGTCCGGCCTACGACTGGGCACTCTTTCTCGAGACGTTCATTACCGCCGCCCGAACGGTCATCCCCGGAAACCCCGACGACCTGAGCTACCCGTGCCACATCGCGAACTGGTCGGCCGCCAATTTCGCTTATTTCGACCCACTGGCCGAAATCATCATGAATCCTGCCCAGGCAGCCGCGAACCCGACCATCGAGCGATCCGATCTGCAACCGATCACCGGCTGCAACGCTCCCGAGTGATCTGCATCGGCGCTCTCCGATGGGGCCGCGACGACGCCGAATGCCAAGGGGCAGCCGCCACGACGGCGGTCGCGACCGGCTGCTGTATCGCGTCGTCGACGGCCGGAGGACCTGGTTGCTGCTCGATCGGGACCGGGCCATCGCCGAGTTGGCCGAACGCAGGCCAGGCGCCGGGCGCGGAATCTCGAAACAGCCTGCTTGATCGTCGGGGTTGATCGTCGGGGTTGATCGTCGCGATGATCGTCGCGATGATCGTCGGGACGGTACCGGCAACATCAGCGGGTTGCAGGTGATCGGCGACCCGATCGATCCCGACGTACCGCCGTCGATCGACCCGAGCGGACTGCTGTCGGAAACCGGATGCACGACGGATCGGGTCGTCCTACCGATCGGATCACCGAAGGCGACGGACACCGGGACGGGACGCGTCCATCGACGAGCCACCGGAAACCGACGCGCCGCCTCCGCCCTGCCGGAGCTCGAGCCGGAGCCGGCCAACCGGCCGCTGCAAGAAGTCGAGCAGCGCCGCCCAGGCCGGGTGCGGCGTGCCGTCGGATGCCAGCACCCCGAGGCCACAGAGATAGTCGAGAAAGCGCTGCCGAAAGTCCGGCGGCACATCGTCCAGCCCGGCGCCCAGCGCCTGCTGCACCGCCGCACAGGTCGCGCCGTCGAAGTCCTCCAGCGTGAACACCGACGCGAAGCGGATCCGGGGATTGCGGCCGATGGCATCGAGCAAAATCTCGAAACAGGCCGCCTGCCAGGCCAGCGAGGCGTTCATCGAGGCCGGGTTCGGGCAGGTCAGCTCCTGGATCAGGATCGGCCCCGGCGGCATCGCGTCCATGGCTTCCGTGAAATCGGCAGCGATCTCGGCTTCGGGCCGAACGAAGAAATCCGGCGCGATCGGCGCGTAGTTGATCGCCAGGAAATCGGTCACATCGATGAGCGCCGCACGCGTCGCCGTATCGCCGCGATGGGCGTTCGACGTCAGCGTGATGCCGACCAACAGGTCCGGTTCGAGTGCGCGGACCCGCTCGCGGGCGGCCTCGGCGAACACCCGGTAGGCCGCCCGCTCCTCGGCATCGTCGTCGAGCCGGTCGTCGATCTCGTTGCCCACCGCAAGCACGAAGGCGCCGCGATCGACCAGCTCCGGCACCAGCGCGTCGAGCAGCGCGCCGAAGCGTTCCAGCAGCGCGGGATCGTCCAGTCGGACACCCGGCGCCAGCCCGCCCTCGCCGTCGGCATACGGTGCCGGTACCACGTATTCGCCGATGTCACCGACGGTGATGTTGACGAAGGACTGGATGCCGAGGGCCTGCAGCGCATCGAGTTCGGATCGGACCGCGTCGAAGGAATAGACGCCGGGCGAGGGTTCCAGCGCCGGCCAGTCCAGATACACGGTGTACCCGCGCAACCCGGCGGCCGCCGCCTCGATCAATCGCGCGCGGGCCGGGTCGTCTTCGGATGGCAGCGCCGCCGAGCCGTAGCGCGTCGTTCCCAGCGCCGCCCCGCGGGCGTCGAGCAGGGGAACCGAATACGGCGCTTCCGGCACGGTCCGCTGGGCCTGGACGGCACCGACGAACCCGCTGAGTCCGACCACGAAAGCCGCGGTCGCCATCGTGGCGTTTCGGATCATGGCTCCAAACCCCAGTGACGAGGATCGACTGCAGCGTAGCCAGTTCAGTCCCGGTCCTGCAACCCGACGCCCAACACCGGCCTTGTGCCGGCGCGCAGAATACTGTTAATGTATACAGCATGACGATCCATCTCGATCAACCCCGGCCTCGCGGCCGCGGCGCTGGAACGAATCCCGAGCATCGGTACACGCGGATCGGCCGTAGCCCGGTCGACGACGGCTGGCCGCGCGAAATCGAGGACCTGCCAGCGCTTCCGACCACGGTCACGGCCGAGACGGCCAAGTCGATCATCAGCCGCAACCAGTCGCCGGATGTGCCCTTCGAGCAGTCGATCAACCCCTATCGCGGCTGCGAGCACGGCTGCGTCTACTGCTTCGCTCGACCCTCGCACGCCCGGCTCGACCTGTCGCCGGGACTGGATTTCGAGACGAAGCTGTTCTTCAAGCACAACGCGCTCGAGCTGCTCGAGGCTGCGCTGCGGAATCCGAACTACGTGTGCAAGCCGATCGTGCTCGGCATCAACACCGACGCCTACCAGCCGATCGAGCGCAAGCTGAAGATCACGCGGCAACTGCTTGAATTATTGCTGGAATATCGTCACCCGGTGTCGATCCTGACCAAGGGCATCACGATCCTGCGCGATCTGGACGTACTCGGCGAACTGGCCGACCGCAACCTGCTGTCGGTCTCGGTCAGCCTGACCACGCTGGACGACGACCTGAAGCGCACGCTCGAGCCCCGGACCGCCTCGCCGGCGGGCCGCCTGAAGGTCCTGCGAGCGATGGCCGACCTGGGCCTGAAGCCGGGCGTGCTGGCCGCACCGGTCATCCCGCAGATCAACGACCGCGAGATCGAAGCGATCCTCGAGGCCGCCGCCGACGCCGGTGCCGGCGCGGCCGGTTACGTGCTGCTGCGCCTCCCGCACGAGTTGAAGACCGTGTTCCGGGACTGGCTGGCCAGGAACTACCCGGACCGGGCGAAGCACGTCATGAGCCTCGTGCAACAGATGCGCGGCGGCAAGGACTACGACAGCGCCTTCGGCACCCGAATGACCGGCACCGGCCCGTTCGCGACCCTGATCCGCAACCGCTTCCGCGTCGCGCAGCGCCGATTCGGGCTGACCGGCGACGACCGCTTCGAGCTCGACACCTCGCAGTTCCGCCGTCCAACGCGCAGCGGCGATCAACTCGCGCTGATCTGAACGCCGGCGAACGGGACGGCGAGGCGGTATATTCGAGACCACGTATATACCCCGGCTCCGCCATGACCAAACCCGACGTCCACGCCTTCCACCATGAACCCACCGGCACGTTCAGCTACGTCGTCCGCGACCCGGGCAGCGCTTCGGCCGCGATCGTCGACCCGGTGCTGGACTACGACGCCGCCGCGGCGCGAACCTCGACCGACGCCGCCGACGAAGTGATCGCGTTCGTCAGGCAGCACCGCCTGGAGACCGCGTGGATTCTCGAAACCCACGCCCACGCCGATCACCTGAGCGCCGCGCCGTACCTGCAGGGCGAACTCGGCGGCCGCATCGGCATCGGCCGCGGAATCACGAAGGTCCAGGCCACGTTCCGCGAGGTCCTGAACCTCGGCGAGGCACTGGTCACGGACGGCTCGCAGTTCGACCATCTGTTCGCCGATGACGAAACCTTCGCGATCGGGGGCCTGACCGGCCGCGTCATTCCGACGCCGGGTCACACCTCGGACTCGGTGACCTACCTCATCGGCGACGCGGCCTTCGTCGGCGATTCCTTGTTCATGCCCGACGCGGGTACCGCGCGCTGCGACTTTCCCGGCGGCGATGCCCACGTCCTCTGGCAATCCACCCGCCGCCTGTTCGCACTGCCGGACGATACCCGGCTGTTCATGTGCCACGACTACGCTCCGGGCGGGCGCGAGCTGCGCTACGAGACCACGGTGGCGGCACAGAAGGCGGACAACGTCCACGTCGGCGGCGAACGCACCGAGGAGGAGTTCGTGAAGCTGCGCCACGAGCGCGACGCCACCCTGGGCATGCCGAAGCTGATCCTTCCCGCCATACAGATCAATATCCGCGCCGGCCATCGGCCGACGCCGGAGGACAACGGCGTCGCCTATCTGAAGATCCCGCTCGACCGGTTCTGAGCCCGGTTCGTCCGGCAATTGCGCGGCCGTTCGCGCCCGCGTTGCGATTCGAGAGGCGCACCCGATCGTTCGGCCGTATCGTCACCGTCACTTTCCCGTAAACCGCGTGCAGTACGGTTCTGGTTTGCACCCGCGTCGCCGGAGCCGTTCATGTCCCGAGCCCTGCTTGCCATCACTGTCCTTGCCTGGATCGGTGTGTCGATGGCCCGCGCCAACGCGCCCTACATCGGCAGCCCACAGGTCGGCGACGGCGCCGTCGGGGCCGAGGCGTTCACCGGTCGGGTGTTCGAGGATCTCGACCGTGACTCGGTGTTCGACGACGGCGAGCCGGGTGTGCCGGGCGTTCGGGTCAGCAACGGGCTGGACTGGGTGATGACCGACGCCGAGGGCCGCTATTCGATCGGCGCGCGCAACGACATGAACCTGACCATCGTCCAGCCGGCCGGCTGGCGCGTTCCGGTCGACGACAAGCAACTGCCGCAGTTCTTCTACGTCCACAAGCCCGGCGGCACGCCGACCCCGCTACGCTTCGGGGGTCTGCCGGACACCGGCCCGGTGCCGGCATCGGTGAACTTTCCGCTGGTCCGGCGCACGACCACCGACGATGCGTTCCGCTGCGCGGTGTTCGGCGACACCCAGGCCTATTCCAACCAGGAAATCGACTGGCTGCGCGACGGCCCGATGACCGACCTGCTCGACGAAGGCCTGGGCGCCGACGGCTGCCTGCTCTACGTCGGCGACGTGGTCGGCGACGACCTCGGCCTGTTGCCGCGACTGATGGAGATCGGCGCCTCGG
Organism: Wenzhouxiangella sp. XN79A; assembly: GCF_012272825.1. Taxonomy (GTDB): domain Bacteria; phylum Pseudomonadota; class Gammaproteobacteria; order Xanthomonadales; family Wenzhouxiangellaceae. The sequence continues at coordinate 54,921 of NZ_JAAWWS010000142.1, read as the reverse complement.
CCGGCGCGCCCCAGTGGCTGGTCCACGGCAACCACGATTTCGACTTCGACGCGGCCAGCGACGACGACTCGGCCGACTCCTGGCGCCGGATCATCGGCCCGGAGTACTACGCCTTCGAGCGGGGCGAAGTACTGTTCGTCGTCCTCGACAACGTCGTCTACCCCTGCGGCCCGGCACCGGCCGACGCGAAGCACGAGTTCTGCGGCGATCCGGAGCGACCGACCTACAACGGCCGGATCAGCGACGAACAGATGACCTGGCTGGCCGGCCTGCTCGACACGGTGCCGATGAACCGGAAGATCGTCATCGCCACCCACATTCCGCTGGTCTCGTTCGTCGACTCGCGCAGCCCCAAGCACCAGACCGACAACAGCGGCGAGCTGCATGCCTTGCTCGCCGGCCGCCCGGCGCTGGCGCTGAGCGGACACACCCATACGGTCGAGAACCACGCCCCGGGACAGCATTTCGAAGGCTGGGCGGACAACGCCGGCGTCGACGCACTCCCGTTCCGGCACATCGTTGCCGGCGCCGGCTCCGGCGCCTGGTTCGCCGGCGATTTCGATATCGACGGCAACCCGATGACCCTGCAGCGCATGGGCGCGCCCAGCGGCGTGCTGCTGCTGGACTTCGACGGCATCGAAGTGCGCGAGCGCTACCGCGGATCGCGAATCGATCCGGACCGTCGCCAGTGGCTGGGCCTGAACACCCCGGCCTTCCGGCACTGGTTCGAGACGATCATGGACTGGCGCGAGCAGGACCGGGACACGCGCGACCCGGTCCCGCCGTATTCGATCAACGATCTGCCCGACACCGGGCTGTTGACTCCGGCCGACCTGACCGACGGCACCTGGCTGACCGTCAACGTCTGGGCCGGCTCCAGCGAATCCGGCGTGGCGGCCGTGCTGACCGCCATCGACGGTACGGTGACCGAGCTCAACGCCGTGCGGACCCAGTCGGGCAGCGGTGAGGCACCGAAGATCGGCGCCGAGTGGGCCGACCCGTTCGCCGCCCAGCGCCAGCTCTCGGTGGCCCGCTGGGCGCTGGAGAGCACGCTCGGCGAAGACCGGGCCCAGGGCTTCGAGCAGTTCAAGGGCAGCCGGCGCGGCCCGGATGCGCCGCAGCCCCAGGGCGCCGTGGCCGATCGCAACATGCACCTGTGGCGCGCCCGCCTGCCCGCCGACCTGGCACCCGGCATCTACACCGCCGAAGTCACCTCCATCGACCGCCACGGCGAATGGTCGGTCGATCGGTTGCTGTTCGAGGTCCGCCCGGAACGGCCACCCCGGCACTTCCGCACCGACGTATGGAACGCCGGGGCCGAGTGAACCGGCGTCAGCGCGGCTCGTCGTCGGCGTAGCGCGCCCAGTCGGCGAACTGATAGCGTCCTCGTGCCCCCGCCGGCTTGTCGCTCTCGACCGGGATCGGATGCGCGCGAGCATACGGGTCATCGCGGATTCCGGTCACCTGCCAGGAGACTTCGACGTTCGGTTCATCGGTCAGAATGACGAAGCGGCCCTGTTCGATCCCGTGTCCGATCGTCGCCCGGGCGAAGCTCCCGATCACCGTCAGCTGGTAGCGGAAGTCCCGGTTCAAGGCATCGAACCACTCGGGCAGCTCGACTTGGGCAAAGCCCTTCTCGTCAGTGACCACGTTGCCGTTGTAGATGTTCATCATGTCCGGGCTTTCGACGAAGGAGTGCGACAGGTAGCGGTTCTTCGGATCGAGCGGATGATCGATGCGGAACGAGCCGGCGGACTTGGCCAGCGTTCCGTTGACCGTGACATTGCCGTCGGCCAGCAGCGCAAGCCCATTGACCGGCCCGATCGCGTGCACCCCGATGCCGCCGGCCTGGCTGACGCCCCTCAGCCCGGCGCCCTCGAAGGTCGCCAGGCCCTCGACGCCGGCACCGACCCGCGAGTTGGTCGTTCCGCGCACGCCGACGGAATCGCCGCTGCTGTTGGTCGCGATCGCCTCGATTGCGGTCGCCTCGGCCGCCGTTGCCTGCGCGACCACTGCGTTGCCGGAGGCGGTTGCAGCGAACACACCGATTCCGAGCGGAACGTTCGCGCGCAGGCCGATCGATGCAGGCCCGGCCATCACGGCCTCGAAGCCGACCCCGCCGGCGCTGTTGGTTACTCGTGCACCGATATCCAGGCTGCCGCCCCGAACCACGTCGAGCGCCGCATCCGGCGACTGGGTCCCCAGGCCGAGATCGCCGTCGGCACTGAGCACCATCCGGTCGGTGGCATTGATGTTGAAGAACATCGCGTCGTCGTTGCCCAGCGCGATGTAGGACTGGCCGGCGCCCTCCCGCTCCAGCCTCAGGAATGCCGCGCTGCCGCCGGTACCCTCGGCGCGCAGCGCGGCGCCCGGCCCACGGGCGTCGAGGAGATAGTTCGGCTCGACTTGCTGGCCGACGCCGATCCGGCCTTCGAAATAGTTCCGACCGCCCTCGAAGAAGCCCGCGTAGCCGAACGCGCTGTCGATCGAAGCCCGGAGCGCCTGGCCCGATCCCGACCCGGCCGTGTGCTGGGCGTGCACCGCGATGCCGTCGCTGCTTTCGGCGATGCCGTGGACTCCGCGCGTGGTGCCGCTGCTGCCCAGCGCCACGCCGAGTACACCGGTGCCGTCGGGGCTGGACAGGGAACGCCCCCGGACGCCGGTCACCCCGCCCGATCCGGCACGGGCCTCGCCGAGAATGGCGACATCCCCGTTCGACGACCCGTACTGGCGTGCCAGGATCGCCACGCCGTCGTTGTCGTCCTCGACATTCAGCGGCGCCACCGGCCCCGGCGTGCCGATGCCGACGTAGCGGCCAGGGTAGATGATGTCGAGTGCGCCCCCCCTGAGCAGCGCCGATTGCCAGAACAACGCACCGGGCGCGACCGAGTCGGCAACCAGCGCACGCGGGGCCGGCGAGACCGGCTGGCGCGGCGTCAACAGGTCGAAGGCCGCGGCGCCACTGGGGTTGGCCACTTCGATTTCCATCCAGGCCGGCTGTTCCAGCCAGAAGGGATCGACCGGGACGGCGACGGTGAACCGGCCATCGACGACCGGGACCGGGCCGAGAATCGCTGTGGTCCCGAGCAGACTGCCCCCGCTGTCGGCATCGAAGAACGAGAAGATCAGATCGACCTCGCCGTTGACCGGCACGCCGCTGTCTTCCAGTTCCCCCTGGTAGGTCACGTGGGTGAACTGGCCGAACTGCGCAGCGCCCGGGGCCGGCGCGAGCAGTGCGGACAGGATGAAGACGAACAAACCGATGGAACGTCGCATTCGGGAACCTCCCTGGTCAGGATTCGAAACCGTCGCGGAACACGATGTCGACCTCGCCCCCGGGCCAGAACCCGCCCTCCAGCTCCAGGCGCGCGCTGTCGGCGACGCCGGCATCCCACTGGCCCAGGGTTCCGCGCAGCACAAGCCCGGAGGCCGAGCTCGAACCGCCACCGCTGTCGAGTGTGTGCCACGGGATCGAGGGTGCCGAACCGGCGGAAACCGGCACGGCGAGGGCGATCGGGAGAAGCAGCAGGTTAGGGATCCGGCGAGCCAGGTTCGCGTTCCAGATTGGGTCTTGTCGGGTAGGACGCAGCCGGCGCTACCGTCCTCTCACTCCATGGAGCCGGACTGTGGCTCCGATCGCAACCCCTTGGGCAGGGAACACGATCGAAGCGATATCCCGGGAACCGAGTGCCGCCGAAAGGCGACGCGCGCGACGCGGGGCCGTCCCGGTGCCATCGGCTTATCCCTTCTGCAATGGGCCGGCGCCGTTCCGATCGAGGGGCGAACATCGCTCGATGAGCTCACCGCGACCGGACGGCCAGGCATATGGACCCCCACACCTGGATACGCTAGTCTGGACCGACGGCATCCACCGGCAAGGCTTCGAGGTCAGCTCATCTCCGACATCCATGCACTTCTGCTGCACCACGCGCCCGTCGCGGTCTTCTGGACCCGCGAAGATGGCACGTTTGCCTACGTCAACAAGCAGGCAGCGGACTACCTCGGCTATACCCGGGAAGAGCTTCTCGAAACACCCCTGGTCGATATCGATCTCGATATCGATCCCGACTTCTGGCGTCAACACTGGGCGGACAGCCGATCGAGAACCTCCTTGACGCTCGAGCGAGTGCACCGTCGCAAGGACGGCACACTGATTCCGGTCGAGGTTCTCGTTCGTGCGATCGAGTTCGACGATGAACTGATCAACGCATCGTTCGTTCGTGACCTCACCGAACAACGTCGGCGTGAGGCATTGCAGAAGCAGGAAGCCGAGAATCTCTACGCGCTGTTCGATCGGAGCCCGGCTCCCCAACTGATCATCGATCCGGAATCGGGCGCGATCGTCGACGCCAACCCGGCGGCGCAATCACTCTACGGCTACAACCTGGAGACATTTCGACGTCTGTACATCCAGCAGATCAATCAATGGCCCGAACACGAAGTGCGAAACGCCATGCAACAGGCCCTGACCGGTCACCGCAACGCGTTCGAGTTCCAGCATCGGACAGCCACCGGCCGGGTTCTGGATGTCTGCGTCTACAGCGGGCGCATCCGGCGCGAAGGCAAGTCGCTGTTGCATTCCACGATCCAGGACATCACCGAGCTGCGTGACATCAACCGGAAGCTCGAGCGGGATCGTGTCCAGTTCGAGAAACTTCCGGTCGGCGTCTATACCGCCACCCCCGGCGAAGACGGTTGCTTTCTGCATGCCAATGCCGCGCTCGCGCGGATGCTTGGCGCATCCTCTCCGGAGCAGTTGACCGGGATCCCCGTAGCCTCCGTGTATCAGGACCCGCAGCAGCGCGTGCGATTCAGCGAAAGACTCCTGGAGGCCGGTGAACTGAGACAGACCGAGCTGGCTGCACGAACGCTGTCCGGCCGCTCGATCTGGCTTTCCGTGAGCGCCCACGTGATCGAAGACGAGCAGCAGGGAATACTGTTCGAGGGCGCGGTCGAAGACATCACCGCGCGCCGCGCTGCAGAGCAGGAAGCCGAAGCGCAGCGCAGTCGGCTCTTCTCCGCGATCGATGCGGCCCCCTACCCGACCATGCTCCACGATCGGGAAGGCAGGGTGCTCCTGCTCAATCGCGCCTGGACGGAGCTCAGCGGCTATGGCCCTGAACAGCTGCCGACGGTTCGGGCCTGGACCCGCCTGGCCTATCCGGACAACCACGAGCAGGTCCGCGCTGCCATTGCCGAATTGTTCGAACACGGCGATCGACGGGACGAAGGCGAATTCGAGATCCGCTGCGCGGACGGCTCGCGGCGGACCTGGTGGTTCAGCTCGGCACCGCTCCAGGGCCTGGATGACGGTCCGCCCGAACTGGTGATTTCGACCGCAGTCGACGTCACCGAGGTCAAGCGGCATCAGCAGCGCATGCGCGAGGCCGACGCCATCGTGGAAAACGCCGGCGAAGGAATCACGGTGACCGACTCGGCGCTTGCGATCACACGGGTCAACCAGGCATTCACCAACATTACCGGCTACACCGAAGCCGAGGTCCTCGGCAAGAACCCCAACCTGCTGTCGTCGGGCAGACAGGACGCCGGCTTCTACCAGGCGATGTGGGACACCATCCACTCGACCGGCCGTTGGCACGGCGAAATCTGGAACCGCAGGAAGTCCGGCGAGATCTATCCCGAATGGCTTTCGATTTCCTCGATCAAGGACGAAGACGGCCGGGTCCTGAACTACGTCGGCATCTTCAGCGATCTGACCGAACTGAAGAACTCCAGGAATCTCGTCCGCGAGCTCCAGCATGTCGATGCCTTGACCCGCCTGCCGAATCGCAAGCAGTTGATGCAGCGCATCCATGACCTGGTTTCCGAGATCGATGATCAGAAGGAATGCATCGAGTTGACGGTCGTGGGCCTGGACGACTTCCGACTCATCAACGAAAGCTATTCTCCGTTGATCGGCGACTCTCTGTTGAAGACGATCGCGGGGCGGTTCCGTCAGGCAATCGGCCAAAGCGGGGAAGTGTTCCGGGTCAGCGGCGACGTTTTCGTCATCCTGCGACGCACGGAAGGCGAACTGCACGACCCCAAGCAGGTGTTCCAGCTCCTCGCCGGGTCCGTGCGCGGACGAGTGCCGGTGTCCAGGACCTCGAGCGTAAAGGTCGGCTTCAGTGCGGGCAGTGCCGTGTTCCCGGACGATGCGAGCAGTCCCGAATCACTGTTGAAACATGCAGAAACCGCAATGTTTCACGCCAAGACCAGCGCTCGAGGAACCCTGGCCGCCTATTCGAGCTCGATGACCGAAAGCGCCCAGCAGCACCTGACCATCAACAATGAACTCGAACGCGCGATCGAACAGGGACAGGTTTCCGCCCACCTGCAACCGATCGCTCGCGTCGAAGATGACCGGATCGTCGCGTTGGAGATCCTCGCTCGTTGGCATCACCCGACCCGCGGCTTCATCCCGCCCGATGTCTTCATCCCGATCGCAGAACAGACCGGCCTGATCGATGCGCTGAGCCTGTACGTTCTGGACGACGCCTGCAGGATTGCATCGACCCTGCACCGCACGATCGATCCGAGCATCCGGATCGCGTTCAATGTTTCGGCCGTTCAGCTCAAGAACCCGGCCTTTCTCGGACAACTCCTCGACAAGCTCGCCAAGCATTCGATCGACCGGGAATTGTTCGAGCTGGAGCTGACCGAGAGTGTCCTGATGGAACAGGGGACATCGTTCGATCACTTCATCGATCAGATCCAGGAACAATCGGTTCGCCTGTCCATCGACGATTTCGGCACCGGCTTTTCCTCGCTGGCCTATCTCCAGGAACTCGATCCACAGGTACTGAAAGTCGATCGCCGGTTCATGAGCGCTGCGGTGGAAAGCCGTAAAGGCGCCGCGCTGGCGGCCTCCATCATCTCGATGGCTCAGACGCTGGGCATCGAAGTCGTCGCCGAAGGCGTCGAAACCGCCGCGCAACTCCAATTCCTGCGGGAACGGCACTGCAACTTCTACCAGGGCTATCACCTGGCCCGCCCGATGGGCGGGGACGACATCCTGCGGTTCTTCGAGCAACGGGCCACCCGCTCGAACTGAATCGGCGGGGCTGCCGTTCGTTTCTGTCTTCGGCAAGGCCCCGACCGGGCTCCGGTCCGGCTCGAGCCGTCGAGCATTCAGCGGGCGCTGGACCGGTCAGGGCGACCGGTCGCCGTCCTCGCTGATTCTCGGCGCCGGCAGTGCCTGCCCACCCTGGTAGAGCGTCAGCGAGCTTGCCGGCCCGGATTCCGGCAACTCGAACTCGATATCGGCGCCCACCTGCGCGCTGAAGAAGCGAGTCGGCGACTCGGCCTGCATCGCGATCGCCGGCTGGCCGGTGGCCTGGATTTCGAGTTGGCCGTCGTTGACCCGCGCGGTCATCACGAAGCCGGGCTGCAGTTCGTAACGACCGATCAGCCGTTCGAGTTGTTCGACGGGCACATCGATCGCCGCTCGGGTCCGGACCTCGTCGCTGATCTTACCGGCCCGCTCGGGCTCACCGCCCCACGGTGACTGCAGTGCCACGGCGACGACCTCGCCGGCGTCGTTCCGCTCGATCAGGAACGCGCTCAGCGAGGCCTCGAACGCGAGCCGGTCACCGGCGATCGGATACACCTTGAACTCCTGCCCGCCGTTGCGCTGACTGATCAAGGTCCCGCCCTCGACCCGGAAGGTCCGGATCTCCTGGTCATCGATCCGGTAGGTCCCCTGTACCTGCGCAAGCTGTCGGGCGGACCAACCGATTGCAGCTTCCTCGATGGGATAGGCCCTGCCCGTCGCCAGACCGGCCAGACGCAGCGCGATGTCCTGCGTGCTCCAGCCCGGGCCGGCACGGTTGGCGAGCACCACCACGGACAGCCTCTCCTGCGGCAGGTAGAGCGCGTGGGTCGTGAATCCGAAAATCCCGCCACCGTGGGACAGCGCCTTCTGACCGAACCACTCCTGCACGCCGATCCCGAAGCCGTAGTTCGCCTCCTCGGCGGCGCCCTCGGGCGAAATCATCCGGTTGTACAGGTCATCGCCCAGCACCTTGCCGCCGTGCAGCGCGACCTGCCAGCGGTCGACATCGGCGGCCGTGGCCATCAGGGCACCGGCCGCGTGGGGCTGGGTCATCGACAGGTACGGTGCGCGCTGAGGCTCATCGACCGGACCGTCATAGCCCTCGACGCGACCGGGAACGAGGGCGAAATCCGGGTAGGCATCGGTCCGCTCGATGCCGTTGGGCAGCAGCAGGCTGTCTCGCAGGTAGCGGTTCCACGGTTGCCCGGTCACCGCCTCGATCACGGCCCCGACCAGCACGTAACCGGAGTTGTTGTAGGACCAGCCTTCGCCGGGATCGAAATCGACCGGCTCATCGGCGAACACCGCGACCAGTTCCGCCGTCGTCAGGTCGCGCCGGGCTCGATGGGAGGTCATGTAGCCCTCGATGCCGGTGTAGCTCTTGATGCCCGAAGTGTGGTTGAGCAACTGCACGATCGTGGCGCTGCCGACCGGGAAATCCGGCAGGAACCTGGCCAGCGGATCGTCCAGCGCGACCTTGCCCTCCTCGACCAGCTTCAACAGCGCCGCGGCCGCGTACTGCTTGGTCACCGAGGCCAGCCGGAATACCTGGTCCGGCTCCAGCGCCACTTCGAGTTCGACATCGGCCAGGCCTAAGGCCTGCTCGTAGATCACCTCGCCGTTCCGGCTGACCACGACCGCGGCGCCTGGCGCGTCGTCGGGGTAGACCGACGACAACATGTCGCTGGCCTGTTCGGAGAAGGACAGATCGGCTCGTGCAGCGCCGGGAACGCTCAGCGTGGCGGCGAGGAGGAGGACGAAAAACGATCGGATCATCGAAGGGGCTCCTTGGGTCGGTCGATCAGTGGATCCGTGCATCAGCGCATCGGTGGATGCGTCGGCGACCACCGGGCGCAAACCGCGTCCGGATGCCCGCAGATGTCACGTACGCAATACGCATGGACCGCCTCGGAGGTTACAGCCTGGCGTCCCGACCCGAGGATCGGGCCTCCCCATCGGCCACCGACATCGGGCATCAGAACCGGGCTCCGACAAGCCCGGTCCCGAAACGTCGACGCGCTGGATCGGCCCACTCGGAGGCCAAGGCCCGGAACGCCGGCGCGCTCCGGATCGGGTCGTACTACGGCAGCCCGGGCTCGATGGCGGGCAGGACCCAGCTCGGCGAACCCAGGGCATCGCGGAGACAGGCGATGGCTTCCCGGGCCGCGCCGGCCATTCCCAGCGCGCGGCAGGCGTTGTGGCGCTGGTTGATCAACTCGGCCTGGTCCCGCGGTGCGCCGCGGGACCAGGCGCGCACGTACCGCTCGGTCTCGCTGCGCTGGCCCGCCACCGCATGGACCAGCGCCCGGGCCAGCATGTAGGTCGGCTCGAAGCCGCCGAATTCCTCGTGGCCCGTTTCCTGCAGCCAGGCATTGGCGCGGAATTTCAGCCCGTCGGAACCGCCCTGCCCGTGTTCGGCCCAGTCGACCAGCAGCCGCCCGATGGTGCGATCGGGCGTGCCGATCAGGCCCCAGCTTCGACCCAACGGCCGATCGAGCAGCGCCCGCGCCTGCGGAAACGCGCGGGCGGCCATCAGCGACTCCCACTGGATCACCGGCGGAGGCAACCGGCCGAACTCGCCTTCGATCGCCGCCACGTCGTCGGCCAGGCGGCTCGTGTCGCCGACGGCGTTCGCGCGCAGCAGCGCGCTGAGCAGCGCCAGCGTCTGGCTCTCGTGCGGCGTACGTTCCAGCACCTCGACGGCGCGGTCGTAGCGGTGGACCAGCAACAGGTTCCAGGCCAATCGGGTATCCCACGTGTCGCTGCGCGGATCCAGCGCACCGGCTCGGATCAGCGTCTCCGTGACACCGTCGAGATCACCGAGGCGGCGCTGGATCCAGGTCCGGACCTCCAGGGCCTGAAGGTCGCTGGGTCGGCGTTCGAGAATCAGATCGACCAGCTGGAGCGCCCTTGGATAGTCCTTGAGGACGTAGTAGGTGTAGTACATCTGGGCGACGAGGAGCTCGGAGGATTCCGGCGCAAGTTCATGGATTCGCTCGAGAATGCTGTCCAGCCGGCGCAGTTGATCTCCATCGCGCACCCGAAGGTTCAGGAAACTGAGCGAACCGGCCAGTTCGGCCCAGGCCCGCACGAAGCCGGGGTCGAGCTCGACGGCCCGCTTCAGCGCCGAGACGTACTCGGGGTCGGCGATGGTGACCGTTTTCCGACGCTGCATCGCCTCGTGAAAGGCACGATAGGCCGCCATGTTGTCGGTCGGGATCACGTCCAGGGCATCGACGGCGTCGCGCATCAACTCGGCGTGCAGCGCGTTGGCCACGGCGCGAGCGATGTCCGACTGGACCTGGAAGATATTGGCCGGGGTCAGTTCCCGCTCGTACTGCCCCGCCCAGAGATGGGTATCGCTGCGCGCGTCGATCAGCTGGACGTTGATCCGGATCCGGTCGTCGAAGCGCTGCACCCCGCCCTCGAGAATCGCGTCGGCGCCGAGCTCCCGGCCGATCTGACGGAGATTCATTTCCCGATCTGCGTACTCCTGCACCGAAGTCCGCGAAATCACGCCCAGCGATTCGAACTGCGCGAGCTGCATCAGCAGATCGTCGTGAATGCCGGCGGCCAGAAAAACGCTTTCCGCACCGCGGTCGTTGGATGCGAACGGAAGCACCGCCAGCATCGGCAGGCCGCGACCGGCGAGCGGCTCCGACGTCGACGCCGGCCGGTCCGATCGGTACAACACGGCGAAAAGCGTCATGACGAGCGCCCCGAACAACGCGTACTGCCGCCAGGTCCGCGAACGACCCGGTGGGGACGATCGGAGCGGCTTCGGCTCGGTGGCGACAACGCCGGAAACCGTCTCCTCGTGGCGGCTCGGCTCAGCAACAGGATCGACGGGGGCCGCGGCCGCCGGTGCCGGAAAGTGCGCGATGAAGCCCCGCCGCACCACGGTCTCGATGAATGCATTTCGATCCTGGGGAGTCAGGCGGCTGCGCAGGATGGAAACGCAGCGATTGATCGCGTGATCGGACACGATCCGGCCGTCCCAGACCTCGCGGATCAGATCGTCTCGGCCCACCAGGATGTGCTGGTGGGTCAGGAAGAAGGCAAGCAGGCGAGCGACCTGGGGCTCGAGCCGGACGACCGCTCGACCGTCGTCCAGATCGCCGGTGGCCGGATCGAACCGCCAGCCGCCGAAGCGGTGGACCGCTCCGTGATTCCCGTTGCTGCTGCTCATGCGGCCTACCTTGTTTCGATCCATGCGCGCTGCCGAATCCAGGAAAGGCGGGTTTTGCGCTCGAAATGCTTGTAAAGCAGAGACTTGAAGCGCAATCAGAGAATCATCGCGACGAAATCAGGGCTTGATCAGGCGCCGAATCCGCGCAGCCTCCAATGTGATCCAGCGCAGAAGATCCGGCGAGGATTACCAACCCCGTCACGGAAGTATAGAGCAATGCCGGTCGGGGCGACAGGACGCGCCGGGCTCGTCTGCCGAGCGCGTGTGCGCAGCGGGAAACCGTGCGCCGCGACGGGGCTCCATCCTTCAAACGGGCGCGACGATCGCCCAGGAGAGCAATACAGATGAACACCATGCATATTCAACGCAGACTGCTGGTCTCGGCCGTGCTCGGCGCGCTGGCCGTCCCGGTGACTGGCCTGGCACAGGACGCCTACGACTACACCTCGGTCACGCTGCCCGGTACGCTGGGCTCCCAGGCCTTCGGAATCAACCAGCGCGGCGTCCTCGCCGGCAACGCGTTCGCCGAAGAAGGCAACATCGGCTTTACCTACGACATCAAGAAGGACAAGTTCGAACTCGTCGATGATGTCGCCGGATTCGACGTCACGGTCATTTCGGCCATTTCGAACCGCGGCGACCTGGTCGGAAGCGTCGTCGACGAAACGACGGGAATCCAGAGCGGACTGATGCTCGACAAGCGCGGCAACGCTCACCTCTTCGACCATCCGGATGCAGTCTCCGGGACGTCTGCGCGGGCGATCAACAGTCGTGGAACGATCACGGGAATTCGCGATTCCGCGGATCCGATGCAGATTCTTGCCGGCTTCATCTACGACAGCCGCAGCGAGACCTTCACCGACATCGTCCCTGGCGCGCTGACGATTCCCCAGGGAATCAATGCGCGCGGTGATGTCGTGGGCAGCGTGATCTTCTTCTCCGAGAACGATCCCTGCAATCCCGGCACACCGGCCGGCGGCATCGTCCGCTATGCCTGGTACCGGTCCGCCGAGGGCGACATCCAGTACTTCACGGTCAACGGCGGATTTTCCAGCGCGCGAGGCCTTACCGATAGCGGCACGATCGCCGGCTTCACCGCCGATCCGGACACCGGGGTGACGCAGGGCTACGTCACCGAGATTCCAGCCGGCCAATGCCAGGACATCAGCGTCGGCCCGGAGGGACGGGTCGCCTTCCCGGGCGCGGTCCGGACCTTCGCCCAGTCCATCACGAATTCCGGCACGGTGATCGGCCAGTACGTGGATGCCGACGGCATCCAGCAGACCTTCGTTGCCACGCCGGACTGACCAACGCTCACCGGGTCCTGCCCGGATTTTCCAGGACCCCGGCCACTGCGCCGGGGTTTTTCGTGCTTGCCGGGCTTCGGACGGTCGGCGCCCGGCTCCTCCCGCATGCTGCAGCAGCGGTCGGATTTCCGGTATCGTGTCGGTCTGGCACGCTTCCGGCCTTGCCCATGCGATCGATCCTGCTGCTCCTTCTGGCTCTGCTGCCGGCCCTTGCGTCGGCGTCGTCGATCGCCGTCGATCCGGCCCTTGACGTCCGTACACCGGGCTGGACCGAGCAGCTTCGAAGCATCCCCGCCGGCAGCCGGATCGAGGTCGGTGGCCTCCAGGAAGCCGGCCGGGCCTCGGGCGAGCTGATCCTCGACCTCGAGCGGTTCCGGATCGTGGATGCCGAGTCGCGAGTCGTTGTGAACAGCCGCAAGGGTCGGACCGTGCGCGCGCTTCCGCAACGCAGGTACTTCCAGGGCTCGATCCGCGGCGAAGCCGACAGTCGCGCACTCCTGATCCTCGGCCACGACGGCTCGGTTCGGGGGCTGGTGCGGCGCGCGGGTCGGGTCCAGGCCCTGGTCGTCGATCCGGCGCGGACCACGCTGGTCGACGTCGATACGGCAGCGGCCGCCGAACCGTTCCAGTGCGGCGCATCCGACCTGACCCTGCCCCCGCTTCCGGCCGATGAAGACCGTCCGGACCCGGACCGCGAGATTCGCGGCGTCCCCTCGAACGGCTACCTGGCTCGCATCGCGTTCGAAACCGACTTCGAATACTTCCAGCGCTTCGGCAACACCGACGACGCGGCCGCCTATGCGATGGACCTGGTCGCCTTCTCATCGACCATCTACGCAGCCGAGGCCAGCACAAGGCTCGCACTGAGCACGATCTACCTCTGGACCGATCCGTCCGACCCGTGGAGCGAAAGCAGCACGATCTGCGGGCTGTTCGAGTTCGGCCAGTACTGGAACGACAACCGGACCGACGACCGGACGATCGCCCATTTCCTCAGCGGCAAGAACCTCGGCGGCGGTGTCGCGTGGGTCGGCGTGCTCTGCAACGGCGGCTTCGATGTCAACACCTCGGGCGCGGGCTGCAGCTTCTCGGACATCTCGAACTACGGTGGCGATTACGGATTTTCGGCCGACCTGGACGGAAACTTCGACCTGTCGAATCCGTCGGCAGTCTGGGACATCGTGGTCGTCGCCCACGAGATCGGGCACAACTTCAATTCACCGCATACCCATTGCTACATCGGTGTGGACGGCGTGAACCAGCCGGTCGACCAGTGCTGGGGCACCGAACAGGGTGCGAGCTGCTATGCCGGAGCGAACACCCTGCCCGGTCCGATCGGGGCCGGCAGCGGCACGATCATGAGTTACTGCCATCTCAACTCCGGCGGTCTCGGCAACATCAGCTTGACGCTGGGCCTCGACCATTCCTTCGGCGTTGCACCCGAGCGCGTGCCGAACCGGATGATGGCGGCCGCGATCGCGGCCGAATCGGGCAATCCCGGCTGCCTGACCACCGAACTCGGCGCCGAGCTCGACCTGGTCGGAACCGCCCTCGACGTGATCGAAGGCGAAGACGTGGCGCTGACGCTCCGGCTCGACCGACCGGCATCGGCGGACATCCTGGTCGATCTGGTCGAGGACGCCGCCCTGGCCGGCAACCTCGGCAACCTCACCGGTCATCTGATTCCGGCCGGCATGAATCGGCTGGACCTGCTCCTGCCGACGGTCGATGACACGGTCTTCGCCCCACCGCGGGAAGGTTGGCTCTCGGTCCAGACGGTGACCAGCGATGTGGCCATCGACCTGGGCAACACGGCGCTCCCGGTCCGGATCACCGACGACGACCCGACGCTGGTCACGCTGACCGCTTCTGCAAATGCCGCGGAGGTCATCGAAGGAACGACGCTCGAGGTCACCGTTGCGCTCGACCCGCCGGCCGACGCGCCGGTCGAGATCACGCTCGCGCCCGACCCGGCCATCACCACGCGCATCGACAGTGGGCTCGGGCCGTTGACGGTGGCGGCGGGAGCGGCCTCGATCGTGTTCCCGGTCACGTTCATCGACGACCAGATCGATCAGCCCGATCTCGTTTCCGGCATCGCGATCGGTGCCGTCGACTCCACCGCGCAGACCACCATCGGCACCCCGGGCTCGGTGTCCTTCGAACTGCTCGACAACGATGAGCCGCCGGTGGTCCTGGTCCTGTCGCTTTCCGACTCGACGGTCGTGGAAGGCGGAAGCGTCCAGGCCACGGTGCTGATGGACCCGTCGACAACGGTACCGGTACAGGTCGAACTGGAGGCCACCCCGGCACTGGCAGCGCTGGTTGCCTCGGGCCTGGGCCCGAGAACGATCGCGCCCGGGTCCACCGCGACCGTGTTCGAGATCGCCTTCGCAGACGACGATCAAGTCACCCAGGCAAGGGTTTCCGGAACGATCTCGATCGGAGAGGTCGTTGCCGACACGGACGCAAGCCTGGGAACGCCGTCCGAGCAAGCCCTCGAATGGCGGGACAACGACCTTCCCCCCGACGACCTGCTGACCGACAGCTTCGAAGGCACCTGACCGATCGCAGCGAAGCACGCGGGTCGAGCCACCACGTGTGCAAGCGCCCGATCGTGACGATCAGGCGACGGCGGTCTTCGAGAACGTGTTGATCACGACCACCCCGCCGACGATCATCGCGATGCCGATGACCGCGGCCGGGTCCAGCGACTGCTTGAACACGATCGCGCCGATCAGCGTCGTCAGAACGATCCCGAGCCCGGCCCAGAGCGCATAGGCGATGCCCAGCGGAATGCTCTTCAGGGAGATCGACAGCAGGTAGAACGCGGCCAGATAGAACACCACGACCAGCACCGACGGCAACCAGCGAGTGAACTGTTCGGATTTCATCAGGAACGAGGTACCGACGACCTCGAAGACAATGGCGAAGGCGAGCGCAAGGTATGCAGCGGTAACGGGTGACATGGACTTCCTTTCCGTGGCGGCGTCGGGGCAATGGTCGAAGAGCGATCAGGGTCCGGCCACGCTCGTATACCCCGCCACTCATTGTGTGACGTATGGAGTGCGCCTGAATCGACAGTGCAAGGCGCGGCCCGCAGTGAATGGTCAGCCCTGTACAAGGGACGCAAGGCCGCAATGTCGGTTCAGGCGCGCTCCTCGAAGGGCGAGCCGGAGCGCATTCATCCGCGGCGTTCTGTCGCGTGGAAAGGACGCTGCCATTCCCTGCGAGACAGGCCGTGCAACCAAACGCACTCCGCCTCGCTATACGGTACACAATGAGTGGCGGGGCACACTCGGAGGTGACTGCGGACCCGGGCAGGGATTCCGCGCGCTGTCCCTTCGGTACCGAGCGCTCGAGACCCTGGTCGCGGAACGCAGGAACACCGCCCGCACGCAGACAGCCTGATCGTTTCCGCACTCGTCGACCAGCGCCAGGCACCGGCCGCGCCCAGGTCTGCACCGTCGAGGACAGCCTCTGCGTCAGCTGTCCCAATCGTCCCGGAACATCAGGTCCGAGTCGGAAAGACAGAACATGTGGGCGATTTCAAGATCGCAGGACAGGCCACCTCCGGAACCGGTTCGTCCCCAGGACGACCCGGCGATATTGGCCACGGCGGTCGCGCCAACGACGGTCGAGTCGGACCAGTCACCGCAGGTGTTTGCAGACACGGTGCCGTCGAACAGGGTGCCCGACCAGGCCTGGTCCCGGGTCAGAATGCTGCCGTCGGACGCCAGGTTCAATGCGCTCAGCGCGCCGTCGTCCCGAAGCGCCGTCAGGCTGTCGGCGAAGCGAACGCCATCGATGCGGGCCCACGGCAGATCCGGGTTTTCGAAACGGTCCCAGGCCGGCGTGCTCCCGGCGCTGAGAAAGGCCTTGAACGAATCACTGTCGTGCAGGCCGGCCTGCGCCGCCAGATTCCGACAGATCCGGTCGCCGCCGGCCACCCCCGACAATCCATCGGCAGCCGCATTGTCCTGCATCGCGCCGAACAGTCGAGCCGGTGCAGCGAACGCCTGCCGGATGCCGGAAGCGTCCGGACGGATCTCGGCGGGCTGGGTATCGACGCGGAAACAGGCCAGATGGGCCGCGCTGCTGCACGGAACCCCGAACCCCGATCCCCAGTTGGACGACGCGTAGTTGCTGAACCCCACGCTGCCCCCCCCGCTGTCGCTGGTGAACTCTGCACAGGTATTCTGTGCGCTTCCGAATTCATTCGACCCGGTCAGGATCAGGCCGATCCGCTGCGCGCCGTTCTCGTCGAGCCAGAGCGGGTAGAACATGCGCTCGCTGGCGGGAAAGTGCATCTCGACGGCATCGGAAAACACAGGGCGCCCGTCGACCCGGAACCAGGGATTGCTGTCCTCCGGCGCCGGCGCCGCGCCCAGCCCGCAGTCGTTCACTCGGCGCCCGGTCAGGCCCTGGATCCGGCAGAACGCATCATCGTCGGCGTCGGACACATAGGCCACGTAGGTCCCCGGCAGTGCGGCCGCAGCCGCGTGGGCCTGACAGATCGCATCACCGGCGGCCAGCCCGGTCTGACCGCCCGCATCCGGCCAGGTCGACAGGTCTGCAGTCCCGGTCGTCGAGGTGATGAACACGAAGTTCTCCGACGCCCACACGCCGCCAGCCGAAACCAGGAAGCTGCCGAACAGCAGCAGGATCCGTTGAATGAACCGATCGATCATGACACGCGACCTCCGTTGGAATGACGCTGCGACGGCCCAGTGTACCCCGTCGTTGATCCTGTAACGTTCAGCGCGTCGGATCGCGATGAAAAGCGGGCTCGCCCTTCCGGAGTGCGTCCGAGTCGACAGTGCTGCGTTCCGGCCCGACGTTCCGACCCGACGTTCCGACCCGAGTAAAGGCCTTGTCATTCGCGGCGGGTCGCGCCTTGCGCTGTCGACTCGGCCACACTGCCGTCTCGGTCGGCTTCAAGGCGTTCAGTGACCGAACGCGTTTCGGACGATCAGGTCGGGGACGCTTGGGCATACTATGGATCGATACCCACCGGGATCGGGTCCATGGAACTCCAGGGCAGCATCACCATCAACGGGAAGAAGTACGAAAAGGGCGATACCGTCCCCTGGTATACGATCTACCCGTTCTTCCTGCTGCACGTGGGAGCGTTCGGCGTCTCCGGGTTCTTCATGGCCTATGCCAGCGACGGCCCGGAGCTCGGGTTCCTCTATCTCCACGGCGGCTTCGCCTGCCTGATCTACCTGGTCTTCTACGTCACGCTGTTCGGCGTCGATCGGGTGCGCTGGATGTTCATCAACGCCGCCCTCGGCCTGTTCGGCATCTACGCCCAGATCGACTGGATCCTGGCCCTGTTCGGCAAGCAGGCCGGCGACTTCTCGGCGGCAGTCCACTTCATCCCGTTCTTCTACTACGTGCTCTACACCTTCCTGCTGCACCAGATGGTGCTCGACGTGTTCAAGGCCCGCAGCGACGAGCGGAAGCGCCAGCGTATCGACCTTCTGTACATCGTGCTTTCCGTGGTCATCTACGGCGCGATCTGGCTCGGTCAGCGCTGACCGGGTCGAACTGCGGCGAACGGTCCCGGACCGAGCGGGCCGGCACACGATCGAATTGAAGGGTTCCGATGCACTGATCCGTATGTCTTCGTGAACCCAATCGGCATACCGCAAGCGCGGAGCCGGAGCCTCGGAGATGGACCCACGATTTTCGTCGAAGCGCCTGCTGCTGGTCGCCGGACTGGTCGCCGGACTGATCGCCCCGGTCGTTGCCGTTGCCCAGCCCGTCCAGCTCGTGTCCGCACCGGTCGACCCGGACTTCTTCGACGGGTTCGGCAACGACAATTCCGGAGGGATCTACTCCTGCGGGTTTTCCGACGACGGCAGCCGGCTGGTGTTTTCCAGCTCCGCCTCCAACCTCGTCCCCGACGACCGCAACGGTACCTTCGACGTCTTCGTTCACGACCTCGGCGACCCGGGGCTCCAGCTGGTCAGTCGCACCAGCGCCGGCGAACAGGCCGACGATTCCACCGGCGGACCGACGATCAGCGGCGACGGGCGCTACGTGCTGTTCGACTCCCGGGCCGGCAACCTCGGCGTCGTCGGCGCGTTCCAGGGCTTCCGGCGCGACCTCGACACGGGAACCACGGTGCCGATCAGCTTCGCACCGGACGGCAGCGACCTGCCCAATGCCGATCCGATGGACCTGTCCGGCGACGGCAACCTGGCCGTGTTCATGGCCGACGACCAGGTCTGGCTGCGCGACATCGCCCAGGGCACCACGCTCCGGGTCAGCGACGGGATCGACGGGCAAGGTGCCGACGACCTGGTGAGCCTGCCCACGATCTCGGGCGACGGCAGCCGGGTGGCCTTCCAGAGCGCCGCGACCAACCTGGTCGTCGATGACACCAACGGCGAGCGCGACATCTTCCTGCGCGACCTGTCGCTCGGCACGACGACACGCATCGAGGGAATCGGCGGTGCCGAACCGGACGGGGAATCGGAACTGGCCCGGATTTCCGGCGACGGGGGCTGGATCGCGTTCGAGTCCGACGCGACCAACCTCGTCGCGCTCGATACGAACGGACAGCGCGACATCTTCCTGCACGAAATCGAGACCGGCATCACCACCCGGATCAGCGAAGACGTCGACGGGATCGGCGGCAACGCCCCCTCGAGGCGCCCCGCCATCAGCCCGGACGGACGCTTCGTGGTGTTCGAATCGGAAGCCGACAACCTCCTTCCGGGGCTCACGGGCATCGAACGCCGGCTCCATCTCTACGACCGCCAGTCCGACACGCTGACCCGGTTCGCGGCCGACGCGGCGTTTCCCCAGACGCCCTGCATCACCAGCACCGGAAACGAGGGCTGGGTGGCCTACCGGACCACCGCCCACCCCCTGATTCCACCCGAAATCGGCCACCTGCAGCTGATGCTCGAGCCGTTTTCCACCGCCACACCGACCGGTGCCGCGCGCGAGGGAACGACCGTGGTGTCCCGGGCAAGCCCGCCAGTGCCGGTACCGATCGGCAATGGCAGCAGCCTCAAGCCCGCGATCGCGGCCGGAGGCGCCTTCCTGGCCTTCCGGTCGGATGCCGGAAACCTCATCGGGGCCTCGCCCGGCGGCACGCAGATCGTCCGGCTGAACCTGGCGACGGGTGCGCTCGAAGTCGCCTCGCTGGGTTTCGACGGTGAACCGGAGCGGCTTTCCTTTCCGGCTTCCGATCCGTCGCTCAGCGCCGACGGCAATCGCCTCGCCTTCCTGAGCCGCTCGCCGAACCTGGTGCCCGGCGATACGAACAACGATGAAGACGTGTTCGTTCGCGACATCGCCGCGGGTCAGATCGTGCGGATCAGCGTCTCCTCGAGCGGCGACGAAGCCGACGCCGACAGCCTGCTGCCGGTACTCTCGGCCGACGGCAGCGCCGTGGCGTTCCGCTCCACGGCCAGCAACCTGGTCCCCGGCGACGGCAACGGGGATGCCGACATCTTCGTCCGCGAGCTGGCCGCAGGAATCACCGAGCGGGTCAGCGTCAACATCGACGGCAGCGAGGCCGATGCTCGCAGCGAGAATCCGGACATCAGCGGCACCGGCCGCTTCGTGGTGTTTTCATCGCGGGCCGACCTGCTGAATCCCGGCGGCCCGCTCGGAATCGAGCAGGTCTGGCTGCGCGATCGCCAGCTCGGCGTCACCGAGTTGATCAGTTCCACCCCGAGCGGCGAGCCGGGCAACGGTGCCAGCAACCGGCCGCGGATCTCGGCCTCGGGCCGCTGGATCGCGTTCCGCTCATCGGCCAGCGATCTCGATCCGGCCTTCCCGGGGGTGACCGGCTCGTCGATCTACCTGCACGACCGACAGTCCGGCGTCACGTCCCTGGTCAGCGTCGACGAAGCCGGCAACCCGGTGCCGGTCGACGATTCCGGAACACCGCGCCTCGCGGCGGACGGCAGCGCGGTGCTGTTCCGGCGCTTCATCGACCCGGGAGGACTTCCCGACGACACGGGAGACGAGCCGACCGTCGCGCGCGCCGACCCGGAAGGCACCCTGTACGTCTACCACCGTCTCGACCAGGCCACGACCCGCGTCGATCCGATCACCGTCGACGGCGCTCCGCCGGACGACTGGCTGGAGCCTGCCGCCATCGAGCCCGGCGGCCGCGTGATCTACGTGGTCAGCCTGGCGAGCAACCTGGTCCCCGCCATGGTCAACGGCGAACAGGACATCTACCGCATCGACCTCGACGCGATCTTCGCCGACGGCTTCGAGACGCCGCAGCCTTGACCGACGCTGCACCGCCGCCGACCGCAACGGCGCAGCAGCCGATCGCGCGCGGGCTCACCCGTCGGAATCGACCGCCTCGAACCGTGCCAGCGGCGCCATCCGGGCCCGGTTCAGCGTCAGTGCCCCATTCGCGCCCACGCTGAAACTGTCGGCGGAGGTCAGCACGTCGGTGAAGCGGTCTTCGACCGCCATGTCCGGGCACGCCATCATCGTCATGGCCAGGTTCGGGCCGAAGGTGATCCGCTGGCCGCTCCTGATCGCGTAGGCGCCGTTGAACATGTTGCACGACGCGTTGCCGTGCACGCGATCGTCCTCCGGATCGAGTTCGAAGTACGGCCGCTCGCGCAGGCCTTCGGCGTCGACCGGCGCGCCGCCCAGCTCCACCAGGCGCCAGCGGCGTCCTTCGATGCGCGGATCTCCCAGGTGCTGGTCGAGCACGACGTTGGCACCGCTCTCGGTCACGACGCGCTCGCCCTGCCCGTCGAGCAGGAACAGGCGATGCTCGCCGACCTGGTAGTAGGCCGGATCACCGTCGTCCGGGATCAGCGTCACGGCGCTTCCCCGGTCGTTCCACTCGAAACGTCCCCTATGGATGTCCGGGACCGGCGAATCGCTCAGAGGACGCAAGGTTCGTTCGAACCGGCCGTCGTCCGACAGCGTGACCGTCACCGCGGTATCCGGGCAATCCGGGCAAGGCTCGATGCCGGAATACGTGCCGGACCAGTCCAGCGACAGCCGGCTGGAATCGGCCGGCGTCGGGGATGCGAAATCGCCGGATTCGCGATCGGCTGACGGTGCGCTCACGGCGCGATCGGACGACGCCGGCGCGTCGCCGTCACCTCCGGAGCAACCGATCAGCGCGCCGCACAGCAGCACCGCAACTGTCCGCTTCGAGGGCATCGATCGGCGATGCGCGGGCGAAGGCGTCATCGAACGATCACTCAGGCAGACCTCAGCGCAGCGAGCGTAGTCCGACCGCGGCGAGCAGCAGCACCATCATCAGATACGCCCATCCGGGTACCGGCACCGGCGTTGCCGCAGGTGCGCCGATCTGGACGAATTCCTGGCTGACGTCCTCATTGGTGCCGTCGGATACAACGGCGCAGTCGACGCCGATACCGCACTCGGCGACCGGGCCGGGGCCTGCGGCGTAGGAAAAGCCGTCATTTCCTCCGGCACCGATCCCTTCGACATCCAGCGTCAGCCCGTCGCCGAGCGGACCGCCGTCGAGGTCGTACACCAAGCCCTGGAGGTCAGCGAAACCGAGCGTGAAGCCGGCCACGATCGAATTTCCGGAGAACGCCATCTGGAAGTCGGTAATTTCGCTGTCGAAGGCGCTCAATTGCCCGTTCGAGTCGAGGTCCTCGCCGGTGAACGACCCCGTCACCATGGCACCCTCGGCAAAGCCGGTCTGGAAGAACTCGAACGTCTGGGGTTGGGCGACGGCCGAAGACGCCACACCGAGAAAGAGAACAACAAGCAGGACACGCTTCATGGACAACTCCGTGAGTGCAATTGCATTGGTGGAATGACAGCGACGGCCGAGCCCGCTCGACCCTGGCCGGAAACAGCATATCACTGTGGTGATCGACTGCAAGATCAAGAGCGCCCGCCGGCGCGCTGGACCGGCCTGGTGGCGACACGGGCCTCCGGGTAGGATACAATGATACGAACGATTCTCATTATCTGAACGAGGTCCACCCATGCAGCGTTTCGTCACCTTCGTCGTGTTCGCAACGGCCCTTCTGTCGGCCCCCGCGATCCTGGCCGACGAGCGCCCGGATCATTTCCGCGGCGCGCCGTCGGAATCACTGGAGCAGGCCCGGCAGAATTTCGCCGAAACCACCGCACGCATCGACGACGTGCTGGCCCGCGGCGAACTGACCCCGGCCGATCTCGCTGCCGTGCACGAACTCACCTACACGCTGGAAAACGCGCTGGAGCGCATCGACGAGGAATACGACCGGCTCGAAGAACAGCTCGAGGAACTTCACCTGGCCTCGGAAGGCGCCGACACCGAGCGGGCCCGCGAACTCGGTCAACGCTATCTCGAAAACGCGCGCCGATTCCTGCCCTGAGCTCCAGCGCGGGGCCATCTGTTTCGCTGGAGTGCAACGTTCGCCTCGTGCCCCCCCGGAGCGCGAGCCCTTCACGGGACGATCACGCCCACCGGCATCGCCTTGTTAGGGTGAAGGCGAACTCGAAGCCGGAGCAATCGATGAGCCATGACGTGCTCAGGAGTGAACACATCGAGCAGGGTCCGCTGGGCGATCTCCAGCTGGCCCGGGGCAAGCGATGCGGCCTGAGGATCTGGAAGGATCACATGACCGCGAAGAAGGCCGAGCGCACCCGGCCCTACGAAATCGTCGGCTACGTCGCCAAAGGCAAGATCGTGCTGATCGTCGACGGCGAAACCCTGGAACTGGTCGAAGGGGATTCCTTCGTCATTCCGCCGGACACCTCGCACGCCTATGCGATTCCCCAGCCGGCCACCGTCATCGAAGCGACCTCCCCGCCGGCATTCCGCGAACCGGATTGACGCCCGGGCCCCGTGGGCGGTCCGAGCATCATGTCTCGCCGAGCACCGCTTTCAGCGCCGCCGAGCGGAAGTGCCGCCGCGCGGTGATCGCATAGAAATGCTCATGCACATCGGGCACTTCGCCGTACTTCTGCAGCAGCCCCTGCCCCAGCTCGTCCTGGACCACGACCTCCGGCACCATCGCGACCGCGCCGGAGTCGCGCGCGAGCAGGCGCAGCATGGCCATGTCGTCGACCTCGGCCAGAATCCGCGGCACGACCCCGAGCTCCTCGCACTTCAGGTCGAACTGGCTGCGGATCTCGCTGCTTCGGCCCGGCAGCAGCAGCGGCGTGCCGGGCAGGTCGTCCGGAAATCGGAACGGTCGCCCCGCCCGCGGCGGGCCGACCAGGCAGACCGACTGCCGATCCAGGCGCCGGCAGCTCAGCGCCACGTGGTCGTCGGAGGTCACCGGACGGTTGGACAGGATCAGGTCGAGCCTGTGCACCCGCAACCGTTCGATCAGTTCGGCCAGGCTGGCCGACTCGATCACCAGGTGAAGGTGCTCATCGCCGATCACCGGTCGCAGCAGGTTCTGCTGGAAGTTGCGTGACAGGGTCGCCACGGCGCCGACCCGCAGCTCGGGCAGGTCCTGCCCCTCGCCAGCCCGCACCGTCTCCATGAGTTCCGCGCCGAGATTGAAGATGCTGTCGGCGTAACCGAGCACCAGCGTCCCGACTTCGGTCAGCTGCAGCGAGCGCCCTTCGCGCAGGAACAGCGCATGGCCCAGCTCCTCTTCGAGCTGGCGGATCTGGGTCGAGATCGCCGACTGCGATACGTGCAGCCGCTCGGCCGCCCGGGTCAGGTGCTGCTCCCGGGCGACGACCCAGAAGTAGTGCAGGTGGCGGAAGTTCAGGCGACGGAGTCGTTCCGTTCTCATGACCGTTCTCGACAATCGTTCTTTTTTATAGAACATTAACTATATTTAAATCTATTTTACTGAATAACAGACCGCGGGCAACATGCGCAGCCGACACGAACGACCCACGGAGCCCCGCGATGGACCTGCTGCTCGACTTCTTCGGCCGCCTGATCACCCAGTTCCAGTCCCCGGCCCTGGCCTTCCTGATCGGTGGCATGCTGCTGGCCGCCTGCGGCAGCAAGCTGCAGATTCCCGACGCGATCTACAAGTTCTGTGTGTTCATGCTGTTGATGCGCATCGGGCTGCAGGGCGGCCTGGAAATCCGCCAGGCCGATCTCGGCGAAATGCTGCTGCCCGCCGTCATCGCCTTCGTGGTCGGCTGCGCGATCGTTCTGGTCGGTCGGTTCACGCTGGCCCGCCTGCCCGGCGTGCGGACCGAGGACGGCATCGCCACGGCCGGCCTGTTCGGTGCGGTCAGCGCCTCGACGCTGGCCGCCGCCATGGTCATGCTCGAAGAACAGGAGGTCGGCTTCGAGGCCTGGGTGCCGGCACTGTATCCGTTCATGGACATCCCGGCCCTGATCCTGGCGATCCTGCTGGCCAACATGTATTTCGCCAGGACCGAAGGCGGCAAGCGAGCCCGGGTCCATGCCGGTGCGATCATTCTCGACAGCCTGCGCGGCTCGGCCCTGTCGGCGCTGTTGCTGGGCCTGCTGCTCGGCCTGCTGACGAATACCGAACGGGTGTTCGAGGGCTTCTACGACCCGCTGTTCCGGGGCTTCCTGTCGATCCTGATGCTGACCATGGGCATGGAGGCCTGGACGCGGTTGAGCGAACTGCGGCGCGTAGCGCACTGGTACGTGGTCTACGGCGCCTTCGCGCCGCTGGTCCACGGCCTGATCGCATTCGGGCTCGGCACCATTGCGCATTACATGACCGGCTTCAGTCCGGGCGGCGTGGTGCTGCTGGCCGTGATGGCCGGATCGAGCTCCGATATCTCCGGCCCGCCGACGCTGCGCGCGGCGATTCCGTCGGCCAACCCGTCGTCGTACATCGGGGCGTCGACCAGCATCGGCACACCGGTGGCCATCGCCATCGGCATCCCGCTGTACATTGCACTGGCCGAGGCCGTGTTCGGCCTGTGAAAGCCTCGCACTTCACCACCACGCGCCGAACGCGCGGGAGGAACCCATGGATCATCACAAGGCAAGCAAGGTCGTCATCATCACCGAGAAGATCATCGTCGAGAAGGTGGCGAAGCTCATCGAGAATGCCGGCGCCCGCGGCTACACGATCACGCCCGCCGGCGGCAAGGGCAGTCGCGGCGTGCGCTCGACCAACCGCGCCAACGTCGTCGACGAGTTCAGCAACGTCAAGATCGAGGTGATCACCGGCAGCAAGGACGCGGCCAACCGCATCGCCGACGACGTGGCCGAGCAGTTCTTCGACCACTACTCGGGCATTACCTACCTGGAAGAAGTCGAGATCCTGCGGCCGGACAAGTTCTGAGCCGGGCCGGCTCGACGAGTGGTCACGGATCTGCTGCGGACCGGCTGAAGGCGCGATCGATCCGGCATCGATCACCGCCATTGGTGATCGATAGGCCGGATTGAACATTGGACGCAGCCGATCCTATACTCGGGCTCCGCGGTCTTACCCCTTGAGGAGCCAGCATGAAGAAACGGAACGATCCGCTCGTGCAAGCCAGCCCCGAACAACGGCGCCGTTTCCTGCGCCTGTTCGGCACCGCCGCCGCCATCCTGCCGATCACCGCGATCATCGGATGCTCCGACGACGCCGCACCGCCGCCGGCCGGCCCGGCCCGGTCGAACGACACGGCATCGAGCCCGCCACAGGCCGACGCGCCCGAGCCGCAGCCGTCCCGCCAGCCGGAGCCGACGCCCGAGCCCGAACCGGACGCCATGGCCCGGCAGCCCGCCGAACCGGCCGACTCCGGCGACATGCCGCAGGTCGGCCTCGACGACCCGACCGCGCAGGCGCTGGGCTACAAGCACGACGTGGCCAACGTCGACACCCGGAAGTACCCGCAGTACCGGCCCGGCCAGGTCTGCGCCAACTGCACGCTGTACCAGGGCGCGGAAGGCGAGGCGTGGGGCGGCTGCCAGCTGTTCCCCGGCAAGCTCGTCAACGCCAACGGCTGGTGCAGCGGCTATACGCGCAAGGTCGGCTGATTCCGCCGCGACCCCGGGCCGGCCTCCGGCCCGCGGACGCCTGTTCGCCGTCGTTGCGCCGGCCGCAGCGATGGGCCACCCGGTCAGCGCGGAGACGCGATCGGCTGCCGCCCGCCCGGCAATCGATCGATCTCGCCGCGAATGGCGCGCATGTCGTCGACGCACATCGCGTGGTCGCGGGCGCCGGATTCGTCGTGATACTCCATGCCCGGATGCATGAAGCGGATCACGCCCTGCGCATCGACCAGAAAGCTCACCGAGGTCGCCGGTCGACCGCGATCGGAAACTCCAACCCCCGTTGCTCCACGGCTCGCTGCACCCGCGGCAGGTCGAGCGGATCGTCGCGGCCGGCCTTCGGGCTGGAACACGCCGATGACCGTCAGCCCCTGCGACGAACACTGCCCGTGAAGAGCACTAGGTGCCGGCGCGCTGCCGGCGCAGAACGGGCAGGTGCCGGTCCACCAGCGCACCAGCAACACCCGGCCGCGCAACGGCTCCAGCGATAGCGGGTCGGTGTTCATCCAGGCATCGAACTCGAGCGTCGGTGCGGACGCTCCGACCCGGTCGGCCCCGGCATTGCGGTCCATCGATGCCAGCGAGCCGGGCATCGACGCGACCCGCGCCTCGACCTCGGTCGAGGCGCGACCGTCCGCGAGCAGTCGATCGCGATCATCGTGCCGGCTCTCCACCACCGGAATCCCGTCGGCGGCAAGCGATGCCCAAGGCACCGCCAGGGTCGTGATGATCGGAAATCGCAGCAGGGCTCGACCTTCAGGGCAACAGCGTGCAGCCCGACACGGTTCCGATCCGGGTGCAGATCCCTGACCGGGTTCGCAACCGATCTCGACGCCTTTATCCAGATCAAGATCCCGCGGCTTCCGATCGTGCACCGTAGACATCGAGCGGCATACGCCATGCCGATTCCCATCCAACATGCGAGGACGATATGAAGAACCAGCTACTTGCAACCAGCATCGCTTCAGCACTCGCCGTCGGCCTGACTGCCCTGCCGGCCCATGCCGAAGAGCAGACGGGCCCCTTGAGCGGCCTTGAAGAGGACACCTCGATCACGCTCTCCGGCACCATCGTCGAGGAGCGCGAAGACGAATTCGACCTGATGGTCGGCGCCGAGACCGTGACCGTCGACATCGAAGACGACATCCGCGACGGCGGTGCCTACACCCTGCTGCCCGGCGACCGGGTCACGGTCACCGGCCAGGTGGAAGATCACTTCTTCCAGGGCAGGGAACTCGAAGCCACTGCCATGCACATCGACAAGATCGGCACGACCTTCATCCTCGACGAGGACTACGCCGACAAGTACGGCATGGTGTCCGGTCGGATGATGGACGACTACGTCCAGGTCTCCGGCGTCGTCAAATCGGTCGACGATGACGAATTCCGGATCCACACCAGAGCGGGCGGCGATTTCACCGTCGAAGTCGACGAACTGGCCGACAACCCGCTCGACGACGACGGCTACATGAAGATCCGCGTCGGCGACTCGGTCAACGTCTTCGGCGAGATCGACGACGACTGGATCGAAGGCCGCGAAATCGTGGCCAGCAGCGTCGACGTGCTTCGCGTGGGGGTCATCGTCGAGTGATGTGACCCGACATCCGGCCGGCCTCGCCGGCCCCGGACGTCATGAGCGAACCGGGCCCCCGGCCCGGTTCCTCGATCACGGCAGCACTTCGGCACCAACGGCGACCTGCACAGCGCGCCGGTCCGCGTTCCGTCGGCTCCATCGAGCGACCGCTGCGTCGCCGGCCGGCTACGCCAGGCGGGTTCGTCAACGTCCACGAAGCCCGCCGCATGCTCGGGCGGCGGCATCGACGGCTTCGTGCGCTCGGTGATGGTCTTTTCCCGACGACGTTCCGCGTCGCGTCCACCACAGCGAATCGGGCCTCGGCACGCTCCTCGCCCGCTTCGCGGCCATTACCTGCGATCAGCCCAACGGCGTGTTCACCACCGAACGGTCGGACAACCGAAGCGCTCCGGCCGCCGGCCCGGCGCCGGCGGCCCTCCGCCGCCGTGCCCGTCGGGCGCTCCGGGGCCCGGTCCGAGGCTATAATCGCGGGGTTGACCTCGCGCGACGTAACGGCCCGCTCGGAGGGCGCGTTCGCGCTTCAGACCACACCGAAGGGCCCGACCATCCATGAGCGTGTACACCGACTACCTCGCCGAAATCGAACAGCGCAAACTCCAGGGCCTGCACCCGAAGCCCATCGACGATGGCGCATTGATCCGCGAAATCATTGCCCAGATCCAGGACCCGGACCACGAACACCGGACCGACTCGCTGCAGTTCTTCATCTACAACACCCTGCCGGGCACGACCTCGGCGGCGGTGGAGAAAGCGAGGTTCCTGAAGGCGATCCTCCAGGGCGAGGCGGTGGTCGATGAAATCACGGTGCCGTTCGCTTTCGAGCTGCTGTCGCACATGCGGGGCGGGCCGTCGATCGGCGTTCTGCTGGACCTGGCGCTGGGTGACGATGCCGATCTCGCCCGGCAGGCCGCCGACGTACTCAAGACCCAGGTGTTCCTGTACGAAGCCGACACCGACCGCCTGAAGGCCGCCCACGCCGAAGGCAACGCCGTGGCCACCGAGATTCTCGAAAGCTACGCCAGGGCCGAGTTCTTCACCCAGCTGCCCGAGGTCGACGAAGAGATCAAGGTCGTCACCTACATCGCCGCCGAAGGCGACATTTCCACCGACCTGCTCTCGCCCGGCAACCAGGCGCATTCGCGCGCCGACCGCGAACTGCACGGCAAGTGCATGATCTCGCCGGAAGCCCAGGCCGAGATCCAGGCGCTGCAGGCCGCGCATCCCGACAAGCGCGTGATGCTGATCGCCGAAAAGGGCACCATGGGCGTCGGCTCCTCGCGGATGTCCGGGGTCAACAACGTTGCCCTGTGGACCGGCAAACCCGCCAGCCCCTACGTCCCGTTCGTCAACATCGCGCCGATCGTGGCGGGCACCTACGGAATTTCACCGATCTTCCTGACCACGGTCGACGTGACCGGCGGCATCGGCGTCGACCTGAAGAACTGGGCCCGCAAGCTCGACGATGACGGCAAACCGGTGCTCGACGCCGACGGCAACCCGGTGCTCGAGCAGGTCTACTCGGTCGCCACCGGCACCGTGCTGACACTGAACTCGAAAACCGGCAAGCTCTACGACGAAAGCGGCGAGCAGGTGCTGGCCGATATCCGTGCGTCGTTCACCCCGCGCAAGCTGGAGTTCATGCGTGCCGGCGGGTCCTACGCCGTGGTGTTCGGCAAGAAGCTGCAGACGCTGGCAGCCGAGACGCTGGGCATCGAACCCCCGACCGTGTTCGCACCGTCGCGGCTGGTCAGCCACGAAGGACAGGGCCTGACCGCGGTCGAGAAGATCTTCAACGCCAACGCGCTGGGCGTGCCGGAAGGCAAGGTGCTGCATGCCGGCTCCGATGTCCGGGTGCAGGTCAATATCGTCGGTTCGCAGGACACCACCGGCCTGATGACCTCGCAGGAACTCGAGGCCATGGCCGCCACCGTGATCGCGCCGACCGTCGACGGGGCCTTCCAGTCCGGCTGCCATACCGCCTCGGTCTGGGACCTGAAGGCGCAGAAGAACACGCCGAAGCTGATGGCCTTCATGAACCGCTTCGGCCTGATCACCGCGCGCGATCCGAAGGGCGAATACCACCCGATGACCGACGTCATCCACAAGGTCCTCAACGACATCACCGTCGACGACTGGTCGATCATCATCGGCGGCGACTCGCACACCCGCATGTCCAAGGGCGTGGCCTTCGGTGCCGATTCGGGCACGGTCGCGCTGGCGCTGGCCACCGGCGAGGCCTCGATGCCGATCCCGGAATCGGTCAAGGTGACGTTCAAGGGCAGGATGGCCGACCACATGGACTTCCGCGACGTCGTCCATGCCACGCAGTCCCAGATGCTCAAGGCGTTCGGCGAGAACGTCTTCCAGGGCCGCGTCATCGAAGTCCATATCGGAACGTTGTTGGCCGACCAGGCCTTCACCTTCACCGACTGGACGGCCGAGATGAAGGCCAAGGCCTCGATCTGCATTTCCGAAGACCGGACCCTGATCCAGTCGCTGGAAATCGCCAAGTCGCGCATCCGCGGCATGATCGACGCCGGCATGGACAACGAAAAGCAGATGCTGCAGGGCCTGGTCGATCTCGCCGACCGGCGCATCGAGGAAATCCGCTCCGGCGTCAAGCCAGCCCTGAAGCCCGACGACAACGCCCGCTACGCGGCCGAAGTCGTCATCGACCTCGACCAGATCGTCGAGCCGATGATCGCCGATCCGGACGTCCACAACCCGGACGTATCGAAGCGCTACACCCACGACACGATTCGCCCGATCTCCTACTACCAGGCAAAGAAGAAGGTCGATCTCGGCTTCGTCGGCTCCTGCATGGTGCACAAGGGCGACATGAAGATCGTCGCCCAGATGCTGCGCAACCTGGAGCGCGACACCGGTGAGGTGAAGTTCAACGCACCGCTGGTGGTGGCCGCACCGACCTACAACATCATCGACGAGCTGAAGGCCGAAGGCGACTGGGACGTACTGCAGAAGTACTCGGGCTTCGAATTCGACGATTCCGCACCGAAGAGCGAAGCGCGCACCCAGTACGAGAACATCCTCTATCTCGAGCGCCCCGGCTGCAACCTGTGCATGGGCAACCAGGAAAAGGCCGCGAAGGGCGACACCGTGCTGGCCACTTCGACCCGCCTGTTCAAGGGCCGCGTCGTCGAAGACGCAGAAGACAGGACCGGCGAGTCCCTGCTTGCATCCACGCCGGTGGTCGTGCTGTCGGCCATCCTCGGCCGCACCCCGACGCTGGAGGAATACACCGCGGCGGTCGAAGGCATCGACCTGACCACCTTCGCGCCGCCGAACCAGAAACCGCTGGATTCCCGCTCGGTCCATTTCTGACCGACGCGCGCGGCAAACAAGCACATGGCGGGCGCTCGCAGCGAGCGCCCCTCGTTCGTTCCCGCCAACCCCGGGATACTGCAGTGCCGGCGGCGCGACCGCGCCATGTCGGAACGTCCGCAGAACGGGCGTCGTCGACGCAATGAGAATGAGTTCAAGGTGTTCTCCAGGTCAAGTCGCGACGCGTGCACCCCGCCATTCATTGTGTGACGTCTGGAGTGCGCCTGAATCGACAGTGCAAGGCGCGGCCCGCAGTGAATGGCCAGCCCTCTACAAGGGACCAACGCCGGAATGTCGGTTCAGGCGCGCTCCTTGAAGGGCGAACCGGAGCGCCTTCATCTGCGGCGTTCCGTCGCCTGGAAAGGACGCTGCCGTTCCCTGCGAGACAGGCCTTGCAGCCAAACGCTCTCCGGCTCGCTATACGTTACACAATGAATGGCGGGGCGCACTAGTGCGCCCGCGACCGGAAGCTCATGGAAACCACTTCCACGGCCGTTGCGACAAGAATCCCCGACGTGATCAATCCGAACAGCGCAATCACGATGGCGAGGAACTTGTTCCGCCCGGTCGTCGGTCGAAGATCGCCGTACCCGACCGTCAGCGCCGTGATGAAACCGAAGTAGAGGCTGTCGCCGATGGACCATCCCTCGCGGCGTCCGACCCACGCGGAAAGCCCGGCGATGATCGCCCCCAACCCCAGGAACAGGGGAGCAAGCAGCCAGAGCACGCGGGCCAGGTTCCAGAGAAAGGAAAAGGTGAACTCCATAGCGAACTCGTCCCCAGGGGCGTCCAGTGCGACGGCCGATCCGTCACGTCGGAGCGATTCTGCCGAGCCGTAGCGGGCTCATCGGGCCGGCCGCATCGAATCAGCGACGTCTATCCTTGTTGAACGAGCAGGCGCTCGATCTGGCGCCGGATCGCGGTCATGTCGTCGACGCACATCGCGTGGCCTGGCGATCCGTTTTCGTCGTGGTACTCCATTCCCGGATGGACGAAGCGGATCACGCCCTGCCGGTCCAGCAGGAACGTCACCGAGGTGGCCGGGCGGTCCGGCCCCGTCAGCCACCATTCCTTCAGGGTACCGGTCCGCCAGTTCCAGTCGACGGCGATCGGAAACTCGAAGTCCCGCTGCTCGACCACGCGCCGCACTCGTGGAAGATCGAGCGGATCGTCGCGTCGGGCCTTCGGATGGAACACGCCGATCAGCGTCAGGCCCTGCGGGCCGAACTCGTCGTGAAGGGTTCGCAGCGCCGGCGAACTGCTGGCGCAGAACGGGCAGGTGTCGGTCCACCAGCGCACCAGCACCACCTGCCCGCGGAGTTCGGCCAGCGTCATCGGCTCGACGTTCAGCCAGGCGTCGAAGCGGAACGGCGGGGCGGCCACGCCGATGCGATCCGCGCCGGCGTCGCGGTCCATCGTGCGCAGGCTGCCCAGAACCGAATCGATCCACGCGTCGGCGTCGGCCTCGGTATACCCGTCTTCGAGCAGACGATCCCGATAGTCGTCCCAGCCCTCGATCGGACGGACGGCTTCGCCGGCCGTCGAGTGGGTTGGCACCAGGAACACCATCAGCAGGATCGATAACAGCAGGATCGGGCGAATCATCGGCACGGCCTCGGGGATTCCGGCTCCATCCTGACACCCCGACCGACCGGCCGCAAGGCGCCGAAGGCCGGATACGGCCCGGGAGGCAACCGGATCGGCGGTGGAGTATGCTCGGAACATCGACCGACGGGAGTTCCGCCATGCAGATCGCCGAACGTCACATCGGATGGATCCAGGCCGCGCCGAACCGAGCGCGCACGGCGCTGCTGGCCGGAAGCGCGGTGCTGATCACCGCCCCCGTTCTGATGGTTGCGCCCGCTGCGCACTGGGCCGGCGACGCCGACCTGCTGCTGCTGATGCGCGGCATGGCCGGCATCAAGAGCGCGCTGGCGCTGGCCGCGCTGGCCGTCGTGGCCTGGCGGCTCGGCAAGCCCGAGCTGCCGCGGACCCGGCTCGTCAGCTACGTCGGTTGCGTCTGGGCGATGGCGCTGGCCACCGGCCTGATCTGGCAATTGACCGCGATCGTTCCCGCGTCGGTGCTGTTCCATGCCGCGACCCTCACGCTGCTGGTCACCGCCTGGCGCGACACCTCGCCGGTCTCAGCCCGACATCTGCGGGAAGACCACGGCCAGCGTCCAGCCGAAGGCCACGGCGCTGGGCAGCGCGCTGACCAGCGGATCGCCGGTCCTGCGATACACCCAGCCGCCGATCAGGCCGTAGATCAGGAAGTACGGAATGATCACCACGGCAATGATCAGCAGGAAGAACAGGTCTTCGAACGACAGCGCTACGGCTAGGCCCAGCGACAGCAGGAAGCAGAAGCGCGTCAGCAGGTGCGCACCGCGCGGCACGTCCGGTCCGCGCGTCAGCCACTCGTCGGCCAGGAAGTAGATCAGCGTTCCGCCCAGCATCAGCGCCAGCAGCGGCACGCGCGGCTCGGTCACCGCGAACGACGTCACGAACCGGTCCATGGCCAGCCCGAAGACCCCGGCCGCGTAGAGCGTCGCCGCGATTGCCGCAACCACGGCCGCACCGACCCTGCGGGACCGCGTGGCCACGACCGGCGTCGCCCGGCGCCGCCGTAGCCCGATGCAGAACCCGGCCGTGATCAGGCCGTACAACCCGAAATGCACGGCCAGGTAGCCGCCGACCAGCACGCCGAGGAAATCGGCCGGAAACGCGAACAGCAGCAGCGGCGTCGCAAAGGCCGGCACGAACGCCGCCGGCAGCAATTCGCGCCAGCGCGGATTCAGGCCCCGCGCGGGCTCGACGACCTGCGGCAGCAGCCTGGACAGCGGCCAGGCCAGCAGCACAAGCCCCGCGAACAGCATCAGGATCGCCGAGCCGCGACCGTCGTTCGCATCGTCGTACGGCCCCGGCGCACGGCCGAACGAATGATCCAGCCAGCTCACGGTTTCCTCCAGGCTGGTCGGGCTGTACAGCACGCCGACGTGCTCGACGCCCGGCGCGAACACCGCCCGGCGGGCGCTGCCGTCGTCGAACTCGCCGTAGGTCACGCCCGGCTCGGGGTCGTCAGCGACCAGCCCGACCACCCGCAGCGCTTCGTCCTTGAGTCGGCCTTCGAGTGCGCCGACGATGACGAGGAAATTCTCCGGGGAAGACTCGGTGACGGCCGGCGAGAACAGCGAGATGGCCACCGCCGCGTCCACCCCGGGGTCGGCGTCGGCGTAGCGCACGATGATGTCGGAGGCCATGGAGTGGCCCAGGATCGCGAAGCGCTGCCCGGCACCGGGCAGGGAGCGCGCGTACTCGGCCACGGCGGCGGTCTGGTCGACCAGGGTCCGGGTCGCGCCCTCGACATCCATCACGTCGCCGGCCAGCGGCTCCAGGTTGCGTCCGTGACCGTAGTAGTCGAACGTGACCGCGAGGTAGCCGTTGCGCGCCAGCGAGTACGCGAAGGCCTCCATCAGCTGCTGCGACCCGGCGAAGCCGTGCGAGATCAGTACCACCGGCAGCCCGTCGGCGGTCGGCGCCGTCGGCGCCTCGGTGGGCGCGGCGCCGGACTCCGCCGCGGGTCGATACACGGTGACCGGCGTCGGGCCCAGCCAGCTGCGCTCGGCCTCGACCCCGGCCTGGGCCTGCCACAGCCGGGCCAGCGCGAACGCGATCGAGACCAGCGCGAGCGCCGTGGCAACGGCCAGCAGGATCCGCCTGCGCTTCGACCTCCCCGCGACCGTCATTCCGCCCCCCCCGTGCTTCCGGCGACCGCCGTTCGGGTCGGTACCACGCAGCCTGACTGGTTCATCGGGTCCATCCATCCTGAGCTGGCTCCATGATAGGCAGGAATCGGGGTCGAACGGGCCGCTCGTGTACCGCCTCGGGGCGTCGCCGGCACTTCGGCTAGACTGAACCTCGGGCGATGGCCGTCCGCGTCCGGTATCCCGTTTCGTTCCACTTCCTCCAGGAGACGTCCATGAAGCCGTTCCGCAACTCCACGCTGCTGCTCGTTGCCGTGATCACCCTCGCCGGCTGCGGCGATTCCGCCGAACCGAGCCGACCGGCCGACCCGGGTTCGAACGCCTCGACGGACGCCCGGGACGCCACCGACGGTGCGTCGGAGAACAGCGAATCGACCGCGGGCAGGCTCGCGCTGACCGTCGACGGCGTGGCGAAAACGTTCACCGAGTTTCCCGCCGACCGGAACCTGAGCATGTCGATGAGCACGATGATCCTGGCCCGGCCGTCGGCCGACGCCACGGAAGAGTTCTCGATGGCGGTCATGAGCTTCGATCTCTCGAAGGCCGAACTGCCGGCGACGCTGCAGCTCGGCATGCGCCAGGCCATGGAATCGGACGATCCGTCGCAGTTCGCCAGCGCGCCGAAGCCGCTGATCAGCTACGTCTCGCCCGACGGCGTCGACTACAGCAGCTATGCGACGATCGTGTTCGACACCTACGACAACGGCATCGCCACCGGCCGCGTCGACGACATCGAACTGCAGCCCTCCGACGGCGACGGCCCACCGGTGATGCTGTCGGATATCCGCTTCGAAGTCGCGCTGTAGGCGCTCCGTTCCCCGAACCCGAGGCCACTCGATCATGAATCGTTTCACTTATGCGCTGCTTGCGGCGCTGCTGCTGACAGGATGCTCCGGAATGCCCGAAAACATGCCCGATCCCGAGAACATTACCTCGCTCGATCGCTGTCCGTCGAGCCCCAACTGCGTGTCCAGCGCGGACGATCCCGGCGATTCCCACTACATCGCCCCGATCCGCATCCAGGGCGATCCCGGCGCCGCCTGGCAGGCGCTGCAGGACATGCTCGACGAGGACCGGAGTTTCGAGATCGTCGCTTCGAACGAGCGCTACATCCGCGCCGTGGCGACCACGAAGATCCTGCGCTTCAAGGACGACGTCGAGTTCCTGCTCGACCGCGCGGCCGGCACCATCGGAATGCGCTCGGCTTCGCGCATCGGCTATTCCGACCTCGGCAAGAACCGCAGCCGGATGGAAGACCTTCGTGCGAGGATGATCGAGGCCGGTGTCGCCGCCAGCCCCTGATTCACGAACCCCGGTTCACGAATCCTGATGCAGGGCTGCTGATGCACGAGCCCGGCTGAATCGGCCGGATCTCCACACTCGACGACGCGAGGCGCTCACCGATGGCCGGAAGCCTGGTTCTCCTCCTCGACGACATCGCCACCGTCCTCGACGACGTGTCGGTGATGACCAAGGTCGCGGCCAGGAAGACCGCCGGCGTGCTGGGCGACGACCTGGCGTTGAACGCCGAGCAGGTCTCCGGGGTCCGAGCCAGCCGCGAGCTGCCGGTGGTCTGGGCCGTGGCCAAGGGCTCGGCGCTGAACAAGTTGATCATCGTGCCGGCCGCACTGCTGATCAGCGCCTTCGCGCCGTGGGCGGTCACCGTGCTGCTGATGATTGGCGGCGCGTTCCTCTGCTACGAAGGCGCCCACAAGCTGGCCCACAGGTTCCTGCACCGGGAACAGGCCGAGGCCGACAAGGCGAAGATCAAGGCCGCGCTGAAGGACCCGAACGTCGATTTCAAGGCGCTGGAGAAGGACAAGATCACCGGCGCGATCCGCACCGACTTCATCCTGTCGGCCGAGATCATCGTGATCTCGCTCGGCACCGTGGCCGACGAGCCGTTCGCCACCCGGCTGGGCGTGCTGATCGCGATCGCCGTGCTGGTCACGGTCGGGGTCTACGGGCTGGTCGCCGGCATCGTCAAGCTCGACGACGCCGGGCGGGCCCTGTCCGGCCGGGCAAGCGTCGTCGCGCAGAAGCTCGGCCACGCCCTGCTGACCCTGGCGCCGTGGCTGATGCGGTTCCTGTCGATCGCCGGAACGGCCGCGATGTTCCTCGTCGGCGGCGGCATCGTCTCCCACGGCATCCCGGCCCTGCACCACATCAACGACGCCCTGGTCGGCGGCCTGGCCCAGCCCTGGGCCGCCCTGACCGGCATGGCCTGGACGGCGGTGGTCGGGATCGTGCTCGGGGCGATTCTTGTCGCGGTCATGGGCCTGGGGAAGAAGCTCTTCGGCCCGCCCGACGTCGAGGCTCATTGACCTCCTGAACGCCCTGCATCGACCCGGCAGCCGCCGGAAACCCGCCGCCGAAGGTCGTAGCCGAGGGCTGTTGGACCGTCCGGTCCGTTCAAGCCTGCTCCGGGCGCACGACAGCCCTGTACATCGACGAACCCGGGAAGGCACCATGCGCGTTCACGTTCCCCGGGGGCACTGCGACCGATCGGCAGCCGGGCGTGCCGCGGCGAGTCCGCCTCGACCGTCGGGCGGCCATGGTGGAACCTCGATAGTGAAACGCGGATCATGGGGCTCGGGAAGAACGATCATCGGGCCCGGAAGTGGGATTGCCCGCACTCGAAAAGGGAGAACGAGTGCGGGCGCCACGTGCTTCGATCGAGGTGGGGAGGGAGGCCCCGGTGTCGATGCGACTCGACCAGAGGCCCGGCCGAGCGCGCGTGGTTGGATGCCCCTTCGGACAGCCGACCCCATTGTGCCGACCGCTCTCGCGCCGGTCGGTTCGCTACCCCACAGAGGCCCGGTATCGCATCGCATCATGCACGACCGCCTTGGCCATCGTCACTATGTGGTCTTCCGCACAGACGTCACGACCCTGGAACATCGAGACTGACTGTGTATCGGAAGATCGATCGATCGCGGTTTTCGTGCCGCTTCGACAAGGGTGCCTGTCGCTGCCCAGTCCTACGCCGAGGAGAGAAGAAGATGCCTTTGGAACGCACACCGGACAGCATGCTGGGTGACGTGCTCAAGATCATTCTGGCCGTCATCCTGCCGCCGCTGGGCGTATTTCTCGAGGTGGGCCTCGGCAAGCACTTCTGGATCAATATCGTCCTGACCCTGCTCGGATTCATCCCGGGCATCATCCATGCCGTATACGTGATCGCTTCGCGTTAGCCGTGATGGATCCTGGTCGTCCGGATGCGTCGATCCGCGAGACCCTGGTCAGGCTTCAGCGGCTCTCGGACTTGATGGACAGGGCGTTCCCGATACCCGGAACGAACATCCGATTCGGCTTCGATTCGATCATCGGGTTGATTCCCGTGGCTGGAGACACCGTATCGGCGGCGATCTCGGGCTACATCTACACGTTCGCCAGAAAGGCCGGCGTCCCTCGGCGCAAACGGATGAAGATGGTGTGGAACATTTTCGTCGACTGGCTCATCGGCCTGGTACCACTGGTCGGCGACATGTTCGACATCGGGTTCAAGGCAAACACGAGGAATGTCCGGATCATCATGACGCACTTCGAGCGCCGGATGAACTCCGAGGCTGCCGACGCTGATCCTGCTCGAGCGACCTGAAGCGGCATTGCCCATCCGGCGGTTCTGGATGACGACCCTTCCGGCCGGCAACCGGGCGACCCGACCCGCTTGCGCGCTGCAGCGTCGAAACCCGGCGACGCCGGCTCGGCGGCCGGAAATTCCAGGAGCCCCAGGCCATGTTCGAATTCGACCTCCCCCTCATCGTCGATCTGATTCTCCGGGCGTTTCTCGTGATGATCACGATCGTGCTGGCTTCGCGGATCTTCGGACTACGATCGTTCTCGAAGATGTCCAGCTTCGACTTCTCGGTGACCGTTGCGATCGGCTCGGTGCTGGCGACCGCCGTGACCATGCGTGACCAGTCCGTCTGGGTACCGATCACTGCCGTCCTGGCGCTGTTCGTGTGGCAGATGACCATATCGCCACTTCGCCGACGCATCGGGATGATCCAGCGCGCGATCGACAACAGGCCGCTTCTCGTCGTGGAGGATGGCAAGGTCCTGAACGACAATCTGGCTCGTGGCGGAATGACCCGCGCAGACCTCTGGTCCAGGCTGCGTGCCGCGAATGTCGCGCAACTGGAAGAAGTGAAGATCGCGGTGCTCGAAACCACCGGTGACGTCACGGTCATCCACGGCTCCCATGCCGTCAGCCCCGAGCTCCTCGAGGGCGTGCAACGCTAGTGGGCCATGCGGATCGTTCGGTAACGCTCGGAGCCGCTGTGCCGGTGCGAATCAAGGCGCGTTCCGCAGGGAATGGCCGCGCCCTTGCCAGGAAACGCAACGCCGAGTCGCGCCGGCAGAGTGGCTCCCGAAGGGCCGCCGCGCTTGTGCAGCGGCTGAGTGGTACCGAACGATCCGCATGGCCCACTGGTGCAGCCCGCCACTCATTGTGTGACGTATAGGGTGCGCCCGAATCGACAGGGCAAGGCGCGGCCCGCGGTGAATGGCCAGCTCTTTACAAGCGACGCAAGGCCGCAATGTCGGTTCAGGCGCGCTTCTTGAAGGGCGAGGCGGATTGTGACGACAAGTGCGCTCGCTGCAAGGCAGGATGGGCTGGCCGGGACTGCGTCGTGCCTTTCCAACAGCCCTGACGCCGCGGATGAGCGCGCTTGTGGTCACAATCCGACTCGCTGGGCGTTAGGGAACCTCTGAACAAGTCTGCGCGGAGCGCCGATCGTTGAACAAGTCGGTCGGAGAAGCCGCCGATCGTGCGTGCCGTGGCGAGTGACAGTCGCCGTCGCGACAATCGAGTCAGGTCGCCTGCGAGATGCGGCGTTCCCGGCGCTGGCCATGACAATCGCCAGTCGGGACGGGCCTTCGCGGGCCACCCGGCGCCGCTGGTCTTGACCAGCGGACTCGCTCGTCGAAGCCACGCCGGCTGATCCCGCCGATCGTTAGGACAAGCGCTCCGTCGCGCCCGTGCAGACTTGTTCAGAGGTTCCCTGGAGGAGTAACGACGGGTCGACACGAGTGTCCCCGTCGTTCAGCGGCGCCAGCAACCGTCGCTCCACGCGCGCGGCGCCCGTCCGTTCGGCCGGCCGGGCCGGCGACCGGCCACCCCGGATTCATGAGGTGCGGAAATCGGTTGATCGGAGTTCGCGGAAATTCCCGTTATCTCTCCTGAACCCAGCCACCATGGAACACAGATCATGAACCGCATCACCCGAACCCTGCTGGCCGCCGGCCTGCTTGCGCTGATGGCCGACGCCGCGAACGCACTGAACTTCCAGGTCAACACCGTGCAGGACCTGCCGGAAGTCAACCCCGGCGACGGTTTCTGCCAGCCCGAGGGCGCCATCCTCGGTTTCTGCACCCTGCGCGCGGCAATCATGGAGGCCAACGCTTCGCCGGGCAACCACGTCATCACCCTGCCGGCCAGCAACCTCCAGTTCATTCTCAGCCGCGACGGTGCGCTGAGCGAGGACGGGGCGCTGACCGGCGACCTGGACATCCACGGCCACATCACCATCCGCAGCAACGGCGGACAGCGCCCGACCGTCTCCGGCGGGTTCATCGATCGCGTCTTCGACGTCCATCCGGGCGCCACGCTGATCATCGAAAACGTCGATGTCGGCGGCGGAATCAGCACGCGCGGCGGCGCAATTCGCGTTCGCGCCACCAGCGAAGCGATCGGCATCCTGGCGATCGAGAACGCCTGGATTTCACTGAACATCGCCGAGGAAGGCGGCGCCATCCACAACGGCGGCGCCATGATCCTGAACCGGGTCGAACTGTTCAACAATGCCCTCACCGACGACGAACTCGGGGTATTCGCCCGGGGCGCGGCGATCTTCAATTCCGGCGAGGCCTACATCAACAATTCGACCCTGCGCACCAACGGTGTCATTCCTGGCGGCGGCGCCGACCTGGTGCCCGACCCGCACGTGATCTTCAACGTGCGGAATGTCGTGACCGAGGGGCCGCACAGACTGGTGATTTCCAACTCCACGATCTACGACAACACCAACGGCATCTTCTCCGACGGCGTGGCGACCGCGTTGAAGCACGTAACCATGACCAACAACGGCGCCGAGGGACTGGTCCTGTCGCCCAACATGGTGCCGCTCGAGCCGCACTTCGCGATCGAACACAGCGTGATCCATGGCCATGGAAAGGACTGCAACGACTTTCCGATCGGCGATCCGGTCTACGACGTCAACGGCAACTTCAACGCCAGCTCCGATACCTCGTGCGGCTT
The DNA here is from genome assembly GCF_012272825.1 of Wenzhouxiangella sp. XN79A. Taxonomy (GTDB): domain Bacteria; phylum Pseudomonadota; class Gammaproteobacteria; order Xanthomonadales; family Wenzhouxiangellaceae. The sequence continues at coordinate 13,503 of NZ_JAAWWS010000142.1, read as the reverse complement.
CGGCGGCCTCGATGGCTTCGAGAACATCACCGATCCGTTCGCCGACGACCCGGTGCACTTCGACGGCGCCACGACGGTACTGATGCCCCATTTCGACAGCGTCCTGATCGACCCGGTCGGCGGGGACTGCGCGGAGCTGCCGACCGACCAGCGCGGCATGGCCCGCCCCGTCGACGGCAACGACGACGGCCTGTCCATCTGCGACATCGGCGCCGTGGAGTACGACCCGTTCGTGGACCCGAACGGCGTGTTCAGCGACAGCTTCGAGAATTCCTGAGCGGATGTTGCCCGCTGCGCGAGCCGGTTGCAGATCCAACGCTCGCAACCAGGCAGAGCGGGGCCGCCGACAGCCGGCGGCCCCTGGCCTGGAAGCGCGACTCGAAGCGCACGCCCAGCGTCGATCGCCGGGCAGTTCAGAACGATGGAGAAGCGCCGAGCGCATCGGGAACTCGAGCGTCTGATGGGCGCTGCATCAGCCCCTGCCCCGCAGCGCTGCTCGAACGAACCAGAGCGTCGAAATCGACTGGACTGCATTCGCCTTTCGAGCCCACCGCTGCCCGGCGCACCCGAGGACGCTCCGGACGACGCTGCGCGGAGCGCGTTTCAACCGGAAACGCCGCGGCCGGTGGGGCGCTTGTCATGACAAGCGCTCCGTCGCGCCCATGCAGCGTCGTTCAGAGCATCTCTACGGGGATGAGGGTTCTTCGAAGCCATCGGCAAACAGCAGGAAGTCGAACAGGTAGACCGTGCCGGATCGCTCGAAATAATCGCTGTCTTCCGCCGCACCGATGAACACCGTTCGCGCATCGATATCCAGGCCGCCTTCACTGCCCAGCCGGTCGTCGGCCACGTTGTCCGGCGGCGCGCTCTTCGACACCTGTACCCAGCCGCCGGCAGCGACCACGAATCGATAGATCGCGCCGCTGTCCGGTCCATTGATATCGGCCGCAGGTGCACCGATCACGATGTCTTCGCCGTCGAGGGCAACCGAGCGGCCGAACTGCTCACCGGCATCGGCAACGGAGAACGTGGCGACGCGTTGCCAGTCGCCGGGCGCCCTGCGCTCGAACAGGTACGCCACTCCTCGCAATGCGTCGAAGAATGGAGCACCGATCAGCACTCGCTCCCCGTGCAGGACCGCCGCGACACCCAAGCCGTCGGGCACGGTGGCCGGTGCGGTGAGGGTTTGCTCGAGGACCCATTCCTCGATCCCACCGCCTCTCGGGAACGTCTCTTCTCGACGGAACAGCTGCGGGCCCACCAGCGCAAGATCGCCATCGAGATCGATATCGACCGGGTCGCTGACGGGGGCAGTGGCAAAGCTGTGGAGCTCGAACCAGATGCCGAGGCCGCTGCGCTCGAAGACATAGGCACGAGGTGGATTGCGCCGATCCGTGACGAGCAAGCGCTCTCCGTCCACGGCCACCCGACTGCCGAAGAACGCGCCCGCCGTCGCATCGGACGCAACCACGATGCCTGCCGGCGTCCAGTCGCTGGGCGTACCGGGCTGTCGCTGGAAGACATGAACGGCGCCGGCATCGCTCGACGCATCCACCGTTGCCTCCGGCGCCCCGACCACCGCAAGGTCGCCGTGGATCGCCACGCTTCTGCCAAAGGCCCGGTTGCGATCGGAAGGGGCGAGTTGACTGGATTCACTCCAGGTATCGTCCTGCCGCTCGAGGATGAACGCCATTTCAATCCCCGGCGCCCCGACCACCGCAAACCCGTCATCCACCGCCAGGGCACGGCCGAACTCACCGCTCTTGTTGCCACCCTCCTGCTTGAGCTTTCGCCAGCGGATCGGCGGTGGTGCGTCGCCCGTGTATACCCTGCCGAAGAACTCGTTCTCGTTCGCGGACGGCGCTTCCCGAATCTGCAGCCGCGAGAACGGAACGGGCGACCAGATACCGATGAAGCCGGGCGCGCTTTGCGGCGCATCGAATGCAATGAGCGCGACCTCCTCTCCCGACGCGGTCAGGGCCCTGACCAGAAACTCCGACGGCGCTCCACCCGGATCGGCGAATTCGATACCCAGGGCATGGACTGGCCGCGAAGGCTGGGGTGTGATGCCTCTGGTGATGGGGGGTTCGATGCTGCGCACATCGAGGTTCTCGTTGCCGTTGAGCGCAATCTCGATGTCGTTGTCGCCCGGAAAATCGACCCCCCAGTCGGCAAAGTTGAGGGAGGACGGCGCCAAGGCCTTGAACTCGATACTGCCGCTGACGAAAGGTTCGGGGGGGCTGCTCTTGTCGGGCAGGTCGGCCGAGGCGAGCGTCGCACCGGTCTCGGCCAGGAACCTGTCGCGATCGGTGAAATGGAACGCGCCTTCAGCGATCGGATTCGGACGGGTGCCGCCGCGTTCGAACGCGTCGGGCCAATTCGTCTCGGCCGCAGTCCCACTTCCGGCTGCCGGCAGCAAGCAGAGAAGCCCGATCAGCAACAGCCTCATTTCGTGTGGCCCGTCACATTTTGCGACGAGTATAGATCAACCGCGCGCGACGGCGATTTCACGGATCACGAGAGCTCGCGCCCGACCGCCAGTCAAGGCCCCGTCGGCAACCGGACGGAGACGCTGCGTGGCCCTGGTTCATGAAGCTCTCTTCGTGACTGTTCCGATTCTCCCATGCCGATTCTCCCGGGAGATCGAGCGCAGCGTGACCGGACATGTGGGCGTCCGGGATTCAGTTCTTCCGCTGGATACCTTCGTCGTGCGGGATTCGTCGCTCCAGCGTCATCCAGATCGCCACAGTCGCAAAGCGGTTCGATCCGCGATCGGTGACGCTGCCACGATTCCTTCGGCCTGCGCGAGCCTTCGACCAGTTTGTTAGGCTGGGGTCGAACTCGCAGTACGAAGGAGATCGATCATGAAGGCTTTTCGATTCAGCAACGGCGACACGATGCCGGCCATCGGCCTCGGCACCTGGAAGTCCGAGCCGGGCAACGTCGGCCGAGCGGTGGAAACCGCCCTGGAGGCCGGCTACCGGCACATCGACTGCGCCGCGATCTACCGCAACGAAGCCGAAGTCGGCGAAGCGCTGCAGCGTATCTTCACGCGCGGCGAGATCCAGCGCGAAGACGTCCACATCACCTCCAAGCTCTGGAACAACGCGCATCGACCCGAAGACGTGATTCCGGCGCTGCAGAAGACGCTGTCGGACCTGCAGCTGGACTACCTGGACCTGTACCTGATCCACTGGCCGGTGGCGTTCCGCTCCGGGCTGGAGGGCTTTCCGGAAGACGAATCCGATTTCCTGACGCCCGAACAGGCGCCGGTGGCCGAAACCTGGGGCGCGATGCTCGAGGCCCGCAGCACCGGAATGATCCGACACGCCGGCGTGTCGAACTTCAGCACGAAAAAGCTCGATGAACTCGCCGGCGCAAATGACGAGCGCCCGGAAATGAACCAGGTCGAACTGCACCCCTACCTGCAGCAGCCCGCCCTGCTCGACTACTGCCGGAAACACGACATCCTCGTCACTGCGTATTCACCGCTGGGAAGCCGCGACCGCAGCGACGAAATGAAACGGGACGACGAACCCTCGCTGTTCGACGATCCCACCATCCAGGACATCGCCGCCGCTCACGACGTGCATCCGGCCCAGGTCCTGATCGCCTGGGCGCTGCACCGCGACACGGCCGTGATCCCGAAGTCCACGGACCCGGACCACATCCGCAGCAACCTCGAAAGCGCGGACCTGGACCTCGATGAGGCCGAACTCGACCGCATCGAGTCGCTGGACCGCCACTACCGCTTCATCCCGACCGACGCCTTCCGGACCGAAAGCGGTCTGTACGCCAACGTCTTCGACGACTGAGCGCTGATCAATCGAGGTAAACGGTGGCGGCCGTACCGACACTCGGATGCGTTGGTACGCGCGCCGCCGTCAGGAGAACATTGCGTCACCAGCGGCGGCCGTAGCAGCTTGGGGAACCATCGAGCCGCCAGAAGACCAACGGCTCCCGCACGGCGAGCAGAACGGCAAATCATCGATTGCATGAGGCCCGACAAATGGATGTCCGGGTTCAGGGCGACCGGGTGTCCGGGTCCCTGCGCGCCGGGAAAGCCTGTCGAGTCCGCGCGTCCAGCCGCCGTGGCCACCGGCAGGTGATTCGCTTGGAAATGGCGCAGAATTCGGCTGGATTCCGATTCATGGGGAAGAGCGCCTGTTCGCGGACGTTGCCATGCCCCCTCTGAAGTCCGGCCGGGGCCGCACCGAGATCCGGGCGCGCCCATCCCCCCAGAGCCGGTGACCCTCGATGAACCTGCAAGTCCAGACATTCCGAACCGCCGCCCCCGTCGCAGCGCTGCTCGCCATTGCCGGTACCGCCGACGGTGCCGTGCTCACTGCCGGCCCGGGCGGCACCTATCCGACGGTGCAAGCGGCGCTGAATGCCGCGGTCGCACTGCCCGGTGACGACGAGGTCCGGGTGCGCGAGGGCGTGTACCCCGAGAATCTCTCCATCGACCTCGGCGGGCTCGGCGACCTGATCGAGCTCAGCGGCGGCTGGAACTCCAGCTTCACGACCGCGAGCGGCGCGCGCAACACCGTGATCGATGGCGGCGGGCTGGGCAGGGTCTTCGAGATCCTGACCCGGGGTGCCGACCGCTTGGTCGTACACGGCATGCAGTTCGTCAACGGCGAAGCCGAGTTCAGGGTGGGCGTGACCATCGACGCGCAGGATGGCAGTTCGGTGGCGCTGTACAACCTGACCATCCGCGACAACGTCGCGATCGCCGATCGGGCCTCGGACGCCGGGTTGTACGCAAGCCTCTCGGGCAGCGCGGACCTGCAGGTCCTGGACTGCGACCTGCTGTCCAACACGGTGACGTCGACCGGCACGGTGGACGCCCGCGGCGGCGGGCTGTCCGTCCAGCTCAGCAACACCTCGACCGTTTCGATCGTCGGAAACCGCATCCGCAACAACGTGGTCTCGATCGGCCCGGGCGGTTTCGGGCTGGGCGGCGGTGCCGACATCGTCCAGTTCGACCCCACCACCACCGTCCTGCTGACCGACAATGAATTCCGGGAGAACCGGATCACCGCCAGCGACGCGTTCGGCACCGGTCTGCTGCTGGGCGGCGGCAACTGGATGTTGCGACGAAACCTGTTCGCCAACAATATCGACGACGACGCGACCGCCTTCGGCGCTCAGGCCAGCCTGAGCGCCTACGGCGTGAGCGGAGCCGGGATCGTCAGCGACACGCTGGTCGTCAACGGCAACGCCCGCGGCCTCCAGCTCAACGCAGGCGACGACTCGATCCTGCGCGCCAACAACTTGACCATCGTCGGACATCCCAGCGAGCGAGGGCTGCTGGCCAACATCAACGGCACCGGCCAGCTGTCGGTCTACAACTCCATTTCGGTCAACAACGGAACCAACGCCCAGCTCGGTGCGGGCGTCACCGAAGGCAGCAACCTGTTCGTCGACGACCCCGACCTGTTCATCGACCCCCTCGTCGGCGACTACCGCCTGGCCACCGGCGCGGCCGCGATCGATGCCGGCGACGACCTGCCGCCGGGAGGCCTCGGACCGCTGGACTTCGCCGGGGAGGCCCGCATCTTCGGACCCGCCGTCGACATCGGCGCCTACGAAGCCAACGACGTGATGTTCAGGGACGGGTTCGAAGTCTGAGCGTACGTCACTCCGCCGCTTCTTCGAACAGAACCCGACCCCGGCGCCCGACGGCATTCGTTCGAGACTCAGTGACGGCTCCCGTCACCCGGGCCTGCTGCGAACGAACCGGGCCGCTGATCAACCGTCTTTTTTCAGGTGGGTGTCGAGCAGCCGCCCGGGGCACCCAGCGACCGTCTACCGCACCCGGGCATCACGACCAGCAAAAGAAAAGCCCCGCAAGGCGCGGGGCTCTTCGGCGAGTGCGGGCGGGGCCGTCAGCCGGCCGTCTGTCGCCGGCGAAGCGCGGCCAGCGCCACGCCAAGCAACATCGCCATCAGCAGCCACAGCGCCCAGGCCCCCAGGGTCGGGATCGGCGGCACGGGATCCGGCTGAATCCCCGCAGCGACGACTACGGTGGTCTCCCCGACCGCGTTGATGGCCGTGACCGTTACGGTGTAGGCCGTCGACGGGTTCAGGAAGTCGATGGTGCACGAGTAGGCCGTGACACCGGGTACCTCGCCCGGCAGCGCATCGACCTCGCAGGTCGGGTTGGCTTCCGCCCGGTAGCCCAGGATCGGCGAGCCGCCATCGGTGGCCGGAGCGACCCAGCTGACGGTCAGACTGCCCGCCCCGGGCTCGACCTGCCCCATCAGCGGTGCACCCGGCCCGCCCACGGGGGTGACCGCGCTGCTCGGCGCCGACGGCGGGCTGTCGCCTTCCGCGTTGGTGGCCACGACCGTGAAGGTGTAGCTCGTGCCGTTGGTCAGTCCGGTGACGGTGCAGGTGGTCGCGCCGGCCGTCGAGCAGGTCTGGCCACCGGGACTGGACGTCGCGGTATAGCCGGTGATCGGCGAACCGCCGTCGTCGGCCGGGGCCGTCCAGGAAACGCTCGCCTCGGCGTCGCCGGCCGTCGCGGTCACGCCGGTCGGCGCGGTCGGGACACCGGTCGGCGTCACGGCGTTGCTCGGCGCCGACGGCGGGCTGTCGCCTTCGGCGTTCGTGGCCACGACCGTGAAGGTGTAGCTCGTGCCGTTGGTCAGGCCGGTGACGGTGCAGGTGGTCGCGCCGGTCGTCGAGCAGGTCTGGCCGCCGGGACTGGACGTCGCGGTGTAGCCGGTGATCGGCGAACCGCCGTCGTCGGCCGGGGCCGTCCAGGAAACGCTCGCCTCGGCGTTGCCGGCCGTCGCGGTCACGCCGGTCGGCGCGGTCGGGACACCGGCCGGCGTCACGGCGTTGCTCGGCGCCGACGGCGGGCTGTCGCCTTCGGCGTTCGTGGCCACGACCGTGAAGGTATAGCTCGTGCCGTTGGTCAGGCCGGTGACGGTGCAGGTGGTCGCGCCGGTCGTCGAGCAGGTCTGGCCGCCGGGGCTCGAGGTCACCGTGTAGCCGGTGATCGGCGACCCGCCGTCGTCGGCCGGGGCCGTCCAGGAAACGCTGGCCTCGGCGTTGCCGGCCGTCGCGACGGGATTCAGCGGCGCCGTGGGCGGCGCTGCACCGCCCGGAGCCGTGATTTCAGCCACCCAACCCGGCTCGGTCACGGAACCGTCTGATTGGAACACGAAGGTCAGGCAGCCGGACGGATCGGTCGAGGTGTAGACCTGCGAGGCCTCGATCAGATCGCAACTCGGGGTGATCGTTCCACCCCAGCCCGGCCCCTGGCCACTATTTTCCTCCCCGCAGCCCAGCGCCAGCGGCGGCGCCGTGGCGTCCTGGCCGTCATAGATGCGCAACTGGTCCCAGCAGCCGGTACAGATGGAGGTGTTCGTTCCATCGCCGGCGGCAGCTTCGATATTGACGGAGGTGAACTCGACGCTGACCGCGCCCGGAGCGTCCGGGCAGATGGTCAGCGTTCCCAGCTCAGCGCTGCCATAGGAACCGCTGGGTCCCCCCGAATCGTAGTAGAGCTCCGAGCCACCGACCGTGATCGAACTGGTGCCGGACGCCGGATGAATGACTTGAGCCTGTGTCGCCATGCTGAGCATCGCCAGACCGAATACCAGGCCGGTGCGTCGGAGGACTCCAGCGAGCCTCCCCCTCGTTGCATCGTGCATCGTTCGTTCTCCGTGTGGGTCGGAAAAATATACCTGCCGGCTTCTCGGATTTCCAGTCACCCGTCCCTCCCGGTCGGTCCCGTGGCCACAGCCACGGGAAGAACGGCCCGCGCCGGTGTTCTCCTGCCCGGAGGTCTCCGCCGAATCCGGTCAAGGCTTCCCGGCCGCGTCGGATCGGGTCGGCTCGGACAGCAGCCCGAGCGACTGGAACCGGCGACGCAGCCAGGCCTCGTCCTCGCTCTCGTGGACCAGCGTCCGCAGCGGTTGACCGGCGGCGGCGGCGAGTGCCGCGACCCGCCCCTGCCCGTTGAACAGCGTATCGGGAATCCATGCCGCGATCGGATCGCCGAAGGCCGTCTCGGCCGGCACGAAGGCCCAGCCGCCGTCCTTCAGCGCAGCGATCAGGTCATCGAGACAGAGCGCGGCGAGATCGTTCTCGTGCAGCAGCAGCACGTGCTGCGGCGAGCGCCCCAGGGTCTCGCGCGCGATGCGGTCGTAGAACTCGATGCCGTCGATCAGGATCGACGTATAGGCCGAACACCACGCCGCCTCGTCGATCGCGCGACCGGAGCGAACCGCCTCGGCCAACAGCGCGTTCATGAACCAGTCGTAGTTGTCGACCGTGACATGGCCGTTGCGCAAGCCCCGCTCGGCCAGCCCGGCGCGCACCGCATCGCGCCTGGCCACGGTCCGGCCTTCGTCGAGGTACGGATATCGGAAGTACGGCGCGACGCCATCGAAGGTCGCGAGAACCTCCGATGCTCGGTCGACGTCCGCCAGATAGTCGTCGACACCGGTTTTCCACAACCATGGATGGCTGTGCGAATGATTGGCGAGACGGTGCCCCGCCTCGACGTAGGAGACCAGGCGCGCTCGTCCGTCCGCTTCCCGTTCCAGATTGGCTGTGGTGACGAAGAACAGCGCGCCCTCGACGGCGCCGGCGTCGAGATGATCCACGATGCGCTGCGTCCGGACAACCCCGGAGAACAAAGGCCCCGCGCCCCGGGGCGCGTCGTCGAATGTCAGGGCGATCCGGCGCTGTTGATCGGCTGCCGCCGGCCCCGACGCACAGAGAACCAGCATCGGCACCAGGAGCACCGCAAGCGAACAGAGTCGCGCCGAGCGGAAAGCGGAGGGGAACGATGGCATCACTCCTGTCCCGGTCGACGATGGCTGACGCGTCGTCCGCGCGTGTCCCCGCTGATCGTGCCCGACTGCGTCATCCGAACCCGAACATCACCGCCAGCACCAGCACCACCGCACCGGCCGCGTAGAGCTTGATGATCAGCGGCAGGCAGAAGCGGAACCAACTGGCGTAGGAAATCCCGGCGACGCCGAGGATGCCCATCAGGATCGCGTTGGTCGGGATGATCATGTTGGTGAAGCCGTCGCCCATCTGGTAGGCCAGCACGGCGACCTGGCGCGGTACATCCAGCAGGTCGGACAGCGGGGTCATCAGCGGCATGGTGACGTAGGCCTGGCCGGAGCCGGACGGGATGAACAGGTTCAGCACCGCCTGGATCAGCATCATGCCGACGGCGGCCAGCTCCGAGCCGACCAACGACAGCGGCAGCGACAGGTAATGCACGATCGTGTGCAGGATCTGGCCGTCTTCCATGATCAGCGCGATGCCCCGGGCGATGCCGACCAGGATGGCGGTTTCGGTCAGGTCCTTCGCGCCCTCGATGAACTTCTCCGAGGCCGCGCTCGGGCCGAGCCGCCCGATCACCGCGGTCACCAGCCCCAGCACAACGAAGCAGGCACCCAGCTCGTTCAGGTACCAGCCGCGCGTGGCGATGCCCCAGACTCCGACGCCGAGGGCCGCGAAGAACGCCAGCACGATCGCCACGTGGCGGCCGTCGAGCGGCGGATAACTGGCCGGCGGCTCGGCGTCGGCGACCGTGGCGCCCGCCACGAGGCTGACCGAGGGGTCGCGGCGCACGCGCTCGGCATAGCGCCAGACGTGGTGCACCGCGATCAGCACGAACGGCACCAGCAGCGCCAGCCGCAGCCACCAGCCGGAATAGGTCGGCAGCTCGGCGATCTCCTGCGCCACGACCACCGTGTACTGGTTGAACGCCGCCAGCCCGTAGCCGACCCCGTAGCCGGCGACCACCATCCCGACCGCCGTCATCGCGTCCATCTTCATCGCTCGGCACAGCGCGACCAGGATCAGCACGAAGGGAATGTACTCCCCCGACGACCCGACTGCGCTCGACGCCAACGAGAACACGAAGATCACCGCGAAGATCAGGCTCCGCGGCCGATCCCGGAACCGCTCCAGCAACCGCCCCAGCAGCGCGTCGATCGTGCCCGTCGCCCGGATCATCGCCAGCACCCCGCCGATGATGAACAGGAAGAAGATGATCGGCCCGGCATCGACGAAGGCCCGCGGAATCGCCGTGAACAGCGCCAGCGGCGACAACACCTCCCGCTCGGCCACCACCTCGTAGGACCCGGGCATGACCCGCCCGGTCTCGGGATTTTCCGCAAAGAACCCCTGCGGCACCAGCCAGGTGGCGACCAGCGCCGCCATCATCAGGAAGAACAGCAGGGCCAGCGTGTGGGGAATGCGGAGCGTCGGGGACTGCGTCATGAATTCAGGAGTTCCTGGTGACCGTCGCCGATTCTACCCGCGCACGCAGGTCCCGCTCCGGCTGATTCCGGGTCGGGCTCAGAACCAATAGGCAAGACCGATCAATAAGAGCATGTTCAGCACGACCGTGGTCCAGAACACGGCCTGAAAATCGCCTTTCCGCGTCTTGTGGCGAAACCGACGCTGCGCAATCAGCGCGCCAGGCCAACCGCCGAACAAGGCAAGAAGATGCAGGGTCGCCTCGGAGGTGCGCCAAGCGCCTCGTTGTGACGCGCCCTTGTCCAGCCCATAGGCAATGAAGGTCACCAACGACATCAGCACGACGACAAGTGGAACGGCGATCTGCAGCGCACCTTCGGCAACCGCTGCGAACAGCACGGCGCCGAACACGAGCAGCAGGCAGAGATCCAACGGCGAAATCCTCGCCGACCTCGAGCCCTTCGTTTTTCTAGGCGGCCGACCGACATAGCGCACGCCATGAGCCTGCCATCGCCCCTTGGAATCACGCTCCAAGGAGTAAGTGACCAGATCATCCTTCGAGGGCCGCCGGGATCCGGAAGCCAACGCCGAAATGTGTAGAAATGCCCGTGGGCCGTCGCTGTGCGGCTTGACGAACCCGAACCCCCGGGCATCATCCCATTCGACCACTTTTCCTTGCTCACGCATTGCCCTTGCACCGTCTGCCGAACGCCGATCGACTCGCATCGTATCAGCGTGGGCGCGTCCGGATTTCGTAGCCGCGTTCTACGTTTCATTCCCAAGCGGTCATCGGCGGTTACTCTATCCCCATGAACGCATGGATTCGCGCCATCGTCCTCATCTGCCTCGCCACCCTGGGCACAGGCTGTGGGGTGCGCACGACCTACAACAACCTCGATTGGCTGGCCATTCGCTGGCTGAACGACCAGGTCGATCTCAGCGCCGAACAGGAGCGCATGGCCCGCGATGCCATCAAGCGCAAGCTGGCCTGGCATTGCGAAAGCGAATTACCGGACTACATCGCACTGATCGAACGCATCGACCGGGACGTCGCAACCGGCCAGATCACCGTGGACGCTCTCGACGGGTACGGCCAGGAAATGACGGTCTTCGGCCGACGCCTGCTGGATCGCGCGCAACCCACCGTACTGGAATTGCTGGCCAGCATGGACGACGATCAGGTCGGCACCCTCATCGCGGACATCGACGAACGAAACGAAGAACTGGCCACAGAACACGATGAAGCGACGCCCGAAGAACGACGCAAACAACTCGTCAAGCGCATGGACGCGACCCTCCGCCGAGGGTTCGGCCGCCTGAACCATGCACAGAAGTCGCGCCTGGATCAGTGGGCACGCGAACGTCAGACCACGGCCACCTTCGAGCGCCAGCGTCGCGAAACTCGGGACCAGCAGTTCATCGAAGCCCTGGCCGTGCGCAGGAATCCCGTTGAATTCGAACAACGCATGAAGACCCTGTTCGAGCCTGCGCAGCCCGATTCACGCCCGGAATCCGACCCCGCCCAACAAGCCAGAGCCCACAACCGCACCAACATGCTGAACACGCTGGTCGACATTTATGAACTTGCCGACGACCGCCAGATCAAACGCCTGCGCAACCGGCTCGACGATCTAGCGGATGATTTTCGGGGGGTGAGTTGTCGGGCTCAGCGTCGCGCCACTAGCTGAATCAATGGCAGCAAGCATCTGTTCTGCTTCAGATCAGAAAATATGCAAGAAACAAGACCTGATACTCCTCTAGCGCCAGCCTCCTTGCCACCGTAGCGGACTCCGCTACAGTGGCGAGGCTGACCAAGCACGAGGAGGCTGGCCATGACACTGTACTGCGGGATTGACTTGCATTCAAACAATCAGATGGTTGTAGTGATCGACGATCGCGACAGACGACTGCTGGAGCGTCGCGTGCCGAACGATCTCGATGCGACATTGAACGCGCTTGCGCCTTTCAAGGCGGATCTGCTGGCGGTAGCGGTGGAGTCGACCTACAACTGGTACTGGCTGGTCGACGGATTGAGCGACCATGGATACTCAACGCAACTGGTGAACACGGCAAAGGTCGAGCAGTACTCGGGCTTGAAGTACTCCGACGATCAGCATGACGCATTCTGGCTGGCACACCTGATGCGACTCGGCATTCTACCGACCGGTTATATCTGCCCACGGGAGATCCGCGAGGTTCGGGACCTGTTGCGCAAGCGGCTCGGCCTGGTGCGTGAGCGCGCCCGCAACTTGACTTCGGTCCAGAACATTCTGGCTCGGGAGTTGGGACACCGGGTTCCGACGTCAAAGGTACGCGGCGTTCTGGATGCTGACGAACGGTTCCGGCCGGCAGTGCGCACATCAATTGCGGCCAACTTGGCGGTGATCGAGACGCTGGACACGGTGATTGCCGGCATCCAGACGCAAGTGCTGGGCGCGATCCAGCCCACGCAACGCTACCAACAACTCAAGACGCTGTGCGGCGTCGGCGATGTGCTGGCGCCGACGATTGCGCTGGAGACCGGTGAAATCGAGCGATTCAAGTCAGTGGGCAACTACAGCTCGTACTGCCGGGTCGTCGAAAGCCGGCGCGAGAGCAACGAGCGCAAGAAAGGCGCAGGCAACAAGAAGTGCGGCAACCGCTATCTGGCCTGGGCGTTCTCCGAGGCCGCCCACTTCGCGGTGCGCTATAACGACCGGGCGCGGCGGTTCTTCGACCGCAAGGCAGCCCGGCGCAACCGAATGGTGGCGATCCGGGCAGTCGCGCACAAGCTGGCGCGGGCGGCCTACTTTGTCCAGCGCGACCGGGTTCCGTTCGACGCAGCCCGATTGTTTGGTTAACGATCATGGCGCGGAGCCCGACCGAGGGGTTGGTTCAAGCCATAGACCCTGATTGGACCGCGCCATGATCGACCCAAGGAAATGACCGATTTTCAACAACGCGCCCGGCGTTCGAGCCAGTCACGGGTTGGCGACGAAAGTCAGCCACAGATTCTGAACTGGACCCAAATGGACGGACTGCCGGTACCGAGCTGTTTCTGGGGCATCACAGATGCCAGGGGCCGATCAAAACCGTTGTCACGACAACCGATCCGGCCTTGATCTCGATGGGTGACTGGAGCGCGTTTCTCAAAGCGCATCCGAACCACTGAAAAGCAGGGCGCGCGGCTGTTGGAAACCGGTCAGATGAAACCGGAACGGGCGGAAAAATCGCCACAGGCGACCACTGCCTATTGACAGGGCTGGGGCTAATGGGTGACCC
>NZ_JAAWWS010000141.1 GCF_012272825.1 Wenzhouxiangella sp. XN79A | reverse complement strand
GGCTATATCCGGATCTCGCAAAGCTCTGATCGCCCGCAGCGCCTGATCTGACTGTCTTTGCCGGCGTTTTCATAGTGTGCGGAACCGCACTGGAATTTGCCCAGGCAGATCGAGGTCTCCAACGGTCAGGTAGATCATGTCGGAGAACGCATCGAGATGGCGGAAGCCACTGGCGCGATTCTTGACGATCTTGACGATGCGATTGAGTCCTTCAGCAATAGCGTTGGTCACGCGGGTGCCGATGAAGGCCAGCACGGCATCCTGGTGGCGTCGGAGGGTATGGACGAACTTTCGCAGCGGCTCCAGGCGGCTGAGCAATGCACTTTTGGTCCACTGCTTCAGGAACCGCTCTGCCGCCCAGGGTGCCTGGTAGGTCCAGAAGTGCTCGAACTCTTCTTTCAGGCGCCAGGCGCGATAGATTCGCCGGTTGTGTTTGTCGAGCGCATTGAGGTTTTGGGTATCGCGCCGGCTTCGGGTCGACGAATGGCGTGAGAGCAGCCAGCGCAGCCCTTTGAGCGCCTTGCGTTCATCCCGGGTAGCCTCCCGCCACTGCTCTTTGCGAACCTCGTCGACGGCCTCGTTGAGCGCCTTAACGATGTGGAAGCGGTCCAGCACCAGGGTGGCGTTCGGGCAGTGTGTCTGGATGGCCCCGATGTAGGCCTGGCTCATGTCGCAGCAGGCGGTCTGGATCCTGGCCTTCTGGTAGTCGCTGAGCGCTTCGTTGAAGAACCGGTCGATCGCCGCTCGGGCCTTGCCCTGGCCGATCCAGACCACGCAGGAGCGCTCCAGGTCATAGACCAGCGTGGCGTACTTGTGACCCTTGTGATAGGAGATTTCGTCAACGCCGATGGTCTTGAGGCCTCGGATGCGATGGCCCTCGCGCAACCGGCCAATGGTGCGATGGAGCAGATCCGAAAGGGTCGAGGCGGGCAACCGCAGCAGCTGGGCGGCGGCCTTTTGCGGCATGATCTGGCAGTAGCGCAGCATCAGGTATTCAAAGCGGTGACTCACCCGGCTGCCCGCCTCAGACCAAGGTAGCTGCTCGGTCACCCGGCCGTGGGTGTCACAACAGATCTCACGCGGCCAGTACATCAGCCAGATCGACCAGGGTCCGACCGGAATATCACGCCAGTAGCGCACCTCGGAGCGCTGGCGAACGATACGTCCCCGCCGGCCGCACTCCGGACAGCGGCAGCCGTTCTTGTAGGGCTTGACCAATACCTCGAGCCGGTTGCCGCGCCGAAAGGCCAGTCCATTGCACCGGAAATCCTTGAACTTGAGCAGCTTTGCGATAAGCTTGTAGACGGTCATGGGGGTTCCTTTCTGTACTGTTTGTTCTGGAAAACAAAACTTTACAGGAGGCCCCATGACCTCTCAAATCAGACCGGATCAAGTCTGAAATCCGTTGCGAGATTCGGATAGACCCTCATTTTTTAGGGGCATATCAAGATACATTCGGCACGAGCATCGTCTACTCGGTGCGCATGGCCTGGGTCAGCAAGTTCAGGCTGCTACAGTGGAGCATATGCTTTTAGGGGAAGCGATTGGCCTGTCGCTCCATGCCAACCAGGAAATGATAATGGAGGGTTTTGGAGTGCTTAGTCAGAACAAGGCGCTTTTGATAGGAAGGCAAGCAACAAGCATGCTTGCTGGGCTGGCCGTTGGTGGAACGGGAGGGCCTTCGTTGAGTTTCGTCGCTGGAATGGGGGATGTATATCACAACATCGAGTTGGTCGCCTCCGAGTTCAAGATTTTTGTCACTACTGTGGATGTGAATCAGCCCATACTTCCCCAGCTTCCCGCCAATGTGCAACTCACCGTTGCGGGGCGACTTGAGGGAATTGGCAACACTCTCCTGCTGGGGAAATAGGTTTCTCCATGAGCAATTGTAAAAGGTGTGGCAGGAATGGCATCTCTGTACTGGAAAGGCTTGCCTATTCAGCAGGTGGTCGCCTGCGATGTCGGCTCTGTGGTGCTAGCCAAAGAGTGAATCGCATTCTAGGTCTGGTTTATCTCGTGGTTGAAGCAACAGGGATATTTGTGGCTGCAATATTTGCTGTCGCTTCTTTAAATGTCTGGCTGTTTGTATTTGCTGTCTTGGCCGCAGCTTTTTTGAGAGTTTTCCTTTTGCCGCAATTTGCTCGCATAAAAGTCTCAGAAGGTCCCCTTGGGCGAAGGCAGCGCAAGTTGAAGCTCAAGGCATCAGAGAGCCATCAGTCCGACAAATCATAAAGGCGCCTAACTTTGCCGGATCGCACTAGTCTCTCGTTTTTTTTTGGGGCGCTGTCCTTCCGGCTTGACCGTTCCGCTGCTCAGAGCAAAGGGCATGAGCAAAGTAATCAAGAGTTTTATGCATCGCAGTCAATCTTGCCGCCAGATCGAGTAGCCGATTCGACTCGATCACCCACGACCCCGCCAAGTCGAGTTTCACCACCGAGCCAACCGCGCGCACCGGCTTCGACGCCTGGGGCCAGCGGCGCGACGGCAACGACTGGAGCGCGGTGTGGCAGCAGTGGCTGCTGGGCATCACGCCTGCCTGGGCGGCCGCCCAGCTGGAGGTCACGCCGCGGGGCTTTACCGGCCACGAGCACGTCGACGAGATGGGCCTGATCCACATGAACGGGCGGATCTACGACGCCCTGTTGGGCCGGTTCCTGCAGGCCGACCCGTTCGTGGAGGACACGACCACGCTGAACCGCTACACCTACGTGCACAACAACCCGCTGGCGTATACGGATCCGAGCGGGTATTTCAGTTTGAAGAAGTTCTTCAGGATCGCGGCGGCGGTGGCGATTTCGGTGTACACGGGAGGGCTGGCAGCGGGGAAGTTCGCGATCTTCGGCACCACGCTGACGGCAACCGGCGCGAAGTTTGCGGCCGCCGTGATCGGCGGTGCGATCACCGGGGCGATCTCGGCCGGCAGCGTGGAGGGCGCGCTCTGGGGCGCCTTTGCCGGGGCGGTGTTCTTCGGGATCGGTCAGCAGTTCGCCGGCACGGCCGGCGACGGCGGCGTGTTCGGTACCAGCTACACCGGCCCCGAGCTGGCCCGGGCCAGCGTGGCACACGGGGTGGCCGGTGGTACGATCGCCGAGCTGCAGGGCGGGAAGTTCGGGCACGGGTTCCTGTCGGCGGGCGTGGCCAAGGCAGCGACGCCGGCGGCGATGAGTGTCAGCAAGGACGTGTTCGTGCAGGGTGCGGCCGTGGCGATCGTCGGCGGGACGACGTCGCGGATCAGTGGGGGGAAGTTCGCAAATGGGGCGGTGACCGCGGCTATGAGTTATGCCTTTGGGACATTGGCTCAGAGGACTGGCAGAGCCGTTGGTTCTAGATCAGGGTCAGGGGCTGATCCTGTGGAGGTTCCTGATGAACTTGATGTTGAAGAATCAGGGTTCCCCACCGCAGCCGATGCAGCAAAGGCTGCAGGCGCGAGATATGGGCAAATTGGTGTTGACTCCCGACGAGAGGTCCAGCTAGGTATCGTCAAGTTAGGTGACAACAATTTTGGCTACTTGACACCTGGTTGGGGTTCTGTGGGAAGTGACATTGTTGATCCTAGTGGTTTGCTTTCCGCATACAGAGCTGCTGGCCACGAACCTTTTGCATGGATGCACGGCCATTTTGATGGTCAATTGAACTTTAGTGCGAATGATTTCTGGATGGCTTGGGAAAGGTCCGGATCTACTTATCTCGTGAATAGAAATCTTGAGGTGCGCCGCTTAAGGAATCATCACCTTCAGTCTGCGCTTAGAAACGTCCCGCGTCATTACCCTGGTGGATTGGCTGGACTGCAGCGGTACTATGCACAAGATGGCATCCCCGGAGATACGTTATGAGACTGTACTGGGCAGTGACTCTTTCCCTAGTGTTCTGTCTCCTCGGAGTTGCATGCGCTTCCGATCCACAGGATGACGTGCAGGAAGAGGCTATGGATTTCGAGGATTTTGGCGAGCCTGTTCACGAATGTAGTTCTGCGTGGCAAGGGCTAATTGATGGTTGGAAACGTGAAATAGGAACCCTTGGATCGGGTGTGATATCGACACAGGAAGCGGTTCTGGAGAAGGGAGATTCCAGGTTCTCTCGCGCTATCTTAGAAGTTTGGTCTGAAACTCAGGATTTTGTCAGTGGTGGTTTTGAGTGGGGGAGATGGCCGGTATCTGATGAGGCCTTTAGGGAACAAACACACCTAATCAGTAAGGCGTTTGAACAGTATGTTCCGCCGGCTTGTAGTTCTGCATCCTGGCTGTACTCGTTAATTGGAAGGGCATTGTATGTTGGGGCTGATGGAAATGAATATGGATATATGGTTCCAGATGATGCGCCGAGTAAATCTCACTGGAACTCCCCTGAGCTCCAGCAGTGGTATGTTTTCTGGCTATTTGTCCGTCACCCTGAGCTTGGTTCGTCCCCCTGACTTCTGGCAGTAAATTCGCAAATGGGGCGGCAACGGCGGCTATGAGCTATGCGTTCGGTAGCTTGGCTAGCAATGGCGGGGGTAATCGGGAAAGCGTGACTGGATGTGGCAGTCGGCTTGGTTGCGCGCCCGACGAGTCACCTTGGCTTCCAGGATATTTGAAGTCCTATCCAGGAGCGAGTGATCCTATGCTGGATGCGGCTGCGGTTGATGCGCTATCGCCGCTCGTCTTGCGTGAAGACGGGGAGTGGGTTGGATATATACAATTTCGAGGGCCCGTTGGATACGTTGCAAGCGAGCCTCAGTTCTTGGCGTATGAAGAGCGGGGCAATGCCTTGGTAGTGGAGTCCTATATGCCAAGGGATGCTGTGGCTGTGTATCATACTCATCCAGCGATGAATAGAGACTACAGGGGAGCACGAGCTTTCAACACAGCTCAGAATTCATTTGGCCCAGGAGACCATCGCGTTGTTTATCGGAGGGGCATTCCGAACTATTTGAAGATGCCCAATCAGGGCATATCGGTGCTTGAAATGCAGCCAATTGGTGCACTGCCTCGAACCGTGGTTCCCCCGAGGAGAAGATGGTGAAATTAGGAGCTGTAGTTACACTGATTCTTCCGCTGTTGCTGTCTTGTGCTATTGCCAGCGATAAGGCCGATGATTCAGTCATGAGCTGGTCTGAGCTAATTGAGCAGAAGAGCGCTCTTGATGGGCACCATGTAACCTTGTGTGGCTGGTTTGTCGCTGAGCGAGATGTTTGCGCTTTGTACGACAGGAAGGAAGGGCATTCTCAGGAGATCTGGATCAGACCAAATTCGGAAATCTGTCTGCCTGTCGAGGTCTTTAAACGTCCGACTCGTTCATGGGCGAAGGTTACAGGGCTATTTCACCATGGTAGTAGCTATGGGCTCTTTGGTCTCTACGATTCAGCCATAACGGATGCTGATGTGGTGCTTTCTGATTGCCGAGAGTAGTTAAATGATCGTGAGCAGCTGTCCTACCGGGCAGCTCTGATAATAATCTGGGTCAGCCACAACGCTGGTCGCTACTGAGTACGCCCGGTCCCACCGGGCGTACTCGTTCCTGGCCTTCTTCTTTAGCCGCGCTGCCCTTCCTTCTTAGCTGCTGCCGCGGCTTGAAAAGCAGCCGCTAAGAAGAAAATGCCCGCCTAGCACATCCAGTCCGATCAGCTAGAATGCCCCTCATGGCCTCGGCACTCGCACCCCAAAAAACCGCTTCTAGGGCAAAAAATGCCCTGGTCGGGTTCACGTCTGGAAAACCGGCCTCTAACTCGAAGAATGCACAGGGAAAAATGCTCGCATCGGCTACGACCCGCGTCGGGTGCGCCAGTGTTCGCAAATGGGGCCGTGACGGCGGCGATGGGGTTTGCGTTTAATCAAATGACGCAGGCCGAAGCAAGAAGGAAGGCTGACGAGTTGAGCGAGTCGCCAGGGGCCGTGACAGAATGGTCAGCTGTGCCAGTTGGAGATGGAACCTATAACGTGATGCCTCGCGAGATCGCCGCGATTAAGCATGGCCTAAGCACTGAAATGGCAGAGTCCGTTTTCCAGCCGTCAGAGCCTGCGCACTGTGCGGCATTTTGCGCGGCCGCCGTGGTGGCGACTACCCCGATCGTGGGCGACATTTCAGGAATGGAATCTGCATCAGCGTTGAATTCAGCCGCCGATTTGGCGGAACTTTCCGATAAGACACTGACTGTTCTGAAAAACCATCCGAATGAAAATATTGCCGCGTTCGCAAATGATCTATCACGTAGCCCTACGGCTCTTAGAATCGCCCTTATTGTGCCTGCATCAGTAAACAATTACCAAGCTTGCTATAGCGAGTGCACCTCCCACTACTTTGAAAGGTGAGCAAAATGAAAATGCTATCGACCCTTTCTGTTGCCCTTTTCGCGTCTCTGATTCAATGCCTGGTCTCTGAACCAATCGAGGCTAATGAAAACAATTGTGATCTTCCGGAACCATGGGTGCGCGAGGAAACTGCGAGTATCATTCTGAATTTTGTTGAGCAAGAACAGATCCGAATCTCTGAACCTGATGAAGTTTCCTCCGTAAAGGCGCAGCTTGCGCTTTGGAGCCTTGCGTTGGATCCTGTGAAGTTTCGAGAAACTGGCCAAAAGCTTCCTTTAGATGATCTCTTGTCCCGCAACGATGATTACATCACCGGCATCATATGGCTGCTTGCAAACAGCCCATTACACAGACCTGAATTTCAGGGTACAGAGCAAAGTATCGATGGTCTGAATGATTGGGCTGATGAATTTGTGAGAAGAGAGCCGCGTAAGATGTTTTTATATTTGATGGCTTTGTCCCGAATCACTGGTATGCAAACACTCTCTGTAGAAGAGCTTGAAGTTATCGACTCAAGAATTCCCGATCCCTCCATCGCATTTCATATTGCAGGAAAGCTGATGCAGGAGAATCAGTACCGATCCTCGCATGAGAAATTAGTCGAATCCTTCGAAAGCGGATCTATCAGAGCGCTCTACGCTCTTGGAGAGTTGGAGTTTTCTCATTTTCCGGGATGCTCAAGCAGAGCAAGAGACTATATTGCGATTGCTACAGAGTTTCTTGCCTCGAGATAATAGACAGAGCAAAGGGGTCACCCATTAGCCCCAGCCCTGTCAATAGGCAGTGGTCGCCTGTGGCGATTTTTCCGCCCGTTCCGGTTTCATCTGACCGGTTTCCAACAGCCGCGCGCCCTGCTTTTCAGT
The DNA here is from genome assembly GCF_012272825.1 of Wenzhouxiangella sp. XN79A. Lineage (GTDB taxonomy): Bacteria > Pseudomonadota > Gammaproteobacteria > Xanthomonadales > Wenzhouxiangellaceae. Next base: position 1,409 of record NZ_JAAWWS010000141.1, on the reverse strand, counting down.
GGTTCGGATGCGCTTTGAGAAACGCGCTCCAGTCACCCATCGAGATCAAGGCCGGATCGGTTGTCGTGACAACGGTTTTGATCGGCCCCTGGCATCTGTGATGCCCCAGAAACAGCTCGGTACCGGCAGTCCGTCCATTTGGGTCCAGTTCAGAATCTGTGGCTGACTTTCGTCGCCAACCCGTGACTGGCTCGAACGCCGGGCGCGTTGTTGAAAATCGGTCATTTCCTTGGGTCGATCATGGCGCGGTCCAATCAGGGTCTATGGCTTGAACCAACCCCTCGGTCGGGCTCCGCGCCATGATCGTTAACCAAACAATCGGGCTGCGTCGAACGGAACCCGGTCGCGCTGGACAAAGTAGGCCGCCCGCGCCAGCTTGTGCGCGACTGCCCGGATCGCCACCATTCGGTTGCGCCGGGCTGCCTTGCGGTCGAAGAACCGCCGCGCCCGGTCGTTATAGCGCACCGCGAAGTGGGCGGCCTCGGAGAACGCCCAGGCCAGATAGCGGTTGCCGCACTTCTTGTTGCCTGCGCCTTTCTTGCGCTCGTTGCTCTCGCGCCGGCTTTCGACGACCCGGCAGTACGAGCTGTAGTTGCCCACTGACTTGAATCGCTCGATTTCACCGGTCTCCAGCGCAATCGTCGGCGCCAGCACATCGCCGACGCCGCACAGCGTCTTGAGTTGTTGGTAGCGTTGCGTGGGCTGGATCGCGCCCAGCACTTGCGTCTGGATGCCGGCAATCACCGTGTCCAGCGTCTCGATCACCGCCAAGTTGGCCGCAATTGATGTGCGCACTGCCGGCCGGAACCGTTCGTCAGCATCCAGAACGCCGCGTACCTTTGACGTCGGAACCCGGTGTCCCAACTCCCGAGCCAGAATGTTCTGGACCGAAGTCAAGTTGCGGGCGCGCTCACGCACCAGGCCGAGCCGCTTGCGCAACAGGTCCCGAACCTCGCGGATCTCCCGTGGGCAGATATAACCGGTCGGTAGAATGCCGAGTCGCATCAGGTGTGCCAGCCAGAATGCGTCATGCTGATCGTCGGAGTACTTCAAGCCCGAGTACTGCTCGACCTTTGCCGTGTTCACCAGTTGCGTTGAGTATCCATGGTCGCTCAATCCGTCGACCAGCCAGTACCAGTTGTAGGTCGACTCCACCGCTACCGCCAGCAGATCCGCCTTGAAAGGCGCAAGCGCGTTCAATGTCGCATCGAGATCGTTCGGCACGCGACGCTCCAGCAGTCGTCTGTCGCGATCGTCGATCACTACAACCATCTGATTGTTTGAATGCAAGTCAATCCCGCAGTACAGTGTCATGGCCAGCCTCCTCGTGCTTGGTCAGCCTCGCCACTGTAGCGGAGTCCGCTACGGTGGCAAGGAGGCTGGCGCTAGAGGAGTATCAGGTCTTGTTT
>NZ_JAAWWS010000140.1 GCF_012272825.1 Wenzhouxiangella sp. XN79A | reverse complement strand
GCAACAACCCGAAGGCGAGCAAGACACGAGAAGCACAGCTGCCACGGATGCACGAACGAAGCCAGGGCCAGGCCGAGCCGTCGCTGGTCGGCCACGACCGTCGACCGAAGCGGCCTGTGTTCGAACCGAGCCAGCAGCAACGATCCGGCTTCGCCTCGGGCTCTGACCCCTCTGTACCCGGCAAGCCCTTCCTTCTCCGCGGCACTGCGCGATTCTTCGCGCCACAGCCCTCACCGGAAGGCAAACCCCGAAAGGTACGCGCGCTTTTAAAAAGCCCTTTTGGGTACTTTTGTGGCGATTGACAAAAGTACCTCGCCAGAAAGCGGGCAAACCCCGCGTGGCGAAACGCTTGTAGCCAAGGGAAGCAACCACCCCAGGACGAGCAGAACACCAGAAGCAAGCCACCCGCCCACCGAAGGGCCGTTCACCCAACCGAGCCGAAACCAACCATCCGGCTCCGCCGAGCATTCAGACACCTCCGAACCCGGCAAGCCCGCCCCTGCGGGAAACCCTCGAGCGCCTCAGTACCCCCAACCCGCCTTCCGATACACGAATCCCATCAACCAGGCCGGCCCCACCAGCAGGAACTGGATGTCCTTGAAGAAACTCGGTTTCTTGCCTTCGATATGGTGGCCGATGAACTGGCCGATCCAGGCCAGTACGAACACGGCCAGGGCGATCTGCCACAGCGGGAGCGCGATCTGGGTGTCGATCAGCCAGCACAGCGCCAGGCAGAGCGCGAGGAAAACCGCCAGGCCCACCGCGAGTGCCGGCGACAGCGCCAAGTACCAGGCTTCGGCCAGTACGGCCACCAGGACCGCCCAGTTCAGCCACTCGAACGGGGAGGGGATGGCCCAGATCAGGGCGGTAACGCTCCAGACGATCAGCGGCACGCAGATCCAGTGGATCAGTTTGTTGGTCGGGTTGCGGTGGCTCTGGCCGTATTCGTCCAGCCATTCGTCTGCGCTGCGCATGGTCGGGTCTCCAGGGGTCGGTCGGAGGCCAAGTCTGTCCAGTCGCGGGTCGCGCTGTCAACTCGTGGGGCTGGCGAACGCATCCGACGCGGCCGTTCGAACCGGGGTGGTGAAGTAGAATGGGGCCATGGGGTTCAGGTACTTCGGCACCGACGGGATTCGCGGCCGCGTCGGCGAGTCGCCGATCACCGCGGAATTCGCGCTCAAGCTCGGTTGGGCGACCGGCCACGTGCTCGGCGATCGCGATCACGGCCGCGTGCGGGTGGTGATCGGCAAGGACACGCGCATCTCGGGCTATCTGTTCGAGTCGGCGCTCGAAGCCGGGCTGGCCGCGGCCGGCGCGGAGGTGCTGTTGCTCGGCCCGATGCCGACGCCGGCCGTGGCCCACATGACCCGGTCGATGGGGGCGGCCGCCGGCATCGTGATTTCGGCCTCGCACAACCCGTATTACGACAACGGCATCAAGTACTTCTCGAGCTCCGGCCAGAAGCTGGACGATTCGGTCCAGGCCGCGATCGAGGACGCGCTGGAGGCGCCGATGAGCCACGTGCCGCCGGAGCGCCTCGGCAAGGCGCGCCGGATCGAGGATGCCACCGGCCGCTATGTCGAGTTCTGCAAGGGCACGGTCGGTCACGGCATCCGGCTCGACGGCTTGAAGCTGGTCGTCGACTGCGCCCACGGCGCGACCTTCCGCATCGCGCCGCACGTGTTCCGGGAGCTGGGCGCGGAGGTGGTGGCGCTGAACTGTGCCCCCGATGGGCTCAACATCAACCGCGACTGCGGATCGACCCATCCCGACGGCATGGCCGAGACGGTGGTCGCCGAAGGTGCCGACGCCGGCATCGCCTTCGACGGCGACGGCGACCGCGTGATCCTGGCCGACGGCCGAGGCCGCATCGTCGATGGTGATGCGGTGATCTACGCGCTGGCCATGCAGCGCCGACGGCAGCGCCGCCTGTCCGGCGGCGTGGTCGGTACCGTGATGACCAATTTCGGGCTGGAGGAAGCCTTCGCCGAGGCCGGCATCGACTTCGTCCGGGCCCGGGTCGGCGATCGCTACGTGCACGAAGCGCTCATCGAGCGCGGCTGGGTGCTCGGCGGCGAAGCCTCCGGGCACATCCTGTGCCTCGATCGTGCGACCACGGGCTGCGGCATCGTCAGCGCGCTGCAGGTGCTCGAGGCCATGGTCGTATCCGGCCGCACGCTGGCCGAACTCACCGAGGGGCTGCATCGCTATCCGCAGGTCATGATCAACGTACCGGTCGGCTCCGGCGATCGTCGGGTCGTCCACGAGCGCGCCGGTGTGGCCACCGCCATCGCGGCCACCGAACGGGAACTGGCCGGTGCGGGGCGTGTCGTGCTTCGTCCGTCGGGCACCGAGCCGGTGGTTCGGGTCATGGTCGAAGCCGCCGAGACCGAACGCGCGCGCCAGCTGGCCGAATCGCTGGCCGAAACCGTGCAACGAGAGACGTCCGCATGAACACCCAAGACTTCGGAATTCCGGTCCTCGACCTGGAAGACTTCACCGGCAAGCGCGATGCATTCACCGACGCACTCGGCGAGGCCTATCGCGAGTACGGCTTCGCCGGCATCACCCACCACGGTCTGGACGACGCGCTGATCGAGCGCGCCTACGATCGATTCAAGGCCTTCTTCGCGCTCGATGCGGCGACCAAGCAGCGCTATCACCTGCCCGGGCAGGGCGGCGCGAGGGGCTACACCGGCTTCGGTGTCGAGCAGGCCAAGGATCATGACGTGCCCGATCTGAAGGAGTTCTGGCACGTCGGTCGGGAACTCGACGGGGCGAACCCGCACCCGGACATCCTCCTGCCGAACCTCTGGCCGGCCGAGGTCGAGAATTTCCGCGAAACCGCGCTGGCCCTGTACGGCGCGCTGGACAACCTCGGTCAGCGGATGCTCTCGGCGATCGCCATCGATCTCGGCCTGTCCTCGGACTGGTTTGCCGACAAGGTCGATCTCGGCAACTCGATCCTGCGCCCGATCCACTACCCGCCGATCCGAGACGCCGTGCCCGGGGCCGTGCGTGCCGCGCGGCACGAGGACATCAATCTGATCACGCTGCTGATCGGCTCGCGCGAACAGGGCCTGGAGATTCTCAGCAAGAAGAACGAGTGGGTGCCGGTGACCACGCTGCCGGGCACCATCATCGTCAATGTCGGCGACATGCTGCAGCGCCTGACCAACCATGTCTACGCCTCGACCACCCACCGCGTGGTCAACCCGCCCGGCGACCTGGCGGCCCGGGCGCGCTACTCGATCCCGTTCTTCCTGCACCCGAACCCGGACTTCGTCATCGAAACCCTGCCGCAGTGCATCACCGACGACAACCCGAACCGCTACCCCGAGCCGATTACCTCGCACGGCTACCTGATGGAGCGGCTCAGGGAAATCAAGCTGGCTTGACCGGGCATACTGCAGCAAGAGCGAAAGGCGGGGAACCGCAGAGTACGCAGATGGACGCGGATTGAAAACCAGCAGTGGGTCGCTGGCGCGGGGTTTCGGGAAGTGCCTTTGTCGAGTTGCAGGACGGCTGGGACCTGCAGTGGAGCCGTCAGGTGCGCGGACATCGCCCTCGTTCGTGATCCCGAGCCTCGATTCGGCGAGCAGCCGCCTGCGCTGTTTATCTGCGTGAATCCGCGAAATCTGCGGTTCCCGCCTTTTCGATCCGGACCTACAGTGATTCTTCGTCGTCGACGCCCCAGGTGCGGGCCATGATGAGGTAGGTGAACGACGCCGACCAGGTAATCAGCATGAAGCCGGTCAGGGCCTCGGTGCCGGCCAGGAAGCGCATCGGCCCGACGGCGGCCAGTTCGCCCCAGCCCACGGTGGTGTAGGTGGCCGCAGAGAAGTAGACGAAGTCCAGGAAGGTGAAACTGTCGTAGCCGATAATCCGGCCGTGGTCGCCGGCGCGGTCGAGGATGAAATAGCCCAGCGCGAACAGCCAGATCTCGGTCACGTGCGCGGCCAGCAGGGCGAACATCACCACCAGCAGGGTGCGGCGGCGAGGCCGGCCCAGCGATGCGAAGCTGCCGCTCTTGTGCACCCAGCGATTCAGCCCGGCGATGATTTCGTAGTGCAGAACGATGGCCAGCGTGACGATCCCGGCGGTGACCAGCGTCACCACCCATTCGGCCATGCCGACCTCGCCGAACACGGGGTCAGCCCACGACGCCGAGCGAGCGCCCGACCTTGATGAAGGCCTCCACTGCTCGCTCCAGCTGCTCGCGCTCGTGGGCGGCCGAGATCTGCAGCCGGATCCGGGCCTCGCCCTTCGGCACCACGGGGTAGAAGAAACCGATCACGTAGATGCCTTCGTCGAGCAGCGCGTCGGCCATCTTCTGCGCCAGCGGCGCGTCGTAGAGCATCACCGGCACGATCGGGTGGTCGCCGGGCTTGATGTCGAAGCCGGCCTCGGTCATCGCGTTGCGGAAGAACTTCGTATTGGCCACCAGCTTCTCGCGCAGCGCCGACGATTCGTCGAGCATCTCGAACACCTTCAGGCTGGCCGCGACCAGCGGCGGGGCCAGCGAGTTCGAGAACAGGTACGGTCGCGAGCGCTGGCGCAGCAGGTCGATGACCTCCTGGCGGGCGGTGGTGAAGCCACCCATGCCGCCGCCCAGCGCCTTGCCCAGCGTCGAGGTGATGATGTCGACCTTGTCGAGCACGCCGTGGTACTCGGGCGAGCCGCGGCCGGTTTCGCCGAAGAAACCGGTCGCATGACAGTCGTCGACCATGACCAGCGCGTCGTACGTTTCGGCGAGCTGGGTGATCTCGTCGAGTTTCGCAACGTAGCCGTCCATCGAGAACACGCCGTCGGTCACGATCATGCGCGTGCGTTTGTCCTTCGTCTTCTTCAGCGCGTCTTCGAGCTGGTCCATGTCGGAATTCGCGTAGCGGTGCCGCTCGGCCTTGCACAAGCGCACGCCGTCGATGATCGAGGCATGGTTCAGCGCATCGGAGATGATCGCGTCCTCGGGCCCGAGCAGCGGCTCGAACAGCCCGCCGTTGGCATCGAAGCAGGCCGCATACAGGATCGTGTCGTCCTTGCCGTGGAAGTCGGCGATGACGCGCTCGAGCTGCTTGTGCAGGTCCTGGGTGCCGCAGATGAAGCGCACCGAGGCCATGCCGAAGCCGTGATCGTCGAGCGCGCCCTTGGCGGCCTGGATGATGTCCGGGTGGTCGGCCAGGCCGAGGTAGTTGTTGGCGCAGAAGTTCAGGACCTCGCCGCGCTCCTTCGTCCGGATCGCGACCCGCTGCGGCGTCGTGATCTGCCGCTCGCGCTTGTACAGTCCGGCCGCGTCGATCTCCTCGAGCTCGGCGCGGAAGCGTTCGTAGGTCCTGGCGTCGGTCATTGCTTACCTCGGAGTTCCTTGAAAGCGTTTTTCACCGCGGATTACGCAGGTTAACGCAGATGGTCCCTTTCCCCTCGTCCCTGTGCTCGCGCCGTGAGATTGCACGCAAGGCCGATCCTGCGCCCAGCAGGACAGAACGCTTATCGTCAGGCCGCCGGCTCGATTTCGCCGGTCCAGTCGCAGACGACCTTGCCGCACTGGCCGCGGGCCATCAGGTCGAAGCCGGTTTCGAAGTCGTCGATGGCGATCTGGTGGGTCAGGGCCTTGTGCAGCGGGAAGCCGGTCAGGACCATCTGGGTCATCTTGTACCAGGTCTCGTACATCCGGCGGCCGTAGATGCCGTGCATCTCGAGGCCCTTGAAGATGACCTTGTCCCAGTCGATGCCGGTGCCGGCCGGCAGGATGCCGAGCAGGGCGACCTTGCCGCCGTGGTACATCGCCGAAAGCAGGTCGTTGAAGGCCTGTGGGTTGCCCGACATCTCCATGCCGATGTCGAAGCCGTCGATGTCGAGTTCGTCGAGCACGTCGAGCAGCCGTTCGTTCTTCACGTTGACGGTGCGGGTGGCGCCCATGTCGGCGGCCAGCTGCAGCCGGTAGTCGTTGACGTCGGAGATCACCACGTGGCGCGCGCCGACGTGGCGGGCGATGCCGGCGGCGATGATGCCGATCGGGCCGGCGCCGGTGATCAGCACGTCCTCGCCGACCAGGTCGAACTGCAGCGCGCAGTGGGCGGCGTTGCCGAACGGGTCGAAGAACGCGGCCAGTTCGCTGGGGATCTCGTCGGGGATCGGCCACAGGTTGGTCGCCGGCACCACGACGTACTCGGCGAAGCCGCCGTCCCGGTTCACGCCGATGCCCTCGGTGTGCGGGCACAGGTGCGGCCGGCCGGCGCGACAGTTGCGGCACACACCGCAGACCACATGGCCCTCGGCCGAGACCCGCTGGCCCTCTTCGTAGCCGCGCACCCCGACGCCGATCTCGGCGATCGTGCCGACGAACTCGTGGCCGATGACCAGCGGCGGCTCGATGGTGCGCTGCGACCACTCGTCCCACTGGTAGATGTGCAGGTCGGTGCCGCAGATCGCGGTCTTCTGCAGCTTGACCAGCACCTCGCCCGGGCCGGGCGAGGGCACCGGGACTTCGCGCAGTTCGACGCCGGGGGCGGCGGCGGGTTTGACCAGGGCGCGCATCATCTGGGTCATGGCACGGGGCCTCATCGGGCGGTTCGGGCCCGCATTATACGGCTCCGAACCGGCCAACCCCACACTCGCCTTGTCATCGAACGCCCGCGCCCGCATGTAAGGCTGTTCACCGGCTCTCGTAGAGACAGACCATGTCGCGCGCTCCCCGCCTGCTGATCGGCATCGTGATTCTCGTCGTCCTGCTGGGCGGATTGTTCGGCCTGCGCTACCTGCAGCTGCAGGCGCAGAAGGAGCAGATGGCCCAGGCCCCGCCTCCGGCCACGGTCGAGGTGGTCGAGGCCGCCGAGCAGCGCTGGCGCTCGGCGCTGACGGCGATCGGTAGCCTGCGGGCGGTCAACGGAATCCGCGTGGCCAACGAGGTGGCCGGTGTGGTCGACTCGATCGAGTTCGAGTCGGGCCAGGCGGTCGAGGCCGGCGACGTGCTGATCCACCTCGACGACGAGACCGACCGGGCGGCGCTGGAGACCCGCCAGGCCGAGGCCCAGCTGGCCCGGCAGCAGTTCGAGCGCTTTTCCGACCTGATCGGCCAGGACGCCGTGTCCCGGGCCCAGTTCGACGAGGCGCAGGCCAACGCGCAGGCCGCCCAGGCCCGCGTCCACGAGCAGGAAGCGCTGGTTGCGAAGAAGACCATCCGGGCGCCCTTCGCCGGGGTGCTGGGGCTGCGCCAGGTCGATCTCGGCCAGTTCATCCCGGTCGGCACGCCGATCGTCGAAATCAACATGCTCGATCCGATCCAGGTCGATTTCACGCTCGGTGAGCGCGACCTGCCGCGGATCGCGGTCGGCGATCCGGTCCGGGTTCGGGTCGCGGCCTACCCCGACGACGTCTTCGAGGGCACGATCCTTGCCATCGAGTCGTCGGTCCGTCCCGCCACCCGCACCGTCGAGGTGCGCGCCCGGCTGGCCAATCCCGACGCTCGCCTGCGACCGGGCATGTTCGCCAACGTCACGGCCTTCCGGCGCGAACAGCGAAACGTGGTCACCGTGCCGCGCACCGCGATTTCCTACAACACCTATGGCGATTTCGTGTTCGCCCTCCGTGAGGGCGAGGGTGAGAACGGCACCACTGTAGAGCGGGTGCAGGTGCGCACCGGCGAGGTCCGCGACGGCCGGGTCGAGATCGTCGACGGCGTCGAGGCCGGCCAGCGGGTGGTCGCCGCCGGCCTGCTGCGATTGCGCAACGGCCAGTCGGTCGATGTCGCCGACGGTGAGGCCGCGGAGACGCAGTGATGCGATTCACCGACCTGTTCGTCGAACGGCCGGTGCTGTCGTCGGTCGTCAGCCTGTTGATCCTGCTGCTCGGCGCGCGCGCGGCGCTGGACCTGGAGGTCCGCCAGTATCCGGAGCTGCAGAGCACGACCGTGACCGTGACCACGGCCTATCCCGGGGCCGATTCCGAGCTGGTCAAGGGCTTCGTCACCACCCCCTTGCAGCAGGCCATTGCCGAGGCCGAAGGCATCGACTACCTGGCCTCGACCAGCACCCAGGGCGTGTCGACGATCGAAGCCCGGATGGTGCTGAACTACGACGCCAACGACGCGCTGGCCGAGATCCAGGCCAAGGTCGCCAGCCAGCGCAACGTGCTCCCGGACGCCTCGCGCGACCCGGTCATCACCTCGACCACCGGCGAATCGACCGCTCTGATGTACATCGCGTTCTACAGCGAGTCGATGCCGGTGCCCGAGATCACCGATTTCCTGACCCGCGAAGTGCAGCCGCGGCTGCAGTCGCTGCAGGGCGTCGGCAAGGCCGAACTGATCGGGCGGACCTTCGCCCAGCGGATCTGGATCGACCCGCAGCGGCTGGCCGCGATCGACCTGACTGCGCGCGAACTGGTCGAGGTGCTGCTGGCCAACAACTACCAGGCCGGCATCGGCAACACCCGCGATGAACGCGTCCGGATCGATCTGTCGACCAATACCGACGTCTCCGACCCGGAACAGTTCCAGCGGTTGGTCATCAAGGAGGACGACGGCGGCATCGTCCGGCTCGGCGACATCGCCCGGACCGAACTCGGCTCCCAGACCTATCAGTCGATCGCCAACTACAAGGGCCAGCCGTCGACCTACGTGGCGATCGAAATGGCGCCGGGTGCGAACCCGCTGCAGGTGGCGGCCCGGGTCCGCGACGAGCTGCCCGACATCCGCAGTCAGCTGCCGGCCGGGCTGAACGTCGAGTTGCCCTACGACGCCTCGGAGTTCATCGATCAGTCGATCGATGAGGTCATCAAGACCCTGATCGAGGCGGTGCTGATCGTGCTGGTCGTGGTGTTCCTGTCGCTGGGCTCGCTGCGCGCGGCGCTGGTGCCGTCGCTGGCGGTGCCGCTGTCTCTGATCGGCGGCGCGCTGATCATGTTGCTGTTCGGCTTCTCGCTGAACCTGCTCACGCTGCTGGCGCTGGTCCTGGCAATCGGCCTGGTGGTCGACGATGCGATCATCATCGTCGAGAACGTCCACCGCCACATCGAGGAGGGCGAGACGCCGTACGAGGCCGCGCTGCACGGCGCGCGCGAGATGGCCACGCCGGTCATCGCGATGACCACCACGCTGATTGCCGTCTATGCGCCGATCGGCTTCATGGGCGGCCTGGTCGGCGCGCTGTTCACCGAGTTCGCGTTCACGCTGGCCGGCGCGGTGCTGATCTCCGGCGTGGTCGCGCTGACCTTCTCGCCGATGCTGTCGGGCAAGGTGCTGAAGGCGAAGAGTGACGACGAGAGCGATCGTTCGCGCTTCGAGCGGGCGGTGGAGAACAACTTCCAGCGCCTGGCCGACGGCTACAAGCGCGCACTGGACTGGACGCTTCAGTCGGTGGCCACCGTGGTCGTGCTGGCCGGTCTGCTGCTGGTCTCGATCTTCGGAATGTTCCAGCTCAGCCAGAACGAACTGGCGCCGACCGAAGACCAGGGCGTGCTGCTGTATTCCGGCACCGCGCCGCAGACCGCCACGCTGGAATACCTCCAGGAATACGGCGCGGAGCTGCAGACCCGCTTCGAACAGCTGCCCGGCTACGACGAAAGCTTCATGCTGCTCGGTGCGCTGTCACCGAACACCGTCTTCGGCGGCTTCAAGCTCGAGCCCTGGGACGAGCGCGACATCTCGCAGTTCGAGGTCGAACCGATGCTGCAGCAGGCCGTCGGCGAAGTGACCGGACTGCGCACCTCGGTGTTCGCGCGCCCGTCGATCCCCGGCGCTGGCGACGGCCTGCCGATGCAGTTCGTCATCACCACCGCACAGCCCTACGATCGGCTGGTCGAAGTCGCCGACGACCTGCTCGGCCAGGCGATGCAGAGCGGGCTGTTCATGTTCCTGCAGAAGTCGATCGAGTTCGATCGGCCGATGACGCGCGTGATCGTGGATCGCGACCGGGTGGCCGACCTCGGACTGTCGATGGCCGACGTGGGGCGCGAACTCTCCAGCCTGCTCGGCGGCGGGTACATCAACCGCTTCAACATGCAGGGCCGGTCCTACGAGGTGATCCCCCAGGTCGAGCGGGTATCGCGGGCGACGGCCGAGAACCTCGAGAACTACTACCTGCGCGCCGACTCCGGCCAGTTGGTGCCGCTGGGCACCGTGGTCTCGTTCGAGCAGGTCGTCGAACCATCGAGTCGGACCCAGTTCAATCAGCAGAACTCGCTGGCGCTGGAGGGCGTGCTGGCGCCCGGCGTGGCCCTCGGCGACGCGGTGGAGTTTCTCGAAGCCCGGGCGGTCGAGCGCTTCCCGCAGGGTTTCGGCTACGACTACAAGGGCCCGTCTCGCCAGTTCAAGCAGCAGGGCAGCGCGTTGGTGATCACCTTCTTCCTGTCGCTGGTCGTGATCTACCTTGTGCTGGCCGCGCAGTTCGAGTCCTGGCGCGACCCGTTCATCATCCTGGTCTCGGTGCCCCTGTCGGTGGCCGGCGCCATGGCCTTCATCATGCTCGGCTTCGCCAGCATGAACATCTACACCCAGGTCGGCCTGATCACGCTGATCGGCGTGGTCTCGAAGAACGGCATCCTGATCGTCGAGTTCGCCAACCAGCTGCAGCTCGACAAGGGCCTCGGCAAGCGCGAGGCCGTGCTCGAAGCCGCCGCGATCCGCCTGCGACCGATCCTGATGACCTCGGCGGCGCTGATCGTCGCAATGGTCCCGCTGCTGATCGCCTCGGGGCCGGGCGCCGAAAGCCGCTTCGCCATCGGCCTGACGATTGCAACCGGCCTCGGCATCGGCACGCTCCTGACCGTCTTCGTCCTGCCGGCGTTCTATGTCCTGCTGGCGCGGGACCATGCGGCTCGAGGCGAGACCTGATCGTCGATTCTCGGAACGTCACGGTCGGGGCCGTAGCGTTCGGAGGATGGGACGCAAAGAAGCGAAGGGGCAAAGTGCGCAAAGATGGACATTCGAATCGGAAAACCCCCAACCTCCGACCGAGATCGGTGCTGCTGGAACCGGCGCGTCGAATCGGAGGACGCCCAGTCGATCGAGCGGATGTTCGGATCCCGAACTGCTGAAAAAACAAGTTTGCGTTCTTTCCTTCTTTCACGCCTTTGCGACGAACGCTTTTCGAAGTTGAATGTGATCGAACGACCAAGGAGTGAATCGATATGAAGATCCTGATGGTGCTGACATCGCACGACCGGCTCGGCAACACCGGTGAGAAGACCGGCTTCTGGCTGGAAGAATTCGCCGCGCCGTACTACGCATTCGTCGACGCGGGCGCGGAGGTCACGCTGGCGTCGCCGGCCGGCGGGCAGCCGCCGCTGGATCCGAAGAGCGATGCCGAGGACGCGCAGACCGAGGCCACGCGGCGCTTCAAGGCCGATCACGACGCGCAGAAGCAACTGGCGCACACGCACAGGCTGGCCGAGGTCGATGCCGCGGACTTCGACGCGGTGTTCTATCCCGGCGGCCACGGCCCGATGTGGGACCTGGCCGAGAACGCCGACTCGCAGGCGCTGATCCGCGCCTTCGTCGAGGCCGACAAGCCGGTCGGTGCGGTCTGCCACGCCCCGGCGGCGCTGACCGGCGTCAAGACCGACAACGGATACCTGATGGCCGGCAAGCGCGTCACCGGCTTCACCAACGAAGAGGAAGACGGCGTGGGCCTGACCGAGGTCGTCCCGTTCCTGCTCGAGAACCGCCTGAAGCAGCGCGGCGCCCGGTTCCGCCGCGGCGAGGCCTGGGGCCCGCACGTCGAAGTCGACGGCCGCCTCGTCACCGGCCAGAACCCGGCCTCCTCCGAACCCGCCGCCGTTGCGCTGCTCGACCTGTTGCGGGGCTGACGGGGCGTAGCTCCGGCTCGAACCTATTTCGTTAGAGGACGGACGCTATGGCGCGAAGGGGCGAAGGACGCAACGAACGGCGATTCTTCGGGAAGGAAAAATTCGCACCGCTTTATCGGTCTGGAGCCATTCAATGGAACGGGCCAAGGCGTGCTTGGACCTTTGAATCAAAGAGCTTCCCTTTGCGCTCTTTGCCCTTCGCGCCTTCGCGTCCATCCTCTGAAGACCGAAACCACCCGAGCCCGAACGAGGCCTAGTCCGACAGGAGGATGCGCTCGGCTTCTCGATAACGTGCCATGGTCTGGTCGATGATGTGCTGGGGGAGCTCTGGGCCCGGGGCGGTCTTGTTCCAGTCGAGGGTCTCGAGGTAGTCGCAGACGAACTGTTTGTCGAAGCTCGGCGGGCTGATGCCGGAGCGCTTGACACCCCGGAGTGACAAGCCTACGATTCAGGAGGGCGTTGACATAGGCGAGCATCATGTTTTTCAAAGCTTTTCCGCAGTCGTAGTTGTCTCTTTCGCAATATCAGTACCGAGAGAGGGATATTCTCAGAATGATTCCGTCGTCCACATTGGTTCGGGCGTATTGGAAGGGGGGGGCGTCTGTTGACGTCCCTTTTTCGTTGCAGAATTCCAGCGGTTTTGTCGGTATTCAATTCGACCTGCGATTCGATCCGTCGGTTTTCGAGGACGTGGATACTTCGCGCTGCCTTGATGCGTTCTCGCGTTCCGGGCTTCTGGCCGCATGTCGACGGCAAGCCTGGCCGAATGAGGACGTCATTCGATTCATTGTTGTCAGTCTGGACAACCAGCCGGTGCCTTCCGGAGCGCTCGGCGAACTGACGCTACGGGCGGCATCGGACGCGCCCTCCGGAATGTCCGTTGTCACCGGCCTCGAGTGCACTGGGCTGGCAGTCGATGCCGGGCAGAATCAGATCGGTTTGACCGCCGATGACTTCCACCCGGGCCAGATTCGGATACGTGGGGCTGATCCGGATGTTGGTGTTGCTGACGGTACGCCACTTCTGGACCTTTCGGGCACGGAAGCGCCGAGTGAAGGGCCACTATTTCGCCGGTATTTCGAGATCGATGATCTCATTCCTGCTTTGACTTCCGGCTCGCTGGAGCTCGAACTCCTGCTGCCAGACGGCCGTCGCGTACTTGCCCAGAGGAGCACCTACGCTCCCAGGTCCGGGTTCGTCGAGCGCCTCGATTGCAGAGGCAATCCCGTTCCCGACAACGATCCCGAAACGTCGCTTTCGCTTCGATGGTACGGGGAAGTTGATCAGAATGGCTGGATGGGCGTGACCGTCGAGAAAGATGTAGTCCGAGGAACCCTGGTCACCCAGGAACATTCCTACCAGATTTGGGGCACTGCGGATGCAGGGTATGTGCTCGCCGAAATTGACCCGGATCGTCTTCCGCCGGCTCATGGCGTTGACCTTTTCCGCGGCGATGCCAAATCCCATGGCATCAACGCAGCAGATGAGGTCAGCCCCCTGCAAACGGACAGCGCGCTCCGAAAATCGGGTGTGCCGATCGAATTGGATTTGCTCATCATGTGCACAGCGCAAGCCGAGATTGACGCAGGTGGTGCTGCAGGCCTCGATGCCTTGATTCAGCAATCGATCGACAACACCGATCAGGCGCTCATCAATAGTGGGTTTTCGAATCTTTCAGTCAAGGAAGCTCATCGTGAGTTACTCGTCGGGTTTGTCCCTTCCGGGTCGACCGGCCAGAACGCTATTTCAGATCGAGACTTGCTTCGGCAAAATGCGCAAATCATAGCTGCGAGAAACGCGAGCTTTGCCGATGTGACGATGGTTCTGCTGCGAGATTTCTTTGATGGGCAGGGCACAGCTCAGTTGGGAGCATGCGGTATCGCCTACTTGCAAAGTCCCACCTGTGGCGGTGTGGGGGATGTTGCGCAGTGCGGAGTGGGCGTAGATTTCGAGAACTATGCATTGAGTTGGGTGTCAGTACAGTGCGCAGCGCTTGCCGGAAGAAACTCGTTTCCCCATGAGCTCGGTCACTTGATGGGGGCAGAGCACCAACCCGGGCCGGTTTCCCAGGACCCTATGGACGCTTCATTCGTATGGTCTTATGCCCATTTGAGAACGACGGGAACTCAATTCGGAACGCTCATGTGGGTGCCGAATCCAACGGAGTTGCCTCAGCCACTCAATTTCTCCAATCCCCACGTCTTTATTGGAAGTCAACCGTCTGGCATAGCCAATCAGAGGGATAACGTCCGAACCTTCGAGATCTTGACTCCGGTGATGGAGTTGTTCCGCGTGCCGCCCCCTGAGCTTTTGTTCGCAGACAGCTTCGAATCCTAGATGTTTCGATCTCTGATCTTTGCCGCCGCTTGCCTGATTTCAGTGGTGAGCGATGCAGGGGCTCCTTCGGCGGATGTGGCTTTGGAAGTGCGAATTGAACCGGTTGGAGCGATTCCGCCGGGCACGGAGGGAACCATAACCGTTACGATCTCGAATTTTGGCCCGAATGCAGCAAACGTCTTTTTTTCGTGGCTACCTTCCGAAGATGGCGCCGGATTTCCTCCATTGGCGTTTCCTGTCTTTGCGGTCGGTCCGTGTTTTGTATCACCCGTAGGTCAGCCTGGGCCGGGTGACAATTTCGGCTTCTGGGTGACCTATGATCTGCTGCCGGGAGAGGCCGTGGACTGCAGCTTCGAATTCGTAGTTCTGCAGACCAATCTCCTGAGTCAAACGGCGCGTTGGGTCGCTTCCGTATTCTTTACAGGGCAGCCGATTTCGCCAGACGACGATCCTGATCTTTCCAACAACCAAGCGGAGTTGAACTTCGTCTACTCGGATCTCATTGCGCCGCACCCGGTGCCACTGTTGTCGTTCCCGGGAATCCTGCTGTTGGCGTTCGTCTTGACGATTGGATCATTCCTCAGCATGCGCTGGTCAGCGACTCGGCGATAGCGCCGGATTCGGATGGTTTCTGCTGATGGCGTTTCGCAGACCTTCTGCAGATATTGCAATTCTGAATTTCCGTTGCGATCTTCGCACCTTAGCGACTTTTCGTCCATCAGCAAACGCCCGTGGCCGCCTCGAAGACTAGTCCGCCAGCAGGATGCGCTCGGCTTCTCGATAGCGTGCCACGGTCTGGTCGATGATCTCCCGGGGCAGTTCCGGGCCCGGGGCGGTCTTGTTCCAGTCCAGGGTTTCGAGGTAGTCGCGGACGAACTGCTTGTCGAAGCTCGGCGGGCTGATGCCGAGCTGCCAGCTTTCCTCGGGCCAGAAGCGCGAGGAGTCGGGGGTCAGGACCTCGTCGATCAGGTAGAGATGGCCATCGGCGTCCGTGCCGAACTCGAACTTGGTGTCGGCGATGATGATGCCGCGCTCGCGGGCATAGGCCCCGGCGCGCAGGTAGATGGCCAGGCTGATGTCGCGGACGCGCACGGCCAGCTCCGGGCCGATGATCTCCTGCATCCGGGCGAAATCGATGTTCTCGTCGTGGTCGCCGACCGCCGCCTTGGTCGACGGCGTGAACACCGGCTCGGGCAGCCGGGCGGCCAGCTGCAGGCCGCGCGGGAACGTCACGCCGGACACCGCGCCGGTGGCCTGGTAGTCCTTCCAGCCGGAGCCGGCGAGATACCCGCGCACGATGGCCTCCACCGGCAGCGGTTTCAGCGCCCGGACCAGCATGCTGCGCGGCGCCAGCCGCTTCGCCAGGTCCGCATCGCCGAGGATGTCCGAGAGGTTGCGCTCGAGATCCTCGCCGAGCAGGTGGTTGCGGACCAGGTCGCCGAACTGGGAGAACCAGAACGTCGAAATCCGGGTCAGGATCTCGCCCTTGCCCGGAATCACATCGGGCAGCACCACGTCGAACGCGCTCAGCCGGTCCGAGGCCACGATCAGCAGCCGGTCGTCGTCGACCCGGTAGATATCGCGCACCTTGCCCTGGTGCATACGCTCGAGCGGCGGGGCGGGATAGCTCACGATCGACTCTCGACAGGCGGGAATGGCCGAATTATACGGCTCGTCGGGGCTTCGTTCGGGGCTCGGTGGCCGCCTGCAGAGCATTCGGCAAAGGTTCCTGCCATCCCTGCGGCGATCGGCGACAATAGGGATCCGTTCGAAGCTGCCGGAAGTCCGAATCATGTCGAAACAGTCGCTGGTGATCGCACCGTCCATCCTGTCCGCCGATTTCGCTCGCCTGGGCGAGGAGGTCGAGACCGTGCTCGCGGCCGGGGCCGACTGGGTGCATTTCGACGTCATGGACAACCACTACGTGCCGAACCTGACGATCGGGCCGATGGTCTGCCGGGCGCTGCGCGACTACGGGATTACCGCGCCCATCGACGTGCACCTGATGGTCAAGCCGGTCGACCGGATCATCCCCGACTTCGCCGAGGCCGGGGCCACGACCATTTCCGTCCACCCGGAGTCCACCGAGCACCTCGACCGGACCCTGGCGCTGATCCGCGAATCGGGTTGCCGGGCGGGCGTGGTGTTCAATCCGGCGACTCCGCTGGACGTGCTCGACTGGGTCATCGACCGGGTCGACCTGGTGCTGATCATGTCCGTCAACCCGGGCTTCGGCGGCCAGTCGTTCATCCCGTCGGCGCTGGACAAGCTGCGGATGGCCCGCCAGATCATCGACGACTCGGGCCACGAGATCCGGCTCGAGGTCGACGGCGGGGTCAAGACCACCAACGCCCGCGAGGTCATCGCAGCGGGCGCCGATACGCTGGTCGCAGGTTCGGCGATCTTCGGTGCCGAGGACTACCGGACGGTCATCGAGCAGATGCGCGCGGCCGCCACCGTCTGAACCGCGGCGTCGACCGTGCCGCGCCCGGCGATCTGCAATAATCGCGGGTCGCCAGGGCTGCACTGCAGGACATTTCCCGAACTCGTGAACGCACAGGACTTCGAACGCCACCGCGCCGAAGGCCACACCCGGATTCCCGTGTGGCGCTCGGTCGCGGCCGACCTGGACACGCCGCTGTCGGTCTACCTGAAGCTGGCCGACGGCCCGAACGCCTTCCTGCTCGAGTCGGTCGAGGGCGGCGAGAACTGGGGCCGCTACTCGATCATCGGCCTGCCGTGCCGCCGCGCCTACCGGGCGTCCGGGCGGACCTTCGAGGTTCTGGACCACGGGCGCGTCGTCGAGACCCGCGAGGACGTCGACCCGGTGACCGAGATCGGGAAGCTGGCCGAGTCGGTGTCGATGCCCGAGATCGAGGGGCTGCCCCGCGTCGGCGGGCTGGTCGGCTACTTCGGCTACGAGACCGTGGCGCTGATCGAGCCGCGGCTGGACTTCAGCGCGCTGCCCGACGCGCTCGGCGTGCCGGAAATCCTGCTCCTCGACGCCGAAGAACTGGCCGTGTTCGACACGCTGGCCGGCCGCCTGTACCTGATCGTGCAGGCCGACGCGACCCGCGACGACGGCTACGCCGAGGCCACGCGCCGGCTGGACCAGCTCGGGCACCGGCTGCGCGCCGGCTCGCCGGGCTATCCGCACCCGGTCGATCTGCCCGTGCCCGGCGAGGCCGACTTCGAGTACGGCTTCGAGCAGGCCGATTTCGAGCGGGCTGTGGCGAAGATCAAGGACTATATCCTGGCCGGCGATGCGATGCAGGTCGTGCTCAGCCAGCGCATGAGCGTGGAGCTGGCCGCGCGGCCGCTGGACGTCTACCGGGCGCTGCGGGCGTTGAACCCGTCGCCGTACATGTACTTCTTCGATTTCCGGAACGACCGGGACGCGTTCCAGGTCGTCGGCTCGTCGCCCGAGGTGCTGGTCCGCGTCGAGGACGGCGAGGCGCTGGTCCGGCCGATCGCCGGTACCCGGCCGCGCGGCCGCGACGAGGCCGAGGACCGGGCGCTGGAGGACGAGCTGCTGGCCGACCCGAAGGAACGCGCCGAGCACCTGATGCTGATCGATCTCGGCCGCAACGACATCGGCCGGATCGCCGAAGTCGGCTCGGTGGAGCTGACCGACCGGATGATCATCGAGCGCTATTCGCACGTGATGCACATCGTCAGCCAGGTCAAGGGCCGGCTGGTCCCCGGCATGGACGTCATGGACGTGCTGCGCGCGACCTTCCCGGCCGGCACGCTGTCCGGCGCGCCGAAGGTCCGCGCGATGGAGATCATCGCCGAGCTGGAGCCGGTCCGCCGCGGCATCTACGCCGGTGCGGTCGGCTGGATGAACTGGAGCGGCGATGCCGACTTCGCGATCGCCATCCGCACCGCGCTGGTCGCCGGCGGCCGCATCCACCTGCAGGCCGGCGCCGGCATCGTCGCCGACTCGGACCCGGCGCTGGAATGGGAAGAGACCATGAACAAGGGCAGGGCGCTGATCCGCGCCATCGCCGAGGCCAGCGAGGGCATCCGATGAAGGTGCTGATGATCGACAACTACGACTCGTTCACCTACAACCTCGTCCAGTACCTCGGCGAGATCGGGGCCGAGGTCGTGGTCCACCGCAACGACGCGATCGACGTGGCCGGCGTGCGCGACCTGGCTGCCGACGCCATCGTACTGTCGCCGGGGCCGTGCACGCCGAACGAGGCCGGCGTGTGCCTCGACGTGGTCCATGAACTGGCCGGCAAGGTGCCGATCCTCGGAGTGTGTCTCGGCCACCAGGCCATCGGCCAGGCGCTGGGCGGCAAGGTGGTTCGGGCGCGCCGAGTGATGCACGGCAAGACCTCGCTGATGCACCACACCGACGAGGGCGTGTTCCGCGGCCTGGACAACCCGTTCGAGGCCACCCGCTACCATTCGCTGGTCGTCGAGCGGGAATCGTTGCCGGAATCACTGATCGAAACGGCCTGGACCGCGCTGGACGACGACGACCCGAGCGGCCGCGACGAAATCATGGGCTTCCGCCACCGCGACTGGCCGCTGGAAGGCGTCCAGTTCCACCCGGAATCCATCCTGACGCGGCACGGGCACGATCTGTTGAGGAATTTCCTGGAGAACATTTGAGGGACCAGAGGAAAGGGAAGAGGGGCGAGTAGAAGCGCCGCACTCGCCCGTCGTCCCTTCTCCCTCGCCCCTACCGAACTCATCCACCGAATCCCGTACCGTTCAGGACTCACGAAACGCCGAGAGACCCCCATGACCTCCACTCCCATCCAATCCGCCATCGCCACGGTTTCCGGCGGTTCCGACCTCGACGCGCCCGCGATGCGCTCGGCGATGCACCAGATCATGGCCGGCGAGGCCACGCCGGCGCAGATCGCCGGGCTGCTGGTCGGGTTGTCGGTCAAGGGCGAGACGGTCGAGGAGATCGTCGCCGCCGCGACCGTGATGCGCGAGCTGGCCAGCGGCGTGACCGGTCTCGAAGGGCCGCTGACCGACATCGTCGGCACCGGCGGCGACGGTGCGTCGTTGTTCAACGTCTCGACCGCCTCGGCCTTCGTGGCCGCCGCCGGCGGGGCGCGGATCGCCAAGCACGGCAATCGCTCGGTCTCCAGCAAGTCCGGCGCGGCCGATGTGCTGGAGACGGCCGGCGTGAAGCTGGAGCTGAGCCCGGCGCAGGTCCGCGAGGCCGTCGATACGCTCAACGTCGGCTTCCTGTTCGCGCCGGTGCACCACAGCGCGATGCGTCACGCGGTGCTGCCGCGCAAGGAAATCGGCGTGCGCACCATGTTCAACCTGCTCGGTCCGCTGACCAACCCGGCCGGCGCCACGCGCCAGGTGCTCGGTGTGTTCGATCCGCGCTGGCTGCGCCCGCTGGCCGAGGCGCTGGCCGAGCTCGGCGGCGAGCACGTGCTGGTGATCCATTCCGACGACGGCCTCGACGAGTTCTCGATCGCGGCACCGACCCGCGTTGCCGAACTGAAGGACGGCCAGGTCCGCGAATTCACCTTCGATCCATCCGGTGTCGGCCTGGCCGGTTCGCTCGATGGGCTGGCCGTGGCCAACGCGCTGGAAAGCCTGGAGATCATCCGGGGCGCGCTGGGCGGGCAGGGCGGCCCGGCCGCCGACATCATCGCGCTGAATGCCGGGGCGGCGCTGTACGTCGCCGGACGCGCCGATACGCTGGAAGCCGGCATCGAGCAGGCCAGGGCCCTGTTGGGTGACGGTGAGCCGCTGCGTCGTCTCGAAGCCTACGCCGCCTGGTCCCAGAGCGCACCGAGCTCGCCATGAGCACGCCCTCGGTCCTGACCAAGATCTGCGCGACCAAGCGCGAAGAAGTCGCGGCCCGCCGTGCAAAGTGCTCGGACGCCGAACTCCGTGCGCGCATCGACGAGCTGCCGGCCTGCCGCGATTTCCACGGCGCGCTGGCCGAGTGCGTGGCCCGCGCGGAGCCGGCGATCATCGCCGAGTTCAAGCGCGCTTCTCCGTCGGCCGGCTGGATCCACCGCGACGCCGACGCCGGCGACGTGGCCCGCGCCTACGAGCGCGGCGGCGCGGCCTGCATGTCGGTGCTGACCGATGTCGAGTACTTCCGCGGCTCCGATGCCGACCTGCTGGCCGCGCGCGAAGCCTGCGCACTGCCCGTGATCCGCAAGGACTTCGTCGTCGACCCGTACCAGGTCTACGAGACCCGCGCGCTGGGCGCCGACGCCATGCTGCTGATCGTCGCCGCATTGGATGATTCCCAGCTGCAGGACTTCAGTGCGCTGGGCTTCGAGCTGGGCCTGAGCGTGCTGGTCGAGGTCCACGACGCCGAGGAAATGGACCGCGCGCTGAAGGTCCCGGGCCACCTGCTGGGCATCAACAATCGCGACCTGCACGTCTTCGAAACCCGGCTCGAGACCTCCGAGCAGCTGGCGCCGCAGATTCCCGTCGACCGCGTCGGCGTCTGCGAGTCCGGCCTGCACACGCGCGCCGACATCGAACGAATGCAGGCCGCCGGCCTGCACGCCTTCCTGATCGGCGAGGCCCTGATGCGCGGCGGCGACCCGGTGGCGTCCTTGCGGGCCTTGCGGGGGCGTTGATCGGGCGTGGCCTCGGCCTTTGGATGATGGACGCGAAGAGGATACGGGGGCGAAGGCCGCGAAGAAACGCGTTTCGTTGTGCGAAACCTTCGACAATTCATGCATTTCGCCCGAGTTCCCGGCTTGGATGTGGCTGCGTTGGAGCGCGAAGAGCGTTGCCCGCACAGGATGCAAAGCCGCAAAGAAATTCCATGTTTCCGTTTTTCCAGTGGTTTTCCGCGTCTCGATGACGGCGGGTTTTCGCAGGCGCCTCGCCAAGCGACACCAGCAGCTTTCCAGCGCGTCGTCATCGGTCGTTGTTCAATGGAATCAGTTGTTTATCTGCCTCTCTTCGCACTCTTCGCACCTTCTCCTCTTCGCGCGAATCTTCTGGACGCCAACCACGAGAACGCCATTCCATCCCGACCTGCGGTACGCTGAGCCATCGAGTTTCACCGGGCAAGACGGACGATGGCCGACCACGAAGACAACGACCTGAACCACGAGTACCGCGCGCTGGTCGAGCGGCTGCGGGTGGCGTTCGATTCCGGAGTGACCCGACCGCTGGACTGGCGGCGGGGGCAGCTGGATGCGATGAAGTCCATGTTGGAAGAAAACGAGGGCGTGATCGCCGAGGCGCTCCATGCCGACCTGCGCAAGCCGCCGCAGGAGGTCCTGCTCGGCGAGACCGCGCTGCTGTTCGCCGAGATCAAGCACGCGCGGTCGCGGATGGAGCGCTGGGCGCGGCCGCGCAAGGTGCACACGCCGGCGATCGCGCAGCCGGGCCGGAGCTTCATCCAGCCCGATCCACTGGGCGTGGCGCTGATCATCGGCGCCTGGAACTACCCGCTGCAGCTGACGCTGGCGCCGCTGATCCCGGCGATCGCGGCCGGCAACTGCGCCGTGCTCAAGCCGTCGGAGGTCGCGCCGTACACCTCGAAGATGATCGCCAACCTGGTGCCGCGCTACCTGGACCGGAACGCCTTCGCGGTGGTCGAGGGCGCGGTGCCGGAGACCACGGCGCTGCTCGCCCAGCGCTGGGACCACATCTTCTACACCGGCGGTGCGGCGGTCGGAAAGATCGTGATGAAGGCCGCCGCCGAGCACCTGACGCCGGTCACGCTGGAACTGGGCGGCAAGAGCCCGGCGATCGTCGACGACACGGCCGACCTGAAATCCGCGGCCCGGCGCCTGGCCTGGGGCAAGGCCCTGAACGCCGGCCAGACCTGCATCGCGCCGGACTACATCCTGGTCTCGCCCGGGCGTCGCGATGCGCTGATCGCCGAGATGAAGAAGCAGTTCACGGAGATGCTCGGAGACAATCCGCTGGCCAGCGACGACTATGCGGCCGTGGTCAACGAGAAGCACTTCGAGCGCGTCGCCGCGCTGATCGCCCAGGGCGAGGTCGCCATCGGCGGCCGCACCGATCCCGAGACGAACAAGATCGAACCGACCGTGTTGCTGAACCCGGACCTGGACGCGACAGTGATGACCGACGAGATCTTCGGGCCCGTCTTGCCGGTGATCGAGTCCGACGACCTCGACGCGTCGATCGAGTTCGTCCGCCGCGGCGACAAGCCGCTGTCGGCCTACCTGTTCACCAGATCGCGCGCGTCCGAACAGCGCTTTCTGTCCGAGCTGGCCTGCGGCAGCGTCTGCATCAACGACGTGATGATGTTCATGTCGAATCCGGACCTGCCGTTCGGCGGTGTGGGCATGAGCGGCATGGGCCAGTACCACGGCCAGGCCGGCTTCGACCGCTTCAGTCACCTGAAGTCGGTGATGAAACGCGGCCGCTTCCCGGACCCCTCGATCCGCTACGCCCCGTACTCCGACTTCAAGACGAAACTGCTGAAATGGTTTGCCTGAGGGTCGCCGAGGACGAGGGGGCAGGTGAGTAGCGAGCGGTGAGCAGTGAGCAGTTTTCAGTGAGCAGTTTTCAGTGAGCAGTTTTCAGTTCTCAGTTTTCAGTGAACAGTGGAAGGCTTGGGGATTCAAGGGTTCAGGTTTCAGGGTTCAGGTTTCAGGAAAACCAACAACCAAGAACCAGCGCCCGATCGCCGGTCACTTTCTATTCAAGACCGGATCCCCGATTTTTGCTGAAAACTGCTCACTGAGAACCGAGAACCGAGAACCGAGAACCGAGAACCGAGAACCGAGAACCGAGAACCGAACCCTGAACCCTGAACCCTGAACCCTGAACCCTGAACCCTGAAAACTGAAAACTGAAAACTGCTCACTGAAAACTGAACCCTGAACCCTGAACCCTGAAAAACCAACAACCAACCACGCGAACTTCCCCATGCCCGACCCGACCTGCCCTTTCCACCTGGCCCTGCCGGTCACCGACCTCGACGCGACGCGGGCGTTCTACACGGACCTGCTCGGCTGCCCGACCGGCCGGGAGTCGTCGCGCTGGGTGGACCTGGACTTCTTCGGCCACCAGTTGGTCCTGCACCTGGTCGAGCCCGAGCACCACCCGGCCGCGGCCAGCAATGCCGTCGACGGCCACGACGTGCCGGCCGGACACTTCGGCCCGGTGCTGGACTGGGCCGACTGGGAGCGGCTTTCCGAGCGGTTGCGCGCGCACGGCATCGGGTTCCTGATCGAGCCGTACGTCCGGTTCGAAGGCCAGGCCGGCGAGCAGGGTACCTTCTTCATCCAGGATCCCAGCGGAAACGCGCTTGAATTCAAGACCTTCCGCGACATCTCGAAGCTGTTTTCGACCGACCTGGAGCAGCCCGTCTGAGGCTGGTGCGAACCGGCAGCCGCGCTTATGATGGCAGCGGAACGGGGCTGATCGGAGGAGGTTCGATGCGCGATGCGACAATGATCTGCAGGGCTCTGCAGCAGGGGCTGGCCGCGACGCTTCTGATGCTCGCCTGTGCAGCGATGGTCCCGGAACGGTCGTGGGCCGAAGAAGCCGAGCCGTTGACCGCGCCGTACACCGGCGATCTCGATGCCATGGCCGAGCGCGGCGTGATCCGGGTCGGCTCGACCTTCAGCCGGACCAATTTCTTCCTCGACGCGGGCGTGCCGCGCGGCATGGTCTGGGAAGCCGTCGAGACCTTCGAGCGCCAGCTCCGGGCCCGGGGCGGTGCGTTTGCCGACCTGAGAGTGGTCATCGTGCCGCTGGCCCGGGATGCGCTGTTCGATGCGCTGGCCGGCGGGCAGGTCGACCTGCTGGCCGCCAACCTGTCGATCACGCCGGAGCGATCTGCGCAGGTCGCCTTCTCGGCGCCGCTGGCGACCGGCATCCGCGAGCTGGTCGTCACCGGCCCGTCCGGGCCGGTCCTGACGAGTCTCGACGAACTGGCCGGGCAGCCGGTCCACGTGCGCGCCTCGAGCAGCTACCGCGAGTCGCTCGAGCGCATGCAGCGGGAATTCCGCGAACGCGGCCTGGCGCCGCCGGAGATCGTTGCGGTCGACGAGCTGCTGGAGACCGAGGACATCCTCGAGCTGGTGGCCGCCGGCGTCTATCCGGCGACGATCGCCGACAGCAGCCTGACGGGTCTTTGGCGCGAGGTGTTGCCGGCACTGGTGGTGCATGACGACCTGGTCCTGCGCGACGATGTCGCGATCGCCTGGGCGATGCGCCCGGATGCCGTTGCGCTGAAGACCGCGGTCGACGCGTTCGTTCGCGAGCATCGCCGCGGCACGCTGTTCGGCAATGTCATCATCCGGCGGTATCTCCAGGACAATCCCTGGGTGCGCAATCCGCTGAGCGGAGCGGACCGGACGCGCTTCGACGAGCTCAGTGCGCTGTTCCGTCACTATGCCGAGCGCTACGAGATCGACTGGCTGCTTTCGGCTGCGCAGGGCTACCAGGAATCGCGCTTCGATCAGTCGCTGGTCAGTCCGGTCGGCGCGGTCGGCATCATGCAGCTGCTGCCGACCACGGCGGCCGATCCGGTGGTCGGCATTCCGGAGATCGAGAACGAAGAGCAGAACATCCACGCCGGCATCAAGTACAAGAACGTGCTGCTGAAGCGCTACTTCGACGAGCCGGAACTCGACCCCCTGGAACGATGGTCGTTCGCGCTGGCCGCCTACAACGCCGGCCCGAGCAGGATCCGCCAGTATCGGCAGCGCGCCGCCGAGATGGGACTGGACCGCAATCGCTGGTTCCGCAACGTCGAGCTGGTGTCCAATCGGGAAACGCGGACCTACGTTGCCAACATCTTCAAGTACTACCTGAGCTATCGCGAATACCAGCGCCGCGTCGAGGCGCTGAAGACGGTCCGGCCGGACGGGGGCTGAGGGCCCGACGCGGGGCTGGTAGGCTGTTCGCTGGCCGACTCCGACCCGTCCCATGTCCATCGCCTTCGACCTCGATGCCCGCAGCATCGATGAGACCATCGATGCCTGGATCTCGCCGATTGCCACCTTCGTACAGGACCTGATCCTGTTTCCGCTGCCGCTGGGCGACGCCCGGGTGCCGTTCGTGGTGCTGTGGCTGGTCGCCGGCGCGGTGCTGTTCACGCTGTATTTCCGCTTCATCAACGTCCGCGGCCTGGCCCAGGGCTTCCGGCTGGTGCGCGGCGACTACGACGATCCGTCGCATGCCGGGGAGGTCACGCACTTCCAGGCGCTGGCCACGGCGCTGTCGGGCACGGTCGGGCTCGGCAACATCGCCGGAGTGGCGATCGCGGTGTCGGTCGGCGGGCCGGGCGCGGTGCCGTGGATGATGCTGGCCGGCTTTCTCGGCATGGCCTCGAAGTTCCTCGAGTGCACGCTGGGCGTGAAGTACCGGATCGAGAACGACGACGGCACCGTGTCGGGCGGGCCGATGTGGACGCTTTCGCGCGGCCTGGCCGGGCGCGGCCCGGTGCTGGCTCGCCTGGGGACGGTGTGCGCGGCGATCTTCGCGGTGTTCTGCATCGGCGGCTCGTTCGGCGGCGCGAACATGTTCCAGGCCAACCAGAGCTTCGAGCAGTTCGTCGGCATCACCGGCGGCGAGGCGTCGTGGTGGGCCGACCGGGGCTGGCTGTTCGGCATGATCCTGGCCGCGCTGGTCGGGCTGGTGATCCTCGGCGGCATTCGCTCGATCGCCCGGGTCACCTCGAAGATCGTGCCGGTGATGGCGGTGATCTACGTCGGCGCCGCGCTGCTGGTCATCGGCCTGAATCTCGGCGAGGTGCCGGCGGCCTTCGCGCTGATGTTCTCGAGCATGTTCGGCATCGAGTCGGTCGCCGGCGGCGCGCTGGGCGTGCTGGCCGTCGGCTTCCAGCGCGCGGCGTTCTCCTCCGAGGCCGGCGTCGGCTCGGCGGCGATCGCGCATTCGGCGGTGCAGACCGACCGGCCGGTCGCCGAAGGCCTGGTTGCGCTGTACGAGCCGATGATCGATACCGTGATCGTCTGCACGCTGACCGCGCTGGTGATCATCCTGACCGGCGTCTGGGACGTCGATACCGGACTGAGCGGGGTGGAGCTGACCAGCCGCGCGTTCGGCTCGGTGCTCGACGGTTTCCCGGTGGTGCTGGCCATCGCGGTGATCCTGTTCGCCTATTCGACGATGATCGCCTGGGCCTATTACGGCATGAAGGCCTGGACCTACCTGTTCGGCCGCTCGCCGACGAAGGAGATGGCCTACAAGCTGCTGTTTCTCGTCTTCGTCGTGATCGGCACGACGATGGAGCTCGGGGCCGTGATCGGGTTCTCCGACGCGATGATCCTGGCCATGGCCTTCCCGAACCTGCTCGGCATGCTGTTCCTGCTGCCGGAGGTGCGGCGCGACCTGCAGGCCTACTGGCAGGACCTGGCCAGCGGGACGGTGGTTGCGCGCAAGCGGGCACCTGTGCAGCGCTGAATGAGGCGGGATTTCGGCGGGCGTCGATCGCGCGCCGTCCCGGAGTGAGCCGCGGACGCTCGCCTCGGCGGCGTCGTCCCGGGGTTCAGCGCCGCAGGCCGACCAGGCCCAGGATCACGGCCGCGAAGGCAGCCAGGCTGCCGCCGCCCAGCAGGACGGCGACCGCGGCTTCGGCCCAGGCCGGACCTTCGGCACCGCGTGCGGCCAGCGGTGTCAGGCGACCGGCGCCGAGTGCGGCGCCCAGCAGGCAGCCGGCCCAGTTGGTGTACAGCGCGATCAGCCAGAGCCCGGCCATCCAGCGGCGCGCGCGGTCGGTCAGATCGAACAGCGGCCAGCACGCGGCCAGGCCGAGAAGCAGCGCCGCGCCCAGCAGGCCGATGGTGTGGGCGGCCAGTCCGAGCCGGGGCAGCGGCAGATCGGGGCCGATCAGCCCGGTCAGCAGGCCCAGCAGGGCGAGCACGAATCCGTGGGCGGCGAGACGTTTCTGCATCGGTCGCACTGTTCGACGATCCGGTCGGATTGCGCTTGGACAGCGTCGAGTATCGCGCCACTGGCGGGCCGCCGGCAAGCGTCGTCCCGGCGCCTCACCGCGATCGGCTCGCGTTGCGTATCCTTGCCGCATGTCGCTGCTTTCGCTGATCGATCTCGAATTCGCCGTCGGCGGTCCGCCGCTGCTCGACGGTGTGAATCTTGCCCTGGAACCCGGCGAACGGGTGGCCGTGGTCGGCCGCAACGGAGCCGGCAAGACCACGCTGCTGAAGCTGATCGACGGCAGCCTGACGCCGGACGCCGGCGAAGTGCGGGTGCAGTCCGGCGTCCGCATCGCACGGCTGCGTCAGGAGGTGCCGGACGAGCTGCCCGGAACGATCGCCGACGTGGTGGCCGCCGGACTCGGCGAGGTGCACGGCTGGATCCGCGAATTCGATGCGCTGGCCGAGCGCGGCGGCGACCCCGACCGACTGGCCGCGCTGCAGGCACGCATCGACGCGGCCGACGGCTGGAACGCCGACCAGCGAACCGCGCAGGTGCTCGAGCGGCTCGACCTCGACGGCAGCAGCGCC
This sequence comes from Wenzhouxiangella sp. XN79A, assembly GCF_012272825.1. Taxonomy (GTDB): domain Bacteria; phylum Pseudomonadota; class Gammaproteobacteria; order Xanthomonadales; family Wenzhouxiangellaceae. The sequence goes on along the minus strand of NZ_JAAWWS010000140.1, from coordinate 83,326 downwards.
TTCGAAACCCTGTCCGGCGGGCTGAAGCGGCGCGTGCTGCTCGGCCGGGCGCTGGTCGCGCGTCCCGACGTGCTGCTGCTCGACGAGCCGACCAACCACCTCGACATCGCCGCCATCGAGTGGCTCGAAACGCTGCTCGCGGGCTACCCCGGCGCGCTGGTGTTCATCACCCACGATCGCCGCTTCCTGCGCGCCCTGGCCACCCGCATCGTCGAGATCGATCGCGGTCGGTTGACGTCGTGGCCGGGCGACTGGGACAACTACCTGCGCCGACGCGAAGAGCGGCTGCATGCCGAGGCGCTGGCCGACCGCGAGTTCGATCGCCGGCTGGCCGAGGAAGAGACCTGGATCCGCCAGGGCATCAAGGCGCGCCGGACCCGTAACGAGGGCCGGGTGCGCGCCCTGAAGCGAATGCGGGCCGAGCGCGCGGCGCGGCGCGAACAGCTCGGTCAGGTCCGGATGGACGTCGCCGAGGCGGAGAAGTCGGGGCGCAAGGTCATCGAGCTCGAGGAGGTCTCGTTCGGTTACGGTGGCGAGACGCTGATCGAGGGCGTTTCGACGACGATCTTCCGCGGCGACCGGATCGGCCTGATCGGGCCGAACGGCAGCGGCAAGTCGACGCTGCTGAAGCTGATGCTCGGCGAACTGCAGCCGAGCTCCGGTGAGGTCCGGCTCGGCACGCGGCTGGAGGTGGTGTACTTCGATCAGCAGCGGGCCGCGCTGCGCGACGACTGGAGCGCGGCCGAAAACGTCGGCGACGGACGCGACTTCGTCACGATCAACGGCCGCGACCGCCACGTGATCGGCTACCTCGGTGACTTCCTGTTCTCTCCGGACAGGGCGCGCGCGCCGATCTCCCGGCTGTCCGGCGGCGAGCGCAACCGGCTGCTTCTGGCGAAGCTGTTCGCCCGGCCCTCGAACCTGCTGGTCATGGACGAGCCGACCAACGACCTGGATGCCGAGACCCTGGAGCTGCTCGAGGCCCTGCTGGCCGAGTATCCGGGCACGCTGCTGCTGGTCAGCCACGATCGCGACTTCCTCGACAACGTGGTGACCGCCACCCTGGTGATGGAGGAGGGCGGCCGGGTCGGCGAATACGTCGGCGGCTATTCCGACTGGCAGCGCCAGGTCCGGCCGCGCGAGACGCCGGTTGCCGGCCCGGCCCGGGTCGGATCGACCGCACCCGGAACGGCGCCGCCGCCGGCCGCCGCCAGGTCGAAGAAGCTCGGCTACAAGCAGCAGCGCGAGCTCGATGCGCTGCCGGGGAAGGTCGAAGCCCTGGAAGCACGCATGGCCGAACTGACCGCGCGGCTCAACGACCCGGCGCTGTACCAGGAGTCGGCCGAGGCCATCCGTGAGGTCAACGAGGCGGTCGCCGCGCTGCAGCTGGAGATCGACGCGGCCTATGCCGCCTGGGAAGCACTCGAAGCCCGGGCCGGTTGAGTCAGGATCGAGGCCAGGGCCCTGCGCGGCGTCGCGTTGCGGTCTGCAGCAGTGATCGCCGGTTCCCCTATACTCCGCCAAGGAGCCGCCGGCGCGGTCGGCCGAAGGCCGCCGGTGGCATCGTTTCGCGGATCGCTACGGGTCCGCTCCGTCGACAACGAAGGAATGGGCATGCTTTCGGAATTCAGACAGTTCGCAATCAAGGGCAACATGATCGACATGGCCGTGGGCATCGTCATCGGCGCGGCGTTCGGCAGGATCGTCTCGTCGCTGGTCAACGACATCATCATGCCGCCGCTGGGCCTGGCGATCGGCGGAGTCGATTTCTCCGAACTCGCGGTGGTGCTGAAGAAGGCCACCGACGAGGCCGCCGCGGTCACCATCAACTACGGTGCCTTCATCCAGACCATCGTCGATTTCCTGATCGTCGCGCTGGCCATTTTCGTTGCGATCAAGGTCATCACCGCGATGAAGCGCAAGGAAGAGGAAAAGCCCGCTCAGCCCCCGAAGCCCAGCGAGGAAGTGCTGCTGCTGCGCGAGATCCGGGATTCGCTCGACAAGCCCTGATTCGACGGGCCCCGTTGCGCCGGCCCGGGCGATCGACACGGGTTCGGGTCGCGCGGGCGCCGGCTCGACAGCGAACGGTCGAGGTGGTGGCCGCGATCGACACATTCCCGTGATCGATTCGCGGTAGGCTTTCGGGCTTGTCCATCCGATCGGAGCCCGTTGCGCCCATGTCGTTCATTCGTTTTCTTTCCGTTGGTCTTGCGCTTGCGCTGGCCGGCGCGTCCGTTGCTCAGGAACCGACCGGCCGTGGAGCCATCTTCTTCCATCCCGATGGCGCCTCCGCGGCTCATTGGGAGGCCGCCCGCATGCTGTACGTCGGTCCGGACGGGAGGTTGAACTGGGACCGCTACCCGCACCTCGCGCCCTACCGCGGCCACCTGGCCGACCAGCTGGTCGCGACCTCCAACGGCGGGGCCGTGTCGCACGCGACCGGCACCCGGGCCCACGCGCGTTCCTTCGGCATGGACCCGGACGGCAAGGAAATGGTCTCGGCCGACGGGACCAACCTGACCATCGTCGAGGCGGCGATCGAGGCCGGCATTCCGACCGCGCTGATCCAGTCCGGCTCGCTGATCGAGCCCGGCACGGCGGCCTTCGTCGCCGAGGCCGAGCGGCGCGGCCACTACGAGCGGATTGCGCTGCAGGTGGTCGAATCCGGCGTCGACCTGCATTTCGGCGGCGGTGAGCAGTGGCTGCTGCCCGAAGGCGTCCAGGGCCGCTTCGGTCCGGGCCGGCGCAGCGATGGCCGCAACCTCGTCGAGGAGCTCCGGCAGGCGGGCTACGCCGTGGTCCAGACCCGCGACGAACTGATGGCGCTGCCCGAGGACGTCACCCGGGTGTTCGGCGTGTTTGCCGAGGACCACACCTTCTTCGACGACTCCGAAGAGGACCTGGCCGAGGCGGGCAAACCGCATTTCCTGGCCAGCGCGCCGACCATGGCCGAAATGACGTCGTTCGCGCTGGACCGTCTCACCGACGATCCGCGCGGCTTCCTGTTCGTGATCGAGGAAGAGGGCTCGGACAACTTCTGCAACAAGATCAACGCGGCCGGATGCCTCGAGGCGCTGAAGCGCGCCGACGACGCCGCGGGGCGATTGCTCGATTTCGTCGAGGCCCATCCCGAGACGCTGCTGGTCACGGCGGCCGATTCCAATGCCGCCGGCATGAACGTGCTCAATATCCCGCAGGGCATGAGCACCGTGCCGGCGCGCGGCCCGAACGTCGGTGGTCTGATGGACGGCCGTGAAGGCACCTCGACGGCCCCGTTCCTCAGCGCGCCCGATGCCGAGGGACGACGCTTTCCGTTCGCGATCGTCTGGGCCACCAGCGCCGACGTCGGCGGCGGCGTCATCGCCCGGGGCGCCGGCTGGCAGGCCGATCGCTTCCTCGACCCGGCCGGCGTCCACAACATCGACATCTACGCCATGCTCTATGAAACCCTGTTCGGTGAACCGCCGTCGGCCGATTGAGTCACCGGCTTCGATCGGGCGAAGCGGCTTCGGCGGGCAGATGATGCGCGCTAGTGGGCCACGAGGTTTTGTTCATTCATACGGATTTCTTCGGGGCCTTGCAGTTTTCTCTGCGTCTTTGCGTCAATCCTCTGCCTCCGTTCGGCTTTCGATCAGAGCTCGATCGCAGGCAAGCCACCCGCCGATGCCGCGGGGGCGGCATCGGCGGATGTGGACGAGCTGACTCGCCTCAGCTGATCGGGATCAGGGTCAGTTCGACGCGGCGGTTCTGGCGGCGGCCCTCGGCGTTTCCGTTGCTGGCCACCGGGTAGTCCTCGCCGTAGCCGTAGGCCTCGATGCGCACCGGTCGAACGCCGCGGTTGATCAGGTAGTCGGCCACCGTTTCGGCGCGCGCTTCGGACAGTCGCTGGTTGTAGCTGTTCGGCCCGGTCGAGTCGGTGTGGCCGTCGACCACCAGCACGGTCTGCTCGTACTCCTCGAGCACCAGGGCGACCGAGTCCAGCACGGCGAAGAATTCCGACCGCAGGTCCGACGAATCGGTGGCGAAGGTCACGTTGCCGGGCATGTTGAGGATGATCCGATCACCGCGCCGGGTCACGCTGACGCCGGTGCCGCGGAGCTGTTCGCGCAATACCGCCTCCTGGCGGTCCATGTAATTGCCGACGGCCGCCCCCGTCAATGCGCCGATGCCGGCGCCGATCGCGGCGCGCTCGAGCCGGTCGCCGCCGCTGATCGCGCCGATCACCGCCCCGGCCGCTGCGCCGACGGCCGTCCCGGAGCCGGTGCGCGACATGCGTTCCTCGCCGGTATACGGATCGGTCGTTGCACAGCCGACCAGCAGCGCGGCCAGCGAGAGACTCAGGAAGATTCGTGTTCGAAGGGTCGTGTTCATGCGGGATTCCTCGGGTTGAATGGTTCGGGTTCGGGTTTCGATCCGGTTTGCAGGCTTCGGCCTTCGGCCGGCGTTCGCGCAGTCCGAACATCGACCGGCTCGTCGCTTCAGGGCGCGCGGTCGACGGCGAACGCCGGCCTTGCCGTAGCCCTCCGGCGGGCGACCGGGGCGCGCGTCGTTCTGCGCGTTTTTTCCCGTGTCTTCGCGCCGTCGCATGGGTCGTCCGGCCGTTGACGTGGCCGTTCAGGCGTGGCTCATTCCTGCGTCAGCAGGTCCTCGTAGTCGTCGTGGCGCTTGATCCAGGCAGCGACGTAGGGGCAGCGCGGCACCACGGACAGGCCGTGCTCGCGGCAGTGGTCGAGCGCGAACCGGGTCAGCCGGGAGGCGATGCCGCGACCCTCGACCGGCGGCGGGACGTAGACACGCGTCATGGTCATGACCTGGCCGTCGAGTCGGTAGTCGAGCAGGCAGGTTTCGCCGTCGACGGTGGTCTCGAAGCGGTTCGCTTCGGGCTCGTGGTGGATCGGATGGTGGGTCGGATCACTCATGGTGGCCTCGATCGAGTTCAGTACAGGTAGCGGGTCCGGATGGTTGCCGGAATGTCGTGCAGTCGGCGCAGCACCGGACCGGCGTCGTCGGTCTCGACGTCCATGACCACGTAGCCGACGTCGGGCAGCGTCTGCAGGTACTGGCCGACGATGTTGATGCCGGCCTCCGAGAAGGCGTGGTTGATGGCCTGCAGAACGCCCGGCTCGTTGCGGTGGATGTGCAGGATGCGCCGTGCCGTTGCATGGTCGGGCAGGTTGACCTCGGGAAAGTTCACCGCGCCCATCGACGAACCGTTGTCGGAATACAGCGTCATCTTGGTGCTGACGTCCACGGCGATGTTCTGCTGGGCCTCGAAGGTGCTGCCGCCGATGTGCGGCGTGAGCAGCACGTTGTCGTGGGCGCGCAGCTCGGAGACGAACTCCTCGTTCTTCGAGGCCGGCTCGGACGGGAAGACATCGATCGCCGCCCCGGCAAGGTGGCCGCTGGCCAGCGCGCCGGCCAGCGCTGGGATCGACACGACCTTGCCGCGCGAGGCGTTGATCAGGTGCGCGCCGGCCTTCATCCGGGCCAGTTCCGCGGCGTCGATCAGGCCGCGCGTCGATTCGGTGTCGGGTACGTGCAGGGTGACGACGTCGGCCCGGGCCAGCACCTCGTCCTGGCTGTCGACCGGCTCGGCGTTGCCCAGCGGCAGCTTGCGAACGACGTCGTAGTAGATCACGCGCAGGCCCAGGCCTTCGGCCAGGATGCCGAGCTGCGAGCCGATGTGACCGTAACCGATGATGCCCAGCGTCTTGCCGCGGACTTCGTAGCTGCCCTGGGCGCTCTTCAGCCATTCGCCGCGGTGTGCCGCGGCATTCTTTGCCGGAATTCCGCGCATCAGCATCACGATCTCGGCCAGCACGAGCTCGGCCACCGAGCGGGTGTTAGCATACGGCGCATTGAACACCGGGACGCCGCGTCGCTGCGCGGCCGCCAGGTCGACCTGGTCGGTGCCGATGCAGTAGCAGCCGATCGCGGTCAGCCTCTCGGCCCGTTCCAGGACGCGTTCGGTCACCCGGGTCCGCGAGCGGATGCCGAGAAAGTGCACGTCGCGAATCCGCTCGGCCAACTCGTCGTCCGGCAGTGCCGAGCTCACGGTCTCGACCTGGTGATAGCCGGCAGCGTTGAAGCACTCGGTGGCTCGATCGGAGATCCCCTCGAGCAGCAGAATGTTGATCTTGTCCTTGGAAAGCGAGAGATTGCGCTGCGTCATGCGATGCGGCCGCGATGGGAAGGAGAACCCATGATAGACGACCTGTCCCGTGCTCGATGCCCTGTGGTCGAGCGTCCTGGCCGAATTCGGTCGGTGTCCGGCCGATGAGCCGTCCCGAAGGCATCGAGTTCGTCGACGACGATGCGTCGCGCATGCACTACGGTCGCGACTGGACGCGGTTCTGGACGCCGGCGCCGCATTCGATCGCGTTTCCGCGCAGCACCGAGGAGGTCGTCGCGCTGGTCGCATGGGCGCGTGACGAAGGCCGTGCGCTGGTGCCGTCCGGTGGCCGGACCGGGCTGTCCGGCGGGGCCGTGGCGGCCGACGGCGAGGTGGTCGTGGCCTTCGACCGGATGCGCGACGTGCTCGAGCTGGATCCGGCCGAGCCGTCGATCCGGGTCCAGGCCGGGGTCGCGGTCGGCGAGGTCCAGCGCCGGGCCGCCGAGGCCGGGTTCGACTATCCGGTCGACTGGTCGGCGGCCGACTCCAGCCAGGTCGGCGGGTCGGTGGCCACCAACGCCGGTGGCATCCGGGTGCTGCGCTACGGCATGACCCGGGACTGGGTGCGCGGGCTGACCGTGGTGACCGGTCGCGGCGAGGTGCTGGCGCTCAACCGCGGACTGATCAAGAACAACGCCGGGCTCGATCTGCGCCACCTGATGATCGGCAGCGAAGGCATTCTCGGCCTGATCACCGAGGTCACGCTGGGGCTGACCGACGCGCCACCGGAGCGATCGGTGCTGCTGCTGGCGTTTTCCGGACTCGACGCCGTGATGCCGGCCTTCCAGGCGCTGCGCGCCGGCCTGAGCCTGTCGGCCTTCGAGTTCTTCGACGCCGCCAGCGTGCAGGCGGTGGCGGCGGCCGGCGACCGGACCTTCCCGCTCGAGGCGATCGCGCCGTTCCACGCCGTGGTCGAGTTCGACGATCCCGACGGCAGCGCGCAGGACGCCGCGCTGGCGGTGTTCGAGCAGCTGGTCGACGCCGGCCGGGTGGTCGACGGCCTGGTCAGTCAGAGCGGCAGCCAGGCCGACGAGCTCTGGCACTGGCGCGAGGCGATCAGCGAATCGATCACGCCGCGTACGCCCTACAAGAACGACGTCTCGGTGCGCGTCTCGCGCGTGCCGGCGTTCCTCGAGGCCCTCGATGAGCTGGTCGGCAGGCAGTACCCGGATTTCGAGGTGGTCTGGTTCGGCCACATCGGCGACGGCAACCTGCACATGAACGTGCTGCGCCCGGAGGCCTGGTCGGTCGAGGACTTCCGCGAGGCCTGCAATCGGCTCACGCCGGCGGTGTTCGAACTGGTCGGTCGCTTCGGCGGCAGCCTCTCGGCCGAGCACGGCGTGGGTCTGCTCAAGCGCGATTACCTGGCTTCGATCAAGTCGGCCGACGAGATCGCGCTGATGCGGGCGATCAAGCAGGTCTTCGATCCCGACGGGATCCTCAATCCCGGCAAGTTGCTGACGGTCGAACGATGAGTCGCCGCGCGTTCCACGCTCTGCTCGGCACGCTGCTGCTCGCTGCAGCCGCTGCGCTGCCGGCGGCCGGGCCGCCCGACCTGGCCCGCGCGCTGGCCGTCCGTGACCTGGAGCCGGTCCGGGCCTGGCTGGCCGACGTCGAGGGCCGCGCCGAGGCCGACTCCGTGCCGGCCTGGCGGGCCCGCATCGCGCTGACGCGCATCGACGCGCCCGAGGCTGCCGCGGCCCGGGTCGCCGAGGCGCGCGCGCGCTATCCCGACGATGCGGGGCTGCTGCTCCAGCAGGCCGCGATCGAGCTCGACGCGCTGGAGGCTGCCGACGGCCGCTTCGAGCGGATGCGCGAAGCGCGCGCGATCGGCCGTCTGCTCGACCGGGCGCTGGAACTGGACCCGGATCACCCCGAAGCCCTGGCCGCCGCGATCGGTTTCCACCGCGAAGTCCCGCGGATCGCCGGGGGGCGCGAAGAACGGGTCGGGCCGTGGATGGAGCGGCTGGCCACGCTGGCGCCGGCGCGTGAGGCGTACCTGCGCTTCGAGATCGCGGCGCAGGACCGGCGCCTGGACGACGCCGCGGCGCTGCTCGACGAGGCGATCGCGCGCGATCCGCTGACTCGACCGGCCTGGACGACCCGGCGCGCGGCCCTGTCCGGCCGGCTCGGTGATGTGGCTTCGGCGATAAACGCGCTCGAGGCGCTCCTCGTCGCCGAGCCCGCCTATGCGCCGGCCTGGTTCGAGCTGGGCCGCTGGATCGCCGCCTCCGATCGGCCGCCGGCACCCGGCATCGCTGCGCTGGAGCGTTACCTGCTGATGGACCGCTGGCCGGGTGATCCGTCGCTGGCCCGCGCGCTGGTCCACCTTGCCACCCTCAAGACCCGGGCCGGCGATCCCGAAGGCGCCCGCCGTGCCCTCGACCAGGCCCGCATCCTCGATGCGTCCGTGCGCGCCGAGTCCGACGCCGGCTGAGCGGCACCGCCTGTCGCGTGGCCCGGGCGTGGATGGGCGCGATGGCGCAGCGGGGAAACGACGAAGCCGAACCGCCTGCTCCGTTCGAGCGATCGCTCATGCCCCGCCCGGGGCAGAGCGGTCTTCGAGCACTCGCCCGCATTATTCATGAATCGCCGCGATGATTGCGCCGGGAATCGTTCGCACAGGGGCTTTTCCGACCGAGCGGAATACCATGCTGTATTTCCGAGCGAGGACGATTCGCTGTGCGGACAAGGACCAGGCAAGGGCGCGAGCGCATTCATGAACAATGCGGGCGAGCGGGCCATGCGGCAAATGAGGTGACGCTCGGCCGTCGCACCCGCGTCGTATGCAAGGCGCGCGAGTGCAGCCGTCCTTGCCGGGGCCGTCGAGCGAGCGGAACGCAGCCTACCGTGCGGGTGCGACGGCCCTTCGGGCGCCACTCTGCCGGCACGACTCGGCGTTGCGTTTCCCGGCAAGGCAGCGGCCACTCCCTGCGAAACGCGCCTTGATTCGCGCCGGCACAGTGGCTCTGAGCGTTACCTAATTTGTCGCATGGCCCACTAGCAGGGTGAGCTTGGCCAGGGCGACCTTGCGGCCGTGCTCGTCCTCGATGCGGATCTGCCACAGGTGAGTGGAACGGCCGAGGTGGACGGCCTCGGCCCGGGCCGTGATGCGCCCGTTTCGAACGGCAGCGAGGTGGTTGATCGCCAGTTCCAGACCGACCGCCGCTCGACCCGTGTCGGCCAGGACCATGGCCGAGGCGGCCGATCCGACACTTTCGGCCAGCGCGGCGCTGGCGCCGCCATGCAGGATGCCCATCGGCTGCCGGTGCCGTTCATCGACCGGCATGTCGGCGACCAGGAAGTCCGGCCCGGCATCGCGATACCGGATGTCGAGGGTGTCCATCAGGGTGCCGTCGCGGTGGGCATTCAGGCGTTCGATCCAGTCGTTCTCGGGCATGCTCGGGTCCTCGTTGGCTTGGAACTTGCAAGTTGACGGTGGAGCACCGAAAAGGGGTGGTTGGGCCCGAAGCATGATGACTTCGACGCACCGACAGATTGCGTTGCAAGCGCTTGAAATTCAAGCCGCCGAGTCCCGTTCGGGTCCGTCGCTGGGCTCGTTGCGGCTCGGGCTGGGCCTGCTGTTCTGCGGCATGATGCTGACGCTGAGCGTCACCTTGAGCCTGGCCGTCCAGGTGCCGATGCGTTGCGACACGCCCCCGTTGCCGATGCAGATGAAGACACAGATTCCCATTCTCGCCGAGCCGGTTGCCGAGTCGGTTGTCGTGACTCAATCGGCGTCGTCGTGACGGAATTCGGCGACCAGCGCCTGCTGAACTTCGGGCGGCACGGCTTCGTAATGCGACAGCTCCAGCACGAAGCGGCCTTCGCCGCCGCTCATGCTCTTCAATTCGGTCGGGAAATCGCTGAGTGAGGACAGCGGCACCGCGGCGCTGACCGTGGTGTGGCCGCCGCGCTGGTTCTCGGTGCCCTGGATACGCGCGCGCTTGCCGGCCAGCAGGCCGGTCAGATCGCCGAGCGCGTGGTCAGGGAGCGTTGCATCGAGCTGAACGACCGGCTCGAGGACCTGCGGTCCGGCCTGCGCGACGGCTTCCCGGAACGCCTTGCGGCCGGCGATCACGAACGCGATCTCCTTGGAGTCGACGCTGTGGTGCTTGCCGTCGTGCACGGTAACCTCCAGGTCCTGCATCGGAAAGCCGGCGATCGCGCCGGACGCCAGGACCTCGCGCACGCCTTTCTCCACCGCCGGAATCAGCGCCGCGGGAATCGCGCCCCCGACCACTTCGTTGACGAACCGGACGCCTTCGCCACGGCCCAGCGGGCGAACCCGAAGAAACACCTCGCCGAACTGGCCTGCGCCACCGGTCTGCTTCTTGTGCCGATGGTGGCCCTCGGCCGGTCGGGTGATCGTTTCGCGGTAGGCGATGCGCGGCGGGCGGGTCCGGACGTCGAGGCCGAAGCGCTGCGCCAGCCGTTCGATCAGGATGCGCAGGTGCATTTCGCCGAGGCCGCGGACCACCGTCTCGTTCAGTTCCTGGTGGTGTTCGACGTGGATGCACGGGTCTTCCTCGGCCAACCGGGCCAGGGCGGTGGCGAGCTTCTGCTCCTGGCCGCGCGCCTCCGGTTCGATCGCCAGCCCGTACATCGGCCGGGGAAAGTCCACCGGCTTCAGCGAGTAATGGTCCTCGTCGTGGTTGTCGTGCAGGATCGCATCGTAGTGGATCTCGTCGGCCCGGGCGATGGCGCACAGGTCACCGGGAATCGCCTCGTCGGTCTCCACGCGCTCCGCGCCGTGCAGCCGATACAGGTGGGCGACCTTGACGGGCTTGCGGGCGTCGCCGACGAACAGCGGCCCGCCCGGCCGGATCCGCCCCTGGAACACCCGGAACACCGACAGCTTTCCGGCATAGGGGTCGTTGATGATCTTGAACACGTGCGCGATCGCGTGGGCCTCCGGGTCGGGCGTGGCCGGTACCTTGCGATCGTCGGCGCCGACCCGGAAGCGGGGCGGATTGCCCTCCAGCGGGCTGGGCAGCAGCCGGGCCGCGAACGCCAGCAGGTCATCGATGCCGGCGCCGGTTCGCGCCGAGGTGAAGCAGATCGGAACCAGGTGCCCCTGCCGCAGCGCCAGTTCGAACGCATCGTGGAGCTCGTCGGCGGAAATCGTCTCGCCGTCCAGGTAGCGCGCCATCAGCGCCTCGTCGACCTCGATGACCTGGTCGCGGATCTCGTCGTGCGCTGCGGCCAGCGAGAAGATGTCGGTCTCGCCCTGATCGTGGAAGAAACAGTCCCGGACTGCCCGACCGCCGTTGCAGGGCAGGTTGACCGGCAGGCACTGCGGCCCGAATTCCTCACGCAGCTCGCGCACCAGGGCTTCGAGGTCGAGGTGCTCGGCGTCGATCCGGTTGACGATCAGCATCCGGCACAGCCGGCGCTGGCGGGCCCTGCGCATCAGCCTCCGGGTCGATGACTCGATGCCGCTGGCGGCGTTGACCACGACGGCAGCGGTTTCCACCGCGCTCATCGCCGCCAGCGCCGGGCCACGGAAGTCCGGGTCGCCGGGCGTGTCGATCAGCTGCATCTCGCAGCCGGCGTGCTCGAAGCGGACCAGCGCGGTGTCCAGCGAATGGCCGTACTGTTTCTCGAGTGGATCGTGGTCGCACAGCGTATCGCCGCGCTCGATGCTGCCGGGCTCCCCCTTGACGCCGGCGGCGACCAGCAGGCATTCGATCAGGGACGTCTTGCCGGATCCGGTGTGGCCCAGCAGGGCGAGATTGCGAAGATCGGAACTGGATCGACTCATGGCGGGCTCCCTTGATCGCGAAGCGTGTCCGGAGGGAGCATCATCCTACGCCGGTTGCCCGGGCACCTCAAACGCCCGGCCGAGCTGCAGGGAAGGGATAATGCCGCTCGACGGCCGCACCCGACGAGATCGCCATGCATGACGACCCAGCCCGACGCCGACCGGTGATCGCCCTGACCGGCGGCATTGCCAGCGGCAAGACCGCGGTCTCGGACCGTTTCGCTGGGCGCGGCGCGAGCGTGGTCGATACCGATCGGATCGCCCGCGACGTCGTCGCCCCGGGCAGCGACGGGCTGGCGAAGGTGAGCGCCGCGTTCGGCCCGGACGTGATCGATGACGCGGGCGCGCTCGATCGCCGCGCCTTGCGCCGGCGCATCTTCGACGATCCGGAGGCCCGTGCGCGTCTGGAGGGCATCCTGCACCCCCTGATCGCGACCCGGGCGCGCGAGGCGATCGATGCCGCCACCGGTCCCTACGTGATCCTGGTCGTTCCGCTGCTGGTCGAAAGCGGCCTGTTCAACGATACCGATCGCGTGCTGGTCGTCGACGTCCCGGAATCCGTGCAGCTCGAACGCCTGACCGCTCGCGACGGCGTTCCGCCCGACCAGGCCCGCGCCGCCCTGGCCGCCCAGGCCGGCCGCGAACAGCGCCTGGCGGTGGCCGACGAGGTGATCGACAACACCGGAACGCTCGAAGTGCTCGACGAGCAGGTGGCGCGACTGGACCGGGAGTATCGGGGGTTACGGCCCGGGGTTTAGGCTTCGGGCTTCGGGGGTCGGGAATCGGGAATCGGGAATCGGGACCAGGGGAAGGGGCTGGCGGTTGCGGTGATCGTGGCGGTACGGGTCCCCGGCCCCTCAGAACACCCAGAAGTCGACCACGCGGTCGCCGCCGACAAGGACCAGCCAGCCGGCTGCGGCAAGGAAGGGCCCGAAGGCGATCGGGACTTCGCGGCCCATGCGGCGAAGCGCGATCAGGACCAGGCCGATCAGCGCGCCGACCGCGGAGGCGAGCAGGATGACGGTGGGCAGGACCTGCCAGCCGAACCAGGCGCCGATGGCCGCGAGAAGCTTGAAGTCGCCGTAACCCATGCCCTCCTTGCCGGTGGCCAGCCGGAACAGGTGGAACACCGCCCAGAGCACCAGGTAACCGGCCGCTGCGCCGATCACCGCCGAGGGCAGGTCGACGAACAGTCCGTCGACGTTCAGCAGCAGGCCGAGCCAGACCAGCGGCAGCGTGATCTGGTCGGGCAGCAGCTTGTGGTCGAGGTCGATACCGCTGCCGGCGATCAGGGCCCAGGTGAAGACCAGGCCGGCCAGGCCGGCCCAGGTCGGCCCCAGCGCTGCGATCACGGCAACCGAAAGCAGGGCAGTGAGCGCCTCGACGATCGGGTAGCGTGCCGAGATCGGCGCGCCGCAGCTGCGGCAGCGGCCGCGCAGGATCAGCCAGCTGAGCAGCGGAATGTTGTCGAAGGCGCGAATGCCCTGGCCGCAGGCGCGGCAGCGTGAGCGGCCCAGCGCGATGCCCGGCGGCGGCGGGTCGCCCTCGGGTTCGAGCTCCAGCAGTTCCCGGCACTGGCAGCGCCAGTCGTGGAACAGCCGGGCCGGCAGCCGCAGGATGACGACGTTCAGGAACGAGCCGACCAGCAGGCCGAGCGCGACGACGAGGCCGTACAGCGCGGCCGGATGCAGGTCGGCAAGGGCAGTCATGAGCTCGGACTTACATCACCGCCGCCATCTGGAAGATCGGCAGGTACATCGCTACCACGATGCTGCCGACGATGCCGCCGACCAGGACGATGATGAACGGTTCGAGCAGGCTGGACAGGGCGTCGACGGTGTTGTTCACCTCTTCTTCGTAGAAGTTGGCGACCTTCAGCAGCATGGCATCGAGCGAGCCGGCTTCCTCACCGATCGCGGTCATCTGGATGACCATCGGTGGAAACAGCCCGGTCTGCTGCATGGCCAGCTGCATCTGGTGCCCGGTGGCGACATCCTCGCGGATCTGCAGCGTGGCGTCGGAGTAGACGACGTTGCCGGTCGCCCCGGCCACGGTCTTCAGCGCGTCGACCAGCGGCACGCCGGCGGCGAAGGTGGTCGCCAGCGTCCGCGCGAAGCGCGACAGCGCGGCCTTCTCGAGCACGCCGCCGATGACCGGAATCTTCAGGCTCGCCCGGTCGAGGAAATGGGCGAACGGGCGACTGCGTTTCTTCAGCGCCACCAGGCCGGCGATGCTGCCGCCGATGATCACGATGTACAGCCAGCCGAACTGCTGCATCGATTCCGACATCGTCACGATCAGCCGGGTGAAGGCGGGCAGGTCGGCGCCGAAGCTCTGGAAGATGGACTCGAACTGCGGGATCACGAAGACCAGCAGGATCGCCGTGACCAGGATCGCCACGGCGATGACCGTGGCCGGGTAGAACAGGGCCTTCTTGATCTTGCCCTTGATCGACTCGATGCGTTCCTTGTAGGTCGCGATGTCGTCGAGGACCTTGTCGAGCACACCGGCGCTTTCGCCGGAGTTGACCAGGTTGATGAACAGCTCGTCGAAGTAGACCGGGTGCTTGGCCAGCGCCTCGGCCAGCGTGGCGCCGGACTCGACGTCGACCCGGACGGTATTGATCAGTTTCTGCATCCGCGGGTTCTCGGCCGCCGAGCCGATGATTCCGAAGGCCTGGACCAGCGGGATGCCGGCGTTGAGCATGGTCGCCAGCTGGCGGGTGAAGATCGCGATATCGCGCGACTTGATCGATTTGCCGGTGGCGCCGAACAGCGGCTTCGGCTTCTTGCGGATGCGCGCAGGCGTGATGCCCTGCTTGCGCAGCTCGGCGCGGATCAGGGTCTGGTTGCGGGCCTGCCGTTCACCCTTCAGCGTCTTGCCGCGCTTGTCCTTTCCTTCCCAGAGAAAGGTTTCGAGATTGTCGCGGGTGGTCGTTGCTGCCATCAGGCGTCTCCTGTCGTCGCGATCAACATGTCCCCTGAAACTCCTATTTTCATGCACATACGCGCGAATTACAACGTCTTTTCAAACCGGGTCGATCGGGCCCCGGTCACAGTCCGGACCGGCAAGCGTGATCCGGGCTCATCCGGAACCGGTCGACCCGGCCGGCGCGCGCGGCGGCAGCAGGCTTTCGATCATCATCAGGCCGACCCCGATCACGATCGCCGAATCGGCCAGATTGAACGCCGGCCAGTGCCAGCCGGCATAGTGGACATCGATGAAATCCACCACGTAGCCGAGGGTGACCCGGTCGACCAGGTTGCCGATCGCGCCGCCGAGCAGCAGCATCAGCGCCGAGGGCAGCGCGCGGGCCTGCAGCGGAAGTCGCCACAGCCAGATCAGCAGAAACACGGAGATGCCCGAGGCGACGACGATGAAGAAGATCCGCTGCCAGCCGCCGCCGTCGGCCAGGAAGCTGAACGCGGCGCCGGTGTTGTGGGCCAGCGTCATGTTCAGCCAGCCGGTGATCGGCACGGGGCGGTACAGGTCCAGGTTGGACGAGGCCAGGTGCTTGGTCCACAGGTCCAGCACCACGATCACCGCCGCCAGGCCCAGCCAGGCGGCGTAGCGAGGCAGCGTCATGCGGGGATGCGTGGTGTCCATCGCGGTCAGCCCCAGTCGCGCGTTTCGCCGTGGCCGGCGACGTTGTCGACGCAGCGACCGCACAGCTCCGGGTGTTCGGCGTGGCTGCCGACGTCGTCGCGATGGTGCCAGCAGCGCACGCACTTGGCCGTCTTGCTCGGTCGGACCGCCACCCGCAGCGTGCTGCCGTCGATGGTCGCGGTCTCGTCGGCATCGTCGACCGCTCCGCGGTGGACCTCGGCGGTCAACAGCAGGAAGCGCAGTTCCTCGCCGATCGCGTCCAGGTCCTCGGCCAGCTGGCCGTCGGCGTCCAGCGTGACTTCGGCGGCCAGCGACGATCCGATCACCTTGTCGCGGCGAAGCGCTTCGAGCTTGGGGCCGACGACTTCGCGGACCGCGCGGATCCGGTCCAGCCGGAGTCGGTCGGCTTCGTCCATCGTCGCCAGGTCCGCATACCAGGTCGCCAGCATCACGGTATCGCGCGGCTCGGTGCCGGGCGCCTGCGGCATCGCCTGCCAGATTTCCTCGGCGGTGAAGCTGCAGACCGGGGCCAGCCAGCGGGCCAGCGCCTCGAGAATGTGGAGCATCGCGGTCTGCGCCGAGCGGCGGGCCGGGTGCCGCCGCGGCAGGGTGTAGAGGCGGTCCTTGATGATGTCGAGATAGAACGCGCCCATGTCGATCGAACAGAAGTGGTGCACGCGCTGGTAGACCTGCCAGAAGCGATAGTTCGCGTAGGCCTCGGTCACCTCGTCCTGCAGCCGCGCGGCCAGGTCCACCGCGTAGCGATCCAGCGGCAACAGCGCGTCGAGCGGCAGCCGGTCGGCCTCGGGATCGAAGCCGTCGAGGTTGCCGAGCAGGAAGCGCGCGGTGTTGCGGATCCGGCGATAGGCATCGGCGACGCGCTTGAGGATCTCGTCGGAGACGCTCATCTCCTGTCGGTAGTCGGCGGCCGCCACCCACAGCCGCAGGATGTCGGCGCCGAGCGTCTGCATCACCGACTGCGGGGCGATCACGTTGCCCTGGGACTTGGACATCTTCCTGCCGTCGGCGTCGACGGTGAAGCCGTGGGTCAGCACTGCGCGGTAGGGCGCCTCGCCGTGCATCGCGATCGAGGTCAGCAGCGAGGACTGGAACCAGCCGCGATGCTGGTCGGAGCCTTCCAGGTACAGGTCGGCCGGACGAGCCAGCTCGTCACGCTGGTCGAGCACGCAGTGGTGGGTGACGCCGGAGTCGAACCAGACATCGAGGATGTCGGGCACGATCTCGTAGCGCTCGCCGTCGACGCCGAGCCGCTCGGCGATGTCGTCGCCATACCAGGGGTCGACGCCCTCGCGCTCGACCAGGTCGGCGAAGCGCTGGAGGATCGCCGCGGAGTCCGGGTGCGGCTGCTGGGTCTCGCGGTCGATGAACAGCCCCAGCGGCACGCCCCAGGTGCGCTGGCGCGAGATGCACCAGTCGGGTCGGCCCTCGACCATGCCGCGGATCCGCGCCTCGCCCCATTCGGGCACCCAGCGGACGCCGCCGATCGCGGCCAGCGCATCGCGGCGCAGGCCGGCCTGGTCCATCGAGATGAACCACTGCGGCGTGGTCCGGAAGGCCGTCGGCGTCTTGTGCCGCCAGCAGTGCGGATAGCTGTGGTGGAAGGACTCGTCCTTCAGCAGTGCGCCGCGCTCGCGCAGCAGCTCGACCAGCCGGGCATTCGCCTTCCAGACGTGCTCGCCGGCGACGAACGGCGTGCCTTCGACGAACAGGCCTCGGCCGTCGACCGGGTTGACCACCGGCAGGTCGTAGCGGCGGCCGACCTCGAAGTCTTCCTGGCCGTGGCCCGGGGCGGTGTGCACGGCGCCGGTGCCGGTCTCGGTGGTCACGTGCTCGCCGAGGATCACCGGCACGTCGTAGTCGTTGAACGGGTGCTGCAGCCGCAGGTGCTCGAGCCGGGCGCCCCTTGTCGTGGCCAGGACCTCGGCCTCGACCAGGCCGCCGCGTTCGAGCACCGCGTCGCGCAGCTCGGTGGCCACCACCAGGCGCAGCCTGCGCTGCTCGAGGCGGGCCTCGACGAGGTCGTAGTCCAGCTCGGCGTTCAGCGCCACGGCCTGGTTGGCCGGCAGCGTCCAGGGCGTGGTCGTCCAGATGGCCACACCGCACGCAGCACCGTCGCTCAACGCGTCCGGCGCCAGCCCGAAGGCCTCGGCGAGCCGCTCGGGCGCCAGCGCTTCGAACAGCACGTCGACCGAGGTCGAGGTCTTGTCCTGGTATTCGATCTCGGCCTCGGCCAGCGCCGAGCCGCAGTCGAAGCACCAGTGCACCGGCTTGACGCCGCGCTTCAGGTGGCCGCGTTCGACGATCTTCGCCAGTGCGCGCAGCATGTCGGCTTCGAAGCGGAAGTCGCGGCTGGCATACGGATGGGCCCAGTCGGCCAGCCCGCCGAGCCGTTTGAAGTCCTCGCGCTGGCGTTCGATCTGCCGGTCGGCATATTCGCGGCACTTCTGCCGGAAGGTGCGTGCGTCGACCTTCTGGCCGACCTTGCCGACCTTCTTCTCCACCTGCAGTTCGATCGGCAGCCCGTGGCAGTCCCAGCCCGGTACGTAGGGGGCGCGATAGCCCGACAGCAGTGCCGAGCGGACCACGAAGTCCTTCAGGATCTTGTTGACCGCGTGCCCGATGTGGATGTCGCCGTTGGCGTACGGCGGTCCGTCGTGCAGGATGAAGGTCCGCGGTCGCCCGGCGGTCTCGCGCTGGATGTGGCCGTACAGGTCGCGGGCGTACCAGTCGTCGAGCATCTTCGGCTCGCGCTGGGCCAGCGACGCCTTCATCGGGAAGTCGGTCCGGGGCAGGTTGATGGTGTCTTTGTAATCCATGAAAAGCGTCGTCGGGTGCGCGGCGGCACGTGAAGTCAGGTCAATCGTCGAAGTCGTTATTGTCGCTGATGTCGGAGCCCGCCGAGCGCCCGCTTCGCGGCCTCGGCGTCGGCATGCATCTGCACCGTCATCGCGGCCAGGTCGTCGAAGTGGCGCTCGGGCCGGATGTATTCGACGAACTCCACGACCAGGTGCCGGCCGTACAGGTCACGCTCGATATCGAACAGGTGGACCTCGAGCAGCCAGTCGCGCCCGGCCACCACCGGGCGCTGGCCGAGGCTGGCCACGCCGGACTGCCCCTCGAGGTCGTCGGCATGGACGCGGACCGCGCAGATTCCGCTCAGTGCCGGCGGTTCGGCCACGCGGAGGTTGACCGTCGGGAAGCCCAGCGTGCGGCCGATGCGGTTGCCCCGCAGCACCCGGCCGGAGATCGAATACGGGCGGCCCAGCAGACGCTCGGCGCCGGCCAGGTCGCCGTCGGCCAGCGCGGCGCGCAGGGCCGACGAGGAGATCCGCTCGCCGCTGACCGGGTCGACGACGGCCGGCACGGCCTCGACCTCGAAGCCGTAGCGTCGCCCGAACCCGACCAGGGCATCGACGTCGCCGGCGGCGCGCTGGCCGAAGCGGAAGTCCTCGCCGACCACCACGTGCCGGGCGCGAATGCCGCCGGCCACGACGTCGCGGGCGAAGGCCTCCGGCGACAGCGAAGAGAAGGCGCGGTCGAAGCGCAGCGCCGCGATCAGCTCCAGGCCCAGCCCGGCGCCGATCCGGACCCGGTCGCGCAGTTTCATCAAGCGCGGCACCGGACGGTCGGGCGCGAAGAAGCTGCGCGGCAGCGGCTCGAAGCACATCAGGCCGGGACGGAGCGCCGGTGCACGGGCGACGACGCGTTCGACCAGCGCCTGGTGGCCACGGTGCAGGCCGTCGAAATTGCCGATCGCCAGCGCGGTCGGCCGGGCATCGTCGTCGCGCAGCGGGAGGCGTCGAAGCAGGTGCATCGCGCGAGTGTAGCCGGGCGGCGTGGCGCGGTGGTCGCGCCGGGTCAGACCGGGCGCAGCAGCTGGCGCGGCCGCAGGCCGGCGGCCAGCAGGACCAGCCCGTAGACAAGTGCGCCACCGGCCACGGCCGCGACCAGCGCACCGATCCGGACGGGCAGTCCGGCAGCGATCCACCACGCGGTCTCGGGGACGACTGTGATCAGCGCGGCCGCCATGCCGATGCAGCCCAACGCGGCGGCGACGAGCGGTCGGAACCCGGGCGTCGGCGCGAGCTTGTCGCGGCCGAGATGCCGCCACAGCAGGCCGGCGTTGAGCCAGGCCGAGGCGCTGGAGGCCAGCGCCAGGCCGACGTGGGCACCGGGGTGGGCCGCCAGCGTCGCGAACAACCCTTCGCCGAAATCCCCGCCGGCCAGCCAGGCCACGATCGCCAGCACGAACAGCACGTTCAGCCCCATGTTGGCGACCAGGGCCAGTACCGCGATGCGGACCGGCGTGCGGGTGTCCTGGCGAGAATAGAAGCCCGGCGCCAGGATCTTCACGCCGATGAAGGCCGGCAGGCCGAGGCAGTAGGCCAGCAGCGCCAGGGCCGTCATCCGGACGTCCTCGGCGGCGAACTCCCCGTACTGGAACAGCGTGGTCGTGATCGGTTCGGCAAGCACGGCCAGGCCGACCGCGGCCGGGAGCGCGATCAGCACGCCGAGCCGGACCGCCCAGGTCAGTGTGGCCACGAACGCGTCGCTCGTCGCCCGCGCGTGCTGCGACGACAGCGTCGGCAGGATGACCACCGACAGCGCGACGCCGAACAGGCCGAGCGGAAACTCCATCAGCCGGTCGCCGTAGTACAGCCAGGAAATGCTGGCCTCGATCAGCAGCGAGGCGATCAGCACGTCGAGCAGCAGGTTGATCTGCGCGACCGAGGAGCCGAACAGGGTCGGCACCATCAGGCGCAGGATGCGCTTGACGCCGGGGTGCCTGAAATCCGGCCACGGGCGCGGCAGTACGCCGTGGCGGGCCAGCGCCGGAAGCTGTACGGCCAGCTGCAGTACGCCGGCGGCCAGCACGCCCCAGGCCAGCGCGGTGACCGGTTCGGCGAAGCGCGGGCTGAGCCAGACGGCCGAAACGATCAGGCAGATGTTCAGCAACGCCGGCGTGACGGCCGGCAGCGCGAAGCGGCCCAGCGTGTTCAGGATTCCCCCGGCCAGCGCGGTCAGCGCGATCAGCGGCAGGTAGGGAAAGGTGATCCGGAGCAGGTCGCTGGCCAGCGCCAGCTGGGCCGGGTCGTCGGCGAAGCCCGGCGAGAACACCCGGATCACCGCCGGAGCGGCCAGCACACCGGCGGCGGTGAGCGCCAGCAGCACGGCCATCAGGCTGCCGGCCGCGGCATCGATCAGGGAGCGCAGCGCCGCATGGTCGTTGCGCTCGCGATACTCCGCCAGCACCGGCACGAAGGCCAGCGAGAACGAGCCCTCGGCGAACAGCCGGCGCAGGAAATTCGGAATCTTGAAGGCGACGAAGAACGCGTCGGTCGCGGCCGAGGCGCCGAACATCCGGGCCAGGACCACGTCGCGGACCAGCCCCAGCACCCGCGAGATCAGCGTCATGCCCGAAAACGAGGCGACCGAACGGGCCAGGCTCATGGCGCAGTCACCGGGCGGCTGCCATTGACAGAAGGGCACTCAGTGGCCATACTGCACGGCTTGATTTTTCTCATTACCCGGTTTCGAGGAGTCATTCGTGGCCAATAGTGCATCAGCGCGCAAGCGCGCCCGTCAGTCCGAGCGGAATCGTCAGGCGAACGCCGCCCAGCGTTCCTACGTCCGCACCATGATCAAGAAGGTCGTCAACGCGGTCAAGGCCGGCGACAGGACCGCCGCCGAAGCGGCCTACAAGCAGGCCGTGCCGGCGATCGATCGTTCGGTGTCCAAGGGCATCATGCACGCCAACAAGGCGTCGCGTCACAAGTCCCGCCTGAACGCGCACATCCGCGGCCTCTGATCACGGCGTCCCCGTCCTGATCGGCCGTCCGGGCCGCGCGCGTTCCGCCGCGGCCGGGTCCGGCGTCAGTCCCCGTCGGCCGACGTCGCCAGCCACTCCGCCAATCGTCGTGTCCTGGGGTTGTCCGGGCCAAGGGCGTTGGCCACCCGCTCGAGATCCGCGCGTGTCGCCGGTGTCGGTGCGGGTCGCGGCGTGCGTGCCGCCCAGTCCAGCAGTCGGGCTTCGGCCTGTCGCCATGGGCTGACCTCCAGCGATTCGGTGTACAGCCTCATGCAGCGTTCGGCCGCGGTTCCGGCCCCGTCCAGGGCGCGTTCGATCCGGAATACCGCCTCGCGGCAGCGCGCTTCGGCGCGGAAGCGATCCGAGGCCGGTGCCAGCCCGTCCAGGATCTCGATCGCTTCGCTCAGTTGCTCCATTCCGTCCGGCAGATCGGCCTCGGCCGCGGTCAGGGCGGCATCCATCCGGGCGATCGCGGTGAACAGGTGGTCGTCGCCGACCTGCTCGGAAAACCGTTGCACCACCTGGTCGATTTCGCCGAGCGCGACCCCGTAGCGACCAGCGGCCCGTTCGACCCGGGCCCGGGCCAGCAGTGCCCGGGTGTAGCTGACGCTGTCGATGCCTTCGAATCGCTGGATCAGCGCCACGCCCTCGTCGAGATGGTCGCGTGCCTCGGCGATCCGGTTCGTCGTTGCCAGCAGGCTGCCGAGATTCAGGTGCATCGCGCCGAGCGCACCGGAGTCGCCGTAGCGGGCCACGCGTCGTCGGATGGTCTCGCGATACAGGGCCTCGGCGTCGGCCAGGTCGCCGCGCTGGTGACGCAGGCTGGCCAGGTTGCCCATCACGGTCAGCGCCGCCGCAGCATCGGCCCGATCGAGGCCGCGCCAGTTGTCCAGCGCGCGCTCCAGGTACGGCAGGGCGTCGGCACCGCGCCCGGCATAGACCAGCGTGGTGGCCAGGTTGTTGGCGGTGGTCGCGCGAATCCGGGACGGGCCCGGCAGGCGTCGGGCCTGGTCGTGCGCCTCGCGCAGCGTGGCGATGGCCTCGTCCCAGCGCCCCAGGCCGCGCAGTGCCTGGCCGCGGATCTGGGTCACGTCGGCGATGTACTCGAGATTGCTGGGCCCGGTCCGTTCGCGAAGGCGCGCCAGCGCCTGGTCGGCCAGCGCCAGTGCTTCGTCCGACGCGCCCTGGCGCAGCCGGATCTGGGCCAGGTCGGCTTCGACGAACGCGGCCAGGCGGTCCTCGTCGAGTGCCTGCTCCGATCGCGCGGCTTCCAGCAGCGGTTCGGCCGCCTCGAAATCGTCCATGGCGATATAGATCTCGCCGAGAAAGGCCTGGACCGCCGCGCGGGTGCCGGGGTCGTCGGCGTACAGTCGCGCGGCCAGTTCGGCGGCTTCGGCGAGCAGGCTGCGGGTATCGCGGACCTCCTCGTCGGTCGAGCGGCCGGCTTCGCGGAACAGCAGCACCATCTGTTCGCGCAGCAGCGCCAGTCGCTGGGCTTCGAAGCGGGCGGCATCGCGTTCATCGCGGATCCGATCGGCCTGCCACGCCAGTCCGACCGCGGCGACCAGTGCCGAGGCCAGAGCCAGCCCGGCCATGCCGGCGGCCAGGCGGTGGCGACGCGACCACAGGCCGAGCCGGGCCAGTGCACTGCTGTCCCGGGCCTGGACCGGACGCAGTTCGAGCAGGGCCCGCAGGTCCTGGATCAGTTCCGGTACCGACTGGTAGCGCAGGCCCGGATCGGCCTGCAGGGTGCGCTCGAGAATGGCGGCCAGCGCGGCCGGCCGCGGGCCGTCGAGACCGCGCGGGTCGATCCGCGCGTCGGCCGCGCCGGGTTCGCCGGTCAGCAGCCAGTGCAGCAGCGCACCGAGGGCGTAGAGGTCGGACTGGGTCGAGGCCGGCTCGCCGGCCAGCTGCTCGGGTGCCGAAAAGGCCGGCGTCAGCGCCGAAAGGCCGTCGGCGCTGTCGTCTTCCGTGATCAGCCGAGCCACGCCGAAATCCAGCAGGCGGACCCGCCCGTCGGGCGACAGGCGCACGTTCGCCGGCTTGATGTCGCCGTGGACGACCCGGCGCTGGTGGGCGTGGGCGACCGCCCCGGCCAGTTCGATGAAGCGCTCGATCAGCCTCCGTGGACGCGCCGAAAGCCGCTCGCGCGCGTCGCTGAGGTCGACGCCGGCGATCCACTCCATGACCAGGTAGCCGCGCCCGTCGTCCAGCGTGCCGCCGTCGATCAGCCGGGCGATGTTGGGGTGGTCGAGCCGGGCCAGCAGCTGCCGCTCGACGGCCAGTCGTTCGGCCAGTCGGCCGCCGGCGCGTGGGCGGATGAACTTGATCGCCGCCTGCATTTCGAACGCCCCGTCGGCGCGCTCGGCGCGATAGACCTGGCCCATGCCGCCGCGGCCGACCGGCTCGATCAGGGCCCAGTCGCCGACCCGGGTGCCCGGCGGAAGGGAGGGGTCGGGATCGTCCAGGGTCGACAGTGCCGCGGCGCCGAAGCGTTCGAACACGGCGGTGAACCCCTCGCCGTCGGGCGCGGCGGCCTCGACCAGCCGAGCGAGATGGCGATGCAGGCGCGGGTAGCGTTCGGCCAACTGCGCCAGTCGTTCGTGGCGCTCCGGCTCGGGCCGATCGAGCAGTTCGTCGAGCAGCCGATCGAGCAGCCGCCGTCGCGCGGGCGTCAGGCGGGCGTGAAACTCAACCGTCATCGGATCGCTCCGCCCGCTCGGCCCGGATGTCGCGGAGCAGCGTCCGGCTGGAGTCGGCCTCCGGATGGTCGTCGCGTCCGTGCACGGCCGCGACGGTTGCCAGGGCCTGCTTCGCCCAATCTTCCGCGGCCTCGTACTCCCCGCGCGCCCGCGCCAGCCGCGCAAGGCCCTCCTGCGAGATCGCAACCTCGGAGTGCACGTCGCCGAGCAGTTCGCGGCGCATCGCGTGGGCCGCCCGGAGTCGCTGCTCGGCCTCGTCGAGGCGGTCCAGTTCCAGCGCGAGGATGCCCAGGTTGTAGAGCGTGGAGGCGACCGTGTAGTGCGGATCACCGAACCGGGTCCGGGCGATCTCCAGTACTTCGAGCAGGATCGAATAGGCCTCCTCGAGTTCGCCCCGGCTGCGCAGCACGAAGGTCAGTGCATTGAGGCTGGCGCCGATGTCCGGATGACCCGGGTCGAGCACCTCGCGGCGGATCGCCAGGGCTTCCCGCCAGAGCGGCTCGGCGGCTGAAAGTTGGCCCTGGCGCAGCTTGAGAATGCCCAGCGAGTGCAGGGCGCCGGCGGTTCGAGGGTGAACCGGGCCGTAGATCGTGCGGTACCGTTCGACGACGGTGCGGTAGTTCGACTCGGCGGCGTCGAATTCGCCCATCGACATCTGCGAGTCGGCGACGCGATACAGCGCGCTGACCGTGGCGGGATGGTTCTCGCCGTGCAGCTCGCGTCGAAGCGTCCAGGCCTGCCGGAAGTGTTTCTCGGCTTCTTCGTGCCGGTCACGGATCGCGAACACGGCGCCGTAATCGAGCCGACTGTTGGCCTCGCCGGTGCCGCCGGGCTCCAGCGCGGCATGCATGGCCAGCGCCTCGGCGTAGTAGCGCTCGCTGAGCTCGAAGTCGCCCTCGGCATAGGCGATGTTGCCGAGAGTGTTCAGCGTATCGGCCCGTTCGGTGCTGGCGCCTTCGGGCAGCAGCTCCAGCGCGGCCTCGGTCAGGGCGCGGGCGTCGGGATAGCGACCGGCCGAGTAGAGCAGATCGCCGAGCCGCAGCCGCAGCTCGGCGGCCAGCAGCGGCTGCGCTGCCGGGTCGGCGTCGGCCTGGGCCAGGGCGCGGCGCAGCAGCGGCTCGGCGGCTTCGTAGTCGCCGAGCGCGTGCTGGACGCGTCCCAGCGTGCCGAGCACCCGGGTCTGCACGCGTGGTTCGTCGTCGAGTTCGGCGACCCGCTCGCTGCCGCGTTCGACCAGCTCCTGTGCGGTCAGGACGCGGCCCTGCGCCTGGTCGGGATCGGCCTGCTCGAACAGCTCGACCAGGAATCCGGTGACCTGCTCGGCCGTGCGGGCTTCGACCTCGGCGCGGTCGCGTTCGGCGATCGCGATCCGGCCCTGCCAGGCGATTCCGGTCACGCTGCCGACCAGCAGCAGCAGGACCAGCCCGGCCAGGGTGACGCCGGCCCGGTTGCGCTGCAGGAAACGGGCCAGGACGTAGCTTCGCCGGGCCGGCATCGCCTCCAGCGGACGCTGGCTGCCGAAGGCCTCGAGGTCGGCCAGCAGTCCGGCCACGCCGTTGTAGCGTCGATCCGGGTCGTCGTCGGTGGCGCGGGTGACCAGTGCGTGCAACTCGTCGCCGCGCGGATGGATCGCCGCCAGTCGATGGCGCCGGGTTTCGGCGTCGTCTTCGGTCAGCGTCCCGCGGGTCAGCAGCCAGTAGAGCAGGGCGCCCAGCGCGAACACATCGGACTGCGGGGTGATCGGCTCGCCGCGCTTCTGCTCGGGCGCGGCAAAGGCCGGCGTCAGCGCGCTCAGCGCATCGGGGTCGTCCGGCTCGTCGCCGACCAGCCGGGCGATGCCGAAATCGAGCAGCCGGGGCCGGCCGTCGGACGCGATGCGCACGTTCGACGGCTTGATGTCGCCGTGAACGATCCGGCGCCGGTGCGCCTGGGCGACGGCCTCGGCCAGCTGGCCGAAGACCCGAAGCCGCTCCGGCACGGACGGCGGGTGCTCGCCGCCGGCCCATTGGCCCGCGTCGATGCCGTCGATCCATTCCATGGCCAGCCAGGCCCAGCCGTCCTCGGTCGCGCCGCCGTCGATCAGGCGAGCGATGTTGGGGTGGTCGAGCCGGGCCAGCAGGCCACGTTCCACATCCAGCTGGCGGCCCAGCACCGGGTCGAGCCGTCGGATCAGCTTCAGGGCCACCTGCATTTCGAACGCCCCGTCGGCCCGCTCGGCCCGATAGACCAGCCCCATCCCGCCGGCGCCGATCGCTTCGATCAGCCGCCAGCCGCCGATCCGGGTGCCGGCCGGCAGGTTGCACTCGGCGCCGGCGTCGGGAAGCGCGCGCCGCCCGACGCGTTCGAACAGGGTGCGGAGGTAGTCGGTCGGCGCGGTCGAGGCCTCGACCAGTCGGGCTGCATGTGCGTGCAGGCGTGGACAACGTTCGGCCAATGCGGCCAGTTCGCGGTCGCAGGTCGGACCATCGAGGTCCAGCAGGTGGTCGAGCAGCGCATCGATGCGCTGGCGGCGGGCCGGCGTAAGCCGTCCCGGTCGCGTGGTTCGCGGCATGTGGTCGGGTCCGGTTCGGGTCGCCGACGGCCCCGTCGGGCCGTTGCGCCGGAGTATAGCAGCGGCGCTCGCGTGGCCGCTGCGGTCCGCCGACTCCCCGTCGACTACCAGCCGGTCACGCCGTCCAGGTCCTCGGGCCAGGCCACGGACAGGCCGAACACGATCTCGCGCGTCTGGCCGGGTGCCAGTTCGAGGTCCCAGGCCACCAGGCCGGGGCGGTCGTCGACCTCGGTCCGATCGGGCGGCGTGCTGCGATCGGTCCACTCGATTTCGATGCGCTCGTCGCGGGCGACGGGGCGCTGGCCGAGCACGCTTACCCGGATCGGTCGCTGGTGACGGTTGCTCACCGTCCAGCGGTGCTCGCGGACCTCGCGCACGGTCTTGTTCAGCAGTCCCTCGGTCCGGCGATCCTGGCGGACCAGCTCGACGTCGATTTCGATCCGGTCGTCGATGCCGAAGCTGGCTTCGATCCGTCCACCCGGCGCGACCCCGGCGAAGTTCGCACGACCCATCGCGGCGCCGTCCTGGATCAGCTGCACCGGTCCCGGCGGCAGCGCCGCCTCGCCGGTCCATTCGGCAGCGACGAAGGTCCAGGCCGCGTCGCGCCGCTGCGGAACGGTGCGCGCGGTCAGCGCGGCCTCGAGGCGATGTTCATCGAGCCGGAAGCGTCGCGGGCGGTTGTCCGACGGCACGTCGATCCGACCGGGCAGGGCATAGCGCTGGGTCAGTCCGGTAGCCCGCAGTTCCGCGCCGATCATCTCGGCCTGCCCGGCCCGGCTGCCGACGACGTCCATTGTCTCCAGCGCCTGCGGTGCCTCGGCGAACTGCCTGGTTGTGATCTGCGGCTTCTCGGCGATCACGTCGATCCACCAGGGCTGCAGCTGCGGCAGCTGGCCCCCGCTCGACGGCCGGGCCAGCGAGACCGCGATCGCGGCGTTGCCCCAGTCCTCGCCGGTGGCCTGGCGGAGTTCGGCCGACTGGACCAGGCGCAGTTCCGCCTCGACGGTATCCAGCCGCCACTCGTAGACCGGCCGCCAGGACGCATTGCCGACGGTGTACTCGATCGTGAACCGCCCGCGGCCTCCGTTGGGGGCCTCGACGGCGACGGACACGCTCAGGGTGTCGCGCTGCTGGCTGCCGAGGTCGGCCAGCTCGCGCTCCAGCCGGGCCAGCGTCTCGTTGAGTTCGGCCTGTTGCGCCAGCAGCTCGCGGCGCTCGGCGTAGACCCGGTCGGCCAGCTCGCCGAGCCGCTCCAGCTCGGCCAGCAGTTCGCCCGGCGCCGGCAGCGTCTCGCCGGTCGGTGCGGCGACGCGCTGCAGCAGGCTCAACTGGAGGTCGCGCCCCGCGATCCGGTCGGCCACCCCGCTGCGTTCGGCGTTCAGGTCTTCGATCCGCTCGGCCAGGGCCCGCGCTTCCGGGACGACCCGCTCGTCGCCGCGGACGATTTCGAAATCCAGGGCGCCGACCCGCAGCCCGGCCGGACCCTCGGCCCGGACCCGGAGGCTGTCGCGATCGAGCCCGACCGGCAGGCCGGTGACCCGGATGCGGTCGACCTCGGGGCCGACCTCGTGGTCAGCGACCCGGGTGACGGTGGCGCGATCGGGGTAGACGGTGACGTCAGTGACGCGGGCCCAGCCCGGCACTGCGCTCAGCAGCAGGGCGAGCAGGGTCGATACGGTCGGGATGCGGACGGCCGGGCGGGGCCGGAGAGAACTCGGTGTACGGTGCGGCATCGGCGGCTCCAGTTGCGAATCCGGGCCCGTTGGGGCGGCGGTTGCGGCTTGGAGTCCGTGCTCGGCTCAAGGTTCCCCGTCGTCGTCGGGCCCGTCGAGCAGGTAGCGCGCCATCGCGGTGGTCAGGGCGTCCAGCCCGACTCCGCTCAGCGACGAGATGCCGAAGGCCGGTCCGGTCCAGCCCAGCCGATCGACCAGGTCGGCGACCGCGGCCTCCTGCTCCTCGCTCGGGCGCTGATCGAGCTTGGTGACGACCAGCCAGCGCGGCTTGTGCATCAGTCCGGGATCGAAGCGGCCGAGCTCGGCTTCCAGGGCGCGGACCTGGTCGAGCGGGTCGCTGCCGTCCAGCGGCTCGATCTCGACGAGGTGCAGCAGAAGCCCGGTTCGCTGCAGGTGCTTCAGGAAGCGGTGGCCGAGCCCGGCGCCCTCGGCGGCGCCCTCGATCAGGCCCGGAATGTCGGCGATGACGAAGCTGCGGCCCGGTTCCAGCGAGACCACGCCGAGATTCGGGTGCAGCGTGGTGAACGGATAATCGGCCACCTTGGGCCGGGCCTTGGAGACCGCACGGATCAGCGTCGACTTGCCGGCGTTCGGGAAGCCGAGCAGGCCGACATCGGCCAGGACCTTGAGCTCGAGCTTCAGTTCGCGTTCCTCGCCCGGCGTGCCCTCGGTGAACTGCCGCGGCGTGCGATTGACCGAGGACTTGAAGTGGACATTGCCCTTGCCGCCGATTCCGCCGCGCGCCACGCACAGCCGTTGACCGGGTTCGGTGAGGTCGCCGATCCGCTCGCCGGTTTCCACGGCGATCACCTGGGTGCCCAGCGGCACCCGGATGACGATGTCTTCGGCCGACTTGCCGGTCTTCTGCTGGCCGCCGCCGGGCTGGCCGTTGCGGGCCTTGAACAGCCGGGCATGGCGAAAATCGACCAGCGTGTTCAGGCCGGTGTCGGTTTCCAGCCAGATGCTGCCGCCGTTGCCGCCGTCGCCGCCGTCGGGGCCGCCTTTCGGGATGTACTTTTCGCGCCGGAAGCTCACGCTGCCGTGTCCGCCGCGGCCGGCGCGGACTTCGATGTTGGCTTCGTCGACGAATTTCATGGTGGTTCCGACCGGCTCAGGGCAATGGGGACGGCACGAAAAAGCCGGCACGCGGCCGGCTCCTTCGGGCTCGATGATCGGACGGGAATCCCGTCAGATCACTCGGCCGCCTCGCTGGCCGCGACCACCGAGACGAACTTGCGCGCCGGCTTGCCGCGCTCGCGGAACACGACCTTGCCGTCGACCAGCGCGAACAGCGTGTGGTCGCGTCCGACGCCGACGCCGTCGCCGGCATGGAAGCGCGTGCCGCGCTGTCGAACCAGGATGTTGCCTGCGTCCACGCGTTCGCCGCCGTAGCGCTTCACGCCGAGGTACTTCGGATTCGAGTCGCGGCCGTTGCGTGTCGAGCCGCCTGCCTTTTTATGTGCCATGGGTTCAGCCCTCGATGCCGGTGATCTTGAGTTCGGTGTAGTACTGGCGGTGGCCCATCTGCTTCATGTGGTGCTTGCGGCGGCGGAACTTGATGATCCGCACCTTGTCGCCGCGACCGTGCGCGACCACTTCGGCCTTGACCTTGCCACCTTCCAGGGTCGGAGCGCCGACGCGGATGTCGTCGCCGTCGGCGACCATCAGGACTTCATCGATCTCGATCGAGGCCCCCTTGTCGGCCGGCAGTTTCTCGACCCGGACGATGTCGCCGGCCGATGCCTTGTACTGTTTGCCACCGGTCTTGAATACCGCGTACATGGTGTTCGCTCCAGAAAATGCATGACTAAAGAGCGGGAATGTTAGCGGAAAGCGGGGCGCGGGTCAATACAGACCGCCGGTTCTCGCGCGGCCCGGGATCACCCGGCGGGAGCGCCTTCGGTCGATCCATCCCGGTCGCCGGTCAGCCGGAATTCGGCCAGCACCAGGCGATGATCGGACAGCGGTGCGCCGGCCGGGTCGACGGCCTCGGTGATGGTGACGCGGGAAACGGCGGGCGCGGCTGTGGCGTGCACGAAGACATGATCGATCCGCTGCGGCGGCGAACTGGAGTGCGGGCCGGACTGCGTGAGGCTGTTTTCCGGCGTCCAGGTCGTGCGCAGCGGGCTGCCGTGATGCTCGGCCCGATCGAAGGCGTCGACGAAGCCGGCGGCGGCGAAGCGGCGGTAGTTGTCGATCGATGCCTCGGGGCCGGCGTTGAAGTCCCCGGTCAGCACCACCCGGGGGGCACGCGGGCCGGCCGCCTCCAGCAGTTGCCGGATCTGGCGATCGCGCATCCGCTCGACGCGCGCGCGCTCCGGGTCGCCGAACGGGCCGGCGGTCAGGTGCGTGTTGAACAGCTCCAGCGGCCGATCGCCCGGCAGCCGGATTCGGGTTCGAAGCAGGCCGAAGGTGGCGAACGGGCGGACCAGCAGGAAGTCGTGGTCGAAGCGTTGGAAGGCCGAGTCCTCGATCGGATGGCGCGACAGCGTCAGCAGGCCGTTGCCGACCCAGCTGGGCGAGTCGGCGAAGGCCGCGTGCGGGAAGGCCGCGCACAGCTCCTCGACCAGCCGGCGCCGAGCGCCGCGGACGAACACTTCCTGCATCGCGAGCACGTCGGCGTCCAGCGCGCCGAGGAACCGCGCGAATCCGGCGATGCGCTCGCTGACCTGCGGGACCGGTTCGAACAGCGTCCAGCGGCCCAGCTGCAGCCGCAGCAGGCCGGTGTTCAAGGTGGCGATCCGGACCGGGCGGCTTCCTTCGGGTCCGCTCACAACAGCTCGGCCAGGATGTCCCAGGCGGCGAGCACGTAGAACACGATGCCGATGAACAGGCTGGCCCCTGCGATGCCGCCCATCACGTAGCTCATCGTGCCCCAGAGCTTCAGGTGCAGCTTGCCGCCGTAGCGCACGAATTCGCTTGCCATGGTGCCGTCCATGTACGGGTCGTCGTCGTGGACGTGCCCTTCCTGCAGCGACTCCGGCAGGTCGCGGGGCAGCGCGCCGCCGTTGTCGATGACGGCCTGCAGCCGCCGCACCGACGGGTGGGCCACCCACGCGGCATGCCGGATCGACATGACCAGCCAGTTGTAGGTGATCACCAGGGTCAGCAGCACCGAGATCATGCTCAGGCCGAGAAAACCGAACGACCAGGTGAAGCGGCCCAGGTTGTGCTCGACGGCCTCGAACCGGATGTTTCCGGCCAGCGCGTCGCCCATCAGGATCGAAACGGTGAAGGTGAGCATCCCGGCGGCGATCGTGCCGATCCAGCGCATCACGTTCTGGAACGACTGGTACCAGAGGTGGATCTGGGCGATCGGGTACTTCAGGTCGAACGAGGTGCCGTGCGCTTCTTCCAGCGCCTCGCGCAGCTCGAGCGCCCTGCGGCGTCGCTCGTCGCAGCGCTTCTGCACTTCGTCCGGCGTGATGTCGCCGTCTTCCTCGATCTGCATGCCGATGCTCCTGGATCGTGGGGTCGATGACCTCGGACCCGAGGCCGGGTCCGGGGGGCTGAATCCGGCGCCGGCGACCGCGAAACGGAATCGTCCTTGCCCGGGTTTCACCGCAAACCTTATACTATCCGGTTCGCTCCAATGCTGGATTCGTCTTGGACAAGATCACCCTTCGCGGCGCACGCACCCACAATCTCGCCAACGTCGACCTGGAGCTTCCTCGCGACCGGCTGATCGTGTTCACCGGCCTGTCGGGTTCCGGCAAGTCGTCGCTTGCGTTCGACACGATCTATGCCGAGGGCCAGCGGCGATACGTCGAGTCGCTGTCGGCCTACGCCCGCCAGTTCCTGTCGATGATGCAGAAGCCGGACCTCGACCACATCGAGGGCCTGAGTCCGGCGATCTCGATCGAGCAGAAAGCGGCCAGCCACAACCCGCGTTCGACCGTGGGCACGGTCACCGAGATCCACGACTACCTGCGCCTGATGTTCGCTCGGGTCGGCACGCCGCGCTGTCCGGAGCACGGTGAGACGCTGGACGCGCAGACCGTCAGCCAGATGGTCGACACGGTGCTGAACCTGCCGGAAGGCACGAAGATGATGCTGCTGGCCCCGGTGGTCCGCAACCGCAAGGGCGAGCACGCCAACCTGCTGCATGAACTGCGCGCGCAGGGCTTCATCCGCGCGCGGGTCGACGGCCGGGTGGTGGATCTCGACGACGGTGTGCCCGCGCTGGAGTTGCGCAAGAAGCACACCATCGAAGCCGTGGTCGACCGGTTCAAGGTGCGGGACGACCTGGCCCAGCGGCTGGCCGAGAGCATGGAAACCGCGCTGGCGCTGGCCGACGGCATTGCCGTGGCCGCGCCGATGGACGCCGACAGCGAGCTCGGCGAGCTGCTGTTCTCGGCCCGCTTCGCCTGCCCGGTCTGCGACTACAGCCTGCCGGAGCTGGAGCCGCGGATGTTCTCGTTCAACAATCCCAACGGCGCCTGTCCGGCCTGCGACGGACTCGGCCACCGCCAGTTCTTCGACCCCGGGCGCGTGGTCGGCAACCCGGAGCTGAGCCTGGCCGGCGGTGCGGTGCGCGGCTGGGACCGGCGCAACGCGTATTACTTCCAGATGATCCAGTCGCTGGGCCGGCACTACGACTTCGACCCCGAGACCCCGTTCGGTGAGCTTCCGGCCGCCGTTCAGGACGTGATCCTGCACGGCAGCGGCGAGGACAGGATCAGTTTCCGCTATTTCGCCGACGGCGGCAGCCAGACCCGCAAGCACCCGTTCGTCGGCATCATCCCGAACCTCGAGCGGCGGTACCGCGAGACCGACTCGCGCGTCGTCCGTGAAGAGCTGTCGCGCTACATCTCCGAGCAGCCGTGTCCGGAATGCGGTGGCCAGCGCCTGAACGCCGCGGCGCGCAACGTGTTCATCGCCGATCGTTCGCTGCCCGACGTGGCTGCCTGGTCGATCGAGCAGTGCCTGGCGTTCTTCGATCAACTGAAGCTGGACGGCTGGCGCGGCGAGATCGCCGGGCGGATCCTGAAGGAAGTGCGCGAGCGCCTGCTGTTCCTGGTCAACGTCGGGCTGGACTACCTGACCCTGGATCGCCAGGCCGACACGCTGTCCGGTGGCGAAGCCCAGCGGATCCGGCTGGCCAGCCAGATCGGCGCCGGCCTGGTCGGCGTGATGTACGTCCTCGACGAGCCCTCGATCGGCCTCCACCAGCGCGACAACACGCGCCTGCTCGAGACGCTGACCCGGCTGCGCGACCTCGGCAACACCGTGATCGTCGTCGAGCACGACGAGGACGCGATCCGCTCGGCCGACCACATCGTCGACATCGGTCCCGGACCGGGCGTGCACGGCGGTCGGATCGTCTATTCCGGCCCGCCGGACGGGATCGAGGCCTGCGAGGCGTCGCTGACCGGCGACTACCTGAGCGGCCGCAAGCGTATCGAGGTGCCGAACAAGCGCAGCAAGCCGAACCGCAAGCGCATGTTCCGGCTCGAAGGCGCGACCGGCAACAACCTCAAGGGCGTCGACCTCGAACTGCCGGCCGGGCTGCTGGTCTGCGTCACCGGGGTGTCCGGCTCGGGCAAGTCCACCTTGATCAACGACACGCTGTACAAGCTGATGGCCCGCGAACTCAACGGTGCCTCGGAAAACCCGGCGCCGTTCGAACGATTCTCCGGACTCGACCTGTTCGACAAGGTCGTCGACATCGACCAGAGCCCGATCGGCCGCACGCCGCGCTCGAATCCGGCCACCTACACCGGCCTGTTCACGCCGATCCGCGAGCTGTTCGCCGGCACCTCCGAGGCGCGCTCGCGCGGCTACAAGCCCGGGCGCTTCTCGTTCAACGTCAAGGGCGGTCGCTGCGAGGCCTGCCAGGGCGACGGTGTGGTCCGCGTCGAGATGCACTTCCTGCCCGACATCTTCGTGCCCTGCGACGTCTGTCACGGCAAGCGCTACAACCGCGAGACGCTGACGGTCACCTACAAGGGCAGGAACATCCACGAGGTGCTGGAGATGACGGTCGAGGACGCGCTGCCGTTCTTCGAGCCGGTGCCGGCCGTGGCGCGCAAGCTGCAGACGCTGATGGACGTCGGCCTGTCCTACATCACGCTGGGCCAGTCGGCGGTCACGCTGTCCGGCGGCGAGGCCCAGCGGATCAAGCTGGCGCGCGAGCTGTCCAAGCGCGATACGGGCAATACCCTCTACATCCTCGACGAGCCGACCACCGGGCTGCATTTCCACGACATCCAGCAGTTGCTGAACGTGCTGCATCGGCTGCGCGACGAAGGCAACACCGTGGTCGTCATCGAGCACAACCTCGACGTGGTCAAGACCGCCGACTGGATCATCGACCTCGGCCCGGAGGGCGGGGTGCGCGGCGGGCAGATCATCGCCAACGGCACGCCGGAACAGATCGCCGCCGACGAGGATTCCTGGACCGGCCGCTACCTGGCCGAGATGCCGGGCATCAAGCGACGACGGAAGTCGGCCTGACGAACAACAGGCCGGAGTACACTGGTCAGGCCGTGAGGGGCACGGGGCCGCGGCACGGCAAGCGATGCAGCGAGGGGAACACCACAGGATGGCGGAATTCAGCATCGAACTCGACGTGCGCTGGGGCGACCTCGACGGCTTCGGCCACGTCAACAACGCGGTCTACCTGGCTTACCTCGAGCAGTGTCGCTCGGCCTGGATGAGTTCGGTGCCGAGCCACTGGCAGGACGGCGAGGCCGGTCCGGTCGTGGCCAACATCAACATCAACTACCGTCGTCCGGCCCACTGGCCCGCGCGCTTGGTCGTGACCCTGAAGCCGGAGTCCCCGGGGCGGTCCAGCATCAAGCTGCACTCCGAAATCCGCTCGAAGACCGACGACAAGGACGTGCAGCCGGTTCGCTATGCCGACGCGACGGTCACGCTGGTCTGGATCGACAGGAAATCCGGCGAATCGGTCCCGTTGCCGGCCGCCATCCGCGAACTGGCCTGAGTCGCGGGGCCTCGAACGTGCCCGGACGGCTCCGTGGCCTGCTGCAGGCGCCCGACGACCTGATGCTCGAAGCCGGCGCGGTCGGCGAGGTGCTGGTTGCCCGGATCCGCCTGGTTGCCGTGCTGCTGATCGTGCCGATGCCGCTGATCGCGCGGGTCACCGGCGCCCCGGACGAAGAGGTGCGCACCGGCGCGCTGGTTGCACTGATCGCGCTGGTGTTCAGCATCGCCCTGTTGCGCCGGGTCCGTCGTCGCGGCGCAGACGTGCGCTGGCGTTTCGTGTCCGCCGCGTTCGACATCACCGCCATTTCGGTGGTGCTGGGCCTGTTCCTGCTTCAGCAGCTGCCGCACATCGCGATCAACAGCCGGGTGGTCTGGGAGCTGTACCTGATCTCGATCGCCGCCACTGCACTGCGCGGCGATGCGCGGGTGTGCCTGTTCGCCGGCCTGCTGGCGCTGCTCCAGTACGCCGCGATCCTGGCCGCGGCGACCACCCTGTTCGGCGATCTGTCGGATCCGAAATGGGCGCCGTTCCTCTACGGCCACCTGAGCTGGGGCGATCAGATTTCCCGTCTGATCCTGATCGTGGTGGCCACCCTGCTGGCGCTGGCCGCGGTCTACCAGACCCGCAAGCTGCTGGTCCTGTCCAGTCAGGACAAGCTGACCGGCATCCGCAATCGAGCCTGGCTCGACAGCCGCCTGGAGCGCGAGTTGACCGAGGCCCGGCTGCGCCGCCGGCCGCTGTGCCTGGCGATGGTCGACGTCGACGGCTTCAAGCCCTTCAACGATCGGTACGGCCACCTGTGCGGCGATGCTGCGCTGCGCGCGATCGGCCAGCGGCTGGCCGCCCGGGTCGGCGAGGGCGGCTTTGTCGCGCGCTACGGCGGCGAGGAGTTCACGGTGGTGCTGCCGGGCGTCGTGCTCGACGACGCGCATGCCCACTGCGATCGGATCCGGGCGCAGTTCGGGGCCGATCTCATCGAGCGACCGGGCAACGCCGGCACGGTGGCCTCGCCGACCCTGAGTTTCGGCCTGGCGCAGTGGCAGGCCGGTGAATCGGACGAAGCCTTGATCGACCGCGCCGATCGGGCCCTGATCCGGGCCAAGCAGGCCGGCCGCGACCGGGTGGTGCGCGCCGAACCGGCGGTGCTGTGATCAGAAGGTGCCGCTGACCGAAAGCAGGATCGAACGGTCGCGGCGCAGCTCGCGCTGTTCGCGCACCGTCGGCGACGCACCGGGCGCGCGGTTGCCGTCGAACAGCAGTCGTTCGCGTTCGAACGGACGGTCGATCAGGTTCTGGGCCATCAGCCGGACCTTGACCCCGGCAAAGCGGGTGGTTTCGATGAAGGCCTCGACGTCGAGGCCGTCCTGGTGGCGGTTGATTTCGTCGGCACCGAAGCTGCGGGCCTGGTCGGCATAGTCGGTTTCGATGCCCCAGGCCCAGCCGTCCTCGACCAGGTCCTGGCGCAGTTCGGTCCGGACCGCGTAGCGGCGCTGCCACGAGAACGGCCGGTCGATTCCGGTGACCGGATCGGTGATCGAGGAGTCTTCCCAGCGCGCCGTCATGTCGACCCGCCCGGCCTGCAGCCCGACGCGG
This sequence comes from Wenzhouxiangella sp. XN79A, assembly GCF_012272825.1. Classification (GTDB taxonomy): domain Bacteria; phylum Pseudomonadota; class Gammaproteobacteria; order Xanthomonadales; family Wenzhouxiangellaceae. The sequence goes on along the minus strand of NZ_JAAWWS010000140.1, from coordinate 46,426 downwards.
TCCAGCGGCAGCGTGGTCTGCAGCCGCAGTCCCCAGCGCTGGCCGTCGCCGATGTTGCCCGCCACGTCCAGCCCGCCACCGATCGGCAGCCGGTCCTGGAGGTCCTCGACCCAGTGGTGATAGGCGGTCAGCGTGGCCACGGCAATCTCGCCGAAGCGGCGTTCGTGCTCCAGTTCGGCGATCCAGGTCTGCTGCGGGCCGAGGCTCGGGTTGCCGAAGTCGACCTCGTCGTCATCGAAGTCGGCGGCGCTGACGAAGTCGCCGAAGTCCAGCTGGGCCACGCTGCGTTCGAGCCGCAGCCGGCTGCGAGCGGTCGCCGACGGCGCGTGGATCAGCGACAGCGCCGGCTTCAGGAAGGTGAACGTCTGGTCGCGCCCGGTCTCGCCGGACTGGCGGATCCGGGAGAATTCCGCGCCCAGCGCCGGCTCGACGATCAGTCCGGCCAGGTCGAAGCGATCGCTGAGCCGGCCGTCCAGCCGCCACTCCTCGACCCGGGTGTCGCTGCCCGGCAGCGGCACGGCAACCAGCTGCCCGGACTCGGGATCGGCGGCCTGCAGCACCAGCTCGCTGTCCAGCGCGTTCCAGGCGCTTTCCAGGTCGAACTGCATCCGGTGACCGGCCCAGCCGGTCCAGACCCACTCGCTGCGCAGGATCGATTCGGTGGCCACCGCGTCGGTGTCGGAACGCCGGACCGGCGCGAGCGTGTCGTCGTCGGCTGTCTCCAGCGGGCCGAGGTCCAGGCCGTCGAAATCCAGCGTCTCGTTGCGGCGGGTCAGGCCGATCAGGCGGGCCTGCCAGTGCTCGCCGAGCGCCCGTCCGAAGGTCGCGCTCAGCTCGTGGCGGGTCCGCCGGGTGTCGCCGGCCAGCACGCGCAGGAGCGCGTCCTCGGCGTTCGGTCCGGCCGGTCGGCGGCGCGAGCGCAGCCGATCGTCGGCGTCCGAACGCTGGAATTCGGCGCTGGTGCGCAGCGTGGCGCCGTTGTCGAGCGAGGTCACGGTATTGAGGTTGATCCGGGCCCAGCGGTTGTCGAAGCGTTCGGACTCCAGGCGATCCTCGAGCGGCCCGTCGACGCCGACGATGCGCTCTCCGGCCCGGTTGCCGACATGGGAGGTGCCAGCGGTGATCCCGGCGCGCAGCTCGGTTGCGCCGAAGCGATCGATCATCGACAGCCGCGCCGACGGCGTCGGGCCGCCGCTGTCGGTGTCCTGTTCGATCGTCGCCGACCAGGTCCAGGCGCGGGCGCTGCCGGGTTTCAGCCGGACGTCCAGCAGCGTGCGTCGGCCGTCGACTTCGGTGCCGGCGGCGGTCGTGCCGGGCTGCAGCAGCACCAGCCGCTCGACCCGGCTGGCCGGGATGCGCTGCAGCTGGGCCGACACGCTGTCCTGTTTCGCGCCCGGTCGACGGCCGTCGATCAGCACGTTGCCCTGGGCGCCGCCCAGGCCGCGACCGCCGCCGCCGTTGTCGATCCGGAAGCCCGGCACCAGCCGGACCATGTCCAGCGCGGTCTGCGGTCGATACTCGTCGAAGAACCCGGCCGCATAGACCGTGGCCGGCCCGTCGACCGCCGGCCGCGCATCGACCGTGGCCAAGGCCGGGGCAACGGCAAGCACGAACAGCAGCGTCAGCAGGGCCGGGCCGACGCGGGGACAGACGGGAGAGGTCAACGGTGGCATCGATCGGGTCGGGCGCAGGAGACAGCCGAACACACTAGCGGGCTCGCGGCGGGAGCGCACGGGTCGATGGTCATGGGCGCGTCATCGGTCGTGCCGATCGCATCGCCGGACGGGTCGAAGAATGCGCGCTGTGTCACGCTTGCCGAATCAGGGGAGAATGACACCGGCAAATCACACCGGGAGGATCTTCAATGAGCCGATCCATTGCGCGTGCGCCGACCCACCTCCGGGCGGTCGGCAGCGTCTCGCTGCTGTGGAATGCGGTGGGTGCGTTCGGCTACCTGGCCACCCGGCTGGGTCTAGAGTCCTGGATGGACAAGTACAGCGACGCGCAGCAGGCCTTCTTCGATGGCTATCCGGCCTGGGCGGTCTCGTGCTGGGCGCTGGGCGTCTGGGGTGCGGCGTTCGGCTCGATCGCGCTGCTGCTGCGCAGCCGCCTGGCGGTGGTGCTGTTCGCGGTTTCGCTGATCGGGCTGATCGGCAGCAGCGTCCATTCGTTCCTGCTCAGCGACGGTGTGGCGCTGATGGGGTCGAGTGGCGCGGTGTTCTCGGCGGTGATCGTCATCGTCGCCGTGGGGCTGCTGGTCTACGCGCGCCGGATGAGCGCCGCGGGCGTGTTGCGCTGAGCGCGCGGCGCTACCCTTCGATCATGGATTCGGTTCGGATCGACAAGTGGCTGTGGGCCGCACGCTTCTTCAAGACCCGCTCGCTGGCCCAGGCCGCGCTGCGCGGCGGCCACGTGTCGATCAACGGCCAGGGCTGCAAGCCGGCCCGCAGCGTCGCGGTCGGCGACCGGCTCAGGATCACCCGCGGCGAGGTCCAGTTCGAGGTCGTGGTCGACGGCCTGAGCGATCGCCGCGGTCCGGCGCCGGCGGCGCAGGCGCTGTACACCGAGACCGAAAACAGTCGCGAACAGCGCGAACAGCGCGCCGAACTGCGCCGCATGGGCGCGCAGGTCGGGCCGGGTCGGCGTCCCGACAAGCGCAACCGCCGGCGTATCCGGCGCTTCAGCGGCAAGGACTGACGCCCGGAGCCGAACGCCCGGATGCGAAAACGCCGGGCGGGGCCCGGCGTGGTGGATTCCTGCGAGGTCGAACGAGCCCGGCGTCGCGCCGGGATCGACCGGCGCGACCGATCGTCAGTCGGCGACCTGGCCGGATTCCTTCTCCGCGTCGCTGGCTTCGCGAATATCGCGAATCGTGACGTCGAAGTTCAGTTCCTTGCCGGCCAGATCGTGGTTGGCGTCGATCGTGACCTGCTCGCCTTCGATCCTGGTGACCGTCACCACCAGCGGACCCTGCGCCGACTCGGCGTTGAACTTCATGCCCGGCTCGACCTTGTCCATGCCCGCGAAGGCTTCCATCGAAACCTGCTGGACCAACTCCTGGCGATGCGGACCATACCCTTCCTCGGGCTGGACCTTGACCTGCAGCTCGTCGCCTTCGGCCTTGCCCTCGAGGGCTTTCTCGAGCCCGGGAATGATGTTGCCATGGCCGTGCAGGTAGGCCAGCGGTTCGCGTCCTTCCGATGTGTCGATGACCTGACCGTCGTTGTCGGTCAGGGTGTAGTCGATCGAAACCACGGTATCGGCGGTTGCTTGCATGAAAAAACCTGTCTGTTGAGAATGACCGTACAGGATAACACCCCTCGCTCGAACGGCTTTTCCACCCGGCACCGCTGATCTGGCACGATGGGCGTTCCAGTCTTCTTTCCGACCCGGACGGCCGCATGACGATGTCGATTTCCATCAGAAGTCTCCGCGCCGCCATGCTGCTTGCGGCATGGCTCCTGGCCGGCTGTGCCAGCAGCCCGTTTTCCGACGCCGGTTACGTGCCTGCGCTCGGCCCGGCCGATGCCCTGCGCGGCGACGTCGCGCTGGGTCAACGCATGCTGTGGGGCGGCCGGATCGTCGGCATCGCCAACAGCGCCGAGGCCACCGAGATCGAGGTCCTGGCGCTGCCGCTGGATCGGTCCGACCGGCCGCGGGCCTCGGCCGAAGGCGGGGTCCGCTTCGTGGTCCGCCGGGCCGGTTTCCTCGAGCCGGTCAATTACGCACCGGGTCGCCTGGTGACGGTGCTGGGCCGCTTCGACGGCATCGTCGAGCGACCGGTCGGTGAGTTCCTGATCGACCAGCCGGTGCTCGACGCCCGCCGGATCGAGCTGTGGCCGGTCAACGACAACCGCCCGCGCACATCGGTCGGCATCGGGATCGGGGTCAGGCTCTGAAAAGCAGGGACCAGGGGAGAGGGGAACGGGGCGAGTCCATTCGGACCCGGGCGCATCGACCTGTCCACTAGCCCGCGTTATCCATGAATGAATAATGCCGGCTAGTCCCTGGCCGGGCCCCGGGTCCCGTGCCGGGCCAGCGCCCAGGCCACGTGCTCGCGGACCAGCGCCGACGGGTGATCGGCCCGGGCCTGCAGCGCGCCGATGACGTCATCGGAGGTCGGCGCGTTGCCGAGCCCGACGGCCAGGTTGCGCAGCCAGCGTTCGTGGCCGATGCGCCGGATCGCGCTGCCGGCGGTGCGCTCGAGGAAGGTCGCCTCGTCCCAGCCGAACAACTCGACCAGGCTCGGTGCGTCCAGTCCGTTGCGCGGGCGGAAGTCGTCCTCGGCCGAGAACTGCGCGTAGCGGTTCCACGGGCACACGGCCTGGCAGTCGTCGCAGCCGTAGACGCGGTTGCCCAGGGCCTCGCGGAACTCCACCGGGATGGCGCCTTTCAGTTCGATCGTCAGGTAGGAAATGCAGCGTCGCGCGTCGAGCTGGTAGGGCGCGGTGATCGCCCGGGTCGGGCAGACATCGATGCAGCGCGTGCAGGACCCGCAGTGATCGGTCACCGGCGCGTCCGGCGGCAGCGCGAGGTCGACGTAGATCTCGCCGAGAAAGAACCAGCTGCCGGCGTGCCGGTTCAACAGGTTGGTGTGCTTGCCGATCCAGCCCAGGCCGGATCTGGCCGCCAGCGGTTTTTCCAGCACCGGCGCCGAATCGGTGAACACCCGGTAGCCGAACGGCCCGATCTCGTCCTCGATGCGCCGGGCCAGCCGCTTCAGTCGCGACCGCAGCACCTTGTGGTAGTCGCGGCCCAGCGCGTAGCGCGAGATGCAGGCCCGGTCGCGGCGCCGGGCAAGTTCGAGCGGATCGGTCGCCGACGCCGGCAGATAGTCCATCCGCACGGTGATCACCGTGCGCGTGCCGGGCACCAGTTCGGCCGGTCGGCTGCGCTTGCGGCCATGGCGGGCCATCCATTCCATTTCGCCGTGGCGGCCTTCGTCCAGCCACCGATCGAGGTCGGCTTCGGCCGCGTCGAGACGGGTGTCGGCCACGCCGACCTGCTGGAAGCCCAGCTCGGCGCCCCAGGTGCGGATCTTCGCCTTCAGCGCGTGGCCGTCGAGCGGGGTGTCCGCGTTGGTATGATCCGCCTCATGCGACATGCACACGGAGTATATCGGGCCGAGCAGAGCCGGGCGATCGACGCTCGCGCCATCGACGATCTCGGCATTCCCGGCATCGAGCTGATGCGGCGGGCCGGACGGGCGGCCTTCGCGGTGCTTCGCGAACGCTTTCCGGAGGCCCGGCGGCTGCTCGTGGTCTGCGGCGGCGGCAACAACGGCGGCGACGGCTATGTGGTTGCCTGGGAAGCGCGCGCCGCCGGCCTGGCGGTCGAACTGGTCGCGCTGTCCGACCCCGACGGCCTGAGCGGCGAGGCGGCCGAGGCCTGTGCGGCCTGGGTCCGATCCGGCGCTGCGATCCACGACGATGAAGGCTTCGAGGCGCGTCTTGCCGAGGCCGACCTGGTCGTCGATGCAGTCCTCGGCACCGGCCTGGACCAGGACGTTCGCGAGGACATCGCGCAGCGGCTCGATGCGATCAACGCCGGCCCGGCCCCGGTGCTGGCGCTGGACGTGCCGTCGGGCCTGAATGCCGACACCGGCCAGCCGATGGGCTGCGCGGTTCGGGCCGACGCCACCGTCACCTTCATCGTGATGAAGCGCGGCTTGCTGACCGGAACGGCCGGCGACTGGACCGGCCCGGTCGTGCTGGCCGATCTCGACCTGCCCGACGCGGCCTTCGACGATGTCGAGGCGGATGCCGAGCAGCTGTCGTCCGACTGCGTATCGCGGTGGTTGCCGACCCGCCGCCCGAGCACTCACAAGGGCGATCTGGGGCATCTGCTGGTCGTCGGCGGCGATCACGGCATGCCGGGCGCGCCGCTGCTGGCCGCGCGGGCCGCGCTGGAGACCGGCAGCGGGCTGGTCTCGGTGGCCACGCGCCGCGAGCACGCCCGATCGATGGCCGTCGGGCTGCCCGAAGTGATGTGGCAGGACGGCGAGGACGGCGAGCGACTGGCGGCGCTGGAGGGCCGGGCCGACGTGGTGGCGCTCGGGCCGGGCCTCGGCCGCTCGGACTGGTCCAACGCGGTCTGGGACCGGCTGATTCGCGGCGAGCGGCCGCTGGTGCTCGACGCCGACGGCCTGAACCGGCTCGCCGACGCCCGGCTGGAACGGGACGACTGGATCCTGACGCCGCATCCGGGCGAAGCGGCGCGCCTGCTCGGCGTATCCCCGGCGGAAATCCAGCGCGATCGCTTCGCCGCCGTGCGCGAGCTGGCCGGACGCTATCGGGCGGTGGTCGTGCTGAAGGGATTCGGCACGCTGGTCGGTGCGCCCGACGGCCGGATCGCGGTCTGTCCGTTCGGCACCCCGGCGATGGCCACGGCCGGCATGGGCGATGCGCTGACCGGCATCGTCGCCAGCCTGCGCGGCCAGGGCCTTGCGCCGTTCGATGCCGCGCGCGCCGCGGTCGTGCTGCACGCGCGGGCCGCCGAAGCCGCCGCCGAGGGTCGCCGCCAGGTGCTGGCCGGTCGCGTGATCGACCACCTGCACGTCGTCCTGCCGCAGTGAACGACCGGGTCGAGGTCCATCGGCCGGTCGGCGAGCCGGCCATGCTGGCGCTGGGTGCGGACCTGGCGCGCGATCTGCGCGGCGGTCAGCTGGTCGCACTGTCGGGCGACCTCGGCGCCGGCAAGACCACGCTGGTTCGCGGCATGCTGCGCGGGCTCGGGTTCGAGGGACGCGTCAAGAGCCCGAGCTACGGCCTGGTCGAAAGCTACGAACTGGCCGATCTGACCGTTCATCACCTCGATCTCTACCGGCTCGGTGATCCGGGCGAACTGGACTTTCTCGGCCTCGGCGACCTGCTGGCCGACGACAGCGTGGTGCTGGTGGAGTGGCCGGAGCGCGCCGGCGGACGGCTGCCGGCGGTCAGCCGCCGCATCGAGATCGAACACGCCGACGAGGCGCGGACGCTCCGCGTGGTCGACCTCGGCTGATGTTCAGTCGCGTCGCTGGGTGGGATCCCAGACCCGGATCACGCCTTCCTGTGCGGTGCTGGCCACCAGGGTGCCGTCGGCGGTGAACACCTGGCCGCGCGAGAAGCCCCGGCCGCCGGTGGCGATCGGGCTGTCCAGCGCGTAGAGCAGCCACTGGTCGACGCGGGCGTCGCGGTGGAACCACATGGCGTGGTCCAGGCTGGCCATCATCAGCGGCTTGCGCTCGAAGTCCAGCGCGTGCGGCAGCGTGGCCGCGCCCAGCAGTTCGTAGTCCGAGACATAGGCCAGCAGGTTGCGATGCAGCTCGGGGTCGTCCGGAAGTTTGCCCCAGGCGCGCATCCAGAGGTGCTTGCGGGGCGGGCGCGCGGCCGGATCGATGACCTTGGGCGGTTCCACGGGACGGAACTCGAACGGCGGCTCGTGGGCCAGGAACCGCCGCATCTTCTCCGGCACCCGGTCGAGCATCGAGGCATTGATCTCGACCAGGCCGGCCAGGCCGTCGGGGCCGGGGACGTCGGGCAGGTCGACCTGGTGGTCGAGGCCGGCTTCGGGCGCCTTGAACGAGGCGGCCAGGTTCAGGATCGGCCGGCCGTGCTGGATGGCGACCACGCGGCGGTTGGAGTAGCTGCCGCCGTCGCGCGAGACTTCCACCTGGTAGACCACCGGTCGGTTGAAGTCGCCGGGGCGCAGGAAATAGGCGTGCAGCGAGTGCGGCGCGCGACCCTCGACCGTGCGGTGGGCCGCCGACAGGGCCTGGCCGAGGATCTGGCCGCCGAACACCTGCGGCGAGCCGATGTCGTGGCTCTGGCCGCGGAACAGGTTGTCTTCCAGCCGCTCGAGTTCGAGCAGTTCGACGACGCGGGCCAGCACGGGGTTCATGGGCGGACATCCTGTTCGACCGGTGGGGCGCACAGGGTACCCCGAGTGGCCGTCGCTTCGGGTAGTGTGGGGGTTCATCCCGAGCATTCGCGAGGGCACGATGACGACCTGGCTGATCGGCAATCCCGACGCCGGCGACGATGGACGGGGCACGTCGTTCTGGCGCGAGGCCCTGGCAGCGGTGGACGTGACCGTCGATCGCGTGCTCGAGCCGGCCGATCTCGACGAGACGTCCTTTGCGGCCGGCGATCGCGTGCTGGCCGCCGGCGGCGACGGCACGGTCCAGCGCGCGGCGATCGTGTCTGCCGATGCCGGCGCGGTGCTGGCGGTGCTCCCGTCGGGTACCGCCAACGACTTCGCGCGCAGCCTGGGCCTCGACGACGACCCTGCAACGGCCTGTCGCGCAGTGGCCGACGACCGCCGGGTGGCGGTGGACCTGGCCCGGGTCGGCGAGCGAGCCTTCATCAACGTGGCCCATGCCGGTCTCGGTGCCGAGGCCAGCCGCGCGGTCGATGACGCCGACAAGCAGTGGCTCGGCCAGTTCAGCTACGCCGGGCGCCTGTTCGATCGCTGGCGGGCCGCCCGCGGCGTCCGCGGCGTGCTGGTCTGTGACGACCGGGAATACCGCGGCCGGTGGCTGGAAATCGGGCTGGCCAACGGGGCCTTCTACGGCGGCGGTCACCGGATTCCGGAGGCCGCGCCGGACGACGGCCGGCTGGAGGTCTATGCCGTTCGTGCCGCCCATCCGGCCCGACTGGCCTGGATCTTCGCCCGCGTCCGGCTGTTCGGGCCCGCGTCGATCGACGCCCCGGAGCTGGTGCATCGCCGCTGCCGAAGGCTCCGGCTGGACACCGCCGTGCCGATGCCGGTGACCGCCGACGGCGAGGACTTCGGCGAAACGCCGCTGGACATCGAGCTCGACGCCGGCGCGCTCCAGGTCGTGCGCGGGCCCGGCCCGGGCGCGCTGTCCGTTCCCGAACCCGAGGAAGCCGCATGAGCCTGATCCGAGACGACGACGAAGCCTGCCTGGTCGAACTGCACGCCCAGGGCAGCGAACTGCTGGAGCGCTATCGAGAGCTGCTGGACGACGAGGCGGCACCGCCGGCCCTGGCCGGACCGCTGCGCGATGTGGCCGAGGCGCGCGGGCCGCAGCTCGCCGCGCTGGCCGAGCGGCTCCGCGCGCGCGACGTGTTGCCGAGCGCCGGCGACCCGGACCGGGCCTTCGTCCAGGTGCTCGGCGACCTGGTCGGTGCCGAGGCCGGCACGCTGGCCGACCGCCTCGTCGAGGCCGAATCGCGCTGGGCCGACACGCTGGCCGACGCGCGCGCCATCGACTGGAGCGCCGATGACCGGGCCGCGCTCGAAGCGCTGGCCCGGCACATCGAGTCGAGCCGGCAGCGCTTCGCCGACGCCCGCTAGCCCGCATTGTTCATGAACGAGCTCGCGCCCTTGCCTGGTCCTTGTCCGCACAGCGAATCTTCCTCGCTCGGAAATACAGCATGGTATTCCGCTCGGTCGGAAAATCCCCTGTGCGAACAATTCCCGGCGCAATCATCGCGGCGATTCATGAACAATGCGGGCTAGTGGACCCCACGGAAGATCGGCTCAGGCTCCGTCGGCGCGGAGCGCCGCGTCCAGCGCTGCCAGGCGGTCCGGCGAGCCGATGTCCATCCACCGCCCGCCGTGGTGCTCACCGCTGACCGCCCCGGCCTCGATCGCCGCTTCGAGCACCGGTCGCAGCGGCCGTTCGCCGTCGGCCAGCGGCTCGAACATCGCCGGCCGGAACACGCCGATGCCGCTGTAGGTGAAGCGCGGACGGGCCTGGCGGTCCAGCCGACCGTCGATCAGGCCGAAATCGCCGCTGGCATGGTGCGGCGGGTTGTCGACCAGCACCAGGTGGGCATGGCCTTCCGGGTCGAGACCGCGGAGGCGGGCCAGGTCGTAGTCGCACCACAGGTCCGCGTTGACGACCAGGAACGGATCGGAGCCCAGCAGCGGCAGCGCGCGACGAATGCCGCCGGCGGTTTCCAGCGCCGGCCAGCCTTCGTCGGAGTAGCGGACCGTGACCCCCAGCCGCTCGCCGTTGCCCAGCGCCTCGCGCAGCCGTTTGCCGTGCCAGCCGGTGTTGACGACCAGGTCGTGGAAGCCGGCCTCGGCCAGCCGCTGGATCTGCCACTCGATCAGCGGCTTGCCGCCGGCCTGCAGCAGCGGCTTGGGGCGGTCCTCGGTCAGCTCGCGCATCCGCGCGCCGCGACCGGCGGCCAGGATCATCGCGCGCATCTTGGAACTCGGCGGCAGGGCATGCCGGGATTCTAGCGCTGCCCGGTCCACCGGGGTCACGCCCGGTCGGGTAGGCTTCGGGTTCCTTCACCTGACTCGGGCGTTCATGTCGATATCGATTGCACGAGGACTGACCGCGCTGGTGGCGTGGATCGTCCTGACCCTGCCGGCCGCCGCGCAGAACGGCGAATACAGCGCGCTGTTCGAGGTCCTCGAGCCGGGGCTGTTCACGGTCGAAGTCGTCGATCGGGTCAGCAACAACAAGAACGCCATCGGCAGCGCGTTCGCCGTCGACGGCGCCGGGCGGCTCGCGACCAACTACCACGTCGTGTCGGAATACCTGCTCGATCCCGACCGCTACACCCTGCGCTATCGCGACGTCGTCGGCGAGACCGGGCCGCTCGAGTTGCTCGACGTCGACGTGCTGCACGACCTGGCCCTGGTGCGGATCGACGACCCGGCGGTGCGCCCGGGCGCCGTCTTCGAACTGGCGAAGACCGCACCGTCCGACGGGTCGACGCTGCTGGCGCTCGGCAACCCTTACGACATCGGCATCAGCATCGTGCCGGGCACCTACAACGGCCTGTTGCAGAACCAGTACCGCAAGAACATCCATTTCACCGGCGCGCTGAACCCCGGCATGTCGGGCGGTCCGGCGGTCAACCTGGCCGGCGAAGTCGTCGGCATCAACGTGGCCGGGGCCGGCAACTCGGTCAGTTTCCTGGTGCCGGTGGACAACCTGCGCCGGCTGATCGAGCGCGCGCCGTCGGCGGCGCCGCCGCTGGACGAACTGCGAGAACGCATCCCGGCCCGGATCCTCGCCCACCAGGACGCGATGCTCGACGACCTGCTGGCCGGCGACTGGACGCCGGAGCCGTTCGGGCCGCTGGACATCCCGCGCGAAATCCGGCCCTGGATCTCGTGCACCGGCGGCAGCCGCGACGCCGATCCGGACCAGCCCTGGCAGCAGAGCACGTCGAACTGCACGCTCAACGACCGGATCTACCTGTCCCGCTCGCTGGATACCGGCCCGCTGGAGATCCTGTTCGGCTGGTTCCGCAGCGATTCGCTGAACGGCTTCCAGCTGGCCCGGGCGTTCAGCCAGAACACCTTCCTGGCCTTCAACCGCGCCGGCGAGGACGACGTCACCGCGTTCGAGTGCAGCGAGGACTGGACCGCGCCTCCCTCGCTGGCGCCGGTGGCGTTCAAGACGAGCTACTGCGTCCGCGCCTACGCCGACTATCCCGGCCTCTACGACGTGCTGTTCGTCGCCCGCGCCCAGCGCGACGGACCGGAGGCGGTGTTCATCCACTACACCCTGGCCGGGGTCGGCCTGGAGCAGGCCCGGCGCTTCCACGAACGACTTCTGGAGGCCGTGTCATGGACGTCGTGATCGAGCAGCTCGGGACCACCAACAACGTGCTCGAGCGCCAGAAGTTCGATGCCCACCAGGTCTGGATCGGGCGCGGTTACGACAACGACGTGATCCTGACCGACGAGCATGTCGACGCCCGGCACGCCCGACTGGTGTTCGACGACGAGGGCCGGCTGTGGATCGAGGACCGCGGCAGCGTCAACGGCATCCGCCGGCCGCGCCATCGTTCGCACCTGAAGCGCGAGCAGGTCCGAAGCGGCGACGTGTTCCTGATCGGACGTTCGCGAGTGCGCATCCTGCTCGGCGACCATCCGGTGCCGGCGGCGGTGAAGATCCGGTTTTCCGAAGTCCTGCTGCTGTGGCTGGGCAAGCCGCTGGTGCTGGTCGCGCTGGTGCTGGCCTACCTGGGCGCAAAGGTCGGCGGTACGGCGCTGACGACCATCGGTGAGTTCCGCTGGGCAAGCGTGGTCAAGGACAACCTCTGGGAGGTCATCGGCTTCGTCACGCTGGCCGTGGTGGTCTATTTCCTGTCGGTGCTGTTCCGGCGCGGCGGCAACTTCGTGGCTCACCTGAGCCTGCTGGTGGTGCTGTTCTTCGTGGCCGGCAGCCTCGATTTCCTGATCGACCTGGCGGTCTTCAACGCGTCCGACGACAGCTATCCCTGGTGGATGGCGCTGTCGGAGGCGCGCGGCTACCTGGTGCTGTTCCTGTACCTCTGGAGCATCCTGTACCTGGCCTTCCATCTGTCCCTGTGGCGGCGCAGTGCGATCGCGCTGGTCGCGGTGGCCGTCTCGCTGGCGCTGGAGCATCTGCCCGACGACCCGACCTTTGCCTTCCTCGACAACGAGACCATCCCGCTCCAGCCGATCTTCCTGCCGCCGGTGCTGCAGCTGGCCGAGCCGAAGGCCGCCGAGGCGGCCGACGCCGCGCAGCGCGAGGTGTTCGAGGCCGCCGACGCGGCGCGGCAGCGGCTGCTGGACGAGCGTGAGGCCGACGAGGCTGCGCAGGAGAAGGCGCGTGAGGCCAATGGCGGTGACGCCGACGTCGAGCCGCCGGGCGACGACAGCACCCGGCCGCCGCCGATCGATCCCGGTCCGTCGGAGCCCGAGGAGCCGTCGGAGCCCGACGAGCCGCCGGGCGACGAGGGTTCAGGCGACGACGGCGCGGGCCCGCCAGGCCTGGAGTAGGCGGTCGAGCACGGCCAGCTCCGGGTTTCGCGCGATGGCGTGGGCCAGGTAGCCGAAGAAGCGCGGCGCGTCGTCGAGGTAGTGCGGCTTGCCGTCGCGGTAGCGGATCCGGGCGAAGATGCCGAGCACCTTCAGGTGGCGCTGCACGCCCATCAGGTCGCAGGTCCGGCGCCACAATTCGGCATCGGCCGGCACCGGCAGCCCGGCGTCCGCGGCGTCGCGCCGGTACTGCTCCAGCCAGCCGAGCACGCGCTGTTCGGGCCAGCTCAGGAAGGCGTCGCGGAACAGGCAGACCGGGTCGTAGCTGATCGGTCCGACCACGGCGTCCTGGAAATCGAGAATGCCGGGGTTGTCGCCCGGCGGGTCGACGACCATCAGGTTGCGCGGCATGAAATCGCGGTGGCAGAAGACCTGCGGCTGATCCAGCGCCCAGCGGATCAGGGTCATGCAGACCAGCTCCCAGTCGTCGAGCTCGGCGTCGCTCGCCTCGACCTGCCAGTGGCGGGCCAGGAACCAGTCCGGGAACAGGGCGAGCTCGCGCAGCAGCAGCGCGGCGTCGTACTCCGGCAGGCCGTCGATGGCCGCCCGGCACTGCATCCGGATCAGCGCGTTCAGCGCGTCGGCGAACAGCGCGTCGGCGTTGTCGGCGTCGAGTCGGTGGTGATAGGGCAGGCGGCCGAGATCGCCCAGCAGCAGGTAGCCGTGCTCGCGGTCCTGGGCCTCGATGGCCGGCACCTCGAGGCCGGCAGCGGCCAGTCGAGCGGCGATGTCGACGAATGGCGCCAGTGCCTCGCGCTCGGGGGGCGCGTCCATCACGACGAAGCTGTGGCCGTCGGCGATGATGCGGAAATAGCGCCGGAAGCTGGCATCGGCCGAGGCCGGCGCCCAGCTCGCGGCGGGGCGGCCGAGCGCGGCCTCCGCGAAGGCGCGCGCGGCGCGCTCGCGGGCGTCGGGGTCAGTGGGTTGCTTGGTCATCGGTGCATTCTGCCTTGCCCGCCGCGATCCGGTGCGTCGGCCTGCGGTGTCTCGCGGGTTCGCCACCGTTCATCGGCTTCGGTTAAAATAATACCAATCTGGTCTTGTTTCACCGGGATCCGGTCACCAGGTCCCTGACAGCGGAGCCGCCGATGTTGAGAATCAGCAAATTGACCGACTACGCCACCGTGGTGCTGGCCGAAATGGCCGCAGCGCCCGGCGAGTGCCGGTCGGCGGCTCAGCTGGCCGAAGCCACGCGCCTGGAGCCGCCGACCGTGGCCAAGGTCCTCAAGACCCTGGCCCGGGCCGGCCTGATCGAATCGGTGCGCGGCGTCAACGGCGGCTATCGCCTGGTGACCGCGCCGGCCGAGGTGTCGGTGGCGGCCATCATCCGGGCCATGGAAGGGCCCATCGCGCTGACCGAGTGCGGACTGGAGCCGGGCCTGTGTGCGCGCGAGCACGACTGCAGCCTGCGCGGCAACTGGCGCCGGATCGGCGAGACCGTCGAGCGGGCGCTCGACGCGATGAGCCTGGCCGACCTGGCCGCGCCGCGGGCGCCGGCCATCGAACTGGTCGCCCGCGTCGAGAGGGCGTCGTCGTGATTCGACGAACGCCGAGCGAACGAACCCACAACGCAGCAGCCATCAGGAATCGGGCATGAATCAACCGCAGACACAGACCCAGACCCAGCAACAGGTCGATCAACTGATCCAGAGCCGGTACAAGGCCGGGTTCTATACCGACATCGAGTCGGAAACGGTCGGTGCGGGCCTGAACGAAGAGATCATCGCGATGATTTCGGCCAAGAAGAACGAGCCGGAGTGGATGCTGGAGTGGCGGCTGGAAGCCTTCCACCACTGGCAGACCATGGTCGGTCCGGACTGGGCGAAGCTCAACCTGCCGGCGATCGACTTCCAGAAGATCCACTACTATGCCGCGCCGAAGCAGAAGGACCGGCCGAAGAGTCTCGATGACGTCGATCCGAAGCTGCTCGAGACCTTCGACAAGCTCGGCGTGCCGCTGCACGAGCGCGCGCGCCTGGCCGGCGTGGCCGTCGATGCCGTGTTCGACTCGGTGTCGGTCGGGACCACCTTCCAGAAGGAGCTGAAGGAGGCCGGGGTGATCTTCTGCTCGTTCTCCGAGGCGGTGCAGGAGTACCCGGACCTGGTCCGCGAATACCTGGGCTCGGTGGTGCCGTATCGCGACAACTACTTCGCCTGCCTGAACTCGGCGGTGTTTTCCGACGGCTCGTTCGTCTACATCCCGAAGGACACGAAGTGCCCGATGGAGCTGTCGACGTACTTCCGGATCAACGCCCGCGACACCGGCCAGTTCGAGCGCACGCTGATCATCGCCGAGCCGGGTTCGGAGGTCAGCTACCTCGAGGGCTGCACCGCACCGATGCGCGACGAGAACCAGCTGCACGCGGCGGTCGTCGAGCTGGTGGCGCAGGAAAAAGCGAAGATCAAGTACTCGACCGTCCAGAACTGGTACCCGGGCGACGAGAACGGAAAGGGCGGCATCTACAATTTCGTGACCAAGCGCGGCGACTGCCGCGGCGACGACTCGCGGATCAGCTGGACCCAGGTCGAGACCGGCTCGGCGATCACGTGGAAGTATCCGTCCTGCGTGCTCAGAGGCGATCGGTCGGCCGGCGAGTTCTACTCCGTGGCGCTGACCCACAACCACCAGCAGGCCGACACCGGCACCAAGATGATCCACCTCGGCAAGAACACCACGAGCAAGATCATCTCCAAGGGCATCTCGGCCGGCAAGAGCTCCAACAGCTACCGCGGCCTGGTCCGCGTGGCGAAGAAGGCCGAGGGCGCGCGCAATTACACCCAGTGCGATTCCCTGCTGATCGGCAAGACCTGCGGCGCGCACACGTTCCCGTACATCGAGTCGGCCAACCCGACGGCCAGGATCGAACACGAGGCCACCACCTCGCGGATCGGCGAGGACCAGCTGTTCTACTGCCAGTCGCGCGGTCTGGACGAAGAAGAGGCCGTCGCCCTGATCGTCGACGGCTTCTGCAAGGAGGTCTTCAAGGAACTGCCGATGGAATTCGCCGTCGAGGCCAAGGCCTTGCTCGAAATCTCCCTCGAGGGAGCGGTCGGGTAAACGACATGGAACCGCAGATTTCGCAGATTCGCGCAGATTATGACGTCGGAAAGGGAGATCCCCAGACCTTTTCGATCATCGGCGCGGCGATGGAAGTGCACAAGGAATTGGGTCCGGGCTTTCTTGAAGCGGTCTATCAGGACGCACTGGCTTTGGAGTTCGATGCCCGGGGGATTCCTTACCGACGAGAGCAAGCCCTGTATGTTCGATACAAGGGCGAGGTTCTTCCTTCGTCGTATCGAGTCGATTTCGTCTGCTTTGGCGACGTGATCGTAGAACTGAAAGCGGTGCGTGAGATCGGTCCGGTCGATCGCGCGCAAATCCTGAACTATCTGCGGGTGTCCGAAAGCAGTCGTGGCCTGCTGCTCAACTTTGCGGGGCGTTCACTCGAGCACAAGCGCTTCGTTTCGAATTTCAAATCTGCGTGAATCCGCGAAATCTGCGGTTCCGATTTTTTTGTGAGTGAGTCAATGTTGAAGATTGAAAATCTGCACGTCGAAGTCGACGGCAAGGAAATCCTCAAAGGCCTGGACCTCGAGATCGGGGCCGGGGAGATGCACGCCATCATGGGTCCGAACGGGTCCGGCAAGTCGACGCTGGGCTACACGCTGGCCGGGCGCGACGGCTACGAGATCACCGAGGGCCGGATCCTGTTCGAAGGGCAGGACCTGGCCGCGCTGGCACCCGAGGAGCGGGCCGCCGCCGGGTTGTTTCTCGCGCTGCAGTACCCGGTCGAGATTCCCGGCGTGAACAACGCCTACTTCCTGCGCGCAGCGCTCAACGCGCAGCGCAAGGCACGCGGCGAGGAGGAAGTCGATTCGATGGCCTTCCTGAAGGCCGTGCGCGAGCAGCTCAAGGCCCTGAAGATGGACGAAGCGCTGCTCAAGCGCGCCGTCAACGAAGGCTTTTCCGGCGGCGAGAAGAAGCGCAACGAGATCGTCCAGATGGCCGTGCTGCAGCCGAAGCTGGCGGTGCTCGACGAGACCGACTCCGGCCTCGACATCGACGCGCTGAAGCTGGTTGCCGAAGGCGTCAACCGGCTTCGCGACGAGCAGCGATCGTTCGTCGTCATCACCCACTACCAGCGCCTGCTCGGCTACCTCGAGCCGGACCACGTCCACGTGCTGTCCGACGGTCGGATCGTCGAAAGCGGCGATCGCTCGCTGGCCGAGCGGCTGGAACGCGAAGGCTATGCGTTCCTCGACGACGAACCCGCCGAAGCGGCCGGAGCCTGACACGATGAGCGCCCTGCTCGAACGCCTGGCCCCGGCCGCCGAACTGCCTCGCGACGGCTTCACCGAACTGCGCAGCCAGGCACAGAAGGTGCTGATGCAGCACGGGTTTCCGCACCGCAAGACCGAGAACTGGAAGTACACGCCGCTGACCCTGATCGAGCAGCGCGCCTTCGCCGGCTCGCTCGATGTCGGCACGCCGCCGGCACCGCCGGCGCTGCCGTTCGACTGCGCGGTCGTCCACATGCACAACGGCGAGATCGATCCGTCGGCAACCCGGCTGCCGCGCGGCGCGTCGCTGACCGGGCTGGTCGCCGACGACGTCGATGTCGATGCGCTGGTCGCCGACGGCCCGAACGACGCGTTCGCCTGGCTGAACCTGGCCCGGCTGGGGCAGGGCTGGAAACTGGTCGTCGACGAGGCGGTCAAGCGACCGATCGTCGTCGTCTCCACGGTCGATGCCGACTTCGAAGGCGCGGTCCATCCGCGGCTGCACGTCGAACTGGCGCCCGACAGCGCACTGACCCTGGTCGCAGTGCAGACCGGCGGCGGTGCCGGGCTGCACAACGCGGTGCTGGACATCCGGATGAGCGAGCGCTCCACGCTGCTGCACGCGATCGACCGCAGCGGCGGCGACACGGCCTGGATCGAACACGCCACCGTGCGGGTCGCGGCCGGCGCGGACTACCGTGCGTTCATCTCCGATGCCGGCGGTGCGCTGACCCGACAGGACCTGCGCGTGTCGCTCGACGCGCCGAACGCCCGCGGCGCCATCCACGGCGTCGCCACGCTCGAGGGTCGCGCACTGGTCGACTACCACACGGCCATCGAGCACCACGTCGGCCCGAGCGAAAGCAAGGAGCGCTTCCGCATCCTGGCCGACGACCGGGCCACCGGCGTGTTCAACGGCCGCATCCTGATCGTGCCCGGCGCCGACGACAGCCACTCCGAGATGAACACCGGCAACCTGTTGTTGAGCGAGAACGCGCGGATCAACACCAAGCCCGAGCTGGAGATCCACGCCGAGGAGGTCACCGCCAGCCACGGCGCGACGATCGGCCAGCTCGACGACGACGCCCGCTTCTACCTGCGCTCCCGCGGCCTGAGCGAACGCGAAGCCACCGCGCTGCTCAAATACGGCTTCGCCGCCGCCGTCTTCGACGACCTCGAACCCGGCCCGCTGGCCGACTGGCTGCTGGAACGGTTGAAGTCGCGGGCCTGATGCTCGAGAAGAACCTGAAAAGCCGGAACCGCAGATTTCGCGGATTGCGCAGAACAGACAGAACCGACACCAGGAATTCCGCGTTCGATGAGCCCCTTCGGGTAGCGGACCGTTCTGCTGGACAGCACGCGCCGAGTGACCGCCGCGGACGTGCAGCGTCTCATCGATCTGCGGAATCCGCGGAATCTGTGGTTTCCATCGTTTGCTGACGTTGAGCTCAGAGAAGGAACGACCATGGCACGAGCCGAACACGACATGACGACGCCCCCGCTGGACATCGACGCGCTGCGCGCGGAGTTTCCGGTGCTGGCGCGGACGGTGCACGACAAGCCGCTGGTCTACCTGGATTCGGCGGCCACCGCGCAGCGGCCGCAGTGCGTGATCGATGCCACCACGCGGTTCTATTCCGAGTACAACGCCAACGTCCATCGCGGCGTGCATCAGCTCAGCGTCGAGGCCTCCGAGGCCTTCGAAGCCGCGCGCGAGAAGGTGCGCGCGGGCCTGAACGCGAAGTCCGAGCGTGAAATCGTGTTCACCCGGGGCGCCACCGAGGCGATCAACCTGGTCGCCCAGGCCTGGGCCCGTCCGCGGCTGGAGCCCGGCGACGAGATCATCGTCTCGACGATGGAGCATCACTCCAACATCGTGCCGTGGCAGCTGGTCTGCGAGCAGACCGGCGCGGTGCTGAAGCCGGCGCCGATCAACGAACGCGGCGAGCTGCTGCTCGACGAGCTCGAAGCGCTGATCACCGAGCGCACCAGGCTGATCGGCCTGGTCCACGTCTCCAATGCGCTGGGTACCATCAACCCGGTCGAGCGCGTCTGCGCGATGGCCCGCGAGCGCGGCATCGTGACCGTGATCGACGGCTGCCAGGCGCTGCCGCACGTGCACGTCGACGTGCAGACGCTCGGCTGCGACTTCTACGCCTTCTCGGCCCACAAGATGTACGGGCCCACCGGCATCGGCGCGCTGTACGGGCGTGAGCCGCTGCTCGAGGCCATGCCGCCGTGGCAGGGCGGCGGCGAGATGATCCTGCGGGTCTCGTTCGAAGAGACCACCTACAACGAGCTGCCGCACAAGTTCGAGGCCGGCACCCCGAACATCGCCGGCGCGATCGGCATGGGCGCGGCCTTCGATTTCCTCGACCGCATCGGTATCGATCCGATCGCCGCCCACGAGCAGGACCTGCTGACCTACGCCACGGACCGCATGCAGGCCATCGACGGCCTGCGCATCCTCGGCACGGCGGCGAACAAGGGGCCGGTGATCTCGTTCATCGTCGATGGCGCCCACGCCAACGACATCGGCACCATCGTCGATCACTTCGGCGTGGCGCTGCGCACGGGCCACCACTGCGCCATGCCGGTCATGCAGTTCTTCGGCGTCCCGGCCACCGCCCGCGTCTCCTTCGGCTGCTACACCACCCGCGGCGAGATCGACACCTTCCTCGACGCCCTCGAACGGGCCCGCACCATGCTGGCGTGACGTCGTCGGGGCTCGCCGAAACGCCTTGAACCGCAGATTGCGCAGATTCCGCTGATCGAAGAACGGCTGCTTTCGGCAAAGGGTCGCGGTGTCCACCGGAACGGGGCCGCTCGTCGCTTCTTTTTTCAAACATCCGCGTAATCTGCGGTCCCGGAGTCTTTCCCGATTTCCAGAGCCAGGGTCGGCAGGTCGCCGCTCTATAATGACGAGCTGAATTCCACGCATTCCGGACCCGATTCACGATGAGCCATTCCCCAGTGACCGAAACCCGTATCGAATCCGACAGCATGGGCGAGCTGCAGGTGCCCGCCGATGCGCTCTGGGGCGCGCAGACGCAGCGTGCCGTGAACAACTTCCCGATCTCCGGCCAGCCGATGCCGAAGGCCTTCATCCAGTCCCTGGGCCGGGTCAAGCGGGCCTGTGCCCGGGCCAACCAGGCGCTGGGGTTGATGGAGGCCGCCGACGCCGACGCCATTGCCGCAGCGGCCGAACAGGTGATTGCCGGCGAGGTCATCGAGCATTTCCCGATCGACGTCTACCAGACCGGGTCCGGCACCAGCTCGAACATGAACGCCAACGAGGTCATCGCCCACCTGTGCGCGAAGGCCGGCCACGACGGCATCCACCCGAACGACCACGTCAACATGTCGCAGAGCTCCAACGACGTGATCCCGACCACGATCCAGGTCTCGGCCTGCCTGGCCGCGCACGACGAATTGCTGCCGGCGCTGGATCATCTCGAATCCACCATCCGCGCCAAGGCCGACGAGCTGGCCGAGACCGTCAAGACCGGCCGCACGCACCTGATGGACGCCATGCCGGTGACCTTCGGCCAGGAACTGGGCGCCTGGGCCAGCCAGATCGCCTCTTGCCGCGCGCGGATCGAGTCGGCGCTGACCCGCCTGAAGCGCCTGCCGCAGGGCGGCACGGCGGTCGGCACCGGCATCAATGCGCCGGCCGAGTTCGGCGACGAGGTGGCCAAGGAACTCAGGGCCATGACCGGCTTCGCTTTCGAATCCGCCGCCGACAAGTTCGAGGGCATCGCCGCGCAGGACGGCGCGGTCGAACTGTCGGGCCAGCTCAAGACCCTGGCGGCGGTGCTGATGAAGATCGCCAACGACCTGCGCTGGATGAACTCCGGCCCGCTGGCCGGCCTCGGCGAGATCGAGCTCGAGGCGCTGCAGCCGGGCAGCTCGATCATGCCGGGCAAGGTCAACCCGGTGATTCCGGAGGCCACTTGCATGGTCGCCGCCCGGGTCATCGGTAACGACGCCACGATCACCCTCGGCGGCCAGTCCGGCAACTTCCAGCTCAACGTGATGCTGCCGGTGATCGGTGCCACGCTGCTGGAAAGCCTGACGCTGTTGACCAACGTCAGCGGCCTGCTGGCCGACAAGGCGATCAGGACCTTCAACGTCCGCGAGGACAACATCAGGAAGGCGCTGGACCGCAACCCGATCCTGGTCACGGCGCTGAACCGCGTGATCGGCTACGAGAAGGGCGCGGCAACGGCCAAACAGGCCTACAAGGAAGGCCGGCCGATCATCGACGTGGCGATGGAGACCACCGGCATGAGCCGCGAAGAGCTCGAGAAGTTGCTCGACCCGCTGAAGCTGGCCCACGGCGGCGTCGCGGAATAAGCCGATGGCCGCCGTCATTCCCGAGGGCGCCGGCCTGCAGGAGACCTTCGCGCCGCACAACGCCTGCTTCGGCTGCGGCCCGGCCAACGACAAGGGCCTGCAGATCAAGTCCGTGCCCGTGTCCGATGCCGACGACGGCCGCGTCGTCTGCCGCTGGACGCCCGAGTCGCACCATGAAGCCTTTCCGGGCGTGCTCAACGGCGGCATCATCGGTGCCATCCTCGACTGCCACTGCAACTGGACCGCGGTCTGGCACCTGATGCGGCTGCGTGAACTGGACCGCCCGCCTTGCTGCGTCACGGCGGAGTTCAAGGTCCAGCTGCGCCGCCCGACGCCGTCGGACCGTGAGCTGACCCTGACCGCGTGGCCGACGAAGGTCGACGGCGACATGGTCACCGTCGAATCGGAGCTGACCGTCGACGGCACGGTCTACGATCGCTGCACCGGTCTGTTCGTCGCGGTCCAGCCCGGGCATCCGGCCTACCACCGCTGGTGAAGAAGGCAAAGGCCATTCCGACGCTGCTGGTCCTCGCGCTGCTGGCGTGGATCGCCGTCGAAAACCCGTCGCTGCTGGAGCAGGCCCCGGATGCCGGCGGGCCGCAGGTTGCGCAGCCAGACAACGCCGATGCGGCGGCCCCGGTCATCCGCGACGTCGTCGTCCGTGACCTCGACGGCCGGGTCGCCTGGCGCGGCGACATGGACCTCGGCCCGGCGATCGCGCGGATCGAGCGCGGCGAGCCCGACCGACACCGCAACGATGGTTCGACCTTCCAGAACCGCGAGGGCCGGCTGCCGTCGAAGCCGCGCGGCTACTACCGCGAGTTCGTCGTCCGCACGCCCGGCATGCGCGGCGTCGGCCCGCAGCGCCTGGTCGTCGGCCGCGACGGCGACGCCTGGTATACCTCCGACCACTACCGCAGCTTCGTGCGCCTGAACATCGAGGTCCGCCCGCCGTGAGCGCCTTCGACCTCGACATGCAGGGCGGCGTGGTCCGGGTCGAACGCCCGATGGACGCCGACCGCGCCGTCGATCGCCTGAACGCCTCCGGCTTCCACGCCGTGCGCGTCGACCGGGCGCCGGTGTTCGACAAGGACACGCTGATGCACGCCCTCTACCAGGCCCTCGAACTCCCGGCCTGGTTCGGCTTCAACCTCGATGCCCTGGCCGACGCGCTGAATGCGCTCGAACCGAAACAGGGCCAGCGCCGGGTGCTGGTCTTCCAGGACTTCACCACCCTGGAAGATGCCGACCCGGAACTGGCGGAGACCTTCTGCGAACTCATCGACGACGCCTGCCTCCTCCCCGAAGCCGGTCTCGTCGCGGCGATCCTGATGCAGGGGCGGGGCTGAGATCCGGCGCTGATGGCCACGGCCTTCAGCTGATGAGCGCAAAGAGGGAAAGGGGCGAAGGGCGCGAGAAAATTCCACCTGATTACGCATGAACCTCAGCCACGGTCGGGTAGCGTCCCGACATCGGAGCGTCGCGGCAGGCAATACAGGCGAGCCATTGGATCATCCGATCGGATTCGAAGGACGGGTTTCCATCCCGAGCGAGATTCCAGCCCGACGCCGGACTGGCAGTAAGACCGCCTGGTGGAGGGCGCTTGCGCGCGAACGACTTCGGAAGCGGCCACCCTTCGCGCGCAAGCGCCCTCCAACAGTCGAAGCCGGGCAAAAAAGCGCTTTCGAAGGGTCCTTGCTTGCTGTTCTCGAGTTTCCTGCAAGCCTCCGGAGGGCTGTACTACCGGCTGAGAAACGAGCGTAATCAGGAAATTCCATGCGACCGGATTGAAACCTCAATGGGAGGGTTCATTGCGGTTGGTGATGACACAGATCGAGCTGCGATTCTCGACCTGTGAGACTCTGGACATGCGATCGATTCCGGTCGCACTCGAACGTGGTTGCCGGATTTTCGATTTTTCTCGGACAGCAGCTCTTGGCGTCCCTTTGCATCGTCTCCTCTTTGCGTTGGTCCACGAATGGATGGACCTCGGCAGCCCGGTCAAGACGAGAAGCCACCCCGGAGCCAGAAGGTCAGGGTGTGCGGGGTTTCTTCGGCCTGGCCGAGGTCCTTCCAGTCGAACACGGCCTGCAGGTCGGGGCGCTTGACGTAGCCTCGGCCGGTCCAGAAGGGGTCGAGGGAGCGGTAGTCGGTGGGTCGCTTCGGGTGGTCGGCGGGGCGGTCGACGGCGCAGAAGGTGGTGATCGGCAGGCCGAGCTTCGCGGCGTGGTCTTCGCGCAGGTCGAAGAAGCCGTGGCCGATGCCGCGACCGCGGTACTCGGGCAGCAGCACCGATTCGCCGAAATAGAACACCGCGGCCGGGTCGATGCCGGCGGCTTCGAACGGCTGCCGGAACGCGGGATCGGCCGCGACCAGCGGCAGGCCGGTCGAGGCGCCGACCACGGTCTCGTCGTCGCCGTCCTCGTCGACGACCAGCAGCACGATCGCTTCGGGGCAGTCCCGGTAAGTCTGCAGGTAGTCCCGCTCGTAGGCCGCGTTGCCGTCGTACAGGTACGGATATTCGCGGAAGACGGTGGTGCGCAGCGAGGCGACCCTGCCGAGCCAGGGGTCGAGGCCGGGTCCGGTGACGGTCTTGATGTCCATGGCGTCGCCTCGACGGTCGTGCGTTCGAACTGGAATCGTAGCGCGCCTGCTGTAGTCTGGGGCGATGAGCGATGATGATTGGAAGGTGCTGATCGAGGGCCGGATCGCCGACCTGAAGGCGGCCAGCGACGCCTCGCGCGAAGACCGCGACCCGGTCGAGCTGGACCAGACCCGACAGGGCCGACTCTCGCGGATGGACGCGATGCAGGGCCAGGCCATGGCGCAGGCGTCAGAGGCCCGTCGCACGCAGCAGATCGCTAGGCTGAAGGCGGCGCTGGCGCGGCTCGAACGCGGCGAGTTCGGCGAATGCCTGGCCTGCGGCGAAGCGATCGCGAGCGCGCGCCTGCGCAATGACCCGTCGGCGACGCTGTGCATCGACTGCGCAGGGGCCCGGGAA
The DNA here is from genome assembly GCF_012272825.1 of Wenzhouxiangella sp. XN79A. Classification (GTDB taxonomy): domain Bacteria; phylum Pseudomonadota; class Gammaproteobacteria; order Xanthomonadales; family Wenzhouxiangellaceae. Next base: position 22,027 of record NZ_JAAWWS010000140.1, on the reverse strand, counting down.
GACCGCGGTTGAAATTCCCGGCCGGTTGCGGTGAAGTGGCCCGAACTCCTCACGGGACAGGCCGATGCCCGCACCGCTGGTCTTCTTCGACATCGCCGGCCCGGACGACGACGTGCTCCGGACCTTCTACAGCGAGATTTTCGGCTGGTCCTTCGACGACGCCGGCCAGGTGGCGGTGAACGTCGCTTCGCCGATCGACGCGGCCGTGCGCAAGGACCCGAACGAGAAGCGCCTGTACCCTGGGGGTCGGCGACGTCGCCGCGACGCTGGCGGCGATCGAACGGGCCGGCGGCCGCACCGACGTGCCGCGCTTCGAAGTGCCCGGCATGGTCGTGCTCGGTCTGTTCCGCGACCCGGCGGGCAACCCGATGGGCCTGGTCGAGATGGACGGCGACCGGCCGAAGGTGCCCCTGAGTCTCAGTCGCCGGCAGAGACCGGGCGGAGGTAGGGCAGGTAGACCTGCGGGTCGGGCCGCAGCCGGTAGTTGTCGGCCACTTCGATGAAGCGCACGATGCCTTCGGCGTCGATCACGATCACGGTCGGGACGGCGGCGTCGGCGGGGAAGCCCAGCAGTTCGAGGCCGGCCGGCGTGGCGCCGGGCGCGTGCAGGCCCAGCGTTTTCGTTGCCGCACCGTCGGGGTCGCGCAGGAAGGCCCCGGGCAGGTCGAAGCGACGAGCCAGCGCGCGGGTCTGGGCCAGGCCCTGGTTGCTGATGAACCACAGCGTCGCATCGCGGCCGACCTCGCGCCAGGCCGCGGCCAGTTCCTTGATCTGGGCGGTGCACAGCGGGCACCACGATCCGCGATAGAGCACCAGCACCGCCGGCCGACCGGCCAGCGCGCTCGACTCGATCGTCTCGCCGTCCGACGTTTCCAGCGAAAACGCCGGAAGCGGCTGGCCGGGCACCGGGGCGTCGGGCGTTTCGCGCTGCACCGAGTACCAGCGCACGTAGACCATCCAGCCGACCAGCACGGCGATGCCGGCGGCCAGATAGGGATTCCAGGCCTCGCCGTACCGGTATACCGCCGCTGCGCTCAGCACCGCGCCGAGGCCGGCAATCGATGAGACCAGGATCGGGTGGCGGTCGGTGCGGGGCGAGCCGGCGGCGAACAGCCAGCCGAAGAAGCCCAGCGGAGCGGCGGCAGCCACGAGCAGGCCCAGCGGCGCCAGCAGCGGGACGGCCGGGCGCGCGAGCATCAGGGCGGCGAACACGAAGGCCGCGGCCAGCGCGGCGGCGTAGAGCGTGATGAACCAGCGTTTCATGGTCCGGATCCCGTGGAAGCGGTCGATCGACCCATTGTGCGTCAGTCGGCGGTCGGCCAGTGGTCGCGATCGGGCAGGGCCACGGCATGGTCGTCGATGTCCGCCCAAGGATCGTCGGTCTGCGCCAGGCGGCGGAACAGGTTGTCGATCCGGTATTTCTGCGGATCCAGGTCGCCGTCGCCGGCCTCGCGCCAGTGCAGCGGCGTGGCGACCGGCGCGCCGGGTTTCGCACGCACGGCGTACGGGCCGACCGAGGTCTGGCCGTAGGCGTTGCGCAGGTCGTCGAGGAACACCCGGTCGCCGCGCTTGTTCTTGCGCTGCTCGACGGTCATCAGCTTCGGATGCCCGTCGGCCAGCTGCCGGCACAGCGCGTGGGTGAATTCCCGCACGGTGTCGAACTCGGCCGACCGGTCCAGCGGAACGACGACGTGCAGTCCGCGCGAACCGGTGGTCTGGACGAACGAGGGCAGGTCCAGCTCGTCGAGGGCGCGGTGCAGGTGGTGCGCGGTGTCCTGCACCTTGCCGAAGTCGTCGTCGGACGGGTCGAGGTCGAAGATCATCCGGTCCGGGTGCTTCGGCCGGTCGGTGCGCGCCAGCGCCAGGTGCGGCGTGATGCAGCCCTGGTCGGCCAGGTAGACCAGCGTGGCCGGCGAGTTCGCGACCACGTAGGTCACCTTGCCGCCGGACTTCGGCAGCGTGGCGCGGTCGATCCAGTCCGGGAAGTGGCCGCCGATGGCCTTCTGGAAGAAGCCGTCCTCGCCGATGCCGTCGGGAAAACGGTGCATGGTCAGCGCGCGGTCGCGGTAGTGATCGATCGCGATGTCGCCGATGCGCTGGTAATACTCGGCCAGGTCGAGCTTGGTGATGCCCGCGTCCGGGAACAGCAGCTTGTCGGCGTGGCCGATCTCGATGGCGTGGCTGTCGATGTCGAGGGTCTTCGTCGATTCAGCCATCGGGCGCCTCCCGGACCACGTCGGTCGGGTTCTTGTCGCGTCGCAGGCCCAGGAAGCGCGGGTGCCGGAGCTTGCCGTCGTCGGTCCACTCGGTGAAACCGAACTCGCCGACGTACTTCGGTTCGACCCAGGTCGCGCCCGATTCCGACGGCGTCTCGGCGAACGGGCAATCGTCGGTGGCGAGCTCGTCCAGCCGCTCGCGGAAGTCGGCCAGGAAGTCATCGTCGTAGCCGGTGCCGACCTTGCCGGCGTAGCGCAGTTCGTCGTCCTCGTAGACACCGACCAGCAGCGCACCGAAGCCGACCCGTTCGCCCTGCGGTTCTGTGAACCCGCCGATCACCAGTTCCTGGCCGTGCCCGCACTTGAACTTCAGCCAGTCGCGCGAGCGCGAGTGGCGGTAGGCGGAATCTGCGCGCTTGGCGATGACGCCTTCCCAGCCCTTTTCGCAGGCCTGCTCGAAGTATCCTTCGCCGTCCTCGTTGCGGTGCGGCGTGAAGCGGAACGTGTCGTCGAAGTCGAACAGCGTCTTCAACAAGGTCTTGCGCGTGCGCAGCGGTAGTTTGTCGAGCGAGTGACCCTCGAGATGGGGCAGGTCGAAGACGTAGAAGTACACGGCCACATCGCTGTCGCGGGCCTTCTGCGCATCATCGACCTGCATGCGCTGCTGCAGCCGCGAGAAGCTGCTGACCTTGCCGTCGAAGGCCACCGCCTCGCCGTCGATCACGAAATCGTCGACCGGCTGGCGTTCCAGCGCTTCGATCAGTTCGGGGTAGGTGGCGGCGGCGTTCTTGCGGTTGCGGGTCAGCAACTTCACGTCGGAGCCGTTGCGGAACGCCAGCAAGCGCTCGCCGTCGAGCTTGCGCTCGTAGATCCAGCCGGGATCCGAGAATCGCTTGTCGGTCAGCGTGGCCAGCATCGGCGCGATCCACTCCGGCGGATCGGCCGGCTCGAGACGCTCGCGCTCGTCGTCGCTCAGCTCGTCGCGCCAGTCGCTCATTCGTCGTCCTCGCTCTCGTCGTCGGCAATCTCGTCGATCGAGCGCCCGCTGAGCACGGAGTCGGGCTCGGTCGAGACGGGGTTGCGCCGCGCGTCGGCCTCGTCGTCGTCCATCTTGATCAGAAGCCAGTTGGCGTCGTCGCCCGAACCGGTGCGCTGCAGCGCGTAGCCGCCGGAAATCTTCTCGCCGTGCAGTTCGACCAGCAGATGGCCGTTCTTCCAGGCCTCGTCGAGCGGCTGGAGTTCGCCGTCCTTTTCGGTGATGTTGTCGAACGTGCCGCGGTCCCAGACCAGCACCGTGCCGCCGCCGTACTGGTCCTCGGGAATCACGCCCTCGAAGTCGGCGTAGTCCAGCGGGTGGTCCTCGGTCGGGATCGCCAGGCGCTTTTCGGATGGGTCCGTCGACGGCCCCTTCGGCACGGCCCAGGACTTCAGCGCGCCGTCGATCTCCAGCCGCAGGTCATAGTGCAGCGACGAGGCGTCGTGCTTCTGGATGACGAAGACCGGATCCTCCCCGGAGGTCCCGGTCCCGCCGCGCGGTTCCGGGGTGTGCTCGAAGTCGCGCCGGGCTTCGTAGTCGTCGCCGGCCATGGGGGCTCCGTTCGGTGTGAACCAACGTCCACCCTAACAAATACAGCGCGCCGGCCCCGATCAGCCGTGCAGGGCCGGATCGTGCCAGTCGATCGGATCGACCCCGAAGCAGCGCCGCATTTCCGCGTACAGCTCGGGATGGTGCTTGTCGAGCTGGCGCGGTTTTTCGTAGAAGGTCTCGACCAGCACGGCGAAGAACTCGGCCGGGTTGGTCGCGCCGTAGTGGTCCATCACGGTCTTGACGTGCTGCGCGGCATTGCGCTGCAGTTCGTCGAAGGCCGGCTGCATGGTCCGCGCCCAGCTGACGTACTGGCTGCGCTGTTCCAGCACCGGCGCGCCGTCCATCACGCCGTCGGCCTCGTCGAGCTTGTGGGCGAACTCGTGCAGGATCACGTTGTGGCCGTCCTTGATGTCGCCGGCGCCGTGGCGGGCCGAGTCCCAGGCCAGCACCATCGGACCGCGCTTCCAGGATTCACCCAGCCGGGCCGGACGGCCGACGTGCTCGACCAGCCCGTCGTGATTCCGCTGCTCGGAGACGAAGGTGCTGGGGTAGATCAGGATCGTCGTGAACCCGGCGAATTCCAGGTCGTCGCGGCCCAGCAGCAGGATGCAGGCCGTGCCGGCCACGGTCAGCCGGATCTCGTCGTCGATCTCCACACCCTGCAGGCCGTGGAAGCGCTTGTCGAACAGGAACGTCTGCACCTGACCTTCGAGCTTCGCCTTCAGCGCGTCCGGCAGGCGCCGGTACAGCGGGACGTTGTCGTGCAGGATCGTTCGCTGTGCGTCGGTCAGCGGAGTCGCCGCGGCCCGCTTGCGCTGGCGATGGCGCAGCAGGCGATGTGTGCCCCAGGTCAGGGCAGAAATTGCGAGGATGACAAGCACTTGGTTCATCAGAGATCGCCGCGCTGCTTGTGTTTTATTGATAGCATTTTCATGTGCCTCTTCTTTTCAAAAACTTTTGAAAAAAAACGGGGGGGTGGCAACTTGAAATGGCGTTGGTTGTGGTGTACGGAAACTGAAAGGGGCTGTTCTGTTGCCATAAAGCGCATTGTGTTCTCGATTCACTTGAACTTGAGGAGAGTCATCATGACGTCTTTCGATACTGAAAATGTCGTTCGAAGAAGTGTCTGCGCGGCAGTCGTCGGCAGTCTTTTCTTGATCTCAAGCGCGACCATGGCGGAAGAGTACTCCGCTTCCGTGGTCGAGATGCGTGATAGCTCGGTCACTGTTGTGCTGGATGCAAAGTCCACGGTGGACGTTCTGTCCGAGCGCTCCACGGTCATTTACAGAGAAGCAGACCTGGAGAAAACGGACATACAGCCTGCGCTGCTGAATTTCCAGGGTGATGTGGTGCTTCGCGGCGAGTCGGGCGTAGTCGTTCAAACCGACTGGCTGTCGTTCGATCCCTCGACGAAATGGTTCAGTGCCGTGGAAGTTCATGTAGCGACTTCGGGCAAGGCCGGTGGTATTTCCCTGCATTGTTCGAGTGGTCAGCTTTTCGTCAATGGTGAAGGGACGGGCACCTATCCCACACAGCAGAACCCGCGAACGGATATCCTTCCCAGTGGAAGTGTGTACTGCAACGGTAATACCGTGCATTTCCGGATGACCTTCCCCTTGCAAGAGCCTTGATGGCCGTTGACGCCGCAAGGTTCCGAACGCCCCGGGTTCAACCGGGGCGTTTTCTTTGTAGCTCACACGGTCCGTCCGCCACTAGTGGGCCATGCGACAAATCAGGAAATCAGGTAACGCTCAAAGCCACTGTGCCGGCGCGAATCAAGGGGCGTTTCGCAGGGAGTGGCCGCTTCCTTGCCAAGAAACGCAACGCCGAGTCGTGCCGGCACAGTGACTCCCGAAGGGCCGTCGCACCCGCACCGTATGCTGCGTTCCGCTCGCTTGACGGCCCGGCAAGGACGCCTCCACTCGCGCGACTTGCATACGACGCGGGTGCGACGGCTGAGTGTCACCTGATTTGCCGCATGGCCCACGAGTGAGGGCAGGGGCGGGTCGGGCGCAGAGGGGTCGGCTCGCCTTTACTCGTCCCTTCCCCCTCTCCCCTTTCCCCTGTTTTTTACCCAAACACCCCGTGCACGAACCACCCGTCGCGCGGTTTGTATTCGCGGAAGACCCAGAGCCTGTGGCCGCGTTCGTCGTGGGCCACCCAGTAGTCGCGGCGGCAGTCCTGGCCGTCCCACCAGCCGGTCTCGATGCGCTCGGGGCCGTCGATCAGGCGGAGTGCGTCGATGCGGCAGGGGCGCGGCTCGGGCAGCAGCCAGGCCGGGCGTTCCGGCGTGTCTTCGGCCACGGCGGTGGTGCCCGGCTTCGTCCAGGCCCAGGCCTTCTCGGGGCGGTGGTCGGACTTCGGCGCCACGCCGCACAGGCCATCCTCGCCGATCCGGGCGCCGAGCCGGTCGAGCAGGGCGGGCCAGGCGTCGTTGATGTTGGTGCCGGACCAGAGATCGGCCTGCGGCGGGCGCTGGCCGCTCACGCTGTCGGCCTCGACCTTCAGCCGCTCGATGTCGGCGGTGATCCGGACCGGCTCGAGCTTGAGCCGGAGAATCTCCAGCAATCTATCGCGCTGGAAGCCCGGCTGGCCGAGTCCGGCGGAGAAGGCGATCTTCGGCCCCTGGTCCTCGGGAAACAGCGTCACGTGCAGCGCGGTCAGCCGTTCGTCTCGGACCCGCAGCCAGTGCTCCAGCCCGTCGAGCACGCGGTTCAGGACGAAGACCAGGGCTTCCGTGCGGCGCACCGGCACCGGCAGCTCGACGAGGCGGGAGAAGGTCTCCGGCGGCTGCCAGTAGACCAGCGGGGTGTCCAGCCGGCCGCGCAGCTGATCGAGGTAGCGGCCCACGCCCTGGCCGAGCCGGCGGTCGAGCTCGAAGCGCGGTAGCGCGACCAGGTCGCGGACCCTCTTCAGCCCCAGCCCGGCCAGCTTGCGGCGCTCGGCCGGGGCCAGCTCCAGCCGCTCGATCGGCCAGTCGGCCAGCCGGCGCTCCAGTTCGTCCGGGGTCTCGGCGCGCGCGCCGGCCCGCGCCATCAGCCCGGCCGCCGCGGCCACCGGCGCCACGCCCAGCACGGTCGTCATGCCCAGCGGCGCCAGGGCCTCCTCGAGCGAGGCCAGCAGCGTGTCCAGCGGCCCGTGCAGCCGGCGGCTGCCGCCGACCTCCAGCACCACGCCGTCGCCGGTCAGCGCCACCTGGTGGCTGAAGCCGTAGGCGACCAGCGCCAGGTCTTCCAGCCACGCGGCTTCGGCCCGCCGGTCGCGCGGCTGGCTGTCCAGCGTTGGCGCAATGGCCAGCGCGTCGGTCAAGGCCTGCCCGGTGCGCACCCCCATCCGTGCCGCGACCTCGTCGACCGCGACCAGCCGGAGCTGGCCGCCGATCGTGTCGTGCGCCGCGCGCGGCCGCTCGGCCGCATCATTGCCGGGCGCGCGCATCCGGCCGGCGCCTTCCAGCGCCAGCCGGGGACAGACGACGCCGGTCCAGAGCGCGGCGTTATGGACGGTTCTGCGCACTCCATCGACCCGCTCAGGCGCGGGCTTCGAGCGCGCGGCGGCGCGCGGCCAGCGGCACCACGTTGTCCGGCGCCAGCCGGATCGGCCCCGCGCCCGGCCCCTGGGCGCTGCGCAGCACCTCGAGCTCGCCGCCGGCGTGCACCGCCAGCCGCAGCGCGGCCAGCGACGGCGGCGCCGGGCAGCCGGGCGGGTAGCAGACGAACAGCGGCGCCTCGCCGTTCTCGGCGGCCAGCTGCAGTCGACGCATGGCGCGCTCGTTGACCTGGGCACGCTGCGGCCAGGCCACCACCGCGCCGCACAACCCGCTCTTCAGGCACTGCTCGGCGGCCCACAGCGCGTGGTCGGGCGCGCGCACCACCAGCACCCGGGCCAGGTCCACGCCGGCCCGGTGCAGCCGCTGCGGGCAGGGCACCAGCGGCGGTGAGGCGAACACCACCGAGCGGCCCTCGCGGGTGCACTCGGCCAGGCAGGGCAGCAGCAGGTCCAGCTCGCCGCCGCCGGCCCGGTCGGGCACCAGCTCGGTCAGCTTGCCGCGTGCCCAGCCGCCGGTCGGCAGCTGGGCGTCCAGCGCGGCGTGGCCGGTCGAGCGGGCCGGGGCCGGCCGGCGCCGGCGGCCGCGCCACAGGTCGTCGCGGTCGGCCAGCAGGTGGTCCAGCGAAATCGGGCGGGTGCTGGCGTAGACGGTCGAAGTCGGGGGCATGGCGGTTCTCCTGCAGGGGTCTGGAGAGACTGTATGGATGTACAGTTTCTCAGATTCCGAGAACCGCGCGGTGAAAAAATTCCGCCCGACGCGAAGCCGGGCGGAATTCCGAGTCCGATCAGGCACCTGGGGAAGGAAGGTGTCCGACCGCTCAAGACCCCGAGCCCCTCGGCCCGGGCTGGAGAGTGGGGCGCGCCGTCGGCAGAAGCGGCGCGCCCCGACGCCGGAGGAAGCGGCGTCAACCGTTGCCGTCGTCGCCCATCCCCAGGCGGATGCGCTCGCGGTTGTTGTCGACCGTGGCCATGCCGATGCCGCGGACGTTGATCAGCTCGTCGATGTGGCGGAACGGGCCGTTGGCCTCGCGATAGGCCACGATCGCCTCGGCCTTGGACTCGCCGACGCCGACCAGCGTCTCGGCCAGCTGCTCGGCGGTGGCGGTGTTGACGTCGACCTGCGCGTTCTCGTCGGCCAGCGCCGTCGCGTTCAGCGAAAGGGCCAGGACCAGGGCCAGCATGAGGTTCTTGAACATGATGATTCTCCTTCGGATGTCGATGATCGATGGATCGGTTCGGTTTCGAATCGGGCGCCGGCCTCGTGCCGGTCACCTCGCGAACCAGTCTGTCGATCCGGCCGGCCCGCGACCATCGGAAACCGCCGCGCCGTGCTGTCGGAAATCGCCGCATCCGGACCCCGCCGGACAGCGGGGGGTTGTAGGAAAGATCAGTAGGCCGTCCCGCAGGACGGCCCACGCCGCAACGACCGCGGGCCGGCAGAGAACCGGCCCGCGATCGAGCGAAGAAGAAGGAGAGGTGACCCCCAACCGCCCGATCCCGTCACCCACATCACCCGCTGCCGCTGCTCCCTTCCGGGCCTGACGGGGTTCACGGGGTCGTGGTGCGGGGAGACCGAAGAGGGCCACCAGTCGATATTGTCGCAAATTCCGGCGCGCGCGTCAGGGAATCGTGCCCCAGACCGGTCGCATTCCCGGTTCTTCGCCGTTATAATTAGAAGTCCGCTCGGATGGCTGCCTTCGCGCCGTGCCGACGACCGTTTCCAAGGCCTCTACGCGAGGCGCCGCCGGAACGGCTAGACTGACAATTCAACGGTTCACGGAGAGATGGCCGAGTGGCTGAAGGCGCTCCCCTGCTAAGGGAGTATAGGGTTTATAGCCCTATCGAGGGTTCGAATCCCTCTCTCTCCGCCAACTAGGTTGCAGAATCAGGGGCTTAGGGCCGGTTTGGGTTTCGTCCCACCATCCGGCCCGCCATCCCTGAAATGCACCAACCAAGAGCCCGGTCACTGTGCCGGGCTTTTTTTTGGTTCCCGCGCGCGTGCTTGTGCAACAAACCATCGCCCCTAACGTGCGCAAAAATTGTTCAAATGGGCCGCACGCGTCAACGCCTCCAGAAACCCAGCTGTTCCCCTTTTTTACGGCTCCCAAAAACTCGGCCGTCGGGGCCTTTTTTCTGGCTTCCGAAAACTCGATCCTCTCGCCCGCGTGGACCGGTCCGGAAACTCGCGCGTAAACGTGTCTGAAAACCCACCGCCTTGGACCTTCTTTCTCGGGTCAGAAAATCCCCCGCGCGTACTGCGTAGATTTCCTAAGGGCAGCCGGGTCGATTTCCTACTGACATCGGGCGGCGGTGCTGGCAGGCTGGGGCCGTCGCGAAGTCAGGGTGCAGCCGATTGTTCGGTACCGACAGGGCCAACGACGCTGAATGGACCGAGGCCCGGCGACCGGTCGCCGGGGTCGGCCTTGAGCGTCTGGAGCGGCTGGGAACCGCGATGTGGTCGGGCATGCTGTTCCAGCATACGGACCACCAGGGCTCGATCGTCGCCTACACCGACGCGAACGGCGCGGTCGTGGCCAGGATGGCGTTCGACCCCTGGGGCCGGCGGTCCGACCCGTTGACAGGGCCGAGTGCGAGCTGGAACGCCTGGGCGAGCCTCGCGCCCCCGGACTGGATCGCCCAGATGACGTCGTTAACCCCGCGCGGGTTCACCGGTCACGAGCACCACGACGACCACGGCATCATCAACATGAACGGCCGCATTTACGACCCGATGCTCGGCCGCTTCCTCCAGGCCGACCCGTTCCTGGAGAGCACGACGACGCTCAACCGCTACACCTACGTCCACAACAACCCGCTGCGATACACGGACCCGAGCGGCTATTTCAGTCTCGGGGATTTCGTGAATATTGGAATGAGCGTGATGATCGCGACGGCGACTGGAGGAGCCGCAGGATCATTGCTCGTAAAGTATGGCGCTATACAGGCCGCCGCGTATGTGGCTGTTGGCGGCGCGGTATCCGGTGCGGTAACCTCTGGAACCTGGAAAGGGGCGAAGACCGGTGCGTTTACGTCGGTCGCCTCATTCGGGATCGGGCGAGGCTTGGCGAATTTCGACTGGGCGCAGGGAAACTTTGTTGGCAAGCTATCGAAGGCCGGTTACGCGGCCAAGATTGTGGCCCACGGCACCGTGGGTGGAATCACGGCGGATATGCAGGGCGGGAAGTTTGGGCATGGGTTTGTCTCTTCAGCTGCCAGCTCGTCCGCCGCTCCATTTATTGGCGCTAATTTTGGTGTTGCTGATGGGGCCGTAGTGAGTGCGCTGATTGGTGGCACGGTTTCCGAGATCAGTGGTGGAGACTTTGCAAATGGCGCTATTACATCCGCGATGCAGTTCATCCTTAATCAGTGTTCAGGCGGCTCTTGCGGCAACTCGGATTCAGATACGTTGACAGAGCATTCAGGGTTCGGCATTCGAAGCAACGTATATTTCATGATGGATAAGGCGATTTCTGCTTTGGGAATCGACGCCGTTTGGTTCCGCGTTGCGGCTGATTTGAACCGAGCGTTTGGAAGTGCACCTGATATCGCGGTGGCGGACTATCTGAATGGGTTGGGCCAAGACTTGTTGTTGCATAATGTCAGAACGTTTGCTCAAGTAATCTCAGGAGGCTGGGCCGGTCAGGGTGCACAGGGGCAAGCTTTGGACTTCGCTCTAGTTGACCGAGAGCAGACTCTAGTGCAGAACTATCTCGATACAAATGAACCCGGATTCTTTGAGCAAGGCCACATCAACGCCTCTTTTTCGTCACCGTTGCGTCTGTCTATGTTTGCGACTAATCCAAGGCTTGGTGCAGCGCTCACTGCTGCTGATGGGGGCGCCGGAATGAATTTCTTTAACCAGGAAAGCAGAGTGAGGCTCGGTCAGTCAATGATGATTTTTGAGAGAAATCGATGATCAAAGACGTGTGCAACAGTTTGAAATATGGCGTCGCGAGACTGTTTGGGTATTCGGTAATCGAAATTTTTCTCTTTACGTTGATTTTCGTCCTTGTCCACTCCATTCGCTTCGGCGAAGGGTTTAATTTTGCCTTTTCTGTGGCAATTTCAAACGTCATATGGAGAGTCATATCATTTCAGTTGCCGGCGCAGTATGTGTTGCTCTTCCTAGCGTTTTCAGCCAAGAAAGAGAGCATTGTTATCTTTGCTGTTTCTGTATTGCTTTCTTTGGGATTATCTGCGTTTCTTTTTGCAGACCATTACGTTAGTTCAATGAGCCTGTATGCTTCGTTTTTTGGATTTCCCAGCGCTGGCTCAGGTATAGGCTGGATTCTGTTGGTTGCTTCTGCACTTAGCTACGTTGTAATGAAGCGCATCTTCCGAAAACCGGATGGTTAAGGAATCTAGCTCTTCAGAAGTTCATATGCTGTGGGGATGGATAGCAGATTAAATTACGTTTGAGGCAGTGCAGGGCATCGCCCCAGATTGCATTTCCACGGTAAGTCCAGCACCGCTCGCGGCAGGTTGGGATTGCGTCCTGTGTGGGCCGCATCTACGCCTCGGTAGTCCGCAACACAAGGGCCTCGACAAGCATCAAAATAGGGTCGATAACTACTCGCAATGCATGGGATCGGCGCCCGGAATTGATCTAGGTTGACGAGACTCCCCTGCGTTTGGTGCGCTAGACGCATGTTTGCCAAAAGCGCAGACACCCATCGACAGGGAACAAAAACCCGGACACCCATGCATTGAGAGGCGAAGATCATTCGCTAAGAAGCGCGGACACCCATCGAAAGGGAAGGCGCATCTGAGTCTGATCACGAGCGCCTTTCCAACAAATGGTTAGCCATCGACCGGCCCGGGGCGCGGGATCGGTCGCCCGGCCTCCCGGGTCAGGCACCAGGGGCAGGCCCGGTGGGAATTTTCCATACACACCCAGGAGGAGGACGGAGCGGGATATGTTTTTCACCACATGATCTGCGGACTGCTAGTGGGGAAAATTCGGGCACCCCTGCATTGAGAGACGACGATCGTTCGACCGGCAGCCAGGAATGCCGCCGTCAAGCAATCAAAATCGATGAAACAACCTCGCTTTGAGCCTGTACGGGTGATTTCGGGTCGCGGAACAGCGGTTCCGCCGATCTCAGGGCACGACAAAACGCTCGGCGAAGCGGGCAGGGGCGTTTTGGAGGGGGCCGGTCTGCCCGAACAGCAATGCAGCCGTGGCGCGGCCTTTCAGGAATTTTCGTCCGAATTCCTGCGAGCGTTCCTTCAGCGCTTGCACCGGTCCCATCACGTTCGGTGCGCGCCGCCGCTGCGGCCTGGACAGGAACTCCACCACGCCTTCGGGACGAGCCTTCAGCCGCTCGAGAATCGGCGGCAGGCGGTCGTCGATCACGCCCTTCTTGCCGTGGAGGATCGCCCGGCCTGTCCGATCGACCCGTTTCAGGGACGGGCAGGACGCGGTCTTGCTGCGGGCGGCGGAATCGACGGCAATGGTCCTGTTTGCTGTGTCTAGCGCAATCGGACACTCGCGTCTGGAGAATTTTCTTCCGAAACGCCAAAACGCGAATGAGAATGATTATAATCGCGCTTCATCAAAAACAGCCCGTGACCCGTACTGACTATGCCAAGAATCAATCCCCTGACCGCCAGCATCGCCCTGGCCCTTGCCGTTTCTTTCTCTCCGCTCCTGGCCGAGGAGCCCAGCGACAATCTTGAGCTTGACGATATCCAGATTCGCGGCGAATCGCAGATGGATCCGCTGCTGCCGCAGAACATGAAGTCGGTCGATGCAGGCCGGGTGTTCTCCGGCAAGAAAACGACCACGGTGGATCTCGACGAGCAGCCGACCTTCGTCGAGCCGAACCTGCGCCAGATGTTCTCGCGCCTGCCGGGCCTGTTCGTCTCCGACCAGAAGATCCCGAGCATCTACAACGTCAACTACCGCGGTCTCGGCGACCCGCACGAGTCGGAGTTCGTGGCGTTCTTCCAGGACGGCATTCCGCTGGCCTCCGACCTGTTCGGGTACGCGACGATCTACTACTTGCCGCCGGCCCAGCGGGTCGAGCGCATCGAGTTCGTACGCGGTGGGTCGGGGCTTCTGTACGGTCCGCAGATCGGCCCGACGCTGAACTTCGTCACCCGTGACGCTGATGCCGATGCCGCGTTCGGCGCGCGCACCGAGCACAGCATCGGGTCCGACGGGTTCTACAGCACCTACAACGAGGCCCGCTGGGGCAACGGGGACTGGGGTCTGATGGCCAGTTACGATCATCGCGAGGCCGACGGCCCGCGCGACAACGAGGACTACGAGGTCGACTCGGGCTACTTCGGCGTGGAGTACGCCGGACTCGAGGGCATCCGCATCGGCTTCGACCTGACGATGTACCAGTCCGATTCCGGCGAAGCCGGCCGGCTCAGCTCGGCCGAGTTCGCGGCCGATCGCGATCAGACGCTGACGCCGTTCAACCGCGTCAAGATCGATCGGACGATCGCTGCGTTGACCTGGGACCAGCAGATCAGTGACGAGGCCACGCTGAACGCGCGCCTGTGGCATTCCTACCAGGATCGCTTCAGCCGCCGTTCGGGCCAGTTCGTCGACCCGGCCGACGAGCCGGCAACGACCAACATCGACCAGCAGGAGTTCACGACGACCGGCCTCGACGCGCGCTTGGCACAGGCCTGGGGCGACGGCCATGCGCTGACCATCGGCACCACGCTGTACCGCACCGACAGCCCGCGCACCCGTTTTGTCAGCGACGATATCCGCTCGGATCGCCAGAATCCGGACGATCTGGTGTTCGACCAGGACCGCGAGATGACCTACAGCGCGGTGTTCGTCGAGAACCTGTTCCGCTTCGGCAACTTCAGTCTGACCCCGGCACTGCGCTACGAGAACGTCAACTACGACCTGTTCGAGAACCTCAAGCGTGCCGATCTCGACCGCGACCCGGTCGATGTCGACAAGGACAGCTCCGAGCTGTTGTTCGGCCTCGGCGGCATGGTGCAGGTCGGCCGTTCCTCGGAGGCCTACGTGAATATCTCCGAGTCCTACCGCCCGCAGCGTTTCGATGACCTGGCCAACCCGACCGCCGAGCTGGCCGCCGAGAACGGTCCGGACATTTCGAAGGCGATGAACTACGAGATCGGTTTCCGCTCCAGCCCGATCAACGGCCTGCTGTTCGACGTCAGCCTGTTCCGGATCGACTTCGAGGACAAGATCGAGCAGATCCAGGTCAACGTCAGCGATGTGCTGCGCATCAATTCCGGCGATTCGCGCCACGAAGGTCTGGAGTTCAGCGTCGAGTACGATCTGTTCGCCAACCGCAGTACGGCCAGCCGGCTGCTGACCTTCTTCAACGGTTCCCTGCTGGACGCCGAGATCACCGAAAGCGTCAATGCCGGCCGGGTCGGCAACACCCCGGCCTTCGCACCGGAGTACCTGGTGCGCGCGGGCTTCATCTACGACACGCCCGTGTTCAACGCGACACTGACGGCCACCCTCGTCGATGAACAGTTCTGGCAGGACTCGAACAGCCCGCGCGGTTCCGGTGGCGACCTGATCGAGGCCGTGATCCCGGCCTACGAAGTGCTCGACTTCAGCGCCGAGTACCGGCTGGGGGAGAACTGGACCCTGTTCGGCGGCATCAACAATCTGCTCGACGAGGACTACTACAGCCGTGTTCGCAGCGACGGCATCGAGCCGGCCGCCGAGCGGACCGTCTACGGCGGGTTCCGCTTCGAGCTCTGAGCCCGGACCCGATCATGCAGCACGTCTTGAGGCGGCCTCGTGCCGCCTCCTTTCTTGTTGCCGGCGACGTGCTCGATGCGCCGGTCGATTCCGGCACGAAGGCCGGGCAGGAACTGCGACGGCGCGGCTGACCGGACCCTCGCCGGCTCGGTGCCGCTCGTCGATGATCTCCCTCGCCGACACGGTCACGGCTCCGATCAGCCCGAAAATCCCGCCGTTCGTCCGCAACGGCGCACCGTTGCAATGACCTCGGAATGGTTCACTGCTACATTCCGTCAGCGACGAAGGGGCTGAAACGGAACGATCAGGGAGAACAGTCCGTGACTGCAACGGTTCGAACGATCCTCGGCCTGCTGCTGGCCATTGTGGGCCCGGGGCTGGTCCCGCAGGCGGTCGCCCAGGTGCCGCCGGTGGTGCCGGCGTTTCCGAACGACCTGAGCTGCACGCCGGGTCAGCTGCTGCACCGCGAAGTCGGCCTCGGCCGGATCACCAACATCGTCTATCACAACCAGGTCCTGTATTCGAACAACGTCGCGGGCAACGCCCGGCGCGAGTGGCGGTTCACCGACCCCTCGGACCCGACCAGCCTGGCCATGATTTCCGAGGACCAGCTCGGCGTCTTTACCGACCAGGGCAACCATTCGCACGCCAAGTCCGGCGACTGGATCATGAGCCGCTGGGGCGCGCGCATCCGGCGGGCATCGCTGGGCGTGAATATCGAAGAGCAGATGCCGGTCGACGAGCGATTCTGGCAGGTCCAGGAATCACCGGCCGGCGGCAGCCTGCACAACATCTACTGGCCGTGGTCGATGCCGTTCAACTGGCTGCAGTACGGCGCCACGCCGGGCCAGGGCCGGCTGTGGCGGGCCGACGAGCTGCTCGCCGAGTGGGAGCCGCTGGCCGACGACGGCGTGGCCGGCAACGGCATCCTGATCGGCAACCTGCTGATCATGGTCTCCGATGCCTCGATGCTCGGCGTGGTCGCCTACGACATCGGCCCGACCTTCAACGACCCGCCCGAGCCGCCGCGCGTGCTCGACAAGCTCACCGGCCCGTTCGGCGCCTACATCGGCGCGGTCTGGGAGAACTACCTGGTGCTGGCCGGGGGTGATCCGCGCGACCTGGTCTATGTCATCGACTACTCCGACCCGACCGACCTGCGCCTGGTCACGACCATGGACCTGGCCGGCACGCCGGCGCTGAACGCCGGCACCAATGTGCCGTACGTCCAGACCCAGGATCAGTACGTGTTCACCCGCCGGCACAAGATCGACATGGAAACCCTCACGCCGGTGCTCGAGCTCGACGAGGTCGGCGACAACCGGCCGGCCGGCAGCGTGTCCGGGCCGCTGGGCGTCAGCCAGTACACCCTTCCGATCGGCAACCTGCTGATCACCGGGGCCTACAGCGCCTCGGGCCGCGACGGCATCGGCGTGTGGTGCCACGACGCCGCGCCGGACCGCACCGCGCCGTACGTCGGCTACCACATCCCGCAGCCGGGCCAGACCAATTATCCGCTCGGCGCGCCGATCAGCCTGCTGATCCACGAGGAGCTGGAGTCCTACACCATTCTCAATGGCGAGACCGTCATCGTCCGACCGGTCGGCGGCACGGCGATCGATGCGTGGATCTCGTTCGCTCACGACGGCATCCTGACGATCACGCCGAGGCAGTACCTGGCGCCCGACACCGAGTACGAAGTGATCGTGGTCCAGGACGGCATCAAGGACGTCGCCAACAACGGCATCGACGGATATTCATTTACCTTTTCCACCGGCACCGAGGTCAGCGCCGGCAACCGTGCGCCGCTCGTCGACGACATCAGCGCCGGCCCGTCGCCGGCCTCGACCGGCGAGACGGTGACCATCGCGGCCAGCGGCTCCGACCCCGAGAACGACCCGATCGAATACCGCTTCAACTACGGCGACGGCACGCCGTACACGGCCTGGGGCTCGGCCAACCAGTTCCAGCACGTCTACACCGCAGAGGGCCACTACGAGGTCAAGGTCCAGGTCCGCGATCTGAAGCCCGACGGCACCCGCTCGACGGTCACCGAGACGGTTACCGTCACCGTCGCCGATCTGCCGACCGGCCCGCTGCCGACCCAGTCCTCGACGATCGCCCTCGACGAGGCGGGGCGCCGGCTGTGGGTCGTCAATCCGGATCACGGCACCGTCGCGCGGCTGGATGCCGACACCGGCGCGCTGCTGGGTCAGACCGACCTCGACCAGTTCAACGAAGAAGCCAGCCGGCCGGTGTCGGTGGCCGTGGCGCCCGACGGCGAGGCCTGGGTGGCGCTGGCCGGCAGCGATGACGTGGTGGTGGTGAACGCCGCCGGCGGCATCGTCGAGCGCATCGACACCGGCTTCGGATCGTCGCCCCAGGCCGTGGCGGTCCGGCGCGACGGCGGCAAGGTGTTCGTCTCGACCCGGGGCGGTGCCGGCAGCGAGCCGGGCCACGGCCGGCTGCTGCGCTTCGACCGCGCCACCCGCGCGCTCGACGGCGCGGTCGATCTCGGTCCGTCGGCCGGCGCGATCGCGATCACCGGCGACGGCAGTCGGGTGTTCGTCGCCCGGTTCCTGTCGGCCAAGGACTACGGCGAAATCTGGGAGATCGACGGCCACGCGATGAGCCTGACCCGCACGCTGGCCCTGTGGCGCGACCGCGGCCGCTCCGGCATCGATGCCGGCGGCTCCGACGGCCCCGGCGTGCCCAACCATATCGCCGGCCTCACGCTCAGCCCGCAGCAGGACTGGCTCTGGTACACCGGCCTGAAGATGGACACCAACCGCGGGACCTTCTTCGACCAGGGCGTCGGCAACAACCTGCCGCTGGCGCACGATTCCACCGTGCGCGCGGTGCTGGGTCGCTTCGACATGAACGATGCCTCCGGCGAGCCGCGTGAGCCCGGTCGCGCGTCGACCGGCCCAGCGCGGGGCCGGATCGACGTCGACAACAGCGAGTCACCGTCGGCGCTGGTGTTCTCGCCGCGCGGCGACTACGTGTTCACCACGCTGCAGGGCAACAACGCGGTGGCCGCGCTCGACGACCTGCAGATCCGCGCCGGCGGCGGCCGGACCACGCTGTGGCGCGTGACCACCGGCGGCGCACCGCGCGGCCTGGTGTTCGACCCGGTGACCGACTCGGTCTGGGTGCAGAACTTCACCGGCCGCACGGTCAACCGGGTCGAACTCGGCGAGTTCCTGGCCACCGGCGACCGGACCCTGCCGAACACCAGCTTCACCAGCGTGACCGACGAGCCGCTGCCCGGCGACGTACTGGTCGGCAAGCGGCTGTTCTTCTTCGCCGGCAACGACCCGCTGGGCCAGAACCCGATGAGCTTCGAGGGCTACATCTCCTGCGCCAGCTGCCACCAGGACGGCAGCCAGGACGGCCGGGTCTGGGACTTCACCCAGCGCGGCGAGGGCTTCCGCAACACCACCGACCTCAGAGGCCGCGCCGGCATGGTGCACGGTAACGTGCACTGGTCCGGCAACTTCGACGAGATCCAGGACTTCATCATCGACATCGTGTTCGAGTTCGGTGGCCTGGGTTTCCTGGCCCCGGGCCAGACGCCGAACCCGTCGCTGGGCGCGCCGAACGCCGGGCGCAGCGTCACGCTCGACGCCCTGGCCGCCTACGTCGCCTCGCTCGATCGCACGACGATCCCGCGCAGTCCGTATCGCGCGCCGGACGGCAGCTTCACCGCCGAGGCCGTCGCCGGGGCGGGGCATTTCCAGGCGCTGGGCTGCGCCGACTGCCACGACCCGGTCTCCGGCTATACCGACAGCATCGTCGGCCCCGCGCTGCACGACGTCGGCACGATCCGGACCAGCTCCGGCTTCCGGCTGGGCGATCCGCTGACCGGCATCGATACGCCGACCCTGATGGGCATCTGGGAAACCCCGCCGTACTTCCACGACGGATCGGCGGAGACGCTGGCCGACGTGTTCACGGTAGCCGGCGGCACCCAGTACGAGGCCGAAGACGCCCAGCTGGGCAGCGCCGAGGTCGTCAACTTCAGCCACATCAACCAGGACTCGACCTTCCACGGCGACATCGTCCGCTTCAACGGCGACGGCGCGACCGTCACCTTCAACGGCGTCGACGGCGGCAGCGGCGGCGTCGGCGCGGTGGAACTCCGCTACAGCGCCGGCCGGAGCGGCCAGCTGTCGGTGATCGTCAACGGCACGCCGGCCGGCACCGGCGCCATCGTCGACGACCCGACCCGGCTGGAGTGGCTGCGGCTGCGCTTCGAGAATGTTCCGCTGAACGCCGGCACCGCCAACACCGTCGTCGTGCGCCGCGACGAGTACGCTTCGAGCAACGGCCCGTTTCTCGACAACGTCGTGGTGACCACGTCGGATCATCTCGACCGTGCCCAGGTCCACCGCGTCGCGCAGACCTTGAGCGCCGCCGAACAGGACCAGCTGCTGGCCTACCTCCGTTCGATCGACGGCCGTGACCTGAACGGCAACCTGGCCGAACGCGGGCTGATCTTCCGGGACGGGATGGAGAACTGACCCGACCCCGGCGCTGGATCGGGGGTCCGTTGGAGGCCGCTTGCGGGCGAAGGGTGGCGGGATCGGTTCGCGCGCAAGCGCCCTCCAACAGACGGATCAGCGCCGGCGTCAAAACGAAGGCCTGTTGGAGGCCGCTTGCGGGCGAAGGGTGGCCGGATCGGTTCGCGCGCAAGCGCCCTCCAACAGACGGATCAGCGCCGGCGTCAGATCGAAGGTCTGTTGGAGGCCGCTTGCGGGCGAAGGGTGGCCGGATCGGTTCGCGCGCAAGCGCCCTCCAACAGACGGATCAGCGCCGGCGTCAGATCGAAGGCCTGTTGGAGGCCGCTCGCGGGCGAAGGGTGGCCGGATCGGTTCGCGCGCAAGCGCCCTCCAACAGTCGATCAGCGGTTGCCGCTACTCGTCCGGTGCCGCGATGTCCTCGGCCTCCGGCACGCCCTCGACCCGAGCATCCATCCACAGCACCCGCAGCAGGCCGATTGCCGCGGCGATCAACAGCAGGCTCATCGGCAGGGCCATGGCGATGGCCGCCTGCTGGATGGCGGACAGGCCGCCGACCAGTAGCAGCGTGGCGGCGACCGCGCCTTCGGAGAGCGCCCAGAACAGTCGCTGCGCGACCGGAGGGTCGGGGTGGCCGCCGGAGGTGACCATGTCGTCGACCAGCGAGCCGGAGTCCGACGAGGTGATGAAGAAGATGATGATCACCAGCGTGGCGAACACCGTGCTGACGGACGCCCACGGCAGCTGTTCGAGCAGCAGGTGCAGCGCGATCGCGGCATCGTCGATGACCTGCGAGGCCAGCGCCAGCCCCTCGCTCTGCTGCAGGTCCAGTGCCGCGCCGCCGAAGGTGGACATCCAGCCGAAGGTCACCAGCGTCGGCACGATCAGCGCGGCCAGGATGACCTCGCGCACCGTGCGGCCCTTGGAGATGCGGGCGACGAAGATGCCGACGAACGGCGACCAGGAAATCCACCAGCCCCAGTAGAACAGCGTCCAGTTCGTCTCCCACTCGCTCGGCGCGCCGAGGCCGACCTCGAGGCTCATCGTCGGCAGTCGCTGCAGGTAGCTGCCCAGTGATTGGAAGAACGTGGCGATGATCGGCAGCGTCGGGCCGACCGCGAACACGAACACCATCAACACCGCCGCAAGCGCGATGTTCAGGCCCGACAGGCGCCGGATGCCGCGCTGCAGTCCGGACACCACCGAGATCGTCGCCACCAGCGTGATCGCGCCGATGATGGCGACCTGCACGCCGGTGCCCGTCGGTACGTCCAGCGAACGCGACAGGCCGGCGTTGATCTGCATCGCGCCCAGCCCCAGCGAGGTGGCTACGCCGAGCAGGGTGCCGACCGTACACAGGATGTCGGCGGCGTGGCCGACGGGGCCATAGATCCGCTTGCCGAGCAGTGGCCACAGCACCGCGCGCGGCGCCAGCGGCAGGCCCAGGCGGAAGTGCCCGTAGCCGATGCCCAGCGCCAGCACCAGGTAGATCGCCCACGGGTGCAGGCCCCAGTGCAGGAAGGCGTAGGTCATGCCTTCGCGGGCCGCGGCCGCGGATTCCGGGTCGGCACCGGGCGGCTCCAGGTAATGGCTCAGCGGCTCGGCCACGCCCCAGAACACCAGCCCGGTGCCCATGCCGGCAGCGAACAGCATCGCGAACCAGGCCGGGTACGAGAACTCGGGACGGGAATCGGGATCGCCCAGGCGAAGGCGTCCTGCCGGCGTGATCAGCAGGACCAGCGCCATCACCAGCAGCGCCGAGGCCAGCAGCATGTAATAACCGCCGAAGGTCGCCGTGACCCAGCCCTGCACCGACTCGAAGGTGCCGGCCGCCCACTCGGTGAACGCGCCGCCGATGAATACGAACAGCATCACCAGCATCGCCGAGCCAAAGAACACGGTCGGCTGCATGCGCTCGAACGGGCCGAATTGTTCGGAAAGATCCTGCTGCATGGATGCGGCGCAAGCGCCGGTTCCTGCGGCGAGTTCGGGTTCACACTACCAGAGCGCGGTGCTCGGACCGGAAACGTCCCGGGTTACAGCAGATGAAGGCGGATGAACGCCGATTTGCGCGCGAACCGGCCGTGCCACCCTTCGCCCGCAAGCGGCCTCCAACAGCAAGAACCCGCGACCGCCCTTGATCCGTCTGTTGGAGGGAGCTTGCTCGCGAACCGATCCGGCCACCCTTCGCCCGCAAGCGGCCTCCGACAGGAAGAACCCGCGACCGCCCTCGATTCGCCTGTTGGAGGGCGCTTGCGCGCGAACCGGCCGTGCCACCCTTCGCCCGCAAGCGGCCTTCAACAGGAAGAACCCGCGACCGACCTTGATCCGTCTGTTGGAGGGCGCTTGCTCGCGAACCGATCCGGCCACTCTTCGCCCGCAAGCGGCCTCCAACAGGCTTCCGATTCGGCGCCATCGCTGAATCACCTGCTGGAGGGCGCTTGCG